>DATKQE010000042.1:0-21355 GCA_035532935.1 Allostellaceae bacterium
AGGGCTGCCACAATCGAAAGAAATTGCAGAAACGCTTGCTAGGGCACTGAACGACGAGTCGATTACGGATGCGTATGCGGCTCCGGTACTCCCATCGCAGTCTGCCGGCCCCGGCGTAGTGCAGATTTGGCTTGGGAATAAGGAATAGAAACCGGCCGGAAAACCGCACCCGAGGGAGTCAAGTATATAATTCCCTTTTTTTTGTGAAGTGGGGATAGCGGGGCGATTGCCCGCATACCACGGTCACCCTCGCCTGCCGGCGAGGGACCACGCGCAGCAGTTGACTGGCCGGCCTTCTTGCGAGGGCCGGCTTCTTTTCTTCAGTGGGAATTGCCGCCCAGCAGCGGCCCCAGCGCATCCGACGGCAGCTTGACGAGGTCAGTCGGCAGCACGAACAGCGCCGGATCGACTGGCCCGACCGCGACATGCGAAAGCTGCATGGCGATGGTCAGCTTCTTGCCGCCTTTGTGGCGCGTCACCGTCACGTCGAGCTTCATCAGCACCCGCGACCGGCTCAGCCACAGGAAGCCGGTGGCGCGGCTGCCGTCGCGGGCGATGTGGTCGACCCGGTACTTCGTGGTGGCGATGCCGGCAACCGTCTCCTTGCCGACGGGATGGCTGAGCAGATCCGGCGAGTCGAGCTCCGCCATCAGCGCCGGGAACGGGAATTCGACATAGGTCCGCAGGCTCGGCAGCACGAGATAGCCGCGCGCGGACTCGGTATCGAGCAGGAACACCTCGTGCAGCCCAAGCAGATCCTGCTCGTGCCGCTGATGGCCAGGCTCCGAATAGAGCGGGCCCACGTAACTGTGACCGTTGACGGTGACGGTGCGCTCGGCGCGGAACGGCACTGCGGCATCGCCCAGCATCGCCGCCGCCGCCCGATTCGCAGCGACAAGCCCGAGTCCGGCGGCGACTAAAGCGGCGAGAGCTAACGTGCGCAGGCGCATGCCCCGCCATAGCCGGGGATTGCGGCCGTTTCGCGGCGACAGTGGCAGGACGGGGCGCGAACGGGCTATGCTTGCGCCAAGGCGCGCGCGACGGGAGCAAGATTTCATGGCCGATGGCGGCGATCGCCTCAGCATCCGCGTGGTCGAGCAATTGAAGGACGTGCCGGCGGCGGCATGGGATGCCTGCGCGGGGGGCGACAATCCATTCCTCGCGCACGCTTTTCTCGAGGCGCTCGAGGCGAGTCGCTCGGCGGTCTCCCGGACCGGCTGGCTGCCGCAGCATCTCGTGCTCGAGGACCAAGCAGGCCGAGTCCTCGGCGCGGTACCGATGTACCTCAAGAGCCATTCCTATGGCGAATACGTGTTCGATCACGGCTGGGCATCGGCACTGGAGCGGGCCGGCGGCCGGTATTATCCCAAGCTGTTGTCGGCGGTCCCATTCACGCCGGCGACCGGGCCGCGGCTGCTGGTTCATCCCGCGGCCGCGCCCGACACCGCCGATTTGCTGGTGGCGGCGATGGTCGAGGTGGCGCGCCGGCACAAGGTCTCGTCGCTGCACGTCAACTTCCCCACCGAAGGCGAATGGGACCGGCTCGGCACAGCCGGGTTCCTGCAACGCGTCGGCCGGCAGTTCCATTGGGAGAACCAGGGCTACACCACTTTCGACGACTTCCTCGGCGCGCTCAACGCACGTAAGCGCAAGCAGATTCGGCGCGAGCGGCGGGATGCGCTGGCGGCTGGGGTCGAGATTGAGACGCTGACGGGCAGCGATCTCGAGACGCGCCACTGGGATGCATTCTTCGACTTCTACATCTCGACCTCCGACCGCAAATGGGGCTCGGCCTATCTCACCCGCGCGTTTTTCGACCTGCTGGGTGCGCGGATGGCCGATCAGGTCGTGCTGGTGATGGCGCGCCAGGGCAAGCGCTATGTCGCCGGCGCGCTCAATCTCTGCGGCACCGATACGCTCTACGGCCGCAACTGGGGCTGCAACGGCGATTTCCCGTTCCTCCATTTCGAGGCCTGCTATTACCGCGCGATCGACTTCGCGATCGCCCGCGGCCTCAAACGCGTCGAGGCGGGCGCGCAGGGCCAGCACAAGATCCAGCGCGGCTACCTGCCGATGCCGACCTACAGCGCACACTGGATTCGCGATCCCGCCTTCGCGCGTGCGGTCGAGGAATTCCTCGCCCGCGAACGCCGTGCGGTCGAGCACGAGATGGACTCGCTCGAAGAGGCCCTGTCGCCATTCCGCCACGACCCGGAATAGGCTTGGCGGGGATGCCCGCCACCGTCGCACCATATCTATATCTATATCTGTCGTTATCCGTGACCTTCGCACAGGGGTTAGACCATGCTGCGCGCATCGCCCGTCATCGCCCTCGCCGCGACCCTGGCGCTTGGTGCCTGTGCCGTCGCGCCGCCGACCGGGCCCTCCATCGCGGTCTACCCGCCCAAGGGCAAGAGCATGGCGCAGTTCCAGCAGGATGACGTCGCCTGCCGGCAATACGCCGCGCAACAGCTTGGGATCGGGCCGGCAGAGGCGTCGCAGCAGAGCGCCATCAACAGCGCAGCGGTGGGAACGCTGCTCGGGGCAGCGGCGGGCGCCGCGATCGGCGCCGCGGCCGGCAATCCCGCCGCCGGCGCCGTGGCCGGTGCCGGCGGCGGGCTCCTGCTCGGCAGCGCTGCCGGGGCCAATGCCGCGGCTCTATCCGGCGCCAGTTTCCAGCAGCGCTACGATATCGACTATGCCCAGTGCATGGCGTCGAAGGGCAATACGGTCCCGGCGGTGGCGAGCGGCCCGCCGCCCTACCCGCCCGCCCCGGGCTATGCGTATCCCGCTTATCCGCCGGCGTATTATCCTTATCCCTATCCCTCGTATTATCCCTATCCGGCCTATTACGGCCCGCCCTATATCGGCATCCATGCCGGCTGGGGCTGGCATCACTGGCGCTGAGCCGTCGCCGCGCCCACGCCGCTGACAAAGAAGGCCGCTCGCGCGGCCTTCCCTGTTGATGAAGAAGGCCGCTCGCGCGGCCTTCTTGGCGTTCACTCGACGAATTCCGGCTCCTTGGGCACGGGGGCCTTGGGACCGGGCAGCTCGATGAAGGTGAAGACGAGCTTGTCGCCGTCGCGCCGCACCCGGACGGTGCCGCCCTTGGTGAGCTTGCCGAACAGCAGCTCCTCGGCGAGCGGCTTCTTGATGTGCTCCTGGATGACGCGGGCGAGCGGCCGCGCGCCGAACAGCCGGTCATAACCCTTCTCGCCCAGCCATTTCCGCGCGTCGTTGTCGAGCTCGATCGTGACGTTGCGGTCGGCGAGCTGTTCCTCGAGTTGGAGGATGAACTTGTCGACGACGCGGCCGATCGTCTCGGGCGCGAGTGCGGCGAACGAGATGATAGCGTCGAGCCGGTTGCGGAACTCGGGCGTGAACAGCCGGGTGATCGCCTCCTCGTCCTCGCCCACGCGGACCTCGCTGCCGAAGCCGATCGCGGGCTTGGCCAGATCGGCCGCGCCGGCATTGGTGGTCATGATCAGGATGACGTTGCGGAAGTCGACCGACTTGCCGTTATGGTCGGTGAGCTTGCCGTAATCCATGATCTGCAACAGGATGTTGAAGAGATCGGGATGGGCCTTCTCGATCTCGTCGAGCAGCAGCACGCAATGCGGATGCTGGTCGACCGCGTCCGTCAGGAGCCCGCCCTGATCGAAACCGACATAGCCCGGTGGCGCGCCGATGAGGCGCGAGACCGTGTGCCGCTCCATGTATTCCGACATGTCGAAGCGGGTCAGCTCGATGCCAAGCGTGCGCGCGAGCTGACGCGCCACCTCGGTCTTGCCGACGCCGGTCGGGCCCGAGAATAGATAGCTGCCGATCGGCTTCTCCGCATCGCGCAGGCCGGCGCGGGCGAGCTTGATGGCGGCGGTCAGCGCCTCGATAGCCTTGTCCTGGCCGAACACCATGGTCTTGAGGTCGCGGTCCAGGTTCTTCAGGATCTCGCGGTCGTCGCGCGAGACGCTCTTGGGCGGAATGCGGGCGATGGTCGCGACGATCGCCTCGACCTCGCGCGCCGTGATGGTCTTGCGCCGGCGATTCTCCGGCACCAGCATCTGCGCCGCGCCCACTTCGTCGATCACGTCGATTGCCTTGTCGGGAAGCTTGCGGTCGCCGATATAGCGATGCGACAGCTCGACGGCCGCGCGCAGCGCCTCGGCGGTGTAGCGCACCTTGTGATGGCGCTCGTAATAGGGCTTGAGGCCGCGCAGGATCTTGACCGAATCCTCGACCGTCGGCTCGTTCACGTCGATCTTCTGGAAGCGGCGGACGAGGGCGCGGTCCTTCTCGAAGTAGTTGCGGTATTCCTTGTAGGTGGTCGAGCCGATGCAGCGGATGTTGCCGCTGGCGAGCGCGGGCTTCAGCAAATTCGAGGCGTCCATCGCCCCGCCGCTCGTCGCGCCGGCGCCGATCACAGTGTGGATCTCGTCGATGAACAGGATGGCGCCGCTCATCGCTTCCAACTCGGCGAGCACCGCCTTGAGCCGCTCCTCGAAATCGCCGCGATAGCGCGTGCCGGCCAGGAGCGCCCCCATGTCGAGGGCAAAGATGGTGCTGTTCTGCAGCACCTCCGGCACCTCGCGCTGGACGATGCGCCGGGCGAGACCCTCGGCAATCGCGGTCTTGCCAACGCCCGGGTCGCCGACATAGAGCGGGTTGTTCTTCGAGCGGCGGCACAGTATCTGGATCGTGCGCTCCACCTCCTGCTCGCGGCCGATGAGCGGATCGATTTTGCCGCTGCGCGCCTTCTTGTTGAGGTTGACGCAATAGGCGTCGAGCGCGTCGTGCCCGCGTTTTTGCTGCTTGTCGTTGCGCTCCTCCTCGTCGGCGCCCTGGACGCGGCGCGTCTCGGTGCGGCCCGGCGCCTTGGCGATGCCGTGCGAGATGTAGTTCACGGCATCGAAGCGCGTCATGTCCTGTTCCTGCAGGAAATAGACGGCATGGCTCTCGCGCTCGGCGAACATGGCGACCAGCACGTTCGCGCCCGTCACCTCCTCGCGCCCCGACGATTGCACATGGATCGCCGCACGCTGCAGCACGCGCTGGAAGCTCGCGGTCGGCTTGGCGTCGTCGGCGTGGTTCGACACGAGATTGGTGAGCTCGTGATCGACGTAGTTGATGAGCTCGCGCCGCAGCTTCTCGATGTCGACCGAGCAGGCGCGCAGAACCGCGAGCGCATCCTGGTCCTCGGTCAGCGCCAACAAGAGGTGCTCGAGCGTGGCGTATTCGTGCCGCCGCTCATTGGCGTAAGCGAGGGCGCGGTGAAGGGTTTTCTCAAGGTTGCGCGACAGCATGCACGCCTGTTCCTTTATCCGACGGGGCTTTCCGTTTCATCACTTGCGGGCTCGGCTCAGTCCTTCTCCAAGGTACATTGCAGCGGGTGCTGGTGCTGGCGGGCGAAATCCATCACCTGGGTCACCTTGGTCTCGGCGACCTCGTAAGTATAGACCCCGCACACGCCGACGCCACGACGATGGACGTGCAGCATGATCCGCGTCGCCTCCTCGCGCGTCTTGTTGAAGAACCGCTCGAGGATATGCACGACGAACTCCATCGGCGTGTAGTCGTCGTTCAGCATCAGGACCTTGTACATCGAGGGCTTTTTCGTCTTGGGCTTGGCCTTGACGATCACCCCGGTGGCCGGTCCCTCGCTGCCGTTTCGCTTTTCGGTATCGCTCATCGCAGCAGGCTAAGTCTCGCTCCGGTCCTAGCTTTCCCATGATATTGGGTCCCGTGCCGTGGGGGGAAGAGGTTTTGCGTGGGCGCCGCGGCGGCGGGCGTTCAAAATTCCGTTCACCGGCGGCGATCGCCGCAGTGGTGGCCGCGTTGGTGAACGCCGTGAAGCGAAAAAAAAGACCCGGCCATGGCCGGGTCCCGTACACCGCCCATCCCGCGCGCCTCACGGCATCGCTGGCTTCGCGAACTTGGTGATCGTGGCCTCGACCCGGACGCCCAGCGGCGCCAGCGTCTCGCTCGCCACGGTGACCCCCATTTCGGACAGCTTGGCGGAACGCGCGAGGAGGGCCTTGAGGCTCTCCTGGGCAAGATCGCTGTTGAGTTGGATCACCTCGTCAAGCGTCTTCGCGCCGAGCAGGGCGGTCGCGGTCTGGCTCGCGCTTTCGAGCGAGCTGCGGGCATAGAGCAGTATCTCCTGGCCGATCGCCTGCATCCCTTCGGACAGCGCGCGATTGGCCTGGGCGACCGCGGCCAGATTCTCGCGCCCGAGATCGGCAAGCGATTCGAGGCTGAGCGAGTCGAGACCGAGGGTCGGAAACGGCGCCGCAGCCGGCGTGCTCTCCGGCCCCTCGATCATGGCGGTCGCGACGACGGTGGATTTCTTGGATTTGGCGGGCATGATGCACCCCTGGCTCAAGAAGCAATGGCGCCGCAGCATTATGCTGCAATGCAGCATCACAAATATAGCACCGGGATGGAGCTTCTTCAAGCCTGATGGTGCAACGCAAAACAGGCCCGCCCGGGCGCACGACCGATGGCGCGGCGAGCCCCAGCCGGGACCAATGCGCGATTCTTAATGCGGCATATATAAGCCCGGTCGAATTTCGCGGAATTCCAACGAAAATCTGGACAACGGGTCCAGCCTTTCTTTACTCTCCCGGGAGTTGAATTGGACCGAACGGCCGAATGCCGCGGGGGCGAAATGGTAAAATTTTTGCTGCGACGTCTTGGGATTGCCATGGGGTTGCGCCGGACACGGATGCTCGCCGCAGGCGCGGCGCTGTTTTTCGCAATGGGCGCACCAGCGTTCGCCCATTATTCCTCCATCGTCATCGATGCCGCGACCGGCCGGGTCATCATGGCCCATGATCCCGACGCCCAGAATTATCCGGCGTCGCTGACCAAGATGATGACGCTGTTTCTGACCTTCAAGGCGCTCGAGCAGGGCCAGATCACGCTCGGTCAGCGGTTCACCGTGTCCGCGCATGCCGCGGCCCAGGTACCCTCCAAGCTCGGCCTGCGACCGGGCGAGACGATCACGGTCCACGACCTCATCTACTCGATCGTGACCCATTCCGCCAATGACTCCGCCGTGGTGCTCGCGGAAAACCTGGCCGGGAGCGAACCGGCCTTCGCTTTGCGGATGACGCGCGAGGCCCGTCGCCTCGGCATGCTGCACACCAACTTCGCCAACGCCTCGGGCCTGCCCAATACCGCCAACGTCACCACGGCCCGCGACCTCGCCATACTCGCGCGCGCGCTCTACCGAAATTTTCCCCAGGATTATCACTACTTCGCCACCGAGGATTTCAGCTTTCACGGCGTGACCTACGCCAATCACAATCACCTGATGAACAGCTATGCGGGAATGGACGGGATCAAGACCGGCTATATCCACGCGTCGGGGTTCAATCTCGCGGCCTCGGCGGTGCGCGACGGGCGCCGCCTCATCGGCGTGGTCATGGGCGGCGAATCGGCTCATTCCCGTGATATGCAGATGGCGGCGCTGCTGAACGCGGCGTTCGCCCGTCCTGCCGGCACGGGCACCGAAGTGGCGGACGACCCGAATTCCACGCGTGGCGACGATACGCTGACGCACAGCGCCCGCCGCGCCATCGCCGCGCTTTCTCCGGTCGGTCGCGCCGAAGCGGCGACGCCTCCGAGCCACGCAGTGCATGAGCGCCGCGTCCAGCAGCGGCGTGACGGTTGGAGCATCCAGATCGGCGCCTTCTCGCGCCGCGCCACGGCGGAACACGTCGCTTGGCTCGACCTCCACAGGATTCCCGCCCACCGCGGCCGATCGATCCGCGTGCTCGCGCCGTCACCGGGCACGAAGGGCCGGCTCTACCGCGGGCGCATCGTCAATTTCACCGAGTCCGGCGCGCAGGCGGCTTGCCGCGTCCTGCACAGGAGTCACCGCAACTGCGTCGTGTTCGCTCCCAACGGAACGCAGGTCGCGACCGCGCGCTGATCCCGGCGACGATCAGAATTCCGGCGGCGGCGTCACGCCGCAGGCGCGCAGCTCGTCCGCCAGCCGCGCCTTGAGCCGGCCGAGCCCGGCTTCGTCCGCCGCCTCGGCCCGTGCGACCAGAACATCCTGTGTGTTTGAGGCGCGCAACAGCCACCAGCCGTCCGCGTCGCGCACGCGCACGCCGTCGATATCCGACATGTCGGCACCGGCACGCTTCAGCCGCTCCCGCACTGCATCGATGATCGCGAATTTCCGATTGTCGGGGCAAGGAAACCGCAATTCGGGTGTGTTCACCACCCGCGGCAGGCGGTCGCGCAACGCGGCGAGGCTCTCGCCGCCCCGGGCAAGAATGCCGAGGAGCCGCACCGCGGCATAGAGCGCATCGTCGTAGCCGTAATACCGGTCGCCATAAAAAATGTGGCCGCTCATCTCGCCGGCGAGTGGTGCCCCGACCTCGGCCATCTTGCTCTTGATGAGGGAATGGCCGGTCCGCCACATCAGCGGCGTGCCACCCATGCGCGCGATCTCGTCGAACAGCACCTGACTCGCCTTCACGTCGGCGATGATGATCGCGCCGGGCCGGTCGCGAATGACCTCCTCGGCCAGCAGCACCATGAACTGATCGCCCCACAGGATGCGGCCCTGTCCGTCAACGACGCCAATCCGGTCGCCGTCGCCATCGAAGGCGATGCCGAGGTCACAGCGTTCGCGCACCACCGCTTCCTGGAGCTGGACAAGGTTTTTGGGCTCGGTCGGATCGGGATGATGGGCCGGAAAGGTGCCGTCGACGGTGTCGTTGAGGCGAAAATGGCGGCCGGGAAGACGGTCGGTGAGGCGCTTCAGCACCGCCGCCGCGGCGCCGTTGCCGGCATCCCAGACGACGCCGAGCGCGCGGCCTCCCCTGAAATCGGCCACCAGCCGATCGATATAAGCCTCCGCAACCGAGCGCTCTTCCGTCCGGCCCTGGCCCGCGGGAAAATTCCCGGACGCGGCGATCGTGCCGAGCCGCTGGATGTCGGCGCCGAAGAACGCCTTTCGGCCGAGCATCAGCTTGAAGCCGTTGTGGTCGGGCGGGTTATGCGAGCCCGTCACCATGAGCCCGCCATCGACGCCCTGCGTGTTGACGGCGTAATAGAGCATCGGCGTCGGACCGAGGCCGATCCGCACCACGTCGATGCCGGACGCAACGAGGCCGGCGATCAGCGCCGCCTCGAGTTCGGGCGAACTCAGCCGTCCATCACGGCCGACCGCAACGCTTTTCCCCCCCGCCGCGCGCACTACGGCGGCAAAGCTGCGCCCGACGGCCGTGGCGTCGGCAGCGCCGAGCGTCCCGCCGACCACGCCGCGAATGTCGTATTCGCGCAGGATGGTCGGATCGAACCGGTGGCCTGCGACCATTCCGCTTTCGTTCATACTTTTGCTCGTGTTCAGCAATATTCGGTGAGAATACGGCGCACGTCACGCGCCATGTCGGGCCGGGCCAACGCGAACGCGATGTTGGCCTGGAGGAAGCCGACCTTGTCGCCGCAGTCGAAGCGCCGGCCGTCGAAGCGCAAGCCGACGAACGGACGGTTGCCGTCGCCGATCAACCGTGCCAGCGCGTCGGTAAGCTGGATCTCGCCGCCGGCACCGCGCTGCGTCTGCGACAGATGGTCGAACACTTCGGGCTGGAGGATATAGCGGCCGATGATGCTGAGGGTCGAAGGCGCGGTCGCGGGCTCGGGCTTTTCGACCACACCCTTGACCTTGACGAGACGCCCGTCATCCGCGGCGATGTCGAGAATGCCGTAGCGGTTGGTGTGCGCGCGCGGTACGTCCATCACCGCGACATAATTGCCTTCCTCCTGACGATAGGCGTCGACCATCTGCGCCAGGCACGGCCTTTCCGCAAGAATGAGGTCGTCGGCGAGCAGCACGGCAAAGGCCTCGTCGCCGACGAGATTGCGCGCGCACCACACCGCATGGCCGAGGCCGAGCGGGTCCTGCTGGCGCGTATAGGCGATCTGGCCGGGATCGGGCAGGCAGGCAGTGACAGCGATGACCTGCGCGTCCTTGCCGCGCTCGCGCAGCGTCGTCTCGAGCTCGTAGGAGCGGTCGAAATGATCCTCGATCGCCGATTTGGAGCGCCCGGTCACGAAGATGAATTCCTCGATGCCGGCCGCCCGCGCCTCTTCGACCGCGTATTGGATGAGCGGCTTGTCGACGACCGGCAGCATCTCCTTGGGCATCGCCTTGGTGGCCGGCAAAAAGCGCGTGCCGAGACCCCCGACCGGGAAAACTGCCTTGCGAATCGTTTGCGGCATGGTCATTCCTATGTTGGGAGCGCCGCTGCAATTATAGCGGACGCGACGACGGTTCATCATGCTTGTTGGCGGTGCTCGGAGCGCTCCTCAAGCGTCGAGCAGGATCTCCTTAGCGCGATTGATCTTCGCGGCGAGATAAGTAGAACCGCCGTGGTCGGGATGGAGTTTCATCATCAGACTGCGGTGCGCCTCCTTGACCTGCGCCGCCGTGGCGCCGGGGACGAGGCCGAGAATGGCCAGGGCCTCCTCTCGCGTCATCGTGTCGTTCGGGGACGCACCCGACCGGGCGTCCGCACCGGCCGCGCCGCGCCAGTCGGCGCCAAGCCGGTCGAGATAGCTCTCCATCAGCCGGGCCGAGGCTTCGTCGCCGAGGCGGCATTCCCGCCACAGTTCGATGAGGTCGCTCTCCGCGAGTTCGTCGAGCCGGCGTCCGGCGAACCGACCCTTGAGCACGGTGCCGCTCATGCCACCGGTGTCGTGGTCGAGGCGCATGCGGAGATAGTGGGTCGTGGCCTCCGAGGTGTTGCCCGCGCGCGGCCCGCCGGCGTTCTGCCAGCGCCGCCATACCGTCCGTCCCCGGACGATGACCGGCGCGAGGAAACCCATCAGCGCGAGTGCCGGGCCCAACCGGTCGCTGGCGACGAGCAGCACCACGACGGCGCACGCGCCGAAGGCACCGAGGCTGATCAGGAACCATCGGATGAAGCGCCCGAGCCGCGCCGGATCGGTATTGACGAAGCCCCGCGCCGCCACGAGCAGCAGCAGAAGAAGAACGATGCCGCCGATGAAGAAGGGCACGGGACCGCGGCTCCCTCGGCCTAGGGGCCATCGAGGCTGCGCGCGAGCAACAGTGCGGCACCGCCGGCGCGCCTGCCATAATCGGCGAGCGCCCGTCGCCCACCGACCGCGTAGGCCGCGACTGCCCCCAGGAGCGCACGGAGCTGCTCGGCGCTGCCGGCATCGAACGGGCAATAGGCGCCGCGGGTAACGCGCGCGATCTCCTTGAAGGCGCGGCTGGCCGTCGGATCGCCACCCTCGTGAAAGAAAAAAATCGGCACGCCGAGCAGCGCCAATTCGCCCGCCACGCCCAAGAGCTCGTCGAGCTTCTCCTCCATGGCATCGCCGACGAAGACCAGCGCACCCACCTGCCCCGCCTTGGCCGCGCTCGCGGCGTGGCCCAGCACGCGCGCAATCTGGGTCTCGCCGCCGACGCAGGAAACGGCACGCATGGCGCGATGAAGCGCCGGCGCCGTCGTCAGCCACCGGCTCGCCTTGCACTCGTTGAAGCCGCGATAGAACACCAGTTGCACCTCGAGGCCGCCCAATCCCGCGGTGGCCTCGAACATTTCCCCTTGCAGGCGACAGGCGCGATCCCAGGTCGGCCCGCGGCTTGCCGTCGCATCCATGGCGAAGATCAGTCGTCCGCGCCCACGCGTCGGCCGTGCCGCCGGCATCGCCGCGACCTGGCGCAGAAAGGCGTCGACCGCGTCGGTCCGGCCGGGCGCCGGAACCGGATTTCCACCCTTTGGATCGTCGCTCATGTGCGGTTATATGGGCGCTGATCCCGCCCCAAGTCCAGAGCGGCCGGCGCCACGTTCAATGATGCCACGTCGGCCCGCCGCACGGGAGGCCGCTAGGCCGGCCGGATCCAGACGGCAGTATCGTGATAGACCGCGCCGCCATTGGGCAGGCCGGGATCGGCGCTGGTCAGCGCGTTGATGCCGATCCCCTCGGCGAAGGCGTGATTGGGCCAGATGCCCTCGACCACCACGACGCCGCGCTGCACGCCGGCGAATTCGCGCGCCGCAAGGACGACGCTGCCGCGACGATTGCCGAGTCGGACCTGGGCGCCGTCGCCGAAGCCGAGTGCGGCCATGTCGGCGGGATGGATACGCACGACGGGACCGCCCTCGCGCGCCGTGCTCGACGGCGTGTTGTTGAACGACGTGTTGAGGAACGAGCGCGCGGGCGGCGCAATCATGCGGAAGGGATGGGCTTCATCCTCCGCCTCGATCGCCGCGACGTGATCGGGAAGCGCCGGTAGCGCCTGGTGATCGGGCCCGATCTCGGCCCAGTCGGCGCGGAAATGAAAGCGCCCGTCGCGATGGCCGAAGCGGGTAAGGAAATGCGCCTCGGCAAAAGGCAGCGCCATGTCGCGCCCACCGGCGGCGTGGATTGTCGCCGCATCGGGCAGGCCCGACCGGGCGAGCGTCGCGTCGATGATCTCCCACGCGGTCATGGCGAAGCCGGGATGCTCGGCGCCGAGGCGCCGCGCCAGGCCGCAGATGACATCGTGGTTGGAACGCGCCTCGGCGTAAGGCTCGATCACCTTGCGCGCCACCTGAAGGAAGGTGTGGCCGGCGGCAATGTAGATGTCGTCGTGCTCGAGGAAGGTCGTCGCCGGCAGCACGATGTCGGCCATGGCGGCGGTCTCGGTCAGGAACTGCTCGTGCACGCAAAGAAAGATATCCTCGCGCGCGAGCCCCGCCCGCACCTTGAGCGATTCGGGCGCGACTGCGATCGGGTTGGTGTTCTGCACGAGCATCGCCGTGACCGGTGGACCGGCGCCGAGATCGCGCCTGTCGCCGGTCAGGATCGGGCCGATGCGCGACTGGTCGAGCACGCGAATCGCGCGGTCGCGGCGGTCGAGCCCCTCGATCAGCGTCCGGTCGAGACCGAAGAGCCCTGCATTGGAATAGAGCGCGCCGCCGCCCGGATACTGCCATGCGCCGGTCACCGCCGGCAGGCAGCTCGCGGCAAAGAGCTGGGCCGCGCCGTTGCGGCTGCGCGAGAAGCCATAGCCGATGCGGATGTAGCTGCGCTTCGTTTGGCCGTAGAGCCGTGCGAAGGCGACGATCTCGGCTTGCGGAATGCCGGTGATCGCGGCGGCCCAGGCCGGATCGCGGGCACGAAGATGCGTCTCGAGCGCGTCGGCCCCGGACGTGTGGCGCGCGAGATAGTCGAGGTCGGCATAGCCTTCCTTGAACAGGACGTGCATCACGCCGCAGGCGAGCGCGCCATCCGTGCCGGGACGCGGCATCAGATGAATATCCGCGACCTCCGCCGTCGGCGTGCGGTAGGGATCGATGACGACGAAGGGCGCGCCGCGCTCCTTGCGGGCGCGGCTGATCCAGGTCATGACGTTGACTTGGGTCGCAACCGGGTTGCCGCCCCACATCACGACGAGATCGGATTCCGGAATCTCGCGCGGATCGACGCCCCATTTCGCGCCCACGCCGGCGCGCCAGCCGGCATCGGCGAGGGTGTTGCAATAGGTGGAATGCTGGCGCGAATAGCCCATGACGTGGCGCAGCCGCTCGATACCGTCGCGCTGCACCAGGCCCATCGTGCCGGCATAGAAGAACGGCCACACTGCGGCCGCGCCGTGCCGCCCGGCCGCGCGGAGGAAACGCTCCGCCACGATGTCGAGCGCATCGTCCCAGGCGATCGGCACATAGGCGCCCCTGCCCTCGCCCTTGGCGCCGACCCGACGCAGCGGCCGGCCGAGCCGGTCGGGATGATGCTGGCGCTCGCCATAACGCGCGACCTTGGCGCAGACCACGCCGACGGTATAGGGATGGTCCGGCGCGCCGTGCACGCGCCCGATGGTGCGCGCATCGAGCCGCTCGACCGCGAGCGCGCAAACGCTTGGGCAATCGTGCGGACACACCGACGGAACGATGTCGCGCGGCATGAACGCAATTATACGGAGTGTCCGGCGCGCGCGAAAGCCGGGCTGCGCCGCGGTAAAAATCACCTATGATGCCGGCGCTTCCCGGGACAGGCCGCAATGCCGTATTCGATCGCCTACAGTTTCGTCACGCTGCTCGTCATCATCGACCCGGTGAGCGCCGCAGCCGTATTCGCCACCCTGACCGGCAACGTGCCTGACGAGTTCAGCCGCCGCACCGCTTGGCGCGCCATCGCCATCGCCGGCGCGCTGCTGTTGGTCTTCGCGTTTCTGGGCGAGTGGGTGCTCGAGGCGCTGGGCATCACGCTTCCCGCCTTCCGCATCGCCGGCGGGATCCTGCTCTTCCTGCTCGCGACCGACATGGTGTTCGCGCGCCGCTCGGGCATCCGCACGCCGACCGTGCCGGAGCAGGAGGAGGCATCGCGCAGCACCGATGTGTCGGTGTTTCCGCTGGCGTTTCCGCTGCTGGCGGGGCCGGGCGCGCTCACCTCGATCATGCTGCTGATGGGCCGCGCACGCTCGCCGCTCGAGGCGGCGGGCGTGATCGGCGCGATGGCGGCGGTCCTGCTCCTCACCCTCGTCGTGTTGCTGAGCGCGGTGCGGGTGATGCGGTTTCTGGGCGTCACCGGCGCCAACGTGGTGACCCGGATCCTCGGCATCGTCCTCGCCGCGCTGGCGGCGCAGCTCGTGCTCGATGGCCTCACGCCATTTCTCGGCCGGCCCGTCTAACCGGGCGCAAATTCCTCATCGTCCTTGAGCGACAACAGGCTCGCATTGCCGCCGGCGGCGGTGGTATCGGTCGACATCGCGCGCTCGGTGGCAAAGCCGTGCAGATAGAACGGACCGCCGGCCTTGGGGCCGGTCCCCGACAGGCGCTCGCCGCCGAAGGGCTGCGCCCCCACCACCGCGCCGATGATGCTGCGGTTGACATAGACATTGCCCACGCGGAGACGCGCGGCGATCGTGCGTATGGTCTCGTCGATGCGGCTGTGAATGCCGAGGGTGAGGCCATAACCGGTGGCGTCGATCGCCTCGAGCACGGCGTCGAGCCGATCACCCTGCCAGCGCACGACGTGGAGGATCGGCCCGAACACCTCGCGCTCGACGAGGCCGAGCGTCGGGATCTCGTAGGCGCGCGGCGCGAAGAACGTGCCGTGCGCGGCGCCGGCGGGCAGCGTCCGCTCGGCGATGACGCGCCCCTGCTGCCGCATGCGCGCGGCATGCGCCTCGAGCGCTGCCCGCGCCTCGGCATCGATCACCGGGCCGATATCGGTAGCGATGAGCGCGGGATCGCCGATGACGAGCTCTTGCATCGCGCCCGCGAGCATGGTGAGGACGCGATCGGCGATCCCATCCTGCACGAACAGCACGCGCAGCGCCGAGCAGCGCTGACCGGCGCTGTCGAAGGCGGATAGGAGCACGTCGGCCACGAGCTGCTCGGGCAGCGCAGATGAATCCGCGATGAGCGCGTTCTGGCCGCCGGTCTCGGCGATGAACGGCACGATTGGCCCCGGCTTCGCCGCCAGCGCGCGGGCGATGCTGCGCGCGGTCTCGGTCGAGCCGGTGAAGGCGACGCCGGCGAGGCGCTCGTCGGCGAGAATGCGCGCGCCGAGGCGCGGCCCGTCGCCGGGCAGGAGATTGAGCACCGGACCCGGAATGCCCGCCTCGTGCAGGATGCGCACGGCGGCAGCGGCAACGAGCGGCGTCGCCTCGGCGGGCTTGGCGATGACCGCGTTGCCCGCCACCAGCGCCGCCGCGATCTGGCCGGTGAAGATCGCCAGCGGAAAGTTCCACGGCGAGATGCACAAGAACACGCCGCGCCCGTGCAGCGAGAGCTGGTTGCGCTCGCCGGTCGGGCCCGGCAGCGTCAGCGGCACGGCGAATTCGGCCCGGGCGCGGGCGGCGTAATAGCGGCAGTGGTCGACCGCCTCGCGCACCTCGGAGAGCGCGTCGGGAAGCGTTCGCCCGCCCTCGCGCACGATTATCGCCATGAGCGCCGGCAGCCGCGCCTCCATGAGGTCGGCAGCGCGTTCGAGACAGCGCGCGCGCGCTTCGGCCGGATGCGCCGCCCAGTCGCGCGCGGCACCGGCGGCGGCCGCGAGCGCGGCGTCCGCCAACCCCTCGTCCGCCGCGATGACGGTACCGACGGCGCGGCGATGGTCGGCAGGATCGTACGCCGCGCGCGCCGCGCCGCTTCCCGCGTCGCCGGCGATGATGGGCGCGGCGCTCCAGGCTGCCGGTTCCACCTCGAGCGCGCGTTTGAGCTCGGCCAGCGCCGCTGGATCGGCGAGGTCGAGGCCGTGCGCGTTGCGGCGCTCGGCGCCATAAAGATCGGGCGGTCGGGGAATGCGCGGATGCGGCTTGGCCTTGAGCGCGGCGAGCCGCGCAGCGGGGTCGGCGACGATGTCCTCCACCGGCGCGGCGTCGTCGACCAGCCGGTTGACGAAGGAGGTGTTGGCGCCGTTCTCGAGCAGGCGGCGGACGAGATAGGCCAACAGATCCTCGTGCCCGCCGACCGGCGCATAGACTCGGCACGGCAGGTCGGGCGAGACGATCTGAGCGTAGAGCGCCTCGCCCATGCCGTGCAGGCGCTGAAACTCGAAATCGCGGTTGTCTCTCGCGAGCGCGCGCACGGTCGCGACGGTATGCGCATTGTGAGTGGCGAATTGCGGAAAGAAGGCGTCGGGCGCCGCCAGCAGCCGCGTGACGCAGGCGATGTAGGACACGTCGGTGGCGAGCTTGCGGGTATAGACGGGATAGTCGGCGAAGCCGCGTTCCTGGCTGCGCTTCACCTCGCTGTCCCAATAGGCGCCCTTGACCAACCGGACCATCAGCCGCCGCCGGTTGCGCCGCGCCAGCTCGGCAAGCCAGTCGAGCAGCGGCAGCGCGCGCTTCTGATAGGCCTGCACCGCCAGGCCCAGCCCATTCCACCCTGCGAGCGCCGGCGCGGCGGCCAGCATCGCCACGAGCTCGAGCGACAATTCGAGCCGGTCGGCCTCCTCGGCGTCGATCGTGAAACCGATTCCGGCATCCTTCGCCGCCGCCGCCAGCGCCAGGAGGCGCGGCCCGAGCTCGGCCAGGACGCGGGCGCGCTGACTTTCCTCGTAGCGCGGATGCAGCGCCGAGAGCTTGACCGACAAGCCCGGCGCCTGGCGCAGATCGCTGCCGCTTGCGGCGACACCGATGGCGGCAATCGCCGCGCGATAGCGCGCCTCGTACCGCGCCGCGTCGTCCGCGGTGCGCGCCGCCTCGCCCAGCATGTCGTAGGAGTGGCGATAGCCCTTCTTCTCCGCCGGCTTCGCCCGCGCCAGCGCCTCGGCGATGGTGCGGCCCATGACGAATTGCCGCGCGAGGATGCGGATCGCCGCGGTGACCGCCTGGCGCACCACCGGCTCGCCCGAGCGCGCGACGAGGCGATGCAGCACCGCGCCCCAATCATGCGCGGCCGCCCCCGGACCTGTTCCGGGGGCGTGCACCAGCCGCCCGGTGAGCATCAGCGCCCAGGTCGAGGCATTGACGAAGAGTGACGCGGACTGGCCGAGATGGCGCGCCCAATCGGCGGGCGCGAGCTTGTCGCGAATGAGGCGATCGACGGTGGCGGCGTCGGGAATCCGCAGCAGCGCCTCGGCGAGACAGAGGAGCGCAATGCCCTCCTGCGATGACAACCGGTATTCGCTGAGGAACACATCGATCCCGCTGCCGCCGTGGCGGCGCTGGCGCGCGGCCTCCACCAACTGCCGCGCCGCCGCCGCGATGCGGCTCTTCTCCGCCGGCGTCAGTTCCGCCACCGCGAGGATGCGCGCGACCGCCGCGCTCTCGTCCTCGCGATAGGCTGCCCGCACCGCCTGGCGCAGCGCATCGGCGGGCGGCGGGGCTTCGGCGAAAACCCAGGTCATGCGGCAGTCTCGCGGCCTCGTCGTGGTGCGCTGGTGCTATGGTGCCACGGCTCTGCGCGCAAGTCGCACAACGAAAGGGGCATGATGTTTTGCAGAACGCTGCGCCCGGTCTTGGCCGCGATCGCGGCGGCGGCTCTGCTGGCGACGGCAGCGATGGCGCAGCCGGACCTGCTGCAGCCGAAATACCACTTGCCGGCGGGCTGCTTCGCCTATGTCGCCGATACGGGTCGGCCGGCGACGTGGAAGCTGCCCTATCGCCATGCCGACGGCAGTGTCGACCGGCGTCGGCTGCCCCTGGCGATCGAGGCCGTGCTCGGCACCTATCGCGGCCGGCGCGCGCGCATCCCTGAAACGGCACGGCCCGACGTGCTACGAAAACTCGCACGCGCCGCCGACGCGATCGGCAAGTTGCCGCCGCGCAATACCCATCCCGCACCGCTCTATCGCAGACTGGCGGCGGCGCTGGCGCGGCAGCGGCGAACCTCCGGCGGCTAAAGCCCGGCGCGGCGGCCGCAGGTCAATGGAAATCGCGGCTCGCGACCGGGATGTCGGCGCCGCGGGCGAGTTGGGCCAAAAGCGGTGTGCGGTCGCGGAACTCTGCGGCGATGACGTGAATGACCGCGCCCTCGCGCTGTACGCGGCCGGTGCATTCGACCAGGCGCGCGGTCATGACGATGCCGCGGAAGTGCTCGAACACCGCCAGCCAGCTCTCACGGATCGTTCTCGGTGAATCGGATGCGATTTTTCCAGTTTTGTTCCTATGAGGCGCGCGAGTCAAAGCTGGACAGGGCTTGGTCCCTCGGGCAACGTGCGGGACCCACCCTTTATGGGGATTGGAGACAACACGTGACCGTTGCGCCGTCGATGACCGCGCTCGAGGTGCCGGCGAGTTGAGCGGCTTCGGCGCGGTTCAGCCCTATCTCCACGAATACGGCTATCTCGCAGTTTCGGCCGGGATGCTGCTCGAGAATGCCGGGCTGCCGCTGCCGGGCGAGACCCTGCTCATCGCCGCCTCGCTGCTCGCCGACCGCGGCGTGTTCGACATCGCCCGGCTGCTGCCGCTCGCCTGGGCCGCCGCCACGATCGGCAACATCGTCGGCTTCGCGATCGGCCGCTACGGCGGGCACGCGCTGGTGGTCCATTACGGCGCCCGCATCGGCATCACCGCCAAGCGGCTCGCCCAGGTGGAAAAAGGCTTCGACCGCTATGGCGCCTGGCTGCTGACGGCAGCGCGCTTCGTGGTGGTCGCGCGCTCCCTGGGCGGCATCGCGGCCGGCACGCTGGAGATGGCGTGGGGACGGTTTCTCGTCTTCAACGCGCTGGGCGCCGCGCTGTGGGTCGGGTGGTGGGGCCTGCTGGCCTATTGGCTCGGCCAGCGGCTGCTGTACTTCGTCCACGGCATCGGCGGCATCGAGCCGCTGCTCCTGGCCACGGGCGCGCTGGCGGCAGCCGCCGTCGCGCTGTATCTCCACTGGCGGCGACGCCTGCGGCGCGCCGGCGCCCCGGCGGAACCGCCTATTTCGGTCCCTTGATGCTGGTCAGGTAGTCGACGATCGCGGCGACGTCCGTTTCCGCCACCGGCGCCTTGTAGACGTTGCGCATCTTGGCCACCTCGGCTGCCCATGCCGCCTTGGGCATCGGCGGCTGGTTCATCACCATGCCGACCGAGTGACAGGCGAGGCAGTTGCCGTTGGCGGCCTCCGCGCCCGGGCCGGGCGGGAACATCGCCGTGCTCGCGGGCAGCGTGACCGTCACCGATTTCAGCACCAACGCGGTCTTCGCGTCGCTCCACAACGGCACCGTCGCGGCGACCGCGACGAGCAGGACCGGCAGTCTCATGCGCATCATCTTCGCCCCCCTCAGGCCGCCGTCACGGTGACGGATTCGATCACGTTGCGCATGAACCCCGCCGGGTTCCAATTGGCGTGGTCGGGCTGCGCCGCGCCCTCGGCGTTGGTGCAGCGGACCATCAGCGTATGGCTCGCTTTTGCCGCCGGCGTGAAATGCGCGTCCCAGCGCCGGAAGCTGTATTTGCCTTCGTCCCTGCCGAGCCGTGCCGCATGCCAGTTCCGGCCGCCGTCGCTGGAAAAATCCACCCGCTTCACGCCGCTGTCGCCGCCGAACGCGATGCCGCGCACGAGCGTCGGTCTGCCGGCATGAACCTTCGCTCCCGAGACGAGGTTGGTGATGAAGGAACGCGGGTTCATGCGGTTGATCGGCACCATCGTCAAGCCGGTCTGGCCCGGCTTCATGTCGGCGCCCGGCGTCTCGGGAATGGTGTAGGCGGTCTTCATCCAGAAATTCGCGTCCGGCTGGTCGAGCACCTCGATGTCGTTGAGCATCTTGACCCAATAGGTCGCGTACCAGCCCGGCACGACGAGCCGCAGCGGGAAGCCGTTGAGCAGCGGCAGCGGCCGGCCGTTCATGGCATAGGCGATCATCACCTCGCCGTCGCTGGCGTGATCGACGGCCAGCGATTTCATGAAGTCGGGTCCGGTCGGCACGACCGGATCGTCCATGCCGTTGAAGCGCACCTGCACGGCGCCCGCCTTGATGCCGGCCCGGTCGAGCACGCTCTTGAGCGTGACCCCGGTCCAGCGCGCGTTCCCCATCGCGCCGTTCGCCCATTCGCCGCCGGCGACGCGCGGCTCGAAGAAGCCGCGCGAATTGCCCGAGCACTGGTTGACCGCCGCCACCTCGACCCGCGGCAGCTTCAAGATGTCGGCGAGCGACAGCGACAGCGTCCGGTTCACGTGGCCGTGCACGGCGAGACGGAACTTGCCGGCATCGATTTCGGTCGGGATCACCGCCCAGTGCCAGCGCACGAAGAAGCGATCGTTGGGCGTGAACACGCCGTGATCGAACACCGCGAACGGCGTTTCCAGAAGCGGCGGCCGCGTTCGCTGCAGGATCATCGCGCCTTTTTGCGGAAAGGCGGTGGTGATCGGCCGCGCCCCGGGTCCGCCCGGGAGCGGAAGTTCGACCGTGCGTGCCCAGGCCGGCACGGCGGCCATTGCGAGCCCGGCGGCGCCGGCCCCGGCGATCAGACGACGGCGCGTGACATCGCGCCCGAACGGACTCAAATCCCTCATGGCGACCCCTCCCTTAAACACATTTTCGTTTTGTGAATTCTGCAGGCGTCGGGCCGGTGTGTCAATGAAACACGCGCCCCGATCGCGCGCGGCGCGCGGCCGGTCGAAGCGAAATGAGTATAAATGAGTATCGCGGCCCGGAAAAAACCTCGCATTTTTTGCCCCAGCGATTGATCTATCGAATGAAAGAGGTCGTCGTACGCGATCCGCCAGCCGCTCGGAATCGCCGTCCCGCCACGTTGGATTACTTTCGGCAGCCGCGCGACAGCGCTCCGGCGCGTCGAGACAGTCCCGGCAGCGGCATCACCCAGCGCAGATGCCATCGCGCCAATTTCCATTGCGATCCTCCTCGGACCAGACCATCCCCGTACCGGGCTGCGCCCGCGCGTGCTTCGAACCGCCCTTCCGCGCCGCCTTGGCCGGGCTCGACCCGGCCATCC
>DATKQE010000043.1:0-33997 GCA_035532935.1 Allostellaceae bacterium
ACCGTGCGCTATGCCATCCATCCGGTGGCGGGGCGCATGCCCGGGCACATGAACGTGCTCCTGGCCGAGGCGAACGTGCCCTATGACGAGGTGTTGGAGCTCGACGAAATCAACCGCGATTTCGCCACCACCGACGTTGCCTATGTCATCGGCGCCAATGACGTGACCAATCCGGCAGCGAAGACCGATCCTTCGTCGCCGATCTACGGCATGCCGATCCTCGACGTCGAGCGCGCCAAGACGGTGCTGTTCGTGAAGCGCTCGATGGCCTCGGGCTATGCCGGCGTCGAGAACGAGCTGTTCTTCCGCGACAACACCATGATGCTGTTCGGCGACGCCAAGAAGATGACCGAGGAAATCGTCAAGGCGCTGGAATAGCGCTCAACCGGCGCGCCGTCCGAACGGCAGGCGTGGCGCGACCGCGTAGTTGAGCTGAACCAGGACGATGAAGCCGATGCTCCAATAGGTGCCGACGACGCAGAGCGCGGCGCCGAGCGCATAGAGGCCCTGGGCGATGAGGATGCGCCGCTCCAGCGCGTGCGCGACATCCGGGGAAACGCCCTCCTTGATGAGCCCGGCGCGGCAGGCATAGACGAGGCTGAAATAAAGCGTCGCGCCGAGCACCAGAATATTCGCCCAGTAGATCAGCAGCGCGACGCGAAAGGTGATGAACTCGGCCAGGAGCCGGGTCGAGAACGGCATGGTCGCGACCGCCGCGAGGAACGCCAGGTGAATCCAGGCGAGGTCGCGGTCGGCGCGCGCGAAGTGATTGAATTGCGTCTGCTGTCCCGCCCAGAAGATGCCGAGGGTGAGGAAGCTCATGAGATACATGACGAAACGCGGCGCCAGCGCGGCGACGGCGTGCCACAGCGCGCCCTCGCCGTGGATGCCGGCGGCGGCGGGGATGCGGATGTCGAGAATGAGGAGCGTCATGGCGATGGCGAAGAGCCCGTCGCTCAGCGCGGCCAGCCGCTCGAGGCTCTGTCCCGCGATCCGGTTGTAGAGCGTGCGCATGGGCCGGGAGCATGCCACCGCGCCGGCGAAAT
Source organism: Allostellaceae bacterium (assembly GCA_035532935.1). GTDB lineage: Bacteria > Pseudomonadota > Alphaproteobacteria > ATCC43930 > CGMCC-115725 > DATJLY01. Next base: position 1,047 of record DATKQE010000043.1, read on the forward strand.
CTGAAGACCTGCCCCTGCCGCGCTATGCGCCCAGGATGCCGATCAGTTCGTCGAGGAACGCGGCTTGCGCGCGGTTGATCTTGGTCCGCGCCGCTTCGATCGCGAACCATTGGGCGCGGTCGATCTCGGGAAAGGAACGCCGGCGGCCGGAGCGGGGCGGCCATTCCAGCGTGAATTCGTTGGAGTGGATGGCGGCCGCGTCGATCTCGGCGGCGACGGCCCAGGCCTGGACGGTCTTGCCGCCCGCCTGGCGGATCACGGCGAGCGGCCGGAACGGCCCGGCGAGATCGAGCCCGGTCTCCTCGCGGAACTCGCGCCGGGCGGCGTCGAGCGGGTCCTCGCCGGGTTCGGGCTCGCCCTTGGCGATGGTCCAGGCGCCGTCGTCCTTCTTCGCCCAGAACGGGCCGCCGGGATGGACCAGGAACACCTCGATCGCGCCGTCGCGACGACGGTAGGGCAGCAGGCCAGCGCTCAGCTTCGGCAATGGCGCCTCCGCCCGGCAAAGCAAGGCCGCCGCGGGCAGGCCCGGGCGGCTCGATCGGGCGCGAACCGGCGCGTCAGTAGCCTTCGCGTTCCATGCGCTTGCGCAGGAGCTTGCGGTAGCGGCGTACGGCCTCCGCCTTTTCGCGGGCGCGGCGCTCGGATGGCTTCTCGTAGTTGCGGCGGAGCTTCATTTCGCGAAACACACCTTCGCGCTGCATTTTCTTCTTGAGGGCGCGCAGCGCCTGATCGACGTTGTTGTCGCGAACGAGCACTTGCACGAGGCGCATCTCCTTTCCGAGTCGCGGCCGAAACGAAACTGGCCGCGCACGCGCGCAGCCAATGCCGTTCTAGATACCACGCCGCCCGCCCCTTGTGAAGGGTGCCGCCACCCCCGGCTTTACCGGCTGCGCCGGGCCCCTCATATTAGCCCCATGGCGATCCTCAAGATTGCGCGCATGGGACATCCCGTGCTGCGGCGCAAGGCGGAGCCGGTGGCGGACCCGACCGCCCCCGAGATCCGCCGCCTCGTCGCCGACATGGTGGAGACGCTCGTCGATATCGGCGGCGCGGGGCTCGCGGCGCCGCAGGTGCACGTCCCGCTGCGCGTCGTCATCTTCCGCGTCCCGGAGGAGCGCGTCAGCGGCCGCCCCGAGGACGCCCCGCAGGCGCTGCTGACGCTGATCAATCCGGTGGTCGAGCCGATGGGCGAGGCGCGCGAGCTGGGCTGGGAGGGTTGTCTCTCGGTGCCGGGCCTGCGCGGCGCGGTGCCGCGTTTTGCCCGTATCCGCTATCAGGGCGCCACGCCCGAGGGCGGCAGCGTCCTGCGCATCGTCGAAGGCTTTCACGCGCGCGTGGTGCAGCACGAATGCGATCATCTCGACGGCATCCTCTATCCCCAGCGCATGACCGATCTGAGCCTCCTGGTGTTCAACGAGGAGGGCGCGCGCTATCCCCTCGACCTCGGCGCCGCGGCGCCGGCGACGGCCTAGCGATGGACGAGACCATCCGAAAGGACGAACTGCTCGCGGCGATGCTGCCGGACGTGCCGTTCGACGGCTGGACCGGCGCCGCCATGGCAGCCGCCGCGCGGCGCATCGGCATGGATGCGGCGGAGATGCGTGCGCTCTTTCCCGGCGGAGCGCGTGCGCTGGTGGCGTGGTTCAGCCATTGGGCCGACCGCCTCGCGCTCGAGACCATGGCGTCGCGCCCGCTGGACGGCATGAAGGCGAGCGAGCGCATCGCGCTCGGCGTCCGAACGCGGCTCGCGTTGCTTGCGCCGCATCGCGAGGCGGTACGGCGCGGTCTGGCGCTGCTGACGCTGCCGCAGAATGCGCCGCTTGCCGCGCGGCTGCTCTATGACACGGTCGATGCGCTGTGGTACGCGGCGGGCGACCAGGCGACGGATTTCAGCTTCTACACCAAGCGCGGCATCCTCGCCGGCATCTATGCGGCAACGACTCTTTACTGGCTGGACGACCGCTCGCCCCAGGGCGAAGCGACCGCAGCGTTTCTCGCGCGCCGCCTCGCCGAGGTCCGGGCCTTGCCGCGGATTCGCGCGCGGCTCGGGCGCGCGTTCGACAATTTTCCCCACCCGCTGCGCGTCCTGCGCCACGCCCGCGCGCGGTTCTAGGAGGTCGCGAGACCCGAGCAGCGGCCATGGACGTCACCGTCATCAATCTCGACCGCAGCGCGGACCGGCTCGCGACATTCGCGCGCCGCAACGGCCACCTGCGATCGGTGACGCGATTTGCCGCCGTCGATGGCCGGGGTCTCGACGCGCAGCGGCTGATCGCCGACGGCGTCATCGAACCCGCCGTCGCCAATAGCTACACCAAGGGCGCGCTGGGTTGCGCGCTATCGCATCGTGCGCTCTGGGAAGCGGCAATCTCCGGCCAGCGACCTATTACCATCTGCGAAGACGATGCGATCTTCAATCGCCGGTTCGAGGATACGGCGGCGACACTGATCGAGCGCGCGTTGCCGCCCGATTGGGATATCGTCTTGTGGGGCTACAATTTCGACGAATATGTCCAGATCGATCTGCTGCCGGGCGTGTCGCGCGCGCTGATGCAGTTCGATCAGGAGGCGATGCGAAAGGGCGTCGCGCTCTTCCAGGACAGCGTCGTCGCGCCGCTGCTGCTTCGGCTGCACCGCGCCCTGGGCTGCATGTGTTACAGCATCAGTCCCAAGGGCGCCGGCCTGCTGCGCGGTCACTGTTTCCCGCTGCGCGATATGATGCTGACCCTTCCCGGCCGGCGCGTCGTGCAGGCGCGCGGGATCGACATCCCGATGAACGAGGCCTATCCCGGGCTGAAAGCTTTCGCTTGCATGCCGCCCCTCGCCATCACCGAAAACGACCACGGCATCAGCACCACGCAGCGTCCCGACTGACCCCTTGCCCTAGCCGCGCGGCTTCAGCGTCGTGACGTGGCCCATCTTGCGGCCGGGCAAGGTCTCGGTCTTGCCGTAGAGATGGAGCTTGGCGCGCGGATCGGCGAGGAATTCCTGCCAGCGCGCGACGTCCGCGCCGATGAGGTTCTTCATCACCGCGTCCGAATGCGGCTCCGGCGAGCCCAGCTTCAGGCCGCAAATGGCCCGCACGAGCTGCTCGAACTGGCTGGTGACGCAGGCATCGAGGGTCCAGTGGCCGGAATTATGCGGCCGCGGCGCCAGCTCGTTGACGAGCAGCGTGCCGTCCTTGGTGACGAACATCTCGACCGCGAGCAGGCCGACGAGGTCCAAGGCCGAAGCGGTGGCACGGGCGATCGCCACGGCGCGCGCCGCGGCCTCGGCGGCAATCGGCGCCGGGGCGATGGTGGTGTCGAGAATGTGGTGGACGTGGCGGTTCTCGACCGGCGGATAGACCGCGAACGTGCCGTCCTCGCCGCGCGCGACGATCACCGAGATTTCGCAGGCAAAGTCGACGAAGCCTTCGAGGATCGCGAGCTCGCTGCCGAGTGCGCCCCAGGCGGCGGCGAGGTCGGTCGCGGCGCCGATCATCACTTGCCCCTTGCCGTCATAGCCGAGCCGGACGGTCTTCAAGACGGCGGGCCGGCCGATCGCGGCGCAGGCGTCGGCGAGTTCGGCGGCGCTGCGCACCGCCGCAAAGCGTGTCGTCGCCACGCCGATCGAGCGCAGGAAATTCTTCTCGGCGAGACGGTCCTGCGAGATGCGAAGGATCGCCGGCCCCGGCCGCACCGGCTTGAGGCCGGCGAGGAGGTCGGCGGCCGCGGCCGGCACGTTCTCGAATTCGAAGGTGACGACGTCGACCGCGGCGGCGAAGGCGGCAAGCGCCTCGGCATCGTCATAGCGCGCCGCCGTGGCGAACGGCGTCACCAGCTTGGCCGGGCTCAGCGTCTCGGGACAAAAGACGTGGCTGCGATAGCCGAGCTGCGCCGCCGCCAACGCCGTCATGCGCCCCAGCTGGCCGCCGCCGAGGATGCCGATGGTGCTGCCTGGGGGAATCATGCCGGATCGGGTTGCTCCGGCACCGCGTCGGTCTGGGCGCGGCGGAATTCGTCGAGCGCGGCGGCGAGCACGGGATCGCCCAGCGCGAGAATCGCCGCGGCGAGCAGCGCGGCATTGATCGCCCCGGCCTTGCCGATGGCCAGCGTCCCGACCGGCACGCCACCCGGCATCTGCACGATCGACAGGAGGCTGTCGAGCCCCTTCAATGCCGCGCTCTCGACCGGCACGCCCAGCACCGGCAGCGGCGTCATCGCGGCGGCCATGCCGGGGAGATGCGCGGCGCCGCCGGCCCCGGCGATGATGACCTTGAGCCCGCGGCCGCGCGCGGTGCCGGCATAGGCGGCAAGACGCTGCGGCGTCCGATGCGCCGACACGATTCGCACCTCGTGCGCGACCTCCAGCCGCTCGAGCGTCAGGGCGGCGTGGCGCATCGTCTCCCAATCCGATGCGCTGCCCATGATGATGCCGACCAGAGGTGTCGTGCCGGCCATGGCCGCGCTGTTCCCGGGACCCCGCGAAAGCGCGCATTATAGGAATGAGAGCGCCTGCGGCAAGGCATCATGGCGCCTGGCGACGCGCCATTTCCTTGAGAGAGGCAGCGGATTTCGGGCATAATCGTGGTGCAGGAATATTAACCATAGTGCCGGGGCCCGATGGAAATCCGCGACCGCAAGTCGATCGAGCGCGTCTCCTCCGTCCGCCGCGGCGCGGCGGCGCGGCCGGCGGCGGTGCCAGCGGCCGCGACGCCTCGCGACGTGCTGGAGGTGGGCGGCGTCTCGGAGGCCGAACTCACCCCCAATGTCCGCCGCGCGCTGGCGACGCTGATGGCCGAGGTCGACCAGTTGCGTGGCGAGCTTTCCGAAGCGCGGGCGCGGATCGGCTTTCTCGAGAAGCTGGTCGACGAGGACCCACTGATGCCGGTGGTGAACCGGCGCGCCTTCGTCCGCGAGTTGACGCGCATGCTCGCGTTCGCGCGCCGCTATGCCGTGCCCGCCAGCATTGTCTATTTCGACGTCAACAACATGAAGCAGATCAACGACGCCAACGGCCACGCTGCCGGCGATGCGGCGCTGGTCGCGATGGCGCAGGTCTTGGTCGAGAACGTGCGCACCACCGACGTGGTCGGACGGCTGGGCGGCGACGAGATGGGCGTCCTCCTGGTCCAGGCGGATCAGGCCCATGCCGAGCGCAAAGCGGCGGAGCTTGCAGCGCTGATCGAGGCGCGCGAGACGATCTGGCAGCGGGTCCCGATTCGCCTCACCGTCGCCTTCGGCGCCTATGCGTTCGCGGGCAGCGACAGCGCCAGCGAGATCATTGAGGCGGCCGACCGCGCGATGTACCGTACCAAGGCGACGATGAAACGCGTGGAATAGGCGCGGTGGCGGCTCAGGCGATGATGTCGGGCAGCAATTTCGTCTCGAGCTTGGCGACGAGATCCTTGAGCGCGAGCTTGCGCTTCTTGAGACGTTGCAGGTGCAAATGATCGGCCGGAACCTCTACCGAGAGGTGGGCTATCGCTTCGTCGAGGTCGCGGTGTTCGCTCTTGAGCGCTGCGATCCTCGCCTTCAAGGCTTCGATCTGGAGATCCATGACGGGTATGAGCCCAATCGCCGCCGAGGCCCGACAGTATAGCAAATCACCCGGCGCGGGGTGAGAGTCGTCCCCGAGCCAGGAGCGCGCGAAACATGGCGCAGACCTCGTCCTCTACGAAGACCATCGGCATCCTCACCAGCGGCGGCGACTGCGCCGGACTGAACGCGGCGATCCGCGCCGTGGTCGCGCGCGCCATTCAGGGATATGGCTGGCGCGTCTATGGCATCCGCCAAGGCACGATGGGGCTGATGCGCCGGCCGGTCGAGTACGAGGAGCTCGACCTGCGCATCTCGACCGTCAATATCCTGCGCCTCGGCGGCACCATTCTCGGCACCACCAACAAGGGCGACCCGTTCGCCTTTCCCTTGCCGGACGGCAGCGTGCGCGACCGCTCCGACGAGGTCATCGAGGGCGTGCGCGCGCTCGGCATCGACGCGCTCATCGGCGTCGGCGGCGACGGCAGTTTCGCCATCCTCCGCCGGCTCGCGCAGCAGGGCGGGGTCAAGCTCGTTGGCATCCCCAAGACGATCGACAACGATGTCGGCGCCACCGAGAGCTCGGTCGGCTACAACACCGCCGTAGCGGTCGCGACCGAAGCGCTCGACCGGCTGCAGCCGACCGCGGCGAGCCACGACCGGGTCATGATCCTCGAGGTGATGGGGCGCGACGCCGGCCATATCGCGCTCAGCGCCGGCATCGCCGGCGGCGCCGACATCATCCTCATTCCCGAGATTGCCTATAGCCTCGAGGCGATCGCCGCGCATATCGACAAGGTCCGGCGCCAGGGCCGCAACTTCGCCCTTATCATCGTCGCCGAGGCGGTCAAGGACCGCACCGGCCACGCGGTGCAACAGCAGCACGCCGGCGGCGGCCGCACCTATGGCGGCATTGGCCACATCCTCGGCGACGCCGTCACCCGGTTGACGGGCGCCGAAACGCGCGTCACGGTCCTCGGTCACGTGCAGCGCGGCGGCCAGCCGACCTGGGACGATCGCATGCTCGCCTCGGCCTTCGGCGTGCATGCGGTCGACCTCATTGCCGCCGGCCGGTTCGACCGCATGGTCGCGTGGCGGAACCGCCGCGTTGTCGACGTGCCGCTGGCCGAGGCGGTGCGGCGGCCGCAAGAGGTCGATCCGGACGGGACGCTGGTGCGTACCGCCCGCGGCCTGGGGATCAGTTTGGGCGATGGCTGAGGCGAACGACGAATTCTGGCACTACTGCCTGGCGCTCTATGCCCGCCCGGGCGTGTCGCCGGCCTGCCGCGTGCTGCAGGACGACTACGGCAAGGACGTCATCATTGCGCTCTATTGTTGCTGGCTGGGGGCGAGCGGGCGCGGTGTCATCGATGACGCGCGCCTCGCCTCCATCGATTCCCTGGCGCGCCCGTGGCGCAGCGCGGTGGTCGAGCCGCTGCGCCGGACCCGCCACGCGCTCAAGGACATCGCCGGCGCCGAAGCGCTCTATGCCCGCATGAAGGCGATCGAGCTGGAGGCCGAGCGGACCGCCATCGCGCGCATCGCACCACTGGCCCCGGCGCCCGATCCGGCCGCGACCGAGACCGCGCGGGCGGCGGCGGCGCGCGAGAACCTGCTCCGCTATATCGGGGCGGAAGCCGCGGCGGCGGCGGCGCCGATCGTCGCCGCCCTCGACGCCGAGGCCGCTTAGCGCACGCAAGGGGAGAACGATGCCGCTTGATTCGCAGGTTCAGGCCGTTATCGACTTTGTCGTCGCCTCCGGACGGCCGCCGCTCAACATGCTGACGCCCGCCGCGGCGCGCGACGTGGCGAAGGTCATGTTCAGCGTGTTCGCGCGCCCGGCCGAGGACGTGGGAGCCGTCGAGGACCGCAGCTTACCCGGGCCAGGCGGCGCGATCCCGATCCGCCTCTATCGCGCGCACGGCACAAGCCGCGAAGAGGTGTTGCCGGTCATGGTCTATTTCCATGGCGGCGGCTTCGTCATCGGCAACCTCGACTCCCATGACCGCGTCTGCCGGGCGCTCGCCAATCGGGCCGGGTGCGCCATCGTCGCCGTCGACTATCGACTGGCGCCGGAGCATCCGTTTCCCGCCGCCGTCGAGGACGCCTGGGCGGCGGTCGAAGGGGTGCGCGCGCAGGCGGGCGCGCTTGGCATCGATGGCCGGCGCCTCGCCGTCGGCGGCGACAGCGCCGGCGGCAATCTCGCCGCGGTGACGGCCCTCCTGGCGCGCGATGCGAAGGTCTTTCTGGCGGCGCAACTCCTGGTCTATCCGGTGACCGATCTCGGTGCCGAAAGCGCTTCCTACCGCGAATTCGCCGACGGCTACATGCTGACCCGCGACACCATGCAATGGTTCAGCCGTCTTTATCTCGCCCGTCAGCAGGACATGGCCGACTGGCGTGCCTCGCCGCTGCGTGCCGCCGACCTTTCGGGGCTCGCGCCGGCATTGGTGCTGACGGCCGGCTTTGACCCGCTGCGGGACGAGGGCAAGACCTATGCCGACCGCCTTGCCGCCGCGGGCACACCGGTACGCTATCGCTGCTTCGACGGCCTCATCCACGGGTTTCTTGGCATGACCAATGCGGTCGATGCCGCGGACGAGGCGTTTGGCGAGTGTGCCGCGGCGCTGCGGCAGGGCTTCGCGGCGTGACCTGCGCGCTCAGCCCGGCTCGTTGCGCCGGAGGCGCCGGGGCGTTTCGGGGCTGTCCTCGCCCCAGCGTCTGAGCTTGCCGGTTTCCAGACCGAACAAATCAAGAACTCGACTGAGGCTGTGATCGATCATCTCCTCGATGCTCTCGGGCCGGGAATAGAAGGCCGGGACCGGCGGGGCGATGATCGCGCCCATCTCGGCGAGAGCGGTCATGGTGCGCAGATGACCGACATGGAACGGAGTCTCGCGCACCATGAGGACGAGACGCCGCCGCTCCTTGAGGGTCACGTCGGCCGCCCGCGTCAACAGCGAGGATGTCACGCCCGAGGCGATCTCGGACATGGTGCGGATCGAGCAGGGCGCGACGATCATGCCCATGGTCTTGAACGAGCCTGAAGAAATCGATGCGGCGATGTCGGCGATCGGATGGCACTGATGGGCGAGCGCCTGGACCTGCGCCACTTTGAGCGTGGTCTCGTGCGCCACCGTCACCTCGCCCGCCCGGCTCATGACGAGATGCGTCTCGACCGGCAGCGAGCGGAGAAGTTCGAGCAGGCGAACGCCATAAATGACACCGGAGGCGCCACTGATTCCTACCACAAGACGTTGAGCGTTTTCCATTATCTTGCCATTATGGATTGTCAGTGGTCCGGGGTTGGAATATTCAGCATATCCCACTTGGACCCCGGGTCCAATCGGCGTTAGCATGCTGCAATGAAGCTCTGATCCGACTGAGACAGGAGGAGCCATGTCGCCGTCGATGTTCGAACGTATAGAGTCCCTCCGCGCCCGGCATCGCAGCCTGGAAGAGGCGATCGACCGCGAAGTCAACCGACCATCGCCCAGTATGGAGGCGCTCGGCGACCTCAAGCGCCAGAAACTGCGCATCAAGGACGAGATCGCCCAGCTCGAGCACGCGCACTAGACCTGCGCCGTCGCGGTCTCCGATCGCGGTGGCGGGATGCTTAACGGTGCGACATAAGGTCTGATCGGCCGATACGGCGGACTGCGACCGCCGCCTTGGCAGCCGCCGATAATTACTGCAAATTTCGGCCGGGAACGCTGCCGAGGAGGATGCGCCATGGCCAGCCGCTATGATGAGATCTATCGCCGCTCGCTGCGCGATCCCGAGGGCTTCTGGGCCGAGGCGGCGGCGGCGATCGACTGGGAGCGGCGTTGGGACCGCGTGCTCGACGACACCAACAAGCCGTTCTATCGCTGGTTTCGCGGCGGCCGGCTCAACACCTGCTGGAACGCGCTCGACCGCCATGTCGCGGCGGGGCGGGGCGAGCAGGCGGCGCTCATCTATGACAGTCCGGTCACCGGCCGGAAGGCGCGCTTCAGCTATCGTGCGCTGCGCGATGAGGTGGCGCTTCTCGCGGGCGCGATTGCCGCGGCCGGGGTGGGCAAAGGCGACCGCGTCCTGATCTATATGCCGATGGTGCCCGAGGCGGTGATGGCGATGCTCGCCTGCGCGCGCCTCGGCGCCATTCATTCGGTCGTGTTCGGCGGCTTCGCCGCACCCGAACTCGCGACCCGCATCGACGACGCGAAGCCGAAACTGATCCTGTCCGCCTCGTGCGGCGTCGAGCCCGGTCGCGTCGTTGCCTACAAGCCGCTGCTCGATCAGGCGATCGCGCTCGCCCAGTCGAAGCCGCTCGCGTGCTTCATCCTGCAGCGGCCGATGCTCGAGGCACCGCTCGAGCGCGGGCGCGACCGCGACTGGAACGAGGCAATTGCGGCGGCGGCGCCGGCCGCGTGCGTTCCGGTCGAAGCGACCGATCCGCTTTATATCCTCTACACGTCCGGCACCACCGGCATGCCCAAGGGCATCGTGCGCGACAATGGCGGCCATGCCGTGGCGCTCAACTGGTCGATGGCGAACGTCTATGGTGTCGCGCCCGGCGAGGTATTCTTCGCCGCGTCCGATGTCGGCTGGGTGGTCGGGCATTCCTACATCGTCTATGCGCCGCTGTTCCATGGCTGCACCAGCGTGCTCTACGAGGGCAAGCCGGTGGGGACGCCCGATGCGGGCACCTATTGGCGCATGATCGCCGAGCACGGCATCAACGCCATGTTCACCGCGCCTACCGCGTTCCGCGCCATCAAGCGCGAGGACCCCGACGGCACGTTCATCCGCCAATACGATCTCGGCAAGTTCCGCACGCTCTTTCTCGCCGGCGAGCGTGCCGATCCGGCAACCGTCGAATGGGCGCGCGACCAGTTGCAAAAGCCGGTGATCGATCATTGGTGGCAGACCGAGACCGGCTGGGCGATCACCGCCAATTTCGTCGGGCTCGGGACCTTGCCGGTGAAGCTTGGCTCGGCGACCAAGCCCGCGCCCGGCTATGATCTCCGCGTGCTCGATGCCGAGGGCCACGAGATGAAGCGCGGCGAGATCGGCGCGCTGTGCGTCAAGCTGCCGCTGCCGCCGGGCGCGTCGCCGACGCTGTGGAACGCCGATGACCGCTTTGTGCGCTCCTATCTCGCGGATTATCCCGGCTACTACCAGACCGCCGACGCCGGCTATATCGACGCCGACGGCTATGTCTTCGTCATGACCCGCACCGACGACATCATCAATGTCGCCGGCCACCGTCTTTCCACCGGCGCGATCGAGGAAGTGCTGGCGTCCCATCCGGCGGTCGCCGAATGCGCCGTCATCGGCGTGGCCGACGCGCTCAAGGGCCAGGTGCCGCTCGGCTTCCTGGTGCTCAAATCCGGCGCCGCCATGCCGCCCGAAACGGTCGCGGCCGAGACGGTAGCGCTGGTGCGCGAGCGAATCGGACCGGTGGCGAGCTTCAAGACCGCGGTGGTGGTCGAACGCCTGCCCAAGACCCGTTCGGGCAAGATCCTGCGCGGCACCATGCGCAACATCGCCGATGGCGCGCCTTACCGCATGCCAGCGACCATCGAGGACCCGGCCGCGCTCGGCGAGATCGAGATGACGCTGAAACAGGCCGGGCTGGTTGCTGGCGGGTGACGGCGCGCGGCGGCGGTGCCGCGCCGGGCGACGGGCGGGCGTGCCGCTAGGACGCGGTCTCCTCGCTCTCGACCTCGTAGTCGGGCGGTGCCACGGTGACGGGTTCCTTCTTGCCGCGATTGGCGCGCGCGACCGCTGCCTCGAGTTCCTCGAGCGTGCACAGGCCGACGGAAACCGGATGGCGCGGCTTGATGTTGGGCGCGTTCCAATGGCTGCGGTCGCGCACCGCCTGGATCGTCGGCTTGGTGGTGCCGATCAGCTTCGAGAGCTGCGCGTCGCTCAATTCGGGGTGGTTCTTGAGCAGCCATGCGATCGCATCGGGCTTGTCCTGGCGCTTGGCGATCGGCGTGTAGCGCGGCCCGCGATGCTTGACGAGCGCCGCCGGCACGGCCTCCTTGGCGAGCTTGAGCCGCGCGGCCGGGTCCTGTTGGCAGCGCTCGATCTCGGCGAGCGTGAGCTGGCCGTTGGCGACAGGGTCGAGCCCCAGCATCTGCAGCGCCACCGTGCCGTCGGCGATCGCCTGCACTTCGAGCGCGTGGAGGCCGCAGAACTCCCCGATCTGATCGAAAGTGAGTGAGGTGTTTTCCACCAGCCACACGGCCGTGGCTTTCGGCATGAGCGGCAATGTCACGGCGATCTCCTGAAATTGCGCCGCGCCCGCAGTCCCGGCGCCCCGGGGGAGCGCTGGATGGCAGGGGCGGTCATGTCCGGGATGGCAGGTATGTATATAGTCGGGCGCCCGCGACCGGTCAAATCGTGAGCACGATCTTGCCGATGTGCTCGGAACTCTCCATCAGGCGGTGGGCCGCCTCGGCCTCGGTCAGCGGAAAGGTCCGATGGATGACCGGACGGAGCTTGCCGGCATCGAGCAGCGGCCAGACCTGGCGATGGAGCGATGTGGCGATCGCGCCCTTCGCCGCCACGCTGCGCGCCCGCAAGGTCGAGCCGGTGACGGTGAGCCGCTTCAGCATCACCGGGACGAAGTTCACACTGGCCGTGGCGCCACCGAGAAAGGCGATGAACACCAGCCGGCCATCGACCGCGAGCGCGCTGAAATTGCGCTGGATATAGCTTCCGCCCACCATGTCGAGGATGACGTCGACGCCGTTCCCGCCGGTCGCATCCTTGATCGCCTTGACGAAGTCGTCCCGCTTGTAGTCGACCGCCCGGGTCGCGCCCAACGCCTCGCAGGCGCGGCATTTCTCGGGCGAGCCGGCGGTGGCGAAGATGGGGCGGGCGCCGAAGGCGTGGGCGAGCATGATGGCGGTTGTGCCGATGCCGCTCGATCCGCCGTGAACGAGCACGCTCTCGCCGGCGGCGAGCCGGCCGCGCTCGAACAGATTGTGCCATACGGTGAAGAACGTCTCCGGCAGCGCCGCCGCCTCGATCATGCCGAACCCCGCCGGCACCGGCAGACATTGCACCGCCGGCGCGACGCAGTGAGCGGCATAGCCGCCGCCGCTCACCAGCGCGCACACCGCATCGCCGACGGCGAGGTGATGCACGCCGAGCCCGACCGCGACGACGCGGCCCGCCACTTCCAGTCCGGGAATGTCCGAGGCGCCGGGCGGCGGCGGATATTCGCCCTTGCGCTGCAGCACATCGGGGCGATTGACGCCCGCGGCCTCGACCGCGATCAGCACCTCGCCCGCGCCGGGAACCGGCATCGGCCGCCTGGCGGCGCGTAGCACGTCGGGGCCGCCGGGCTCGCGGATCTCGATCGCGGTGGTGGTGGCGGGAAGGCTGGTCATGGCGGCCGATCCTCGTTCGCCGGGCGATTGCACGTCTAGCCGGATCGCGCCACACTCGCAACCTCGCGCATCCGGGAGACGAGATATGGACGAAGAGGATCTCCTGCCCCTGCGTCAGACGCCCAAGAAGCGCGATCTCGCGCCGCTGGCGATCGCCGAACTCGAAACCTATATCGCGGAGCTCGAGGGCGAGATCGCCCGCGCCCGCACCGAGATCGCCGCCAAGCGCAAACAGCGCGGCGGTGCCGAGGCGCTGTTCAAGCGTTAGGGGCGGCCTCGTCGCGATCGTCCGCGTCCGCTTCAGCCCATCTTAACCGCGACCGGCGATGCTGTGTCGGCGGCGCGGGGCTCCGCCCTGCCGCACCACGGCGAAACAAGCACATTCCAACCTTGCACGTTCACGGGAGCCGCCCCTCGCGGGCGGCTCCGCACGCCGTGCCGGTGTGGCGTCCGAGACAAGAACGGCGGCACCGTGCAGTGCCGCCGTTCGTAGGGCCGTTCGTAGGATTGCAGGAGTTTAGGCTGCCTTCTGCTGGATCGTCTGCGGGCCGTTGCCGGCGACGCCGATCTCGATCCGGCGCGGCTTCATCGCCTCGGGAATCTCGCGCGCGAGTTCGACATGCAGGAGGCCGTGCGCCAGGCTTGCCCCCGTGACCTTGATGTGGTCGGCGAGTTGGAAGCGGCGTTCGAAGCCGCGCCGCGCAAGACCATGATGCAGGTACTTCCGCGCTTCGTCATCGGTCTTGCGACCGGTGATCAGAAGCTCGTTCTCCTTGACGGTGATGTCGAGATCCTCGGGCGCAAATCCGGCCACCGCCATGGTCAGGCGATAGGCGTTGTCGCCGACGACTTCGATGTTGTAGGGCGGATAAGACGCTCCGGCATCGACCCGCGTTGCGGTATCGGCCAAGCGCATCAAGCGATCGAAGCCGATGGTCGAGCGGAACAGGGGAGAGAAATCCAAACCATCCATGACCACATCCTCCTGAGAGCAATATGGAGTTGAGCCCGCACGTAGGCCGGGCCGATGACCACATCCGCGAACCCGCCTCTGCGGCATTCGCGAACGCTATCGAGATGGGGTTTTGTCGCCGCGTTTCAAGAGGTACGGCCGCGGGCGCTATTTGATGCCGAAGCCCTGAAAGCGCTTGTTGAAGCGGGCGAGCTGACCGCCGCTGTCGATGAGACGCTGCTGTCCGCCGGTCCAGGCGGGGTGCGATTTCGAATCGATGTCGAGACGCAGCGTGTCGCCTTCCTTGCCGTAAGTCGAACGCGTCTTGTAGGTGGTGCCGTCCGTCATCACGACGGTGATCTCGTGATAGTCGGGATGGATGCCGTCCTTCATGGTCTCGCTCCAACTCAAGCGGCGCGGTTATAGCGGCGGCAATTGCGATGCGCAATATCGAACGATTCGCCGGCAATGCGCGCATCACACAGCATTGCATCGCCGCCGGTGTCGCATTTGCGCTTCACTTCACGGGAAATTAACGGTTTGCGCAGATGATCAAGGTAAATCTGTTCGACTTTGTATCACGACTCACTTAGAATTAGTCTTGGTTCGTATGCTCCAGGGGGTTCAACAAAATGGCCAACGGAACCGAGAGCGAGAAACCGACGGCAGAGCCCTCGTCAATGATGGCTCCTGCTGCCCCAACACCTCCCAAGCGGAGGGCGAAGAGAAAGGCAAAGAAGATGGCTCCTGCCCGTAAAAAGGCTCCCGCAAAGAAGAAGGCCGGCCGCAAGAAGGCCGCCCCGGCGAAGACCGGTCGCAAGAAAGCCGCCACGGCGAAGGCCGGCCGCAAGAAGGCTGCCGCCCGGGCACCGAAGCGCAAGGCCGCACGCAAGAAGCGGCGCTAGCCGGCTCGATCACGCCGGTCGCCGCCCCGACGCTCGCAGTCGAACGTCGGGGCGGCGAGGTCTCGATCCTTCGAAGGCCGCGGAGCCCTGCTCCGCGGCCTTCGCATGTTCAGGGTTCCGTCAGCTTGAGCTCGATGCGGCGATTGCGACGATAGTCGGCCGGGGTGTTGCCCGAATCGATGGGCTGGTATTGGCCGTACCCTGCCGCCGCAAGACGGTTCGGCGGAATTCCCTGCGCCACCAGATAACGCACCACCGACAGCGCGCGCGCGGTCGAAAGCTCCCAGTTCGAAGGGAATTGCTGCGTGTTGATCGGGCGATCGTCGGTATAGCCCTCGACCTCGAGCAGCCAGGGGATGTCGGTCGGAATCTTGCCGGCGATCGCCTTGAGGGCGCCGGCCACGAGGGCGAGGCGCTGCTGCGCGTCGGGACCCAGGGCAGCGCTGCCGGGATCGAACAATACCTCCGACTGGAAGACGAAGCGGTCGCCGACAATGCGGATGTCGGGACGGTCGCCCAGCACTTGGCGCAGCCGGCCGAAGAACTCCGAACGGTATTGCGCCAGTTCCTCGACCTTGCTGGCCAGCGCCTGGTTGAGCCTGCGGCCGAGATCGGCGAGTTGGACCTGCTGGTCCTTGTTCTTGGCTTCCGACGCATCGAGTGCCGTGGCGATGCGCGCCAGCTCCTGTTGGAGATTTGCGATCTGGGCGCTGAGGTTGCCGACGGTGGTTTCGGCCGCGGCGACGCGCACGTCGCTCGCGTCGATCTGCTTCTGCGCGAGCGCGGTGCGCTCCTCGGCGGTGGACAGCTTCGCTTCCAGCTCCTTGCTGCGGTCGCGCGCGGCGGTGAGGTCCTGGTTGTTCTGCTCGAGCTGGGCCGCCATGCCCGTCACCTTGGTCTCGAGCTGGTCGCGCACCTGCTTCAGTGCCGCGATGTCCTGCTGGAGGCTCGCGATCTGCCGCACCTGCAGGTCGATCTTGTCCTTGTCGACCGAGACCGATTTCTGCGCCTCGGCGAGCGTAGCGGTCTGGGCGTCGAGCTTCTGCTGCGCCTCGTTGGCCTTGGCGGCAAGCGCCGTCACCTGGGTTTGGAGAGCGTCGCGCTGCGCCGTCACCGTCTGGAGCTGGGAGCCCAGCGTGGTCACGGTGAGCTTCAGGCTGGCACTGGTCTTGCGCTCGATGTCCAGCATGTCGGTGAGCTGGTTCACCTGAGCGGTCAGCTTTTGCAGTGCGGCGTCGCGGCCCGACAGCGCGTCGGTGAGATAGAACTGCCCCGCCGTGAAGATCAGCAGGACGAACACGATCACCATGATGAGCTGCGACAGCGCGTCGACGAATCCGGGCCAGATGTTGAGGGCCGAGCGCTGCCGCCGGCGCGACGAGATCGCCATCGGCTAGGACCGCTCGGCCTCTTCGGCGAGCGCGGCGATGGTGCGGGTGAGGAGCCGGATCTCGCTGCGCATTTCCTGGACCAGTTCGCCTCGTCCCTGGGTCAGGTCTTCGCTCATGCGCGCGAGATAGATCTCGATGTTGCGCAGATGCCCGCGCGCCTCCTCGCCGATGCCCGGACTGCTCGTGCTCTCGGCAATGCGTTGCA
The DNA here is from genome assembly GCA_035532935.1 of Allostellaceae bacterium. GTDB lineage: Bacteria > Pseudomonadota > Alphaproteobacteria > ATCC43930 > CGMCC-115725 > DATJLY01. Next base: position 17,404 of record DATKQE010000043.1, read on the forward strand.
GCACCGGCCGCAGCTCGAGCTGCTGCTCGGCGAGGCGCAGCAGCAGCGCCTGCTCGGCGCGCATCTGGTCGGTCAGCGTGGTCAAACGCTCGGCCAGCGCGTGCAGCGGCGCATTGGCGGCGATGCGGCCTTCCTCGCCGCGCGACATGATGCGCTGAAGATTCTCGAGCCCGTCCGCTGTCTGCTCGAGCAGCGCCTGGATATAGGCCGGCACCGAGGCTTCGCCCATCTCGACCGCGCCGCTCCCGCCGCCCGAGAGTCGCGTGTAGCCCGACAGGATTTCTTCGAGTTCGCTGTAGAAGCGGTTCAGCGCCAGCCCCGCCTGAAGGTCGAGAAATCCCAGGACGAGCGAGCCCGAGAGGCCGAAAAGCGAGGCGCTGAACGCGGTGCTCATGCCGCTCAGGGGCGTCTCGAGCCGCGACTGCAAGGCGGCGAAGGCGGCAGCGACATCGCTACCGCCGAGCGACAGGCCGCCGAGCACGCCCTTGACCGACTGCACCGTCTCGAGCAGCCCGTAGAACGTGCCGAGGAGACCGAGGAACACCAGCACGCCGATGAGATAGCGCGAGATCTCGCGGCTCTCGTCGAGCCGCGAAGCGATGCCGTCGAGCAGCGTCCGCAGCGAGACCGCGCTCAATGACACGCGGCCGGCGCGGCCGCCGGCGAGCATCGTCGCCATCGGCGTCAGCAGCCGCGGCAGGTCCTGCGTGGAAACGTTCCCCTGGGTGCGGCGGAAACGCTCCATCCAGGCGATCTCGGGGTAGAGCAGGATCACCTGGCGGAAGATATAGACGATCCCGGCGAGCATGACGGCGACGATCACGCCATTGACCGCAGGATTGCCGAGGAAATAGGGCTTGAGCGCCGGCGCGAACAGAAAGGCCCCGGTCGCGACAAGCGCCACGAACCCTGCCATGAACGCGAGATAGGTGTTGGGACGGCTCACTTCGTCCGATCCTGCCGCATGGGCTGCGCCTTAGCGATCGAGGATGACGACATCGACACGATCCGGCGAATCCTTGCCGCTGTCGTTCCGGTTGCCGAGGGCGTGCACGTCCATCCGTATGCCTTCAACGCCCTTGTCGAGCAAATAACTCCGCATCTCCACGGCCCGCACCAGCGACAGGCGCCGCGCCGCGGTGTCATCGCCGCCGCCGCTGGCATGGGCCACAATCCGAACGCGAAGCCTGGCATTCGCCGCCAACGAATCGGCAACGTCGTTCAGCAGCCGGCGACCCGCGGCGGAAATGTCGGCGCTGCCCGCGGCGAAGCGCACCGCGCTGACGCGCCCGGGAACGAGGGCGGGCGCGAGCGAAGCCGGCACCACCGGCGCGGCCATCGGCGCCGGTGGCCGCGCGTCGAGCCCGCTCATCGCCAGCGATGCGGCCGGATGGGGTGGCTGCCGCGGGACGCTCGCGGCCGGCGCCGGCATCGGTGTGGGCGCTACGGTGGCGGCGTTGCGTTCGTGCGGCGCCCGGAGCGTGACCGGCGCGAGGCCCGTGTGCAACGGCGCCGGGCCCAGCGAATCGAACGCACTCCAATCGATGATCACGCTCGGCGCGGCGCGCGACGGCGCGGTCTCGGCTGCTGCCGCACTCGTCGCTGCCACGCAAGCAACCGCCGCCATCGCAATGGGCCGGAGCCAGGCGAGACCGGCAGCCTGCAGGCAGAAGCTGAAACGGGCGGGAAGCGGCAAGCGGCGATCCGTCACGCGCTCTGAGCCTTGTTGCACCGGAAGACAGCGTACCGCACTCGGCCAACGGCTGCCAATGTCAGTTTGCCCGAACGCCCGCGGACAGGTGCAGTGCCTCGCGCATCAATTGAATCAACGCGGTATGGAGGTGATCATTGGCGGCGATCACATCGCCCGAGCGCGGCAGGCCGTGCGCACCGTCGAGATCGGTCGCATAGCCCCCGGACTCGCGCACCATCAGCAGGCCGGCGGCGATGTCCCACGGCTTCAATCCGAACTCCCAGAACCCGTCGAGCCGCCCGGCGGCGACATAGGCGAGGTCGAGCGAGGCGACGCCCATGCGCCGGACGCCGCTCGTCGCCGCCATGATCGGCGCCAGGGTCGCAAGATAGGCCGGATGATCGCCGTGCTCGCGGAAGGGAATGCCGGTGCCGATCACCGCGTCGCCGAGGCGGCGCCGCGCCGACACCCGCAGCCGGCGGTCGTTGACAAAGGCGCCGGTGCCCTTCTCGGCCCAGAACATCTCGTCACGGATCGGCTCGTAGATGACGCCGGCGACGATCTCGCCGTCGCGCTCGAGCGCGATGGAAATGGCGAAGAACGGCAGGCCGTGGAGAAAATTGGTCGTGCCGTCGAGCGGATCGACGATCCAGCGATGCCGTCCGTCGGTGCCGGGCGTTTCGCCGCTCTCTTCCATCAGAAAGCCGTAGCCGGGCCGCGCCCGCAGCAATTCGGCGCGCAGCAACCGCTCGGCCTTGAGGTCGGCGGCCGAGACGTAGTCCCCGGGACCCTTGAGCGAGACCTGGAGCTGTTCGACCTCGCCGAAATCGCGGATGAGCGCCCGCGCCGCCTTGAGGGCGGCCCCCGCCATGACGTGAATGACTGCCGAGCGGCCTGCCATCGTGCGGCGTCAATCCTTGGCGCGTTCGAGATAGGCGCCGTCCGCGGTATTGACCACGACGCGCGTTCCGGCCTCGATATGCGGCGGGATCAGGATGCGGCGACCGTTCTCGAGCTTGCCCGGCTTGTAGGACGACGACGCGGTCTGGCCCCGCACCACCGGGTCGGCCTCGACCACTTTCATCGTCACGGTCTGGGGGATCGTCACCGACAGCGGCGTGCCTTCATAGAGTTGGATGGTGCAGATCATGCCCTCGCGCAGGAAATCCGCCGGCCCGCCGATCATGTCGCGCTCGACTGTGATCTGTTCATAGTTCTCGTTGTCCATGAAGGTGGCCTGCGTCCCTTCGAAATAGAGGAACTGCATCTCCTTCTCGTCGAGCCGGACGCGTTCCACGGTCTCTTGCGTGCGGAAGCGCTCGTTCGACTTGTTGCCGCTGCGCAGGTCGCGCATCTCGATCTGCGCGAAGGCGCCGCCCTTGCCCGGCTGAATCAGCTCGCGCTTCAGCACGAGACAGAGTTTGCCCTGGTGCTCCAGTACGTTGCCGGGCTTGATGTCGATGGCATTGATTTTCATATCGCTCTCGTGGCGCGGCTGGCTGCGGCTGCGGGATGGTGGTTCCTAGCGGATCGGTGCGGGACTGAAAAGCGGAAACGGCCGGGGCTTGCCGCGGCGGCGTGGGATGCGGTTGACTGTCCGCCGACGACGGAGAGGTCATGGCGAGCGCGAGCGACGGCTGGTGGCGGCCCCAGCGATTTGCCCGGAAGGAGCGCTGCCTCGTGGCGCGCGGCCGGATCGTCGCGGCCATTCGCGCCTTTTTCGCCGCCGCCGGCTTTGTCGAGGTGGACACGCCGGCGCTGCAGGCGAGCCCGGGCATGGAGCCGCATCTCCACGCCTTTGCCACTAGTCTCGTCGAGCCGGGGGCGGGCGGGGAAGGGCGCCCGGTCTATCTCCACACCTCGCCCGAATTCGCCATGAAGAAGCTGCTGGCGGCCGGGATGCCGCGCATCTTCCAGCTCGCCCATGCGTTTCGCAACGGCGAGCGCGGGTCGCTGCACCACCCCGAGTTCATGATGCTCGAATGGTATCGCGCCGGCGCCTCGTATCGCGACCTGATGGCGGATTGCGAGGGCTTGCTGCGCGCGGCGCTTGCCGCGGCGGGCGGCGCGTCGTTCGCCTGGCGCGGCCGCACCGCCGATCCCGCGGTGTCCTGGCCTCGGCTCAGCGTCGCCGAAGCGTTCGCGCGGCATTGCGGCATCGATCTGCTCGCGACCTGCGCCGATCCCGAGGCGCCGAGCCTCGAGCGTCTGGCCGAGGCGGCGCGTCCCATCGGCATCGCGCCGCACCCGGGCGACGACTGGGAGGATCTGTTCTTCCGCATTTTCCTCGAGCGCATCGAGCCGCTGCTCGGCATCGGTGCGCCCACCATTCTCGCCGATTACCCGCTGGCGATGGCGGCACTCGCCCGTCCCAAGCCCGAGGATCCGCGCCTCGCCGAGCGTTTCGAGCTTTACGTCTGCGGGCTTGAGCTGGCCAATGCCTTCGGCGAGCTGACCGATGCGGCCGAGCAGCGCCGCCGCTTCCAGCGCGACCAGGCGAAGCGGCGCGCGCGCTACGGCGCCGCCTATCCGATCGACGAGGATTTTCTGGCCGCGCTCGAGCACATGCCCGAAAGCGCCGGCATCGCGCTGGGGGTGGACCGGCTGGTCATGCTGGCTTGCGGCGCCGACAGCATCGACGACGTGCTGTGGGCGCCGGTCGGCTAAGGCTGCGCCGCGGCGATGGCCTGGTTGAATTCCCTAACGCCGGCGCCGGGGCCTTGGGCGTGGTTCCATACGGCGGAGATGACAGCGAGGAAATCGACGCCCGCCTGCACCAGCGGCACGCAATTGGCTGGCGTGATGCCGCCGATCGCGACCGACGGCACCTCCATCAGCTCGCTCCACCAGCGCAGGATCTCGGGGTCGGACTGGAATTTCCGTCCGCCCTTGGTCGGGCTCGCATAGAACCCGCCGAAGGCGACGTAGTCGGCGCCGGCCTCGGCCGCCTCGATCGCGAGATGGCGGCTGCCATAGCAGGTGACGCCGATGGTGCGGTCAGGACCCAGGAGCCGCCGCGCCTCGGCATAGGGCGCGTCCTCCTGGCCGACATGGACGCCGTCCGAGCCGGTCTCGAGCGCGAGGTCCGGCCGGTCGTTCATGATGAAGGCGACGCCGCGCGACTGCGCGATCGGGCGCAGCACGTCCGAGGCACGGCGGATCGCGTCGTCGTCGACGTCCTTGAGGCGGAGCTGCAGGCACGCCACGTCGCCGGCGTCGAGCGCCTCGGCGAGACGGTCGGCGAATTCCGCCGGCACCAAAGCGGGCGGGGTGATGAGATAGAGGCGCGCGCCGGCCATGAGGGTGCTCAGGCCTCGCCCTGATAGATGCGGATGATGGTGTCGAGCATCTTGAGCGCCTCCTCGCGTGGGCGCTGGAACGTGTTGCGGCCGATGATTGAGCCGTTGCCGCCGCCGTCGCGCACGGCGCGCACCTCGTTGAAGACGCCGTCGACGTCCTTGGCCTCGCCGCCCGAAAAGACCACGATGCGCTTGCCGTTGAAGCACGACTGGACGACGTGGCGGATGCGCGCGGTCGCGCTCGAAATGTCGATCTTGCGCTCGATATAGACCTTCTTCGCCGCCTCGAGTTCGAGAAAGTCGGTCGGCGGCTTGACCTTGATGATGTGCGCGCCCAGAAGCGCGGCCATGTGCGCGGCATAGGCGCAGATGTCGATCGCGGTCTCGCCCTGGCGCGAGAGCGCGCCGCCGCGCGGGTAGGACCAGATCACCACCGCCAGCCCGTGCGCCTTCGCTTCCTGGGCCAAGGAGGCAATCTCCTCCATCATGGTGTAGGCGGCGTCCGAACCGGGATAGATCGTGAATCCGATGGCGGCGCAGCCGAGCCGGAGCGCGTCCTTGACGCCAGCCGTCACCGCCTGCGACGGCGCTTCCTTGGCGCGCGCCAGGCTGTTGGCGGAATTGACCTTGAGGATGGTCGGGATGGCGCCGGCGAAGGTGTCGGCGCCGGCCTCGATGAAGCCCAGGGGCGCGGCATAGGCGTTGAGCCCGGCATCGATCGCGAGCTGGAAATGGTAATGCGGATCATAGGCCGGCGGATTGGGCGCGAAGCTCCGCGCCGGCCCGTGCTCGAAGCCCTGATCGACCGGCAGGATGACGAGCTTGCCGGTGCCGCCCAGTCGCCCGTGCATGAGGATGCGGACGAGATTGGCCTTGGTGCCGGGATTGTCGCTCTCGTAGCCGGCGAGAATCTTCCTGACCCGTTCCGTGACTTGCATGGCAGGGCTCCGTGCGCCCGCGGCGCTAGGGGTTGAGGCCGGTATAGCAGAACGGCCGCCGGACGAAAACGCCCCCGGCGCGAAAGAATCACCCGCCGCCGGCCAGGAAAGCGCGGCAGGCGGCGGCGTCGCGTTGTCCGAGCAGATCGAGCGCCCCCGGCTGGCGCGGCTCGATCGCAGCGCCCGTGGCGGCGGCGATCTCGGCAAGCCGCGCCCGCATCGCCTCCGGCCCGGTGAAGATGACGCGGCGGAAGCCCGCCCGCAGCGCCGCCAGCACCGTACCCGGCTCGGCGCCGCAGTCGAGGACTGCCGTCACCGCGATGCCGGGAAAGGCGGCCGCGGCCTCGTCCACCACCGCCTTGAACCAGAGCGGCCCGGCATAGGCGCCGGCGCCCGGCGCGCTCACCAGCGTCACGTCCCGGCCGAGCGAAGCCGCCGCCGCCACTGCTGTGCGGGCATGATCGAGCGAATGGACGATGACGCGTCCGCTCACACCATCTTGCCGATGAGCGCGGCCGCCTCGACCATGCGGTTCGAGAAGCCCCACTCGTTGTCGTACCACGACAGCACGCGGCAGAAGCGCTTGCCCAGCACCGCCGTCTGGGTCAGATCGAAGGTGGAGCTGTGCGAATCGTGGTTGAAGTCGCTCGACACCACCGCATCGCGGTTGACGCCGAGAATGCCCTTGAAGCGGTTGGAAGCGGCCGCCTTGACCATCAGCTCGTTGATCTCGTCCTTGGCGGTGTCGCGCGCCGCGGTGAACGTGAAGTCGATGAGCGAGACATTGGCGGTGGGCACGCGGATCGCCGTGCCGTCGAGCTTGCCTTGCAGCGCCGGGATGACGAGGCCCAGCGCCTTCGCTGCGCCGGTCGAGGTCGGGATCATGTTGAGCGCCGCGGCGCGCGCGCGGTGCAGATCCTTGTGCAGCGTGTCGACCGTGTTCTGGTCGCCGGTATAGGAGTGCACCGTCGTCATGTAGCCCTGGGCGATGCCGATGCCCTCGTTCAGCACGAACGCGACCGGCGCGAGGCAGTTGGTGGTGCACGAGCCGTTCGAGATCACCGCGTGCTCGTGGTTCAGGCCGTCGCTGTTGACGCCCATCACCAGCGTGTAGTCCACGCCGTCCGCCGGGGCGGAGACGATGCATTTCCGGGCGCCGGCGTCGAGATGCTTCGCCGCCGCTTCGCGCTTGGTGAAGAGGCCGGTGCATTCGAGCGCGACATCGACACCGAGATTTTTCCACGGCAGCCTCGCCGGATCGCGCTCCGCGAGCACCGCGATCCTGCCGCGGCCGATGTCCATCCAGCTTTCGCCGGTGGTGATCTCGCCGCGAAAGCGGCCATGCACGCTGTCGTATTTCAAGAGATGGGCATTGGCCTCGACCGATCCCAAATCGTTGATCGCCGCGACCTGAATGTCGTCGCGGCCCTGCTCATGCAGCGCGCGCAGCACCAAGCGGCCGATGCGGCCGAAGCCATTGATGGCAACGCGTATGGTCATCACATCCTCCGACGATCCTGCGATGATATCAGCGGTCTTCGGCTCGCGCGCCGGCGGCCGGGGCCGCGGCGAGCATCGCCGCCGCAGCGGCTTCGACGGCCTCGGGCGTGAAGCCGAAATGCGCGAAGAGCGCCTCGGCCGGGGCCGAAGCGCCGAAGCCGGGCATGGCGATGACGCGGCCGGCAGCGCCGACATAACGCTCCCAGCCGAACGACGTTCCCGCTTCGATGGCCAAACGGGGCGCGCTGCCGAGCACGGCGCCGCGATAGCCGGCGTCGGCTTCCTCGAACAGCGCCCAGCATGGCATCGATACGACGGCGGCGGCGATGCCGCGCGCGGCGAGGCGCTGGCGCGCCGCGACGGCGAGGGCGACTTCGGAGCCGGTCGCGAGCAGCGTGATCTGCCGCGCACCCTCGGCCTCCTCGAGCACGTAGGCGCCCTTGGCCGAGCGGTTCTCGCCGGCATCGTGCCGCAGCGGCGGCACCGCCTGCCGCGTCAGCGCCAGCACTGCGGGCGCATCGCGCGCGGCGAGCGCCAGCTCCCAGCATTCCAATGTTTCGACCGCATCGGCAGGGCGGAACACGCGGAGATGGGGAATGGCGCGCAGGCTCGCCAGGTGCTCGACCGGCTGGTGCGTCGGCCCGTCCTCGCCGAGTCCGATCGAATCGTGCGTCATGACGAAGACGACGCGCAGACCCATCATCGCGGCAAGCCGGATCGCCGGGCGGCAGTAATCGCTGAAGGTCAGGAACGTGCCGCCATAGGGAATGACGCCGCCATGCGCGGCCATGCCGTTCATCGCCGCCGCCATGGCGTGCTCGCGCACGCCGTAATGGATGTAGCTGCCGGCGAAGTCGCCGCGCGCCACCGTCTTCTGGCCCTTGGCCCTGGTGTTGTTCGAGCCGGTGAGATCGGCCGAGCCGCCGACGAGTTCCGGCATTACGCCCGCCACGGCGTCGAGCACCAGGCCCGAGGATTGCCGCGTCGCGAGCTTCGGCGTCTCGGCAGCGAAACGGGCCTTGAGCGCGGCGAGTGCCGCCGGCAGGGAAGCAGGGAGAATTCCGTCGTTGCGCCGAACGAATTCACGGCGATCGGCGTCCGGGGCGGCGTCGAGGCGCTCGCGCCAGGCGCGCGATGCGGCGGCACCGCGCGCGCCCATTTTGGCCCACCAGTCGATGACGTCCGTGGGCAGTTCGAACGGGGCCTCGGGCCAGCCGAGCCGCGCCCGCGCGCCCGCGACCTCGGCCTTGCCCAGCGCGGCGCCGTGCGCAGCCGCGGTTCCGGCCTTGGTCGGCGCGCCGAAGGCGATCGTGGTGCGGCAGGCGATCAGCGACGGCCGCTCGTCGTCCTTGGCGCGGGCGAGCGCGGCGGCGACGGCATCGGTGTCATGGCCGTCGATCGACTCGGTCGCCCAGCCGCAGGCGGCGAAACGCGCGACCTCGTCCTCGGACGTGGCGAGCGCGGTGGCGCCGTCGATCGAGATCCGGTTGTCGTCCCACAGCACGATCAGCCGGCCGAGCCGCAAATGCCCCGCCAGCGTGATCGCCTCTTGCGAGATGCCTTCCATCAGGCAGCCGTCGCCGGCGATGACATAGGTGTAGTGATCGACGAGCGCGGCACCGAAGCGGCTCGCGAGCAGACGCTCGGCCAGCGCCATGCCGACGGCGTTGGCGAGGCCCTGGCCCAAGGGCCCGGTCGTGGTCTCGATCCCGGCGGCGTGACCGCGCTCGGGATGGCCCGGCGTGCGGCTGCCCCATTGGCGAAAGTGCCGCAGCTCGTCGCGCGTCATGTCGCGATAGCCGGTGAGGTGGAGCAGCGCGTAAAGCAGCATCGATCCGTGCCCGGCCGACAGCACGAAGCGGTCGCGATCGGGCCATTGGGGATCGGCGGCGTCGAATTTGAGAAACCGGCTCCACAGCACGGTCGCCGCGTCCGCCATGCCCATCGGCATGCCGGGATGGCCGCTCTCGGCCGCCTCGACCGCATCCATCGCCAGCACGCGCAGCGCGTTCGCCATGCGCCGCAAATGCGGGTCGCGCGGCGCCGGCAGCGGCGACGGGGACGGACCGGCAGTGACGGTGGCGCTCATCGGGCGATCTGTTTTCCGTCGCGTGGGCAGCGAGACTTGGAGCGGCTCGCGCGCACCTTGCCGAGCGCCGCCGCCGCCGTCAAGTTGCGGGCTTCGGTCATTGCCGTTAAGGTCGCGCACCGCGTCCGGCGTGGGGCGTAGCCAAGTGGTAAGGCAGCGGATTTTGATTCCGCCATACGGAGGTTCGAATCCTCCCGCCCCAGCGGGACCTTAGCCGATTTCACACACGCGGTTTTCCGTTCTTATCCGCTGCGGTTTTCCGTTTTCTGTTCGCCGCGCGTTCCATCTTGGCGACAGCGGCGCGCGCGAGTTGACGCCGATCGGCATGGCGCGAGTAGTGATCTGCCATTGCCGTTGTCGCGTGACCCAGAATGGCCGCGATTGTGCGAGCATCACATCCTGTCTCCGCGAGCTTACGGCCTACGGTATGCCGCAGGCCGTGGAAGGATAGGCCGTCACCGATCTTGCCTTCGAGCCTCAACTTGCGAATGAGACCGAAGAATCTGGTTTGGAATCCGGTCTGCGTGTACGGCTGCCCGCGAGCGCCGACAACAATGATTGGACTCGTGCGCCTCACCTTGGCAGCGTTCAGGATCGCGCGCAGTTCGGCATGTGCCGGTATCCATAGCGTCTCGCCGGTCTTGCGCTGGCGAATCTCGAACGCGGTCCCGTCATACGCCTTCCATGTAACCACCAGCATATCCGCTTCGCGCAGCCCGAGATATGCACCAAGCGCAATAGCAACCTTAAGCTCCGGCGATGCCGCGGCAAGAACGGCCGCGATCTCGGCATCCTTCCATGACCTGTTGACCGATTTCGCGTCGCGCGGGCGACGGATCGCATCGACATCTGCGGCAGGGTTCGCGGGCGCAAGGCCGCGACGCTTCCCCCAATTAAATAGGCGACTGAGCACCTGTTTTACGTAATTGGCGAAACGACGCCTGCGCTTCGCAAACGCTTTGTCGCGCACCTGATAGAGATAGGCGCCATCAATCTCATGCAGCGGCAAAGGATCGAGCGGCTTAAGGTAGTCAAACACTTTCTGGTAGTCGCGGCGCGTGCGTTCGGCAAGCTCGGTAAATTCCGGGGACGCCCGGTAGGCGCCGATCAAGGCGCCTAACGTACCGGGGAGCGCGCTCGTTTCGGTCACGGCGGCTGCGCAATTTTCGGCCGCCGCCAGCGTGTCCATAAAGGACGTGGTGCCAGGCTCGCCCGGCAGCTTCGTCATCGTCTTGCGATGGTAGAAATAGACGCGCCCCTTACTGACTACGCGCTTGACGCCCTTCATTCGAATCACCATCGAGCGCTCCTAGAAGGCGGCCCTTGAAATCGGGAGCATGAACGGTGCCGGAGCGCTCGTCCAGCCAACGATCGAGCGCGCGCACGTCCCAAAGAATCCGGCGGCCAATCTCAACGGGCGCCACAGACGCAACGATATGCGCCGTGAAGTGCTCTGCCGAGATACCGAGATAAGCCGCCGCTGCGTCTCGACTGAGTAGCCGCGGCGTCATACCGTCAGGAAGGCGATTTGCCCTGATCACGTCGCCCTCAATGTCTCGTCGGCGCCGGCACGAAGCGGCAAAGGTGGCGTATCACTGCGACGAACTGCTCAAAGGAATCGATGGTCGATTCCTCGCCGTTCAGGGCGACGAGCGCCCTGTGCGCTTCGCTGACAAGCAGGCAATGGACTTGTTCCAGCGGCAGCCCGGCATACTCGGCGATCTGCATGGCGGCTCTTTTGATGGCGCCGCGTGCGAGCGCCTGGCGGCGTGCAGTGTCTGCCCTGAAGGGGTTGTCGTCGCGGTCCACAGCGGCGCCCTCAGGCGGCTACCGATGCGCCCGGCTCGGCATGAGCGTGCTTCTGCGTTTCGCTGCGGCAGCGCGCGGCGATCCACGCCGCAAGGTCGCTGGCCCGGTAGCGGACGCGACCGGAGCGGCCGGCGGCGAGCTTCACGAAGGAAGGGCCGGTGCCGTAGATGCGGTGGCGTTCAAGCAGCTTGGGGGACACGCCCAACAAGTCGGCGGCCTCCGGCGTGGTCAGTAGTTTGGTGACTTCGCTCATAGGTGAGTCTCCGTTAATGCGTCGCGGTGCTGGCGTTGGAACCGTCCCGCGTTCCGGCCACGCCAAAGGCCATCTGCGCCCCCGCAATGAATTTCGTCTTGGCTGCCGGCGTCAGGTCGCGCGTCATAAGGGAGCGCGCGAAATCGGGATCGAGATAGGCGCGCGTGAGAACCTTGTCGGAAGCGGCCTGTAGCCGCGCTCCGGTGGCGTGCGCGAGGATGCGCGCGACGAGTCCGAATTTGTATCCTGCGATCGTGGAAGCGGTCGCGCGCGCCAGGTTCGCCGTCATGTACGACTTCTCGGCCGTGTTCGACCCAACCGACCCGCGCAACATGGTGTTGCTCTGCGTCTGGATCATGTCGCGCACGCGCGCCAGCGTTTCCTTTTCCTCCGGCGTGTAGAGCGGATCGAGGGCGCCGGAGACCTTCGCCAGTTCCTTGTTGGCCTTCGCCAGCGATACCGGCGCGCTCGCATCGGCGCTGGCATAGGTGCTGCCGGCGTTCGTTACCTTCTGCTCAACGGCGTCGTAGACCGCCTTGCGCAGCCCCAGCGTCGCCTCGCCGCTCTTGTCCTGGGCAGCGCGGCGGGCGAGATCGGCGATGTTGGCGCGAGCGTTGCCGCTATCCAGCGCCGTCATGGCGGCCTTCACCGGGTCTTGCGGCGCGCCGGTCGAGCTGGTGAAGAAGGACGCCGCGGAGCGGTTCTGCTCATCGGCGGTGCGCCCAAGGTTGGCGGTCGCGGCGCGAACCGCGTCCTCCATATCGCCCTCTTTGGCCGTGGCGGACATGGCGCGATTGCGCATCTGCATAATCTGCGCCTTCAGGTCGGGCACGCGCGACAGGGCTTTCTGATGATTGTTGATCCAGTTTGTCAGCGCCTCCGGCTTGATCGAACCATCGGCCTTCGTCACCGTCTCGCCAAGATTGCGCGTAACCCAATCGTTGACGGCGTTCATGGCCTCGGGGTTGTCGCCGATGATGCCGGTGAGCTGATCCATTGCGGGACCGCCCTCGGGGCCGGGACGGAAAAAGCGGCCCACGTCCGGCGCGCGCCGGTAATCCTCGCCGTTGGCGCCCGCCTGTAGGTCGCTGCGCGTGGTGCCCTGAGAGAAGGACGGCACGGTATTCTCGGCGTAGTTCTGGCGCGAGCCGGTGTAGGCGTTCACCCGCCTCGAAAAGTAATCGGGATCGGCCGCGTAGTTCTTCAGAAGATCGACGCGGCCTTGCGCCTGCTGCGTCTTGGCTGCCAGGTCCTCTGGCGAGAGATTGGTGGCGCCTGCCGGGGCGCCGGTTTGCATCTCACGCAACGCCTGCCCAGCCGTCGCGCCCTGGCTGACGCGCTGTTGAATGTAAGCCTGAATATCGGCGTCGGGAGATTCGGCGGTCGGGATTCCCTTGTTCGCCGTCAGCGCGTCGAGATCGGCTTGCGCCTGCGGCAGATGCGCGGCGCTGAGGGCGGCCGGGTCTTGCATCTCGAGAAGCGTCCGGTTAACGGCGTCCTTGACCGGCGACAACTTCGCAATCGTCAGCCCGTCGCTTTGCGCGGCGGCCGTGCGCATGACCTGATTCAAGTCCTGGTCAAGCCCAACGAGGTCGTTCATGGACAGACTGCTTTTGCCGCTGAGCCGGCTGAGGATTGTGCCGATATGGCCCTGATAGGCTGTCGGCAGCAGCAGGTTCGGCGCGTCTTTCTTGACCTGATCGGCCGCCGCAACGATGTTGTCGGGCAGGAAGTTCAGCTTGCCCTCAGGGTCAGCCTTGGCGCTTTCCAGCGTATCGCGATAGGCGCCGGTCGCCTGGTCCTTGGCGCCCTGGACGGCGCCACGCACCGTCTCGCTCGCCGCCTCGCTCGATTGGCCGGTTGGCGTGAATGCCTGCGCCGCGGAACTCGACTCCTTGCGCGCCGCAGCCAACTCGGCGTTGGCCTGATCGACCTTGGCTTGCGCGGCGTCGACCGCGGCCTTCGTCTGTCCTTGCAGGATCGTCGAGACCGGGTTGCCAGTGCCGGCGCCGACGGGCGCGTTGGCCGGTGTCTCGTACTCGACGGGATTGTTCTTGGCCAACTCGCCAGTAATCGCGGTGTTGTTGTCGCGCGTGCGCTGCATGAATGGCGCCGGGTTGGACGACCGCAACCCATTTTCCTGCGCGATCAAGCCTGGGTCGTTAGACGCCTGCCCCAGCGTCGGCTTGAAGTCGGTTCCAGCGAATCGCTCCGCGGCATTCGCCATGTTGTCGAGCGCGCCACCGTTGTTGAGCACCGCACCCGCGAGCGTGCCCGGTGCCCATTTGTTGGGAACGGCAGCGTTAAGGCTTCGCGCCGCCCGATTCGTGGCCGCGGCCTCGGTGCCGGCTAGTTTCCCCGCGCCCGTCGCAATCGCCTGCGGCCCTGCCAGCCCCAACGCCGTCAGGATCGTTGATCCCAACGTCAAAGCGGTGTCGATAACGGGATGCTGGTGATTCGGGTCAATGGCGTTGGCCGCCACTTGGCCTACGCCGGTCCCGGCCCCCAGCGCGGTGTCCTTGGCAACGCCGCTTGTCAGTGCATCGCCCACGGTGGCGGCAATCGACCCAAGGCGGGTCGCTGCGGCCGGCCTTTGCAAGATGCCGCGAACACTGCCCGCAGCGTCTCCGCTCGTCAGCGCGTTGCCGATGGTCGCTGCAATCGGGCCAAGGCGACTCACCGCGGCCGGGCTTTCCAAGAGCGCGCCCAAGCCGCCTGCGGCGCCCATCTGCGTAGCGGCGCCGGCAATCGTGTCCAGCGCCTTGTTGCCCGGCGACAGCGCGATGTCCGGCAGCCCTGCGGCGCGTTCCAGGGACGCGCCCCCGCGCTCCAGGGCACCTACCGCGCCGCCATCGTGGTAGAGCGGCGGAACGGTTTGTTGGCCGGTGACGGCGTTGATGATGTGGCCGGGAATATCGAGCGCCTGATTCACCATATCGAGCGGGGTGCCGACAACCTCGGCCGCGCGGCGCCCGATCGATTCGGCGAAGTTCTGTAGCCCGCGCGCCCAGCCGGTGGGTTGGGGAACCACTACTTGATCAGACGGCGGGTTGATGACTGCCGTTGGGGCCACGGCCGGCTGGTCCGCGGCAGCACTCGAAACCGTCCCAGCAATATGGGCCTTCACCACGCGATTAATGACGGCCGGATCAGTGCCGTCAGGAAACTCCAGCGTGTCGCCCCCCTCGATTTGGGCTTGAATCGTCACTTTATCGGATTCCCTTGCGCATCATAGCGAAACACCGTCGGCGCGGCCGGAGCCGGCGCAGCCTGAGGCTGGCCGGCCGTCGCGATGCGCTGGCGCGTTGTCTCGTACTCGGAATTGATCGAGTCGATTCGGTTCTGCATCCCCTTCTGCATGGTCCCGATGACTTGCTGAAGCTGGGGAAGGGTCTGCGCCTGGTTGATGAGCTTCTCGGCCTCGGCGCGCGCGGAATCCGATGTCATGCCGCCCGTTCCGCCGTTGCTCGACATGATGCGCGCGTACTCGTTCTTGAAGCTGGTTACGGCAGCGTTGAACGATGAAACGTCGCCGTTGCCGGCCAACTCCGTGCGTCCGGCCTGAATCCAGCGATTCATCACCGGCACGCCACCAGCGACGCCCTTGGGCGCGAGCGACAGCGCCAGTTGCGCCTCGCGCTGGGCGGTGCCTTCGAACTGGCCGATATTGGCGCGGGTCTTGGCGAGCTGGGTCAGCGCCATTTGATCGGACTTCAGCCCGGAACGCATCGCGACATCGCTATCTGCGTTGTCGCCCGCCGCGGCGGCTTGGCGTGCAGCTTCTTCCATGATCTGACCGCGATAAGCCGGGCTGAACCCGAGGGGGATGGGCTGGCCGCGGCGCGCCATGCCGCCCCAATACTTGATGGCATCCGGCGACAGCGGCGTAATCTGCGGACCCTTGGGCGGCGCCAGCATATACGGCGACGGGGTTGCCGGGCCGGCGGCGACAGGGGTAGCGGGTTGCCCGTTCGGCGCAACGCCGGATGCCAGCACATTGCCGTCAGGCGACGCGGCGGGGCCGGTGACGGCCATAGCGAGTGGCGTGTTGGCCGGAGGCGCATTGGCAGCGGGCGTGGGAACGGTCGCGGAGCCGGCGGCCGCGGCAGGCGGCAAGCCGGTGATCGCGTCCGACGCGCCCGGCATGTTCGGAGGAACGACCGCAGCCGTTCCGGGTGCCGGAACCGGCGTGACGGTCCCGGTCGCCCGATTGAAGGCACCGATAGCCGTGATCGGTGAGCCGTCCGGGTTCGTCCCGGCGGTGAATGGAGTCGGCGCATAAGGCATCGCAGCCGATCCCATGGCGCGCGTTCGAGCGTCCGCGGGCGACAGCGCGGCAATGGCGGGCGCCTCGGCCTGGCTGGCGGTCTGGCCATAAATCGCCTGTCCGCCCAAGGCCGCATCGACAATCGACTTCGGCGCCTGCGACAGCAAATACGCTTTTTCCTGCGTCTCGGCAGGTCCCACGGCCAACGCCTGCGCCGCCGGAGGCTGATCGGCCAGAATTGCACCTTTCACCGCCGCGTCATTGCCGCCAGCACCGACTACGGCCCGCGCCAGGGCGCTTGTCGGCGCCGCGGCAGACGTACCGGCGCCCTGATTGGCCAGCACGAATTGCCACGTCTTGGGCAGTACGGCGGCTTCCTGGGGACTGACATAGGACGACGCCGCGGCGATCTGCGCGGGGATGCCGGCCAGCGTGGCCTGCGCCAGCGGCCCGGTGTTGGACGGCCCAAGATCGGTGACGACCGGATCGTTAGCGTGCAGTTCGGCGTTGCCGGCCTGCCGGAACAGGTCGGAAATCGAACCGTTCGCCGCGTTGGCGTTGGCTGCGGCCAAGCCTTCCTGGTTCACCTTGCCGGCCAGGGCTTGCTCGTAGCTGGCGCGCATGTTGTTCAGATCGGCCGCGGAGCCGCCGTTCGGCATCAGTGCGGCGCGCACAAGCTGGCTCATCGACCCGCCGATCCCGCCATAGCCGGGGCCGCTGAAGCCATTGTTGCCGCCCATGCGGTC
>DATKQE010000044.1:0-22945 GCA_035532935.1 Allostellaceae bacterium
GGGATTTGCGCTAGCATCGGCGCGCACGGCACGGCTTGGCAAGTGGAGGCAAGACCGGCATGAACGGCGAGACGACGCGGGTCCATCCGGTGATCCTGTCGGGCGGCTCGGGGACGCGGCTCTGGCCGATGTCGCGCGCGCAATATCCGAAGCAGTTTCTGCCGCTCGTCTCCGCGCACACGCTGCTGCAGGAGGCGGCGCTGCGGGTCGGCGATGCGACGCGCTTCGCCCCGCCCGTCGTCGTCGCCAACGATGAGCACCGCTTCATCGTGGCCGAGCAGCTTCGCGTCGCCGGCATGGCGCCCGCCGCGATCGTGCTCGAGCCGGTCGGGCGCAACACCGCGCCGGCGGTCACCGTGGCCGCGCTCCGGCTGGTCGCGGCCGCGGACGATGCGCTGATGCTGGTGATGCCGTCCGATCACGCCATCGCCGACACCGCCGGCTTCCTCGCCGCCATCGACCGTGCCGCAGCCGCGGCCCGCTGCGGCCGGCTCGTCACGTTCGGCATCACGGCCGACCGGCCCGAGACCGGCTATGGCTATATTCGCCGCGGCAGTGCCGTGCCCGGCTGCCCAGGCTGCTACGACGTCGCGGGCTTCGTCGAGAAGCCCGACCGCGACCGCGCCCGGGCCTATCTCGACGCGGGCGACTATGTCTGGAACAGCGGCATCTTCCTGTTCCCGGCGGCGCTGGTGCTCGCCGAGATGGAGCGGCTGCAGCCGGCGACGCTCGCCGCCTGCCGGCGCGCGCTCGAACAGGCGAGGCAGGATCTCGACTTCCTGCGCCTCGACCGTGCCGCCTTTGCCGCCGCCGCAAACATCTCGATCGATTACGCGGTGATGGAGCATACGCGCCATGCCGCGGTCGTGCCGGTCGAGATGGGCTGGAGCGATGTCGGGACCTGGGACGCGCTGTGGCAGGTCGCGGCCAAGGACACGGACGGGAACGTGCGGCTGGGCGAGGTAGTCGTCGCGGACGCGCGCAACTGCTATCTCCGCGCCGAAAGCGGCCTCGTCGCCGCGCTCGGGGTCGAGGATATCGTCGTCGTCGCCACCGCCGATGCGACGCTGGTGACGCGGCGCGACCGCGCCTCGGATCTGAAGCTGCTGGTCGCGCAGCTCGAACGCGCCGGGCGCAGCGAGCTGACGGCGCATCCGCTGGTGCATCGGCCATGGGGCACCTACCGCTCGATCCACAACGGCGAGCGCGTCCAGGTCAAGCACATCGTCGTCAAGCCCGGCGGCAAGCTGTCGCTGCAGATGCACCATCACCGCGCCGAGCATTGGGTGGTGGTGCACGGCACCGCCAAGGTGGTGCGCGGCAACGAGGAACTGCTGCTCTACGAGGATGAGTCGACCTACATCCCGCTGGGCACGCCGCACCGGCTGGAGAACCCCGGCAAGATCCCGCTCCACCTTATCGAGGTGCAGTCAGGCAGCTATCTCGGCGAGGACGACATCGTCCGCTTCGAGGACACCTACGGCCGTAACTGACGGCGCCGAGATCGGCTCCTTTCGCCGTGCGCGCAATGCTGTCCCCGGTGCGGTCCATGCTATGAAACAAGACTCCGACGCCAAGTCGGTTTGACCAGATCGAGGATGACGAGCACCGCGACACCGGCGCCGCCACAAATGGCGAGATCATCGGGATGCAACGGGCCGAAATGAAATAACTGTCGAGCGGGCGGCCAAGCGAGAACGATCGCCATCAAGATTGCCGTCGTGCCGATGGCCCACCACAACGCCGCATTCGGACGCCGCAAGGCGGCGATCACCGAAGCGCTGAACGAACGGTTGGCGAAGATCAGGCCCGCGTTGGTGAAGACCAGCGATACAAAGGTGAGCGCGCGGACCTCGGCTTCGGGCATACCGCTTCGCAGCGCGACGACGTAAATCGCCGCGACCAGCAGCAGAACGAACGTGCCCTGAAACAAGCTCCAGCCTACCAACGCGCCCGAGAATAGAGGGCTCTGCGGATTTCGTGGCGGGCGCGCCATCACATCGGCCTCGTCGGTCTCGGCCTCGAAGACGATCGAGCACACCGGATCGATTACCATTTCGAGAAAGGCGATGTGAATCGGTGTGAAAATCAGCGGCCAGTGGAAAAGCAGCGGCAGCAGCGAAAGGCCGGCGATCGGCACATGGACCGCGAGGATGTAGCCCATCGCCTTGCGCAAATTGTCATAGATGCGACGGCCGAGCCGAATGGTCCTGACAATCGAGCCGAAGTCGTCGTCCAAGAGGACGATGGCGGCAGCCTCGCGGGCGACATCGGTGCCGCGGCCGCCCATGGCGATCCCGATGTGAGCGGCCTTGAGCGAGGGCGCATCATTCACGCCATCGCCCGTCATGCCGACGATGTCGCCATTTGCCTTGAGCGCGTTGACGATACGCAGCTTCTGCGCCGGCATGATGCGGGCAAACACCGTCGTCGTCCGGACGCGCCTTGCGAGTTCGGCGGCGCTGAGCGCCTCCATCTCTTGGCCAGTCGTGACATCGGCGATATCGAGACCCGCTTGCGCCGCAATCGCGCGCGCCGTCGTGGGATAATCGCCGGTGACCATCACCACGCGAATACCGGCCGCGCGGCATTCCTGGACGGCCGCCGGGACCGTCGGTCGCAACGGGTCGGCAAGCCCAATGAGGCCGAGGTATTCAAATTCGAAGTTGTCCGCCGCGGCGGGCCATTCGCGACCGGCGAAGGATGCACGCGCAACGCCCAGGATGCGCATGCCGCGGTCGGCCATTTCATCCGCCGTGCGCCGTAATTCGGCCATTCCGCGCGAGTCGAAGCGACAAAGCCCGGCGATGGCCTCGGGCGCTCCCTTGGCCGCAACGATGCAAGGACCGCCTTCCGAGTTGGTCCACACTTGCGCCATGGCAAGAAGCTCGGGCCGCAGGCCGTAGGCATGGGCAAGAATCCAGTCAGGATGAAGAAGGGTGTTTGCCCTGGTGAGCCGTGAGGCAACGGCATGGATGGCCTTCTCCATCGGATCGAACGGGTCTCTGGCGCTGGCGAGAATTCCGTATTCAGCCAATGTGCAAAGACGTTGGGACAGTGCTGCTGCGGCACCGTCGGAAACGTGCCAGACCTCGGTGCCGGTCCGCAGCTCGGCTACGGACATTTGATTCATCGTCAAGGTGCCGGTCTTATCGCTGCACAGAACGGTGGCCGCGCCCAGCGTCTCGATCGCGGCGGCCCGGCGCGTCAACACGCGCGCCTGGGAAATGCGCCACGCCCCCATCACCATGAACACCGTCAGCACGAGGGGAAATTCCTCGGGCAGCATCGACATGCTGAGCGCGACTCCGCCGAGCAAGCCTTCGAGCCACGAGCCGCGCAACAGGCCGTAAAGCAAGACCGCAACGGCGCTCACCGACAACCCGACGATCGCGACGATTTGCACGAGCCTCTGCGTCTGGCGGCGCAACAGCGACGGCTCCGTCTCGATCGAACCGAGCGCTTGCCCGATCTTTCCGATCTCGCTGCGCGGACCGGTGGCGTGAACTTCGGCAAGACCATGGCCGCGAACCACCAAGGTTCCGGAAAAGATGAACGGCAGATCGTCGCCGCCCGGGCGCGCCGCCCCCGTAGGCGATCGTGCCGGGACCTTTCGCACCGGCACCGATTCTCCGGTCAAGAGCGACTCGTCCGTTTGCACGTCCTGACCGGCAAGCAGCAACGCGTCGGCCGGAACGCGATCGCCCTCGGCGATGAGAATCGTGTCGCCGCGCACGACCTCCCGACCCGGGATACGCCTTTGGATGCCTTGCCGGATGACGAGGGCGCGCGGGCTCGTCAGATCGCGCAAGGCTTCGAGGACGTGCTCGCTCCTGGTCTCCTGCACAATCGTAATCACGACGGAGACCGTCGCGAAGGCAAGCAATATCACGGCGTCACCCAAACTGCCGAGCAGGAGATAGATGAGGCCCGCGCCCAAGAGGAGCGCGAACATCGGCTCGCGGAGAACATCAAGAGCAATGAGCGGAAGCGTCCGATGGCCGGTCCGGGGCAGCTCGTTGGGACCTTCGTCCTTAAGTCGAGCAACCGCCGCCGCCTCCGAAAGCCCCGGCATCGTTCCTGAAACCTCTGCCGGAGCTGATTTCATAACTGAGGCAACGCGAACATCGACATCGAACGGCTCTCGCAACGATTTGGCCGCTATCGCGGCGAGGACGACTTCGTCCGCTTCGCGGACGACAACGACCCAAACCGACCGCGCTACGACGCGAGCCGCTTGCGCAAGAGGTCGTTGACGAGGGCGGGGTTGGCCTTGCCTTGGGTCGCCTTCATCACCTGGCCGACGAAATAGCCGAAGAGCTTGTCCTTGCCGGAGCGGTATTCGGCGATCTTGTCGGTCTCGCGCACCAGCACCGCCTCGATCGCATTCTCGATCGCGGCGTGATCGGTGACCTGGCGCAGGCCGCGCTCCGCGACGATCGCGCCGGCGGTATTGCCGGTTTCGAGCATGGCGGCGAAGACATCCTTCGCCAGCCGGCCGGAAATGGTGCCGTCGCGGATAAGATCGATCAGCTCGCCCAGGCCCTCGGCGGTGACGGGCGAGCGCTCGATGCCGACGCCGAGACGATTGAGCGCACCGTAGAGATCGCCCATGACCCAGTTGGCGGCGAGCTTGGCGTCGCGGCCCTTGGCGACGCGCTCGAAATATTCCGCGCTCGCCTGCTCCGCCACCAGCACGCCCGCATCCTGTGGCGTGAGCTTGTAGTCGGCGACGAACCGCGCCTTCTTGGCGTCCGGCAGCTCGGGCAGGCCCGCGCGGATGGTGTCCACCCAGGCTTCGTCCAGCACCAGCGGCAACAGGTCGGGATCGGGGAAATAGCGATAGTCGTGCGCCTCCTCCTTGGAGCGCATCGGCCGCGTCGTGCCGCGCGCGGCGTCGAAGAGGCGCGTCTCCTGCAGGATCGTGCCGCCGTCCTCGATCACCTCGATCTGGCGCCGCGCCTCGTACTCGATCGCCTGCATGACGAAGCGGACCGAATTGACGTTCTTGATCTCGCACCGCGTCCCGAGCGCCGCGCCCGGCCGCCGCACCGAGACATTGCAGTCGCAGCGCAGGCTGCCTTCCTCCATGTTGCCGTCGCAGGTGCCGAGATAGCGCAGAATGGAGCGCAGCTTGCGGAGATAGGCGCCGGCCTCCTCGGCGCTCCGGAGATCGGGCTCGGAGACGATCTCCATCAAGGCGACGCCGGCACGGTTGAGATCGACATAGGTGAAGCTCGGATGCTGGTCGTGCAGGCTCTTGCCGGCATCCTGCTCGAGATGGAGCCGCGTGATCCCGACCGTGCGCGTGGCGCCGTCGGGGAAATCCAGCACGATCTCGCCCCTGCCGACGATCGGCCGCGTAAATTGCGAGATCTGATATCCCGCCGGCAGATCGGGATAGAAATAGTTCTTGCGATCGAACACCGAGACGAGGTTGATCGCGGCCGCGAGCCCCAAGCCGGTGCGCACCGCCTGCTCGACGCAGAAGCGGTTGATGACCGGCAGCATACCGGGGAACGCCGCATCGACGGTCGAGACCTGGGTGTTGGGCGCGGCGCCGAATTCGGTCGCGGCGCCGGAGAAGAGCTTCGCCCGCGACGTCACCTGGGCATGGACCTCGAGCCCGATCACGACTTCCCAATCGCCGCTGCGCCCCGCGATCAGGCTCATGCCGCGTCTCCGGCGACGAGACCGGGAAGATGCGCGAAGGCGGCGGCGTCCTCGAGCGCGGCGGCGAGGCTGAGGACGGTCGCCTCGTCGAAGCCGCGGCCGATCACCTGCAATCCGAGCGGCAGGCCATCGGCGCTCAATCCCGCCGGCACCGAAATGGCCGGCAGCCCGGCGAGGCTCGCCGGCACGGTGAACACGTCGTTAAGATACATGGCGACCGGATCGTCCATCTTCTCGCCGATGGCGAAGGCGGCCGAAGGCGCGGTCGGCGTGAGGATCGCATCGCACTGCCGCCACGCCTCGTCGAAGTCGCGGGCGATGAGCGCCCGGACCTTTTGCGCCTTCAAGTAATAGGCATCGTAATAGCCGGCCGAGAGCACATAGGTGCCGATCAGGATGCGGCGCTTGACCTCGGCGCCGAAGCCCGCGGCGCGCGTCGCCTCGTACATCGCATCGAGGCTCTCGCCCGGAACGCGCAGGCCGAAGCGCACGCCGTCATAGCGCGCGAGATTGGCCGAGGCCTCGGCCGGCGCGATGATGTAGTAGGCCGGGAGTGCATGGCGCGTCAGCGGCAGCGCGACCTCGACCGGCTCGGCGCCTGCATCCTTGAGCCAGGCGATCCCGCGCTGCCACAGCGCCTCGATCGCCGGGTCCATGCCGTCGATGCGGTACTCGCGCGGAATGCCGATCTTGAGACCGCGCACGCTGGCGCCGCACGCGGCCGCGAAATCGGGAACCGGCACCGGCGCCGAGGTCGAATCGCGCGGATCGTGGCCGGCCATCGCCTGGAGCATGATCGCGGCGTCGCGCACGGTCCGCGCCATCGGTCCCGCCTGGTCGAGCGACGAGGCGAAGGCGACGATGCCCCAGCGCGAGCAGCGGCCATAGGTGGGCTTCAGGCCGACGATGCCGCAGAAGCTCGCCGGCTGGCGGATCGAGCCGCCGGTATCGGTGCCGGTCGCCGCCAGCGCCGCTCGCGCCGCGACGGCGGCGGCCGAGCCGCCCGACGAGCCGCCCGGCACCAGCGGCCGGTTGTCGCCGCGCCGCCGCCAGGGATTCTCGACCTTGCCGAAGGCACTCGTGACATTGGCCGAGCCCATTGCGAACTCGTCGAGATTGGTCTTGCCCAGCATCACCGCGCCGGCGCGCCATAGATTGGCAGTGACGGTCGATTCGTAGGGCGGCTTGAAGCCTTCGAGGATGCGCGAGGCGGCGGTGGTGGCGACGTTCTCGGTGCAGAACAGGTCCTTGATCGCGATCGGCAGGCCGTCGAGCGCCAGGCCCTCGCCGCGCGCCAGCCGCGCATCCGATGCCGCCGCCATCTCGAGCGCGCGCTCGGGCGTCTCGCAGATGAAGGCGTTGAGCGTGCGCGCGGCGTCCATCGCCGCGAGATGCGCGGCCGTCATCTCGCGCGCGGAGAAATCCTTGCGCCGCAAGCCGTCGCGCGCGCCCTCGAGCGTCAGCCCCGTGAGTGACGTCACTCAACCACCTTGGGCACGACGAAGAACCCGTTCGCCTGCTGCGGCGCGTTCGCCAGGATGCGGTCGCGGCAGAAGCCGTCATCGACGACATCGTCGCGCATCGGCAACGATTGATGGACCGCGCTCGCCATCGGCTCGACGCCGGCGGTGTCGACCTCGTCCAACTGCTCGATCCAGGTGATGATCTGCGACAGCTCGCCCGCGAGATGGTCCAGTTCTTCCGCCGTCACCCTGATGCGCGCGAGCGTCGCGATTCGCGCCACGGTGGCTTTGTCGAGCGCCATAGGCTAGAGGTCTCCGGTCGCGCGGGCGCGGCGTTGCGGCCGCATCCCGCGGCCATTCCCCTAGCACCCGACATGGCGATCTGCAACCCCGGCGACATCAAAGCATTGATCGGCAAGGGAAGCCGGCTGATCGGCCTCGATGTCGGCACCAAGATGATCGGCATGGCGCTGTCGGATACGACGCTCATGGTGGCGACGCCGCTCGCCACCATCCGCCGCACCCGATTCCGCGAGGACGCCGCCCGCATCCTCGCCGAAGTGGACCGCCACGGCGCAGGCGGCATCGTCATCGGCCTGCCGCTCGCGCTCGACGGACGCGACAGCCCGCGCACCCAGAGCGTGCGCCAGTTCGCCCGCAGTCTTCTCGCCTGCCGCGACCTGCCGGTGGCTTTCTGGGACGAGCGGCTGTCGACCGCCGCCGTGGAGCGCGCGATGATCGAAGCGGATATGTCGCGCGCCCGCCGCGCCGCTTCCATCGACCGCGCCGCCGCCGCCTATATCCTGCAAGGCCTGCTCGACCGCATCGGGCGCGACAAGGTGCCGGGGGATGTGGGGATGTAACGGGTAATACGGGCCGCAGCGGGAGCATGCTCCGCGGTCATCCGCTATGGGCCACAAGCGGAATTCGGCGGCACCTGTCATCCGTCAGGCGTAACGCCGCCGATTGCTTCACCACCTATGCGCGCCGTGGCCGCTCGTCCGGCCTGAACCCCGCCCGTCGCGCGGCGTCTTCGCTTGCGAACAGCACGACGTCGCCGGGCGCCAGCGTCTCGATTGAAGCGAAATCAGTCGAGATGCGCCGGTCCGGCAGCCGGCCCCAGCACGCGACCACGGTGTCGGTCTCGCAATAGACGCAGCGCGCCAGCATGCGCGCCGACTTCACCAGCCAGAATTTCGGCGTGAGGTGCCGGCTTTCGCTCGGGTGATTGGTGATGCAGCGCGCGTTGCCGCAGGCGAGGCCCTGCGCGTTCGCATAGACCTTGCGCGGCGCCAGCGGCTCGGCGGCGCGGAACGGCACGATGCCGAGGATCTTCGCCATGAGCGCCATCCGCACCGGCACGCCATAGGCCGCCTGCTTGAAATAGATGCCGCGCGGATCGTTGTCGAGATCGTAGCCCAATTCGTCGACGCGCGGCAGCGGGTGGAGCACGCGCGTCTCGGTGTAGCGCTTGCCGCGCAGAAACTTGCGGTCGATGACGGGATAGTCGCGCCCCAGCGTCTGCCCCGGCGCCAGCCGCTCGCCCTGGAGCCGCGTGACATAACAGACATCGAAGGTGAGCGGCGGCCGTGCGCGCCGCGCCGTCGCGTCGGCGCTTCCCTCATCGGCGAATTCATCGCCCATCTGGCGCCGCGGCACCACGCTCATATGCAGGCTGCTGCCGGGCGCGACATAGACGACGTCGATCTGCGGCATGTCCTCGGCGCTGCCGAACACTTCGTCCTTGGAATAGGGGCGGCAGTGATATTCCTCCTGCAGCCGCCGCGTCACCTGCTCCGGCAGCTCGAACCCCTTGGCCGGCATCGGGATGATGTTGGCGTTAAAGCGCGCGAGACCATAGACGAGCGAATGCACCGTCCTGCCGTGCTTGAGGTCGCCGACCACCAGCACGTTGAGGTCCTTGAGCGACTGGTTCTCGCGGCGCAGCGTGTAGAGGTCGCACAGCGTCTGGGTCGGGTGCTCGTGCCCGCCGTCGCCGCCGTTGATGACGGGAATGCCGACATATTCCGCCGCCGCGCGCGCCGCGCCCTCGTAGTTGTGGCGCATCACGATGAGGTCGGCATAGTTCTCCATCACGCGCACGGTGTCGGCGAGGCTTTCGCCCTTGGCCGCGGACGACGTGACCGGATCGACGGTGCCGAGGACGCTGCCGCCCAGTCGCACCATCGCCGCCTCGAACGAGAACCGCGTCCGCGTGCTCGGCTCGTAGAACAGGCTCATCATCAGATAGCGCGCCGCGTCCGCGCGCCGCCCGCGCACCTGATGCGGCCGCTCGGCCGTCGCCATCTGTTCCAGGAATTCGTCCGCGAGCGCGAAGATCTCTTCGATCTCGGCGTTGGTCAGGTCGCTGATGGTGATGACGTCGCGCTTCATCGGCACGTCCTGCGGGACGGAGACCCGCGCCGGCCCGGCGCTGCTTATCAGGTCGGGTACCAATTGACAACTCTCCCTGGTAAGCTCGCGCCGCGATTCAGAGGAAAGGGCTGCGGACCTAGCGATGTGGCCGGTCGTCGTCGTTGTCTTGGCCTTTCTCGTCGGTTCCGTCCCGTTCGGGCTCGTCTTCACGCGGCTCGCGGGGCTGGGCGACATTCGCGCGATCGGCTCGGGCAATATCGGCGCCACCAACGTGCTGCGCACCGGCAACAAGGCGGTCGCGGCGCTGACGCTGTTGTGCGACGCGGGCAAGGGCGCGCTCGCGGTCGCGGTCGCGTCGCGCCTCGGGGCCGAGACCGAAGCGGTCGCCGCCTTCGCCGTGGTCGTCGGGCATGTGTTCCCGCCCTGGCTCGGCTTCAACGGCGGCAAGGGCGTCGCCACCGCCGGCGGGGTGTTGCTCGCGCTGGCCTTGCCCGTCGGTCTCGCCGTGGGTGCGACCTGGCTCGCCGTCGCGGCAGCGACGCGCTATTCGTCGCTCGCCGCCATGGCCGCTGCGGTGTTGGCACCGCTCTATGCGCTCCTCCTGACCGGTGCGGGATTGCGCACGGCAGCGGTTCTCGCGGTCGCGCTTCTCGTCCTCCTGCGCCACCGCTCCAACATGCTGCGCCTCCTCCGCGGCGAGGAAAGCCGGATCAGCCTCGGCCGGCGACGCGCGCGGCCGCAGCCAGGCATCGATTGACGGCGGGCCGCGGATTTGCGCATGGTGCGGGGATGAACGCGGCGCCGCGCCCCCTCAGCCCGTCCGAGCGCATCGATTGGCTGCGCCTCATCCGCAGCGAAAATGTCGGGCCGGTCACGTTTTATCAACTGCTGTCGCGCTTCGGCTCGGCCGAGGCGGCGCTCGCGGCACTACCGGAGATCGCGCGCCGCGGCGGGCGTCAACGTCCGCTCGCCATCGCCACCAAGGCGGCGGCCGAGCGCGAGCTTGCGCTCGTCGCCGCGGCCAAGGCGCAGCTCGTCGCCTGGGGCGAGCCGCTCTATCCCCCGGCGCTCGCCACGGTCGACGACGCGCCACCGCTCGTCACCGTGCGCGGGCAGACGCAGCTTCTGGGGCGTCATGCCGTCGCCATCGTCGGTGCGCGCAATGCCTCGGCCAATGGCCGCCGCTTCGCGCGCGACATCGCGCTGCAGCTCGGCGAGAACCGGCTCGTCGTCGTCTCCGGCCTCGCGCGCGGCATCGACGCGGCCGCGCACGAGGGCGCGCTTCCCTCCGGCACCGTCGCCGTGCTCGCCGGCGGGATCGATACCGTCTATCCCGAAGAGAACCGCGAGCTTCAGGAGGCGATCGCCGAGCGCGGCGTGCTCGTCGCCGAAATGCCGTGCGGCACCGTCCCGCAGGCGCGGCATTTCCCGCGCCGCAACCGCATCATCTCGGGCATCGCCTTGGGCGTGCTGGTGGTCGAGGCGGCGGTCGGCTCGGGCTCGCTCATCACCGCGCGCCTTGCGCTCGACCAGGGACGCGAGGTGTTCGCAGTGCCCGGCTCGCCGCTCGATCCGCGCTGCCGCGGCACCAACGACCTCATCCGCAAAGGCGCGCGACTCGTCGAGAGCGCTGGCGATGTCCTGGAAGAGCTTGCGCCCTTGATCGGTTCGCCGCTCGCCGAACGCCGCCGCGAGCTTTATGCTGGCCCGCGTCCCGCCATGGCCGGTGAAGCGGATATCGCCGCAGCGCGCGACCGCGTGCTCGCGCTGCTCTCGCCCTCGCCGCTTCCGGTTGACGAACTCGTGCGCCAGAGTCAATTCTCGCCCGCCGTCGTCGTCACGGTGCTGCTCGAACTCGAGCTTGCCGGGAGGATCGAGCGCCAGCCCGGAAATCACGTCGCCTTGCTTTGAGCAGGCATCGTCTCCACCTCATGCACATTTCCACAACGCCAGATTGTTCATGAACAACGTCGTCATCGTCGAATCGCCTGCGAAGGCGAAGACCATCAACAAATATCTCGGCAAGGGCTACACCGTTCTTGCGAGCTATGGTCACGTCCGCGATCTGCCGGCGAAGGACGGCTCGGTGCGCCCGGACGAGGATTTCTCGATGTCGTGGGCGGTCGACGCTCGGGCGGAGAAGCGCCTCAAGGACATCGCCCGCGCCGTCAAGGGCGCCGATCATCTCTATCTCGCCACCGATCCCGACCGCGAGGGCGAGGCGATCTCGTGGCACGTCGAAGAGGTGCTGCGCCAGCGCAAGGTGCTCAAGGGCGTCGACGTGAAGCGCGTGGTCTTCAACGAGGTGACGAAGCAGGCGGTGCTCGACGCTTTCCGTCACCCGCGCGCGCTCGATCGCGAGCTGGTTGACGCCTATCTCGCGCGGCGCGCGCTCGATTATCTCGTCGGCTTCACGCTGTCGCCGGTGCTGTGGCGCAAGCTGCCGGGCAGCCGGTCGGCCGGCCGGGTGCAGTCGGTGGCGCTGCGCCTCGTGTGCGAACGCGAGGCGGAGATCGAGGCCTTCAAGCCGCGCGAGTATTGGACGATCGAGGTCGAATTCGTCACGCCCTCGGGCGACCGCTTCACCGCGCGGCTCACCCATCTCGACGGCAAGCGCCTCGACCGCTTCGCGCTTGGCGACGAGAATACCGCGCGCGACGCGGCGGCGAAGGTTCTCGCCGCCGAGCCTTACGGCGTCGCCACGATCGAGCGCAAGCAGGTGCGCCGCACCCCGCCGCCGCCCTTCACCACCTCGACCTTGCAGCAGGAAGCATCGCGCAAGCTCGGCTTCGGCGCGAGCCGCACCATGCGCATCGCCCAGCGGCTCTACGAGGGCATCGACATCGACGGCGACACGGTCGGACTCATCACCTACATGCGCACCGACGGCGTCGCCCTGTCGAACGAGGCGATCACCGCGGCGCGCCGCCTGATCGCGAACGATTACGGCGACAACTATTGCCCTGCCGAGCCGCGCGTCTATCGCACCCAGGCGAAGAACGCGCAGGAGGCGCACGAAGCGATCCGTCCGACCGATATGTTCCGCCGGCCGGACGCGGTGGCGCGCCAGCTCGAAGACGAGCAGCGCCGCCTTTACGATCTGGTGTGGAAGCGCGCGGTGGCAAGCCAGATGGAGACGGCGCTCATCGACCAGGTCGGCGTCGACATCGCGTCGGCGGACGGCAGCATCATGCTGCGCGCCACCGGCTCGACCGTCGCCTTCGACGGCTTCCTCAAGCTCTATCACGAGGACACCGACGATTCCGACGAGGACGAGGACAATCGCCGCCTGCCGCCGCTGAAGGAGCGCGATAATCTCGGGCGCGGCGCGGTCGAGAAGCTGCAGCATTTCACCCAGCCGCCGCCACGCTACACCGAGGCGAGCCTCGTCAAAAAGCTCGAGGAGCTCGGCATCGGCCGGCCCTCGACCTATGCCTCGATCCTTCAGGTGCTGCAGGACCGCAACTACGTGCGCCTCGACAAGAAGCGCTTCGTGCCCGAGGACCGCGGCCGACTCGTCACCGCGTTTCTCACGAGCTTCTTCGAGCGCTATGTCGAATACGGTTTCACCGCCGATCTCGAGAACCGGCTCGACGACATATCGGGCGGCCGCATTCCGTGGCGCCAGGTGCTCGAGGAATTCTGGCGCGACTTCTCGACCGCGGTCGACGGCACCAAGGACCTCAACATCACCCAGGTCATCGCCGCGCTCGACGAGGTGCTCGGGCGCCATTTCTTCCCCGACGACGGCAGCGGCCGCGATCCGCGGCTGTGTCCGGTGTGCCAGAGCGGCCGGCTCGGCCTGAAGCTCGGCCGCTTCGGCGCGTTCATCGCCTGCGACCGCTATCCGGATTGCCGCTACACCCGCGCGCTCGGTCTCGAGAAGGACGGCGAAGGCGGCAACGGCACCGAGCCGGTGGGACCGCGAACGCTCGGCGACGATCCCGAGAGCGGGCTCGCGGTGAGCCTGCGCAAGGGTCCTTACGGCTTCTACGTTCAACTCGGCGAGGGCGACAAGCCCAAGCGCTCGTCGCTGCCCAAGGGCCTCGCGCCCGGCGATGTCACGCTCGAGACCGCACTCAAGCTGCTGGCGCTGCCGCGCGAGGTGGGCGCGCATCCCGAGAACGGCGAGCCCATCGTCGCCGCCCTCGGCCGCTTCGGTCCCTATATCCGCCATGGCAAGAATTTCCGCTCGCTCGCGCCCGGCGACGACGTGCTCACCGTCGGGCTCAATCGCGCGGTGAGCCTTTTGGCCGAGCCGCGGCAAACCGGCCGGCGCGGGCCGACGCCGCTCAAAGTGGTCGGCGACGACCCCGGCGACGGCGCGCCGATCACGCTCTATAGCGGCCGGTACGGGCCCTATGTCAGCCATGGCGGCGTCAATGCGACGCTGCCGCGCGACCTTGCGCCCGATGAGATCACCCTCGAGCGCGCGGTCGAGCTGCTGCGGGCGCAGGCGGCGAAGGGCAAGGGCGCGGGCAAATCAAAGCCCCGCAAGAAGAAAGGAGCGAGCGGCCGTGCCAAGACGGGCGCCGCCAAGAAGGGATCGCCGCGCGCCGCGCGCCAGTCCGCGGACTGAATCCGGCGCGCAACGCGGGGCACGGCGCAAGACCGCGTCCGCCACCCTTCCCGAGACCGGCATCATCGAGATCACCGCGATCGACATCGACGGCGAGCTGCACGGCCGCCCGTTGAGCGGGCCCGACGCGGCGCCGGCGCCCGAGCTGCTGGTCGTCATCGAACGCGGCGGGCCGGCGCTCGGGATCGGCGACCGCGCCGTCGTACGCTACGTCCGCCGCGAACACGATCGCTACGAGGCGCGTGTCCTGCGCGAAGTGGGCGGCGCGCCCGACCGCATCGTCGGCATCTTCCGCCGCGGGCGCGACGGCGGCCAACTCGAGCCCACCGACCGCAAAGTGAGGTCGGCGTTCCGCATCGCCGCCGCCGACACCGCCGGCGCCGAGGACGGCGAGATCGTGCTCGCCGCCGTTTCGCCGGCACGCCGCCTCGGCCCGCCCGAGGCACGCATCGTCGAGCGCCTCGGCGACAGCGCCGATCCGCATTCCTTCAGCCTCATCGCGATTCACAGCCACGGCATTCCGACCGCGTTCCCGGACGCGGCGCTGGCGCTCGCCGCACGGGCACGGCCGGTCGCACTGGGAAGCCGCACCGATTTGCGCGCCGTGCCGCTCGTCACCATCGACGGCGCCGATGCGCGCGACTTCGACGATGCCGTCTGGGCCGAGCCCGATGCCGAGCGCGAGGGCGGCTGGCATGCCGTCGTCGCGATCGCCGATGTCGCGTGGTACGTGCGGCCGGGCGACGCGCTCGACCACGCGGCGCGCGAGCGCGGCAACTCCGCCTATTTCCCGGACCGGGTGGTGCCGATGCTGCCGGAGGCACTGTCGAACGAGTTGTGCTCGCTGCGGCCCGGCGTCGACCGCGCCTGCCTTGCCGTGCATCTCTGGATCGACGGTGCGGGGCGGGTCGGCCGCCATCGGTTCGAGCGCGGCCTGATGCGCTCGGCGGCGCGGCTCACCTATGAGGCGGTCCAGGAGGCGATCGATGGCCGCCCCAATGACGTCGCCGCGGCTCTGGTCGAGCCGGCGCTGAAGCCGCTCTACGGCGCCTGGCGCGCGCTCGATCACGCAAGGCGGCAGCGCGGGACGCTCGAACTCGATCTGCCCGAGCGCCGCATCCTGCTTGCCCCCGACGGCCGCGTCGCCAGCATCGCGCCGGCCCGGCGACTCGACAGCCACCGCGTCATCGAGGAGCTGATGATCGCCGCCAATGTCGCCGCGGCGGAGACGCTGGAGCGTGTGAAGCAGCCCTGCATGTACCGCGTGCACGACACGCCCGATCCGGCAAAGCTTGCGGCGCTTCGGGATTTCCTCGCCAGCCTCGGCGTTCCCGGCCTCCGTCTCGTCAAGGGCCAGGCGGTCCGGCCGCGCGACTTCAGCGGGATCTTGCAGCGCGCCGCCGACACGCCCTATGCAAGGCTGATCCATCAACTGGTGCTGCGCAGCCAGGCCCAGGCGGTTTACAGCCCGGGCAATCTCGGCCATTTCGGCCTCGCACTACGCCGCTACGCGCATTTCACCTCGCCGATCCGGCGCTATGCCGATCTGCTCGTCCATCGCGCCCTGATCGCCGGCCACGGCTTCGGCAGCGGCGGCCTGGCGCACGACGCGGGCCCGGATTTTGCCGCGCTCGGCGAGCATATCTCCATGACCGAGCGCCGCGCCGCCGCCGCCGAGCGCAGCGCCGCCGACCGCTATATCGCCGCCTTTCTCGCCGAGCGCGTCGGCGCGCGCTTCGCCGCGCGGGTCAACGGCGTCACCCGCGCCGGGTTGTTCGTCACGCTCGACGACACCGGCGCCGATGGTCTCGTCCCGATGAGCAGCTTGCCCGGCGATTACTATGTCCATGACGAGGCGCGTCACCGCCTGATCGGCCGCCGGACGCGGCGCAGCTTTACTCTCGGCGACAAGCTGACCGTCCGCCTCGCCGAGGCCAACGCGGTGACGGGA
Source organism: Allostellaceae bacterium (assembly GCA_035532935.1). Lineage (GTDB taxonomy): Bacteria > Pseudomonadota > Alphaproteobacteria > ATCC43930 > CGMCC-115725 > DATJLY01. Next base: position 16,043 of record DATKQE010000044.1, read on the forward strand.
AGCCTGCTGTTCGCGCTGGCGCCGGAACAGGGCGCGGCCACGCCGGCGCCGCCCGCACCCCGCCGCCGTCGCCGCGGCGAATGACAGATCAGCCGGCGCCGCCGCTGCAATAGCGCCAGGTTCGGCCCGAATGCGCGTAAAGCAGGAAATAGCGCTTGTCGCCGCTGTGGGTGATGAGCACGGTGAGTGCGTCGCCGCTGCAGGGTTCGAGCGGCTTGCCGGGTGCGCTGAGACGCTTCACCTTGGCACAGGTCGCGGCCGCCTTCGGCAGCACCGCCCGCGCAGCGAGCTTGGTGCCGTTGATTTCGACGAAGTAACTTTGCGCCGCGCCAGCCTTGACGTTCGCCTTCACGTCGATGCGGCCGAAGCGCGACTTGTAGATCCCGGCATCCTGGACACCGTCGGAGAGGCCCGAAGGGATCGGCCGGAAGCGGATGGCGGCACATGAGGGCGGCTCGCGTCTCTCCGCCGCGGCCGCGGGCAGAGCCGTAAGCCCGATCAGTGCCACCGCGGCCGCCGCTTCAATCCATCGCATGCATGCCTCCCTCGACCTGGCGCCATCCCTCATGGCGCCGCGCCGATTATGAATCGCCGCCTAGTGCCTGAGCAAGGTCCGACCGCATGAATGACGCCGCCGCGCTGTGCGCGCGGCATTGTCGTGACCCTTTCCCCGGAGTGGCCGAAGCGTCTATTGATAGGGATCGCTACCGCGGAGCACTGCGACCTTGCCATGACTGGAGCAAGCGAACGGCCATCGTCCGCCGCGCCCATCGCGCGGCTCGAGGCGGATCGCATTGTCGCGCCGGACGGTACCGTCCTGCCGCTGCGAATCTGGCTGCCGGAGACAGCGCCCCGCGCCGTGGTCGTCGCCCTTCACGGCTTCAACGACCACGCCAACGCCTTCGCCGATCCGGCCGCCGTCCTGGCGCGCCACGGCATCGCCACCTTCGCCTATGACCAGCGCGGCTTCGGCCGTACGGCCCTGCGGGGCCGCTGGGCCGGAGCCGAGGTGATGGTCGATGACGCGCTCGTTGCGATCGCGCTGCTGCGGCGACGCCATCCCGCGTTGCCGCTGTACCTGATGGGCGAGAGCATGGGCGCCGCCGTCGCCATTCTCGCCGCGAAGCGAGCCGGCGGCACGGGCGGGACCGACGGGTTCATCCTCCTTGCGCCGGCGGTGTGGGGGCGCGCGACGATGAGCTTTTTCGAGCGCACCGGGCTGTGGCTGGCCGATTTTCTTCCCATGATCACGTGGTCGCCGCGCCTGCTGCCGGTGTCCATCCGCGTCTCCGACAATGCCGCCATGCTGCGGGCACTCCATGCCGATCCCCTGGTGATCCAGACCACCCGCTCCGACACGCTCACCGGCCTCGTCGATCTGATGGGAGCGGCGCTCGACGCGGCGCCGCATTTCGCCGGACGGGCGCTCATTCTCTATGGCGAACGCGACGAGATCGTGCCACGTGCGCCGGTCGCGCGCTTCGTCGCCGCGCTTCCCGCCGCCGCCGCGTCCCGCCAGCGCGTCGCCCTTTACCCGAACGGCTATCATCTGCTGTTGCGCGATCTTGCCGGCCCGCAGGTGACCGCCGATCTCGTCGCCTGGCTGCACGATCCCAACGCGCCGCTGCCATCGGGCGCCGACCGCGATGCGCGCGCGCGTCTCATCGGTGCGGCGGGCGCGACGCCCGGCGCGGCAGCGACGCAGCCCGAGTTCAAACCGTCATGACCAGTGCCGGGCTGCGCGGCGCGGCATTCGCCTGCGCCCTCGTCCTGGCCGCATCGGTACCGGCCAGGGCGGAAAAGGTCGATATCGCGCTCGTCCTGGCGGTCGATGTTTCCGCGAGCGTCGATGCCGGCGAATACCGGCTGCAGCACGAGGGCATCGCCCGCGCGTTCGAGAACCCGCAGGTGATCGCCGCCATCCGCGGCGGCGGCCGGGGCGCGATCGACGCGACGGTGATCGAGTGGTCCGACCGCAACAAGCAGGTGGTGACGGTGAACTGGACGCGCATCGACGACGCCAAGAGCGGCGCCGCCTTCGCCGCCGCGGTGCGGGCGAGCCGGCGCAGCTCCGCCGGCCTTACCGCCATCGGCGATGCGCTTTTCGCCGCGGGCGCCGCCTTCGCCCGCCTGGGCGATTCGCCCGGCCGCCGCATCATCGACCTCTCGGGCGACGGCATGGCGAATATCGGCCCGGACCCCGCCCAGGTCCGCGACCGTCTGGTGGCGCAAGGCATCACCGTGAACGGCCTCGCCATCCTCGAGACCGAGCCGTGGCTCGACCAGTATTACGACCGATACGTGGTCGGCGGCGACCACGCCTTCCTGCTCAAGGTCGACGGCTTCCAGAGCTTCGCAACGGCGATCGAGCAGAAGATCCTGGGCGAGATCGCGGCGCGGACGGAGCCCGTCCGCGCCGCGGCGCTTCAGATGCAGTAGGTCTTGAGCGGCGGAAAGCCGTTGAAGCCGACCGAGGCATAGCTCGCGGTATAGGCTCCAGTGGCGAGGATCTCGACCTTGTCGCCGACCTGGAGGTCGAGCGGCAGGCGATAGTCCGCTTTCTCGTAGAGGATGTCGGCGCTGTCGCAGGTCGGCCCGGCGATCACCGCCGGCCCGGTCGCGCCGCCATCGGCCGCGGTGCGGATGCGGTACTTGATGCTCTCGTCCGCGGTCTCGGCGAGGCCGTTGAACTTGCCGACGTCGAGATAGACCCAGCGCCTGTCGTCGCCGAAGGACTTGCGCGCGACCAGGACCACCTCGCTCTGGATCACGCCGGCGTCGCCGACGACCGAGCGGCCCGGCTCGACGATGATCTCGGGCAGGTCGTTGCCGAAATGACGGGTGATGGCGCCCATCACCGCCGCGGCATAACGCTCGAGCGGCTGCACGTCGCCGCGGTAATGCGCGGGAAAGCCGCCGCCGATATTGACCATCCGCAGCGTGATGTCGGATTGGGCCAGCACCGAGAACATCTCGGCCGCGCGTCCGATGGCGCCGTCCCACTGCGTCAGATCCGTCTGCTGCGAGCCGACATGGAACGAGACACCGTAGGGATCGAGGCCGAAGCCACGCGCCTGGCGCAGCAGGTCCACCGCCATCTCCGGCGAGCAGCCGAACTTGCGCGACAGCGGCCATTCGGCGCCCGTGCACTCGACCAGGATGCGGCAGAAGACGCGCGCGCCCGGCGCGGCGCGGGCGATCTTCTCGAGCTCGGCCAAGCTGTCGAACGCGAACAGGCGGATGCCGCGGTCGTAGGCGAAGCCGATGTCGCGCTCCTTCTTGATGGTATTGCCGAACGAGATGCGGTCGGCAGCGATGCCGCGCTCGAGGCAGAGCGCGACCTCGGCCGGGCTCGCGACGTCGAAGTTCGAGCCCATCTCGCCCAGGAGCGAGACGATCTCGGGCGCCGGGTTCGCCTTCACCGCATAGAACACGCGGGCGAGCGGCAGGTACCGACGCAGCTCCTTGTAGGCCTCGGCCACCACGTCGAGATCGACCACGAGGCACGGGGTCGCCGGCTGCTGCTCGGCGAGATAACGGGCGATTTTCGGGTTGATCCAGGCGGTCTTTGCGACAGCCTGGGCCGACCGGCGACGCGGGCGAACCGGGACCACAACCGGCACTTCATTGCCGAGTGGGGCACCCACGCGAGCGGCGGCGAGCGCACGAGCCACCATGACTTCTCCGTTAGGCAAAATAGGGAAGCGAGAGAACGCGATCCGAAACGCATGCGACTGGCGTACGCCGGCGTTGAGCTCAGTCCAGACTGCTCGGTTCGCTGGTGGCCCGGCCACCGCAACAGCGGGCGTCCCTGATATGCCGGGGTGTGGCGTCAGGGCAGGGCGCTGCGGCCCTGCGTCGGATTGCAACCATATCGACCTCCCTCTCGGGACCGGTCCACGGTGACCGGATCTTCCAAAAAGGACGCGTTACGTCGTTGCATAACCACGATGGGCCATAGGCACGTGCGGTGCGTCGAGAGCGCGATAGATACGCCCATTGCCGTCGGTTTCAAGGAAAAAACGAGAGCGCGCCGAAAAATTTTTTCGTCATTGCCGCAAGCATGTCACGCCAGCTCTTCGGCGCGCGCCGCGCGCTGCAGCGTTAACGAAACCTTGCCGCGCCGGCCGCTCCGGACGGGACGCTATTTCCACGATCAAGCATCTAGGGCACGGCCTTGCCGGGCCCGGCGGCGGGTAGCTCGATCACCGCGACCTCGGCACCATCGCGGGCATTGAACAGCACCAGCTCCTCGCCGCCGTCCGCCAGCGCAACCCGCACCAGCAGCCGATCGCCCGAGAGGTCGGTCGCGACGATGCGGCCCGGCTCGGGCAGCACGGTGCGGAGCGGCGACGCCGCCTGTTGAAGCACCGATTGCGCCGGCTTGCGCTCGATCCGGCCGACAACCGCCACGACCAGCACGACACTGCCGGCGACCAGCAGCACGCCCATGATGCCGACCAGGACCTTGAGCGATCGCATGCTCGGGGTCACCTTACCTGCCATGACCACGCCACAGCCCATGCCGTCCGCCGGAACCTTGCGGCAGGTCACGGCGCAAGCGATCGAGGCCGGGGAACGTCTCGACCGGCTGCTCGCAGCGCATCTCGGCGAATTGTCGCGCACGCGCCTGAAGCGACTCGTCGAAGCCGGTCGGGTGAGCTTGAACGGCGCGACGATAACGGACCCCTCGATGCGGGTCAAACCAGGCCAGACTTTTGCCGTGTCGCTGCCGCCGCCGGTCGACGACATCCCCGAGCCGCAGGCGCTGGAACTGGTGGTGCGGTTCGAGGACGAGCATGTCATCGTCATCGACAAGCCGGCCGGGCTCGTGGTTCATCCCGCGCCGGGCAACCCCGACCGGACCTTGGTGAACGCGCTGCTCGCCCATTGCGGCGCGAGCCTCGCCGGCATCGGCGGCGTGAAGCGGCCCGGCATCGTTCATCGCCTCGACAAGGATACGAGCGGCCTCATGGTCGTGGCCAAGAGCGAGCTGGCACATGTGCGGCTGTCCGCCGACTTCGCCGCGCGCCGCATCGACCGCGCCTATCACGCCATCGTCTGCGGCGTCCCCGTAACGGCCGCCGGCGCGATCGACGCACCGATCGGACGCAGCCCGCACAACCGCAAGAAGATGGCCGTGGTGGAGCGCGGCGGAAAGGCGGCGCTCACGCGCTATCGCGTGCTGCGCCGCTTCGGCACGGTGGCGGCGCTCGTCGAATGCCGGCTTGCGACCGGGCGCACGCATCAGATCCGCGTCCATCTGAGCGCACGCGGGCATCCGCTCATCGGCGACCGCCTCTATGGCGGCGGTCGGCACGCCACGGCGAGCGCCGCCCTCGCCCGCTTCCCGCGGCAAGCGCTTCACGCAACCGTGCTCGGATTTGTTCACCCCGCGACCGCCCAGCCGATCCGCTTCGAAAGTGCCTTGCCCCGGGACATTGAGGAGTTGATCCACTTTCTAGAGAAGCTCTAAAGTTTGGACATTGGCGCACGTTTGGAGTAGGATCAAGGCAATCCGGATCAGGAGCCGTGCGTCGATGGCGACGACCTCTGCCCTTCCCACCGTCGCGAGCGAGGGGAACCTTGCCCGGTATCTCCACGAGATCCGCAAGTTTCCCATGCTTGCGCCGGAAGAGGAGTACATGCTCGCCAAGCGCTGGCGCGAGCATGGCGATCCCGATGCGGCGCACCGGCTCGTCACCAGCCACCTCCGCCTCGTCGCCAAGATAGCAATGGGCTATCGCGGCTATGGCCTGCCGCTGTCGGAGCTCATTTCCGAGGGCAATGTCGGCATGATGCAGGCGGTGAAGCGCTATGATCCGGAGCGCGGCTTTCGCCTCGCCACCTATGCGATGTGGTGGATCCGCGCCGCCATGCAGGAATACATCCTGCATTCATGGTCGCTGGTGAAGATGGGCACCACGGCGGCGCAGAAGAAGCTGTTCTTCAACCTGCGCAAGCTCAAGGGCCAGATCCAGGCGATCGAAGAAGGCGACCTCTCGCCCGAGAACGTGCAGAAGATTGCCCGCGCGCTCGACGTGACCGAAGCCGACGTCGTGAGCATGAACCGCCGTCTCGCCAGCCCCGACCATTCGCTCAACGCGCCGCTGCGCGGCGACGGCGAGGGCGAATGGCAGGATTGGCTCGCCGACGACTCGGACGACCAGGAAACCGTTCTGTCCGAGCGGCAGGAGCTGGGGCTGCGGCGCGATCTGCTGCACGCCGCCATGGCGCATCTCAGCACGCGCGAGCGCGATATCCTGATCGAGCGGCGGCTGCGCGACGCGCCGACGACGCTCGAGGACCTGTCGCAGAAATACGGCATTTCGCGCGAACGGGTGCGCCAGATCGAGGTGCGCGCCTTCGACAAGCTGCAACGAGGCATAAAGTCGGCCTTGCGCGAGAAGCGCAGCGCGATGTTCAACGCCAGCGCCGCGGAGTGACGAACAAATCTCTGCCAAGTCCGTGCCAGGCGACTGGACGGCGTTGGCCAGCGTCAAGGACACGCGACAGCGGCACGCCCTGACAGCTTATCGTGCAGGCGACAAAGTTACCGGCATTCCGCCAGCACAAACCATGTGCGCAGGTGCGATCCGCCATGCAACAGTGCCTGTGCGCGACACGGGTTTCCGGCAGTAGACTTTGCGCCTCCAATCGAAAGGTCGGGTGATGAAACTCAAAATCTGGCAGGTCGACGCCTTCGCGAACCATGTGCTGGAGGGAAATCCGGCAGCCGTCGTGCCGCTCGAATCCTGGATCGAACCAGGGTTGATGCAGAAGATCGCCAACGAGAACAATCTCGCGGAGACGGCGTTCTTCGTGAAAATGGCGCCGGGGCGTTACGACCTTCGCTGGTTCACGCCGGAAGCGGAAGTCGATCTCTGTGGCCACGCCACGCTG
>DATKQE010000045.1:0-2718 GCA_035532935.1 Allostellaceae bacterium
CCGTCCATCGCTCGGCAGCATCCGCTGTCCGACGCTGATGCTGTGCGGCCGTCAGGACGCACTGACGCCGCCGGACCTCGCAGAAGAGATTGCCGCCGGCATTCCGGGCGCGCGGCTCGATCTGATCGACAATTGCGGGCATCTCTCCACGATGGAGCGGCCGGATGCGGTCAATGCCGAGCTGCGCCAGTGGTTGACCGCGTAACGCCACTCCATCGTCATGGCGACATCGTGCGCAACGGTCGGCGAACGTCTTGCCCGCGAGGACCGCGGTTCAGCGCGAAGTTCTTCCGCTCTGGGCTTTGCGGAGGAAGTCCACCAGGGCCCTCAACGCGGCCGGCATTTGGCGCCGGCTTGGATAATAAAGGGCAAAGGACGGCATTGTCGGTTGCCATTGATCCAGGACCGAGATCAGCCGGCCGCTGCTGATTTCCGGCTCGAACTGCGCGCGCGGTCCTTGCGCAAGACCGATCCCATTGACGACCGACGAGGCCACCAGCGCATCGATATTGACGATGATCGAACCGCTCACCGCCAATTCGAGCGCCTTGCCGTCCCGTTGGAATCGCCACGGTATCGTCGCGCCGCTGGGCAGACGCACACGGATGCAGTTATGCCCCAACAAATCTTCGGGCGTCTGCGGCTCGCCTCGACGGCTGAAATAGGATGGCGCGCCGACCACGGCCAATCGCCAATGATGCGTGACGGGGACGGCGATCATATCGCGGTCGACGCGATTGCTGAGGCGAATCCCGGCATCGAATTGTTGCGAGACAATGTCGACATTGGCGCCATCGGCAGCTATTTCCAGGCGGATGTCGGGATAGCGCTGAAGGAATTTCGCCAGGACCAGCGGCAACACGAACTGGGCGACCGGTGGAGCGACGGTCAGTCGCAAGAGACCGGCCGGCTTGTCACGGAATTCGTTGAGCGATTCGACGGCAGCCTCGTACTCGTCGATCACCGGCCGTAGCCGTGCGAGCAGGGTGTCGCCGGCGGCGGTCGGCAGGACGCTGCGCGTCGTGCGATTGAGGAGGCGAACGCCAAGCCGCTCCTCCAACGTCCGGATCGTCTGGCTCAAAGTCGACGGTGAAACGCCGAGCTGTTTTGCAGCGCGCGTGAAGCTGCGGTGCTCGGCGACCGCCATAAACGCACTCAGCTCGCCGAAGTCGTTTCCCCGCATGCAGCCATCATAAGGGCTTCGACGCGGCCCCGGCTATTTCACCAGTTGCGCGATTCTGTCGGCGGCCGGGCGGCTTCGCTGCCGTCCAGCGGCCTTTCGATGTCGCGATTATTCGGTGAATCAGCAAGGCACATGCGGAACAGGACGGCTAATTGCGACAGCGTTCCTGCGCTATATCGAGGACCATGAGGTTGCCAATCCCGGCTGCCTCGCCATCGAAGGAGAGTTCTCATGCGTACATCCACGATCTTCCGCGCGCTGGTTCTTGCCGCCGCCCTCACGGCTCCCCTGTCTCAGGCGGCCCTGGCAGGCCAGCAGGAGCAGCAGGCGTTGTCAAACCACGCCGCCATCACGTCGTCCGTCAACGGTGGCGCGTACAGCAACGACGCCACGCTGTCGCCCGCCGTCGGCGACTAGTACCGATGTCCGCGTATTGAGCCGCTGCCGAAAAGACGGCGGCTCAACACGGATATTCCATCCGCGACCGTTTTCGGTCGAGACGCTCCATCGCAGCGGGACGTCATCGCAAGGTGCGCAACATGAAAGAGCTTATCAACCTCGCCCGCCGCATCGACAAGTTTTGCGCGCGGCTCAATGCCGGGATGGCGGCGATTGCGCTGGTTCTCGCCGTCCTGGTTTCGGCCGAGCTCACCGTTCGCGCGAACGCTGCACTAATCACGGCGCTGGCGTCCGAAGAACCGGCTGCGGCGCCGGTCGTCGTCAACTGAGCGCGCGGGCTTCTCGGCTTTTAGGCATGATTCCCATCAGACCTTTAACATAGGACACGAACCATGAAACTCCTGCACGTCGATGCCAGCATTCTGGGCGCCAACTCTGTCAGTCGCCAGCTCAGCGCGGCGATCGTCAACCGCCTGCGCGAGGCCAATCCCGCGATCGCGGTGACCTATCGCGATCTTGGTGCACAGCCGCTCGACCATCTGACTGGAGCACATCTCGCGGCCGCTCAAGGCGTAACGCCCGAAGAGGCGTCGCTGCAGCAAGACCTCGCTCTGGGGCAGAAGGCGCTCGAGGATTTTCTCGCCGCCGACATCGTCGTCGTGGGCGCGCCGATGTACAATTTCTCGATCTCCTCCCAGCTCAAGGCCTGGATCGACCGGCTGGCCGTGCGCGGCAAGACTTTCCGGTACACCGAGAAGGGGCCCGAAGGAATGGCCGGCGGCAAGCGGGTAATCGTCGCCTCGTCGCGCGGCGGCTTCTATGGGCCGCAGACGCCAACGGCTTTTCTCGACCACCAAGAAAGCTACCTGCGCGGCGTGTTCGGCTTCTTCGGTATCACCGACGTGACCTTCATCCGGGCGGAAGGCGTCAACGTCGGTCCCGAACAGCGCAAAGCAGCAATCGATGCCGCCACGGCCGAGGTTGCCAAGCTCGCTGCCTGACCGGAGCGGGCTTGAGAGGCCGCTCACACGTCGAGATCGCGGACGAACTTCGCGTTTTCGTGGATGAACTGGAATCGCAGCTCGGGCTTGCGGCCCATCAGGCTCTCGACCAGCTTGATCGTCTGCTTGAAGCCG
>DATKQE010000046.1:0-2494 GCA_035532935.1 Allostellaceae bacterium
TACGCCACGCCGATGGTGGCGCTCATCCCGTTCATTCTGTCGCTGATGGGTTTCGGCTTCGCGCCCAAGGTGCTGGTGGTGTTCCTCTTCGCGGTGTTCCCGATCCTCTACAACACGGTCGAGGGCGCACGCAGCATCAAACCCGAACTCATTGAAGTTGCGCGATCGTACCGATCGCGCGAGTGGGCCCTCTGGCGCGAGGTCATGGTGCCCCACACCCTACCCTACGCGATGACCGGCATTCGCCAGGCGATTGGCCGCGCGCTCGTCGGCATGCTCGCGGCCGAGTTCTTCCTGTCGGCGACCGGCCTCGGCCAGCTGATCATGAACGCAACGCAGAACTTCGACACCGGCGCGGTCTTCGCCGTGATCGTCGTCATCCTCGCGGCGGGTCTTGGCCTGATGCGCCTGGGCCTGATGCTCGAAGCGCGTTTCGCCAAGTGGCGGGGGTAACGCCATGACCGTCACCGCGATTGCCGCTACCGCACCGCGCCGGTTCCGCCTGTCGGGACCGACGGTGCCGCGCCTCGTCGCCGGGCTGATCATCCTGGCGCTGTGGGAGCTCGTCGTGCGCGGCTTGGCGCCCGATTTCGTGGCGACGCCCACCGGGATCATCCAGGCGATCCCGCGCGTTATCGTCGGCGCGCCGTTTCTTGCAGCCATGGCGCAGACGCTCGGGGCAGTCGCCGAAGGCCTGATCATCTCGATCGTCGTCGGCACGGTGATCGGCCTGACAATGGGCCGCAGCGAGCTGGGCGAGCGCATCCTGCGGCATTACGTCAACGCGTTCTACGCGATGCCGATTCTGGTGATCCTGCCGCTGTTCTCGCTGTGGTTCGGCTATACCGGGGCTGCGCGCCTTTCCACGATCGTCTTTGCGGCGATCTTTTCGATCATCGTCAGCGTCAGCGACGGCGCCCATTCGGTTCCCAAGGAGTATCTCGAGGTCGCGCATTCCTGCCGCGCCGGCCGCTTCCGCACCTTGTTCGAGGTCGTGCTGCCGGCGTCGCTGCCGTATTTCCTCGCCGGCCTACGCCTCGCCGCCGGCCGCGCGCTGATCGGCGCAGTGGTGGCGGAATTCTTCACCGCCATCGGCGGCCTCGGCTATTACATCCTCTACAATTCGCGCACCTATCACGACAACGAGGCGTTCGTCGCCGTGCTGTTCCTCGCCGGATTCGGCGTCGGCGTCGACGTGCTCATCAGCTGGGTGACGCGGCGCTATCTACCGTGGTACCGGCGCGACGAGGCCGTCGAGTGAGCGCGCCTTCCGGGCGCGCGGACGGCTCGCGCCATGGCTGATCTCCGCGTCGCGGCCGCTGTCTCGCATTGGGCGCCGCGCTTCGTCGCCAACGGCGTCACCCTGACCGACTTCCAGGAGGTCACCGGCGCGATCGGCGCATGGAGCGAATGGTGCGCCAAGTGGTCCGAGCGTGCCGACATCCATGCCGCGCTCGGCCGCGCCGCGCTTGCCAAGCGGCATTTCGTCAGTGCCGCCGAGCACCTGTCGCGTGCCGCCGTGACCTATCACTTCGCCAAGTTCCTGTTCGTCGACGACGTGCCGCAGATGAAGGCGGCGCATGTGAAGGCGGTCGAATGCCACAAGCTCGCTTTGCCGCATCTCGATCCGCCGGGCGAATATCTGCGCATCCCCTATCAGGGCAAGCAGCTCGCCGCCGTGCTGCGCAAGCCGGCGGGCGTCAGCGTAGCTCGTCAAGAGCGAAGCCAAATCGATCGACCACCGCCGGTCGTGGTCATGGTGATGGGCCTCGACTCCGCGAAGGAAGAGATGATCGCCTACCAGGACACCTTCCTGGCGCGCGGCATGGCGACGCTGACCTTCGACGGGCCGGGCCAGGGCGAGGCCGAGTACGATTTTCCGATCCGCGGCGATTACGAGGTCGCGGTCACGGCGGTGATCGACTGGCTGGAAACCCGGCGCGATGTCGATGCCGGCCGCATCGGCCTGTGGGGCGTCAGTCTCGGCGGCTACTATGCGCCGCGCGCCTGCGCCTTCGAGAAGCGCATCGCCGCCTGCATCGCGCTGGCCGGGCCCTTTGATTGGCTCGGCATCTGGGACCGGCTGCCGGAAATCACCCGCGCCGCCTTCCGCGTGCGCTCGCACGCCGCCGACGAGGCGGCGGCGAAGCGGAACGCCGCGGCTCTGTCGCTCGAGGGCGTGGCCCACAAGATCGAGTGCCCGATTTTCATCGTCTCGGGCCGGCTCGATCGGATCGTGCCGCCCGAAGAGGCCGAGCGCCTTGCCGCCGAGGTCAAGGGCCCGTGCGAGCTCTTGATCATTCCCGACGGCAATCATGTCGCCAACAACCGGCCGTACCGTTACCGTCCGCAGACCGCCGACTGGATGGCGGAACGGCTGGGTGTGGCGGCACGCTGAACTTTTCCGAGGACAACCATGGCCAAGAAGAACCGCGAACCCATCATCGTCAATCCCGAGGACGTCGACCCGCGCTACGACTGGAAGCGGCCGATC
>DATKQE010000047.1:0-4794 GCA_035532935.1 Allostellaceae bacterium
AGCCATCACTGAATGGCTCAACAACGGCGGCACCCTGCTGCGCTTCGCCGGGCCTCATCTGGCGGCACAGCCCGACGACGACCTCCTGCCGGTCCGGCTCCGGCGTGGCGACCGCACGCTCGGCGGCGCGCTGTCGTGGGAACGGCCGGCGAAGCTCGCGCCGTTTGCCGCGGACAGCCCATTCGCCGGTCTGGCCATTCCATCCGACATCACGGTGTCGCGCCAAGTCCTGGCCGAGCCGACCGTCGATCTCGCACAGAAGACATGGGCGAGGCTCGCGGACGGCACGCCCCTGGTGACGGCGGCAAAGCGGAACAAGGGCTGGCTCGTCCTCGTTCACACGACCGCCGATCCAGAATGGTCGAACCTGGCGATCTCCGGCCTCATGGTGGAGATGCTGCGTCGCATCGTCGCGGTCAGCCAGGGCGTCTCCGGCGCGAGCGACAAGCCGCTGCCGCCGGTCGCGACGCTTGACGGATTCGGCCGGCTGCAGGCCTCACCCGCGGCGGCCGTGACCATCCCCGCCGGCGGCTTCGCGAAGACCGTCGCCGGACCGCGTAACCCGCCCGGCTTCTACGGCAGCAGCGACGCGCGCGTGGCGCTCAATCTCGCACCGGCGGTGACGCACTTCGTGCCGCTGCCGGCGCTTCCACCCGGAGTCACGCGCGAAGGCTTCGCCCGCGGCGCCGAAGTGGACTTCCGGCCGCCGCTGCTGGCGCTGGCGCTGCTGCTCATGCTGGCTGATTTCGTCATTGGCTTCGCGTTGCGCGGTCTCCTGCCGCGGCTCCGCTGGCGCAAGGGCGTAGCCGCCGGCGCCGTGATGCTGTGCGCGCTACTCGGCACGCGCGCGACGCACGCCGCCGACGGCACCCTCGCGATTGAAGCGGCAAGCCAATTCCATCTTGCTTACGTGCGGACCGGCGTGGCGGGCGTCGATGCCGAATCAAAGGCCGGGTTGGCGGGATTGACGCTGGTGCTCAATCAACGCACCGCCGTCGACGCCGCCGCGCCGATGGGCGTTGATCCCGAGACCGACGAGCTCGTTTTCTTTCCGCTGCTCTATTGGCCGGTGGTCGCCGGCGAGCCCACGCTGTCGCCGCATGCCGTCGCGCGTGTGCAGCATTATCTCAATACTGGCGGCATCATCCTCTTCGACACGCGTGATCAGGAACAGCCTACCGCTTTCAGCGCCGCGGCGGCGCAGGCACAGCTGAAACGACTGGCCGCCGGCCTCGACATTCCACCGCTGGAGCCGCTGCCGCCGACCCACGTGCTGACCAAGTCGTTCTATCTGATGGAAGACTTTCCGGGCCGCTGGAGCGGCGGTCAGCTCTGGGTCGAGCCGACGGAGGACGCGGTCAATGACGGCGTTTCGAGCGTCATCGTCGGCGCCAACGAGTGGGCCGGCGCCTGGGCAATCGACGGCACTGGCCAGCCGCTCTATGCCGCGGTGCCCGGCGGCGAGCCGCAACGCGAGATGGCGTATCGCTTCGGCGTCAACCTAGTGATGTACGCCCTCACCGGCAACTACAAGAGCGACCAAGTGCACGTACCGGCAATTCTCGAGCGGCTTGGGCAATGACCGGCTGGAGCCTCGCCACCTCGCCGCTGCTGCCGTGGTGGATGATCGCCGCCTTCGCCGCCGTGGCGCTGCTCCTGATCGTCTTCGGCGCTTGGCGCCGCGCCCGCGGCACGGCGCTCCGGCTGCTGGCGGTCCTGGCGCTCGCGGCGATCGTCATCAATCCTTCGCTGGTCGAAGAGAAGCGGGCGCCGCAACATGATGTGGCGGCCGTTATCGTCGACGATTCGCAGAGCATGAGCATCGGTCAGCGCCGGGAATACGCCGCCGCAGCGCTCAAGAGCGTCACGGACCAGCTGGCGCGATTGCCCGATCTCGACGTGCGCGTGGTGCACGCCGGCGCACCCGATCCTGCGGCGCCCCTCGCCAATGACGGCACGCAGCTCTATACGGCGCTCAGTCGCGCGCTCGCCGATGTGCCGCGCCAACGCATCGCCGGTGCGATCCTTATCACCGACGGTGAGATTCACGACATGCCGGCGCCGGCGCGGCTGGTATTCCATGCGCCGATCCATGTGCTGCTCACCGGCCGGCCGGGCGAGGCCGACCGCCGCCTGGTTGTCCGCAACGCGCCGAAATTTGGCCTGGTCGGGAAGACCGTGCAGCTCACTGTGCAAGTCGAGGATCTGCCCAAAGCCAAGGCCCAAGGCGAAGCACAACTCACCATTCGGAAAGACGGCGGCCTGCCGGTGATCCGGACCGTACCGGTCGGCCAGGATGTCGACATTCCCGTCGCGATCGACCACGGCGGCCCGAACGTGGTCGAGCTTTCTGCCGACGCCGGGCCGCACGAGCTGACGCTCGAGAACAACCGTGCCGCGTTCGTCATCAACGGCGTGCGCGACCGGCTCAAGGTGCTTCTGGTCAGCGGCGAGCCGAACCAGGACGAGCGCACCTGGCGCAACATTCTCAAATCGGATCCGTCGGTCGACCTCATTCATTTTACCATTCTGCGGCCGCCCGAAAAGCAGGACGGGACGCCGATCCGCGAGCTCAGCCTGATCGCCTTCCCAATCCGCGAGCTGTTCGACGTCAAGCTGAACAGCTTCGACTTGATCATCTTCGACCGCTATCGGCAGCGCAGCGTGCTGCCGCAGGCGTATCTCGAGAACATCGCGAACTACGTGCGGAACGGCGGCGCGCTGCTCGTGTCTGCCGGTCCGTCTTTCGCGACGCCGCTCTCGCTCTATCGTACGCCGCTGGGCGCCGTGCTGCCGGCCGAGCCGACGGGCGACGTGTTCGACAAAGCTTTCGTGCCGCAGGTCACGGCGACCGGCCGGCGCGATCCGGTGACCGAGGATCTGCCGGGGCTGCCGGCCGAGCCGAATGCGGCGCCGCGTTGGGGCAGCTGGCTGCGCGATATTGGCGCCCAGGCCCAACGCGGCGCGACGGTGATGACCGGCTATCAGAACCAACCGCTGCTGGTGCTGGACCGCGTCGGCAAGGGCCGCGTGGCGCAGCTCATGTCCGACGAGATGTGGCTGTGGACGCGCGGCTACGAGGGCGGCGGGCCGCAAGCCGAGCTGCTGCGCCGCGTCGTCTACTGGTTGATGAAAGAGCCAGACCTCGAGGAAAACGACCTGCGCGCGACGATCGACGGCAACAAGCTGACGATCACCCGGCAATCGCTCGAACCCGACAATTCGCCGGTGCAAGTGACGCTGCCCGACGGCAAGATTGACACGCTGACGCTGGCACCCGAGCACGGCGGGCGCAGCAGCGCGACGATGGCCGTGAGCGAGAGCGGCCTCTATCGCGTCAGCGACGGCCAGCGCACCGCGCTCGCCGCGGCTGGCTCGCTCAATCCAGTGGAGATGTCGGACGTCCGCACGACCGACCAGAAGGTCAAGGCCGACGTCGCCGCCACCGGCGGTGGAATTTTCTGGGTCGGTTCCGGCCGCATACCCGACATTCGCCGCATCGACCCAGGCCAATCGGCATCGGGACACGGCCGGCTCGGCCTGCGCCGCAACGGCGACTACGTCGTCACCGGAGTCGGCGAAACGCCGTTGCTGCCGGGCGCGCTAGCCTTGATCCTGGCGCTCGGCTTGCTGATCCTGGCCTGGCGGCGGGAGGGACACTGAACCATGCTCGACGGCTGGCACGATTTCTATGTCATCCTCGCGACTGCGGCGGGAACGCTCATCGGCGCGATGTTCATCGTCGCCTCGATCGGCGACCGTAACATGACGCGGTCGCGCGCGACCGCGGTCGCCTCCTTCGTGACGCCGACGGCGATCCACCTGTCGGTCGTGCTGCTTGCTTGTGCGCTGCTGGTCGTGCCGTCACTCACGCGCCGGTCCCTCGGCTTGATCGGCGGATTGGGCGGGCTCGTCGGCTTGGTTGTCGCCACGCGCATCTTCTGGCGGGTGCTGCACGCCAAGGTCGATCATGTCGACCGGCTGTGGTACGGCGGCTTGCCGGTGCTCGGCTACATCGGCATCGTCGCCGCGGCCGCGATGGTGCTGGCGCGCGTTCCCGGCGATGTCGAGACGCTCGCGGCAGCGCTCGGCCTCCTGGTCGTCGCCAGCATCCGCAACGCCTGGGACCTGATCATTTTCCTGGTGGCCCAGGACCGCAACGCGCCCTGATCCGGCCGGTCGCCGATCCTGTGGGCTTAGCCCCGCGGGATTTGCTAGGGTCCGCGCCCAGGAGGATTCCCCATGTGGCGCCGGGCCTTGCCGCCCATCCATCCGGACGGCTGGCGGTTCATCGCGATCTTCGTTGCGGTCACGCTGATTCTGTTCTGGATCGCGCAGCCGCTCGGCTGGCTGGGCGTGATCGCGACGATCTGGTGCGTAACCTTTTTCCGCAACCCATGGCGCGTCACGCCGCAACGCGAAGGCCTGGTCGTGGCGCCGGCCGACGGCGTGGTCGTGGCCGTGGATGAGGCCGCACCGCCGCCGGAGCTTGGGATGGGCGACGCGCCGATGCGGCGCATCGGCATTTTCCTCTCGATCTTCGACGTGCACGTCAACCGCGTGCCGGCCGCGGGTCGCGTGGTGAAGACCGCCTATCGCAAGGGAAAGTTTGTCAACGCCGCGCTCGACAAGGCAAGCGAGGACAACGAACGCATGGCGATCCGGCTGGCGCTGCCCGACGGCCCGGAGATCGCGGTCGTGCAGATCGCCGGCCTGATCGCTCGGCGCATCCTGTGCGAGCTGAACGAAGGTCAAACGGTGATTGCCGGCCAGCGCCTCGGATTGATCCGCTTC
>DATKQE010000048.1:0-160239 GCA_035532935.1 Allostellaceae bacterium
ATTCTCGATGCGGATGCCGTACGCACCGGTCTTGTAGTAGCCCGGCTCGTCCGACACGATCATGCCCGGCAGCAGCGGCTGCGTCGACGGCAGCTTGGAGATGCGCTGCGGCCCCTCGTGCACGCCGAGATAGGAGCCGACGCCGTGGCCGGTGCCGTGATCGTAATCGAGCCCCGCCTCCCAGAGCGCGCGGCGGGCGAGGACATCGAGCTGCGCGCCGGTCGTGCCCTTGGGAAAGCGGCAGGAAGCGAGCGCGATGTGGCCCCTGAGCACGCGGGTGAAGCGGTCGCGCATCTCGGCGCTGGGCGCGCCGATCGCGACGGTGCGGGTGACATCGGTGGTGCCATCGAGATACTGCGCGCCCGAATCGACGAGATAGAGCGTGCCGGGCTCGAGCCGGCGTTCGCTCGCAGTGGTCGCATGGTAATGCACGATGGCGCCGTTGGCCCCCGCACCCGAAATGGTGGGGAAGCTCAGATCGCGGAAATTCTCGCCGCCGCGGCGGAATTCCTCGAGCCGGTCGGAGACCGCGATCTCGCTGAGGCCGCCGCCGGGCGCCGCCGCGGCGAGCCAGGCGAGAAACCGCGTCAAGGCCGCGCCGTCGCGGCGATGGGCGGCGCGCGTGCCAGCCAGCTCGACCGCATTCTTGCACGCCTTGGGCAATTGGCACGGATCGGCGACGCGATGAACCTGCGCACCGGCGGCGGCGAGCCGATCGAACACCCACGCGGCCGCCGACGACGGATCGGCCGCAACGTGCCGTGACGCGGCGCCGAGCCGGTCGAGGGCCTCGCCGAGCGCATCGGCAGCGGCGACCCGCACCGACGCGCCGAGATGGTCCGCGAGTCCCGGCGCGAGCTTGCGCCGGTCGATGAACAGATCGACCGTGGCGTCGCGATGCGCCACGGCAAAGGCGAGCGGCAGCGGCGTATGCGGCACGTCGCCGCCGCGGATGTTGAGCAGCCAGGCGATCGAATCGGGGGCCGTCAGCACGACCGCGTCGACGCCGTCCTTGGCGAGCGCAGCGGCCAGGTCCTGACGCTTGTCGAGCGCGCTCTTGCCGGCAAAGCGCAGCGGGTGCGGCACCACCGGCGCGAGCGGCGCCGGCGGCCGGCCGCTCCAGACGGCATCGACGGGGTTCTCGGCGACGGCGCGGATCGTCCCACCCGCCCGTTCGGCAGCGACGCGATAGCGTTCGACCTCGCCCGGCGTGTGCAGCCACGGGTCATAGCCCAGCACCCCGCCTTGGCCGAGATTGGCCACGATCCAGTCGGAAGCCGGCTGCTCGCTGATATGCCGGAGCGCATAAAGGCCGCCATCGACCTGGACGGCGGCCTGAAGCGTGTAGCGGCCATCGACGAATACGGCCGCGCGCTCCTTGAGCACGATTGCGAGCCCGGCCGACCCGGTGAACCCGGTGAGCCAGGCGAGACGCTGCGCCCGGGCCGGCACGTATTCGCCCTGATGCTCGTCGGCGCGGGGCACCAGAAATCCGTCGATCCCGCGCCCAGCAAACGCGCCGCGGAGCCGCGCCAGCCGTTCCGCCGCCGCGCCGGGCGGAACGGCCTCCTCCGACTCCCGGTCAAGCTGGGCGGCGAGCGCCAGGAGTTGTTCCTTGAGCACCGGCGGGGGATCGGGGGTGACGAGGACGGTCCATCCGTCCGGCGTCGGCCCAGGCGGCGCCGCCAGTACCCCGGCGATCAGCGCCCGCACCCCGGCCACGTCATAGGGCGACCCGGCGGCTGCAAGCCGCCCTGCCAGCGCCGCATCACCATCATAGACCGCGCGAATCGCCTCCATCCGACACACCTCTTCTTCATAAAATGTTAATCTTTACAGCGTGTTGCAGCAAGCCGGAAAGCACCAATCCATGCGCGATGCGCGGGCCAGACCCGCAGATGGCGGGGCTGTCAACAGGGACAGGGACGCTTACCTATTGTGCAATGCAAAAGGAGATTTCCATGTTGCATCGCTTGCTTGAAAGACTTGCGGACTACCGCCGTCGACAGCGCGCCTATGCCGAGCTCTACGCGCTCGACGACCGCTCGCTCGCTGATATCGGCATCACCCGCGCCGAGATCCCGTTCCTGATGTCGCGGTCCGCCGAGGAAATGGCCGGACCCGCCCAGCAGCGCAACCCGTTCAGCTCGTTCCGTCACGCCTGAGACGCAGCGGGGCTCGACCCCGCCGCCCGTCTCGGGCAGAGTGAGGCGATGGCGGAGGATCACGGACCGCGCCGCGCCGACGACCCGGGCCATGGCCCTGCTTCGCGCCATGACGGCCACGGCCATAGCCATGATCGCCACGGCGCGGCAGCGCAAGCGGGTGGCACGCCTTTCGGCTTTGCCGCTGGCATCGCCCTCAATATCGCCTTTGTCGCCATCGAGGCGTTCTTCGGGTTCTTCGCCCATTCGATTGCGCTCCTGGCCGATGCCGGCCATAACCTGAGCGACGTGCTCGCCCTCGCGGCCGCGTGGGGGGCGAGCGTCTTGGCGCAGCGCGGACCGAGCGTGCGCTATACTTACGGCCTGCGCAGCTCGTCGATCCTGGTCGCGCTCCTCAATGCCATCGTTCTGCTGGTCGCCGTCGGCGCCATTCTGCTGGGGGCGATCGAGCGCCTCGCCGTGCCGGCGCCGGTCGCAGGGCCGGTCATCATCGCCGTCGCGCTGGTCGGCGTCCTCGTCAACGGCCTGACCGCGCTGTTCCTCCACGGCGCGAGCAGCGCCGACCTCAATGTCAGAAGCGCCTATGCGCACATGGCGGCAGACGCGGCCGTCAGCCTCGGCGTCGCCGCCGCGGGCGCGGCGATCCTGGTCACGGGCTGGTCCTGGATCGACCCCGCGGTCAGTATCGTTGTCGCGCTCTTCATCATTGCCGCCACCTGGCGGCTGCTGCGGCAGGCGCTCGACATGGCGCTCCATGCCGTGCCGCCCGGCATCGATCCGCAGCGCGTACGCGACCATCTCGTCCATCTCGCCGGCGTGAGCGCCATCCACGACCTGCACATCTGGCCGATGAGCACCACCGAGACCGCGCTCACCGTCCATCTCGTCATGCCGGGCGGCCATCCCGGCGACGAGGCGCTGGCGCGGATCGCGCAGAGCCTGCATGATCGCTATGCGATCGGCCATGTCACGATCCAGGTCGAGACCGATCCCGAGCACGCCTGCATCCTCGCCCCCGACCACGTGGTCTGAGCCGGCGCGCGCGGCGCCTGTCACCGCACGAACAGCAACAGGCCGAGCGCGATGGCGCCGGCCGCCCAGCAGTAATAGGCGAAGGGATCGAGCGCCTCGAATTCGTGGCGGCGGAAATAGCGCATCAGGAAGGCGACACTGAGATAGGCGGTGACGCCGGCCACCACCCCTGCCATCCACGCGAGCGGCCCCATGCCGGCCGCGCCGGCATGCATCAGCTTCGGCACCTCGAGCACGCCCGCGCCCAGGATCACCGGCGTCGCGATGAGGAACGAGAAATGCGCCGCCTCGCGGTGCTGCAGGCCGAGGAGCAGCGCGCCCACCATGGTCGCGCCGGAACGCGAGATGCCGGGAACGAGCGCCGCGCTCTGCCACAATCCGATGACGAGCGCCTCGCCCCAATGCAGCTCGTCGAGCCGGCGGGCGCCGCCCTTGCGCCGGAGCCGCTCGCCCGCGAACAGCACGAAGCCGTTGACGATGAGGAAGAACGCCGCCACCGCCGGGTCGCCGAACAACCTGCGGAACCAATGCTCGAGCGTGAAGCCGAGAATGACCGCCGGGATGGTCGCGACGACGATGAGCCAAAGGAGGCGCCAGCGGGCGCGCCGCTCGGCCGGCGGACCCATGCCGATGAAGGCCTCGGCCAGGCCGATCCAGTCGCGCCAGAAATAAGCGAGAAGCGCCGCCGCCGTGCCGAGGTGAAGCACGACGAGGAACGGCAGGAATGCGGGCGCGTGCTGGTCGATCGTCCAGCCGAGCAGCCGCGGCAGCACCACGGCATGGCCGAGGCTGCTGACCGGAAACAGCTCGGTGACGCCCTGGAGGATGGCGGTGACGATGGCCTGCAATGCCGTCATGGATCTGCGCCGTCTCTGTCGATGAAGCCGCGCGCCAGCACCAAAGTCTGCCAGTTGTCGACCGCGATGCGCCGGACGAGAACCAGCCCGACCCGCCGATGCGCGGCGAGAACCCCGGCGACGTGGCGCGCCAGCAACCCCGCGACCACCGCCACGCCGCCATCCGCGAGGGCGCGCGCGAGCCCCCGCGACATCGCGATCAGCGGCCGCGCCAGGATATTGGCCAGGACGAGATCGTAGGGCGCATGCCGCAAAAGGTCGCGGTCGCCATAGCCGGCGCCGCGGCGTACCAGGAGGCGACGGGCGACGCCGTTCGCGGTTGCGTTGCGTCGCGCGACCCGCACCGCCTCGGCGTCGATGTCGCGCGCCCGGACCTTGACGTGCCAGGTCTTGGCGGCGGCCATGGCGAGAATGCCGGTGCCGGTTCCCATGTCGAGGACGCGGGATCGCCGCCGCCGGCGCGCCAGCGCGTCGAGAGCCAGAAGGCAGCCGCGCGTCGATCCGTGCTCGCCGGTGCCGAAGGCGGTGGCGGCGTCGATCACGAGCCCGATGCGCCCTGCCGGCGCGCGCATCGCCACCTGCGAGCCGCGGATGAAATAACGGCCGACGCGGAGCGGCGGAAATGACGCCTGATTCTCCGCCGCCCAGTCCCGGGTCGCGACATATTCGACCGCCAGCGCCGGCGGCTCGCCGCCGCGCCCGGCCCAGGCGAGCGCGAGCAGGGTTTCGAGTCGGGCGCGATCGGGCCGGGCGAGGCTCAGCCCATCGACGCGCCAAGCGGCGCCGGCCCCGTCTTCGAAGGCGCTGACCGCGTCGAGCGCGACATCGAGCGCCGTCATCGCCGCCGCCGCCGCGTCCGCATCGGGCGCGACGAGGGAGACGAGCCAATGGCCGCCTCTCATGGCAGCCCGTGCAACGCTAGGCCGGGAGCCGGCACGGCGCGATCACGCCTTCTCGACGAAGCTGTCGATCACCATCTTGTCGCCGGCCTTGTCGAAGGCGATGGCAAGCTTGTTGCCGTCGGCGCGGCGCACCGTGCCATAGCCAAACTTCTGATGGAAGATGCGGTCGCCGGCGGCGAAGCTGTCGGGCGGATGATCCGGCCGCGCCCGTACCGACGGGGCCAATGCGGCGCTGCGCGCGGCGAGCGTCATCCGCATCGCCTCGAGCCGCGGACGCGCGAAGACCGGGCTCGGCCCCCACGCCTCGCTCAGCCCCTCGGCGCGCGGATAGAGCGCGGGCTCCATGTCGGTCTCGGCGTGCTCGGCCGGCAGTTCGGCGAGAAACCGCGACGGCAGGGTCGATTGCCACTGGCCGTGGATGCGCCGCACCGCGGCGTGGGCGACGAACACGCGCCGGCGGGCGCGCGTGAGGCCGACATAGGCGAGGCGACGCTCCTCCTCGAGCCCGGCGCGGCCGTGCTCCTCCATCGCCCGTTGATTGGGGAACAGCCCCTCCTCCCAGCCGGGCAGGAACACGGTGTCGAATTCGAGGCCCTTGGCGCTGTGCAGCGTCATCAGGCTGACCATGTCGCCCGGACCGGCGGCGGTGGTCTCCATCACCAGGCTGACATGCTCGAGGAAGCCGGCGAGGCTGTCGAATTCCGCCATCGCCGCCACCAGCTCCTTGAGGTTCTCGAGCCGGCCCGGCGCATCGGGCGACTTGTCTGCCTGCCACATGGCGGTATAGCCCGATTCGTCGAGCACGATCCCGGCAAGCTCCGGATGGGCCAGGGTCTGGGCCTGATTCCGCCAGCGCCCGAGCGCCATGACGAAATCGCCGAGCGCCTTGCGCGCGGCGGGCTTGAGCTCGTCGGTGGCGATGAGCCGCGTCGCCGCCTCGGCCAGCGGCATGCGCTCGGCGCGCGCGAGCGCATGCAGCGTCTGCAGCGTCGCCGCGCCGATGCCGCGGCGCGGCATGTTGACGATGCGCTCGAAGGCGAGATCGTCGGCCGGCTGGTGGATGAGCCGGAGATAGGCGAGCGCATCGCGGATTTCCTGGCGCTCGTAGAATCGCGGACCGCCGATGACGCGATAGGGCAACCCCAGCGTGATGAACCGCTCCTCGAACTCGCGGGTCTGAAACCCGGCGCGCACCAGGATCGCGACCTCGGCCAACCGCTCGCCGCGGCGCTGCAGCGCCTCGATCGCCTCGCCCACCCAGCGCGCCTCCTCGATGCCGTCGCGCAAGCCGCGCACGGTGACGCGCTCGCCCTCGGCCGATTGGGTCCACAGCGTCTTGCCGAGCCGGCCCTCGTTCCGCGCGATCAGCCCCGAGGCCGCGGCGAGGATATGCGGCGTCGAGCGGTAGTTCTGTTCCAGGCGGATGATGCTGGCGCCGGGAAAATCCTTCTCGAATCGGAGGATGTTGCCGATCTCGGCGCCGCGCCAGCTATAGATCGACTGGTCGTCGTCGCCGACGCAGCAGAGATTGCGGTGCCGCTGCGCCAGCAGCCGGAGCCACAGATACTGCGCCACGTTGGTGTCCTGGTATTCGTCCACCAGGAGATAACGGAAGCGCTCCTGATAGGCCGCGAGAATCTCGGGCCGGCTCGCGAACAGCGTCAGATTGTGCAGCAACAGGTCGCCGAAATCGGCGGCGTTGAGGGCGGCGAGGCGCTCCTGGTAAAGCCGGTAGAGCGCGACGCCGCGGCCATGGGCGAGGTCGGCGCCCTCGGCCGCCGGGACCTTGTCCGGGACGAGGCCGCGGTCCTTCCAGCGCTCGAACGCGCCGAGCAGCAGCCGCGCGGGCGTGCCGCGATCGTCGATGCGCTCGGCCTCGGCGATCTGCTTCACCAGCCGGAGCTGGTCGTCGGCATCGAGGATGGTGAAGTTGGGCTTCAATCCCACGGCTTCGGCGTGGCGGCGCAGAATCCGCGCCGCAATCGAATGGAAGGTGCCGAGCCACAACCCTTCGGCGGCGGGACCGATCATCCGCTCGAGCCGCGCGCGCATCTCGAGCGCCGCCTTGTTGGTGAAGGTGACGGCGACGATCTGGCTCGGCCAGGCGCGGCGAGTCGCGAGAATATGGGCAAGCCTGGTCGTCAGCACGCGCGTCTTGCCCGTGCCCGCCCCGGCCAGCACCAGGACCGGGCCATCCACCGCCAGAACCGCCGCGCGCTGCGCGGGATTGAGACCGCCGAGATAAGCGGACTCGATGTCGGCCGGCGCGCTCACGTTGTCGGGATCCTGCATGCCTCTGCTATATAGCATGCCCGCCAGGCGAAGCGAGGCGGCAATCGGGACATGGCGCACCGCCGCCGGCCAGGGTGTCCTTCCGCCGCGGCGGCGGCTGTGATAGTTGTGGCATTCCCGTTGCCGCAGCGCCCCGCCGTGCACGCCGCCATCATCATTCTCGTCTTCGTCGCGACGTATATCGGCATGGCGGCGGGACGCTTTCCTTGGCTCCAGGTCGACCGCACCGGCATCGCCCTCCTGGGCGTGATCGCGCTGCTGGCGAGCCGGACGGTCACGCTCGACGATCTCGGCGCCAACATCGACACCTCGACCCTGGTGCTGCTGTTCGCGCTGATGATCATCTCGGCGCAATTCGCCGCCGCCGGCGTCTATGACGTCTGCGCCGACTGGATCCTGAGCAAGCGCACCAGCCCCGCCATGCTGCTGGCGCTCACCGTCGCCGTCTGCGGCGGTCTGTCGGCGCTGCTGGCCAACGACATCGTCACCTTCATCATGGCGCCGCTGCTAATCGCCGGCGCGCGCGGGCGCGGGCTCGATCCGCGGCCCTTCCTCATTGCGCTCGCGGGCGCGAGCAATGCGGGATCGGCGGCGACGCTGATCGGCAACCCGCAGAACATCCTCATCGGTCAGATCGGCAGTCTCAGCTTTCCCGTCTATCTCTTCACCGCGATCGTGCCAGCGGCGATTGCACTCGTCGTCTTCTACGCGGTGATCTGGCTGCTGTGGCACGACCGCATCGACGGCACGGTGATGGCGGTGACGCGCGAGGTGCCGGACGTGCCGCGCCATCCCTTCGACCGCAATCAGGCGATCAAGGCCGTGGTGGCGATGGCGCTGCTGCTCGGATTGTTCATGACGCCGCTGCCGCGCGACATCGGCGGCCTGCTGATCGCGGCGATCCTGCTCTCCAACCGCAAGATCACCAGCCGCACGATGATCGCGTCGGTCGACTGGCCGCTGCTGTTGCTGTTCGTCTGCCTGTTCGCGATCACCGGCGCGCTGGCCGACACCGGCCTGCCGTGGAGCCTCATCTCGGGCCTCGACGCGCATGGGCTGCTGCCAAGCAGCCTCGCGGTGCTCGCGCCGCTCACGCTCGCCATGAGCAACACGATCGGCAACGTTCCTTCGGTGGTCCTGCTGCTGCAGGTGTGGCCGAACCCGCCGCAGGGCGCGCTCTACGGGCTTGCGCTTTTATCCTCGCTTGCCGGCAATCTGCTGCTGATCGGCTCGCTCGCCAATTTCATCGTGGTCGAGCGCGCCGCCACCTACGGCGTGCGGCTCAGTTTCGGCGAGTATGCGCGGGTCGGCGTGCCGGCAACGCTGGTCTCGATGGCGTTCGCGGTGGCGTGGCTGGCCTGGACCGGCTGGCTGCCGTGGCTTCCTGGCGGCGCGAACTGACGCCCGATCAGGACGCCTCGGCCACGGCCTCGACCATGTCCTCGGTGGCGACGCGGTTGCGGCCGGTGCGCTTGGCGACATAGAGCGCCGCATCGGTGCGCTCGACGAGCGCGGCCGTGGTCTCGCCCGGGCGATACTGGGCGGCGCCGAAGGACAGCGTGACGCTGCCGTAATTGTCGCGCTTGTCGCGGCCGACCAGGCGGCGCCTCGTCAGCCCCTCGCGAATCTTGTCGGCGACGATACGCGCATCGCTGAGATGGGTCTGCGGCAGGATGATCGCGAACTCCTCGCCGCCGTATCGCGCCGGGGTGTCGCGGCCCTTCACCGAGTCGGTGAGCGTACGGGCGACGAGGCGCAGCACCTGATCGCCGATTTGATGGCCATAGGTGTCGTTGAAGCGCTTGAAATGATCGATGTCGGCGAACAGGAGGCTCAAGGGCTCGTCGTTCTCCTCCGCTTCGCGCGCGGCGACGCGGAGCCGGATATCGAAGGATTTGCGGTTGGGGATGCCGGTGAGAGCATCGGTCAGCGCCTCCTTCTGCACGTGCTCGAATTTGAGCTTGAGATCGCTGACCTCGTCGGCGGCACGGTTCAGGCGCTGCTCGAGTGCGCGGTTGCGCTCGGCGACGCGTTGCGTCTCGCTGATGAGATCGGTGATGAGGCCGCGGACGTCGGGCGCCTTGCCCTCGCCGATCGCCGCCGAGAAATCGTCCAGAGTGCGGCCGAACTGATTGGCGTCGCCCGCCGCCGAAGCGAGATGCCTCTTCACCTGATCGACGATGTAGGTGAGTCGGCTGCCGGTCTCCTGCAGCAGGTCGATCTGGCCGGTCTCGTCGAAGAAGCGGCTGAAGAGGTCGCTGTTGATCTCGGGCGTGAACGTCCCGCCATTGGCCGTGATGAGATCGATGGCGCGCTTCAGTTCGGGCGCGACGCCGCTGTGATAGGTGTACCAGACGGCGTAGTTGCGCGGCCGCGGCGGAACGGCATTGTCGGCCATCGTCTTGAAGGCCGCCTCGCCGAGCTTCACCGCCGCCTGCAGTTCCTCGGAACTGTCCATGCCTTGTCCCCGATATCCTGCGGCGCACATCCCGGCCATGGGACGCCCTCCGCCGGCCGACACCGGGCCTGGGCCGGGGCCGCGCGGTACGTCGCTGTCGCAAAGGTATTAGCAGCGAAAAATTAACGGTCCGCCAACGGAGCCCGCGAATCGCCGTGGAAGCGGTGCAAATCCGCGATATCTCAGCCCGGGCCGCGACCGATGCGAATGACGCGGCCGGTCTGGGCGGGCGGCGGCAGGCCCCCATGCACCGCTTCCAATGCGGCGAGGCGGCTTCGCGTCGCCGCCCGCCACGGCGCCGCGCGGCGGCTCGCAAAGTCGATATGCATCATCAGAAGCTCGTTGGTGGACGCGAGATAGCCGTCCCGGCCATGATACATCCGATGGAAGAAATGCACGCGCTTGTCGTCGTGAGCGAGAAGCTGGGTGGTGACGCGGAGCGGATCGCCGGCCTTGAGCTCGCGCTCATAGGTCACATGCGCCTCGAGCACGAACACCATGCCAAGCCCGTGCGCGACATAGTCCCAGGCAACGCCGAGCTGCGCGCAGAACGTGTCCGTCGCCTGGTCGAACGCGACGACATAGTAGCCGACATTCATGTGGCCGTTGCCGTCGATCCATTCCGGCCGGACCGCGCCGCGATGACGGTCGAACGGCGCGGCGAGGTCGAGCGCGGGCAATTCGTAGGGAAATTCCATCGCCAGACCCTGGCCCGGCATGCGCGATGAATCAAGCGCTGCCGCCGGCGCCGGCGGCGCACGGCGCTGACCGCCGGCCTCATCGGCGGCAACCACAATTTCGCGATCGTGTGGGCGACGCTCGGCCGGGCCGAGGCCACGGCGCTGCTGTTGTTCTTCGCCACGGTGCAGGTGCCGATCTTCGTTCTGCCGGCGGCGCTCCGCCCGCTCTACCGTCGCCTCGCCGCCGCCGCCGCGGTCACACCGAGAAATATTTCGCCTGGGGATGGGTGACGACGATGGCCGAGGTGGATTGCTCGGGCTCGAGCTGGTCCTCCTCGCTCAGGCTGATGCCGATCCGCTCGGCGCCGAGCAGCGCGAGGAGCCGGCGCTGGTCGGCGAGATTGGGACAGGCGGGATAGCCGAAGGAATAGCGGCTGCCGTGATAGTTCTGGTGCGCCAACGCGTCGGCATCGAGCGGCGCCGCGGCGGCGAAGCCGAGTTCGGCGCGAATTTGGGCATGGAGGTACTCGGCAAGCGCCTCCGCCATCTCGACCGAGAGCCCGTGCAGATAGAGATAATCCTGATAGCGGTCGGCGGCGAACCATTCCCGCGCCACGTCGGAAGCGCGGCGCCCGACCGTGACCACCTGGACGCCGATGACGTCGCGCCGGGGCTCGCTCGCGTCGCGGAAGAAATCGGCAATGCACAGGCCGCCGGCGCGGTTCTGGCGCGGAAAGGAAAATCGCGCGCACGCGCGCCCGCCCTCTGAATCGAACAGCACGACTTCGTTGCCGTCGGCCGCACAGGGCCAATAGCCGTAGGCCGCCTGGGGCCGCAGAATGTCTTCGGCGCGGACACGCTCGATGAGCCCGTCGAGAATGGGCCGCAGCTCGCGCCGCGCCCACGCCTTGTATTCATCGAAGCTGCGCCCGTCCTTGCGATAGCCCCAGTGGAATTGATAGAGCATGCGCTCGTTGAGGAACGGCAGCAGCGCGTCGAGGCTCACGCGCTCGACCACGCGCGCGCCCCAGAACGGCGGGACCGGCACCGGCACGTCGCGCGTCAGTTCGTTCCGGCGCAGCCTGATCTCGGCATGATCAACGGGGCGCGGCGGCGCCGGATCGGCGGCGGCGCCCAGCACCCGCTTGCGCTTGACCGGACCGGCGCTGCGCCGTGCGCGCTCGGCGACGACGTGTGAAGCGAAGCGCCGATCCGCCACCTTGTCCATCAGCGCCAAACCGTCGAAGGCGTCGCGGGCATAGGCGACGGCGCCGTTCGCATAAGCCGCCGCGCAATCCTCGTCGACATAGCGCCGGGTCAGCGCCGCGCCACCCAGCAGCACTGGAACCGTGACGCCCTGGCGCGTCATCTCGGCGAGGTTCTCGCGCATCACCGCCGCCGACTTGACCAGGAGGCCCGACATACCGATGGCATCGGCGCAATGCTGCTTCGCCGCGGCGAGGATGTTGGCGAGCGGCTGCTTGATGCCGAGATTGACGACCTCGTAGCCGTTGTTGGTGAGGATGATGTCGACGAGGTTCTTGCCGATATCGTGCACGTCGCCTTTGACCGTGGCGAGCACGACGGTGCCGCGCTTTGGCCCCGCCACGCGCGCCATGAACGGCTCGAGGCAGGCGGACGCGGCCTTCATCGTCTCGGCCGAGCGCAGCACGAAGGGAAGCTGCATTTTGCCGGCACCGAACAGCTCGCCCACCACCTTCATGCCGTCGAGGAGGAAGGTGTTGATGATCTCGAGCGCCTCATGGCGCTCGAGCGCGAGCCGCAGATCGTCCTCGAGTCCCTGGCGGTCGCCGTCGACGATGCGCTGCGTGAGCCGCTCCTCGACCGCAACGGCACGCGGGCGCGCCGCCGCCGGCGCCTCCTTGCGGTTCTCGAACAGCGCGATGAATTCCTGGAGCGGATCGTAGCCCTCGTGCCGGCGGTCGAAGATCAGATCGGCGGCGACGCGCGCCTCGTCTTGGGGGATCTCGTGCAGCGGCCGGATCTTCGAGACGTGCAGGATGGCGCCGGTGAGGCCGCGGGCGATGGCGAGATCGAGATAGACCGAATTGAGCACGCTGCGCGCCGCCGGCGCCAGTCCGAACGAGATGTTGGAGAGGCCGAGGATGATCTGGCATTCGGGCAACGCGGCGGCGATGCGCTCGATGCCGTCGAGGGTCTCGATGCCGAGGCGGCGGTCATCTTCGTTGCCGGTGCAAATGGTGAAGGTCAGCGGATCGATCAGGAGATCGGAGGGCTCGAGGCCGTGCCGCCCGCAGGCGAAGTCGTGGAGCCGGCGGGCGAGCGCGAGCTTGCCGGCGGCGTCCTTGGCCATGCCGCGTTCGTCGATGGTGAGGCCGATCACCGCCGCGCCGAACCGCCGCGCCAGCGTGAGGCGCGAAGCGGCCGCGTCCTCGCCGTCCTCGAAATGGATCGAGTTGATCACCGGCTTGCCGCCATAGAGCGCGAGCGCCGCCTCGAGCACCGGCAGCTCGGTCGAGTCGATCACCAGCGGCGCCGCGAGGCCGCCGCGCAGCCGCGCCACCGCCGCTGCCATGTCGGCGCGCTCGTCGCGGCCGGTATAAGCGGGGCAGACATCGATCGCGTGCGAGCCCTCGCGGCTCTGCTCCGACGCCAGCGCCACCGCTTCGTCCCAGTCGCCGCGCTCCTGCGCCGCGCGGAAGCGCTTGGAGCCGGTGGCATTGCAGCGTTCGCCGATCGAGAGATAGGCGTTCTCCTGGCGCAGCGGCACCTGGCCGAAGAGCGAGGCGATGCCCGGGACCCACGCGCTCCGGCGCTGCTTGGGCGCCGGCCTTGCGCCCCGCGCCGCGCGCCGGCGCAGCATCTGATCGAGCGCCGCGACATGGGCCGCGGTCGAGCCGCAGCAGCCGCCGATGAGATTGACCCCGTACTCGCCGACGAAACGCTCCTGCCATTCGGCCAGCGCCTCGGGCGCGAGCGGATAATGCGCGTGGCCCGCCACCAGCTCGGGCAGGCCGGCATTGGGCTGGACCGAGATCAGCCCCGGCCAGGCGTCGGCGAGCCAGCGCACATGCTCGTTCATCTCCTGGGGCCCGGTCGCGCAGTTGATGCCGATGAGCGGCACGTCGAGCGCGCGCACCACCGTCGCGGCGGCGGCGATGTCGGCGCCGACCAAAAGCGTCCCGCTGGTCTCGATCGTCACCTGCACGAAGATCGGCACGTCCGCCTTGGCCGCCGCGCGGGCGCGCTTGGCACCGTTCACTGCCGCCTTGATCTGCAACGGGTCCTGGCAGGTCTCGATCAGGATCGCATCGACGCCGCCGGCGACGAGGCCGCGGCACTGCTCGGCGAGCGCGTCCTCGAGCGCCTGATAGGCGACATGGCCGAGCGAGGGGAGCCGCGTTCCCGGCCCGACCGCGCCGAGGACAAAGCGCGGCCGGCCGTCGCCGCTTACGCATTCGACCGCTTCGCGCGCGATCTCGGCGGCGCGGCGGTTGAGCGCGAAGGCGCGGTCGGCGAGACCCGATTCGCCGAGCGTGAGCGGCGAGGCGCCGAAGCTGTTGGTCTCGACCGCATCGGCGCCGGCGCGGAGATGGCCGATATGGATGTCGCGCACCAATGCGGGCCGGCTCTCGCACAGGATGTCGGTGAAGTTCTCGTGGCCGAGGAAATCGCGCTCGACATCGAGGCCGAGCGCCTGCACCTCGGTGCCCATGGCGCCGTCGCACAACAGCACGCGGCCGGCGAGGAAATCGAGAATATGCGGCACGGGGTCGGTTCCTCGCCGCTAGGCCGCCACCGCGGCGCGGACGCCGATCATGCGGCAGATCGCAACGATCAGATCGGCGCGGTTCAGGGTATAGAAATGGAACGCGTCGATGCCTTCGGCCCGGAGCCGGCGGCACTGCTCGGCCGCGACCGAGGCGGCGACGAGGCGGCGCGTGTCGGGATCGTCGTCGAGCCCGGCGAACAGCGGCGGCAGCCAGGGCGGCAGGCTCGCGCCGCAGGCGGCGGCGAATTTCTGTACCTGGGCGAAATTGGTCACCGGCAGGATGCCGGGGACGATCGCCACCGCGATGCCGGCGGCGCGGGCGCGGTCGCGGTCGCGGAAGCGCAGATAGGCATCGGCATCGAAGAAGAACTGGGTGATGGCGCGGCCGGCGCCGGCGTCGATCTTGCGCTTCAGATTGTCGAGATCGGCGGCTGCATCGCGCGCCTCGG
This sequence comes from Allostellaceae bacterium, assembly GCA_035532935.1. GTDB lineage: Bacteria > Pseudomonadota > Alphaproteobacteria > ATCC43930 > CGMCC-115725 > DATJLY01. Next base: position 14,590 of record DATKQE010000048.1, read on the forward strand.
GATGGGTCTCGGGATAGGCGGCGACGCTGATCTCGAACGGGGCGACGCGCTTCAGTCCCGCGACGAGATCGGCGGCATCGGCATAGCCGTCGGGATGTGGCCGGTAGGCGCCCGCACCCGCCGGCGGATCGCCGCGCAGCGCCACCAGATGGCGAACGCCTGCACCCCAATAGGCGCGTGCGACCGCGTCGATCTCGGCCCGCGCGGCGCCGACGCAGGTGAGATGCGCCGCAGGCTCGAGCCGGGTCTCGTCGCGGATGCGGCGCACGGTGGCGTGGGTGCGCGCGCGGGTGGTGCCGCCGGCGCCATAGGTGACCGAGACGAAATCCGGCAGGAGCGGCGCGAGACGCTGCACCGTCTGCCACAGCGTCGCTTCCATCTCCGCCGTCTTGGGCGGAAAGAACTCGAACGAGACCGCGGGCCGCGCGACGCCGGTCATGGCTCAATCCGCGCCCGCGGCCAGGCGCTCGGGCGCCGCCGCCATGGCCTCGGGCGCGGGCCGCCGCGACGGCCACAGCAGCACCGTGAGCGGATCGCCGGCCAGACGCACCGGCGTCGCCACCACCAGCCCGGCGGCGCGGCACCAGCCCATGATCTCGCCGGCGCTGAAGCCGAGGCGGCGATGGGCGTGCTCGGCGCGCAGATATTCGAGCTCGTGCGGCGCGAAATCGACCACCACCAGCCGCCCGCCCGGGCGCAGCACGCGCGCGGCCTCGACGATCGCGCGCTCCGGCCGCTCGGCGTAATGCAGCACCTGGTGGATGACGACGGCATCGAACGAGCCGCCGGCGAACGGGAGCTGATACATGTCGCCCTGCCGGACCGAGCAATTGTCGCAGGCGGCGCGTTCGAGATTGACCCGCGCCACCGCCAGCATCTCGCGCGAGAGATCGATGCCGACGGCGCGCTCGGCCTTGGGCCCCAGCACCTCGAGGATGCGCCCGGTGCCGGTGCCGATATCGAGGAGATCGCCGATCCCTGCCGGCGGCAGCAGCGTCACGAGCGCCGCCTCGACCTCGCCGTCATCGACATGGAGCGAGCGGATGCGGTCCCAGTGCGCGGCGTTGACGCGGAAATAGGCGGCGGCGGCGGCGGCACGGCGGCGCTTCACCGCCTCGAGCCGCTCGCGGTCGAGGCCGACGACCGGGTCCTCGACCGGCAGCAACTCGACCAGGCGGCGGGCGAGATCGCCGCCGGCGCCGGCACGGGCGAGGCAATAGAAGACGAAATTGCCTTCGCGGAAGCGGTCGAGCAGCCCCGCCTCGCACAACAGCTTCAGATGCCGCGACACCCGCGGCTGGCTCTGGCCGAGAATGTCGGTGAGGTCGCTTACCGTCAGCTCGCCCTGCGCGCACAGCGCCAGGAGCCGCAACCGCGTCACCTCCGCCGCCGCCCGCAACCCGGTGAGAAGAGTTTCCACGCCCGATCCCGCAATCTACTTGCTAGAGTCTGAATATAAACATATCCTTATGTCATTGTTCAATAGGAAAGCGTAGCGGTGGATTCCACCTCCCCGAAATCACCCTCGCCGGGCCATCGTGGCGACATGGTTCGACGCTATCTGAGCGTTAATGGCTTTGTGGTAGCCAGATGACCAGGTCGTATGCCGGGGTCGGGAGGATTGGATGGGTGTGAAATTGCGGGCGCTGTTGCTCGTGCTGATCGCGGGCCTCGCGCCGGGGGCGGCGCGGGCGGCGAATAATGCGGACGGGGCCGAGGCTTTCGTTAACGGCATGGTGACCGCGGCGCTCAAGACGCTGCGCGATCCGGCCATGACCGAGGCGGAGCGCGAGCGCCGGCTCGGCCAGCTTCTGGTCCAGGATTTCGACACCGCGCGCATCGCGCGCTATGTGCTCGGCCGCTACTGGATGGTGGCGAGCCCGGGCGAGCGGCGCGATTTCGCCCGGCTGTTCCGCGACTGGGCGGTGCGCAGCTATGCCGCGCGAATGGTCCAATACAGCAACGAGACCGTCAAAGTGACCGGCGCCCGGCCCGAAAGCGACACCGACGCGGTCGTGACCAGCGAGATCACTCATCCCGCCGGGCCGGCGACGCGGGTGGGCTGGCGCGTCAGCCACCGCACCGGGGCCTACCGCATCATCGACGTCGATGTCGAGGGCGTGAGCATGGCGCTGACCGAGCGCGACGAGATCGCCGCGACGATCCAGCGCAGCGGCGGCACCGTCGCCGCACTGAACCGTACGCTCGCCGGCAAGCTCCACGACGAAATCGCCACGGCCCAACCCGCGCACCCCTGACGCGGCCGCGCCGCCTCAGCTGCGCGTCAGCGGCTTGAAGTAGAGGCGGTGGGGCTGCTCGGCGGCGGCGCCGAGGCGGCGCTTGCGGTCGGCCTCGTAATCGGCGTAATTGCCCTCGAACCAGACGACCTCGCTCATGCCCTCGAAGGCGAGGACGTGGGTGGCGACGCGGTCGACGAACCAGCGGTCGTGGGTGACCACCACGGCGCAGCCCGGAAACTCGCCCAGCGCCTCCTCGAGCGCACGCAGCGTATCGACGTCGAGATCGTTGGTGGGCTCGTCGAGCAGGATCACGTTGGCGCCCGATTTCAGCATCTTGGCGAGATGGATGCGGTTGCGTTCGCCGCCCGAGAGCTGCCCCACCTTCTTCTGCTGATCGGAGCCGCGGAAGTTGAACAGCGCGCAATAGGCGCGGCTGGCGATCTTGCGGCGGCCGAGATCGATCTCGTCCTCGCCGCCCGAGATCTCCTCCCACACCGTCTTGGCGGCGGCAAGCGTATCGCGCGACTGGTCGACATAGCCGAGCTTCACCGTCTCGCCGACGCGAAAGCTGCCGCTGTCCGGTTTCTCCTGGCCGGTGATCATGCGCATCAGCGTGGTCTTGCCGGCGCCGTTGGGACCGATCACGCCGACGATGCCGCCGGGCGGCAGGCGGAACGACAGATCGTCGATGAGGAGCCGGTCGCCATAGGCCTTGCGCACATGCGCGGCGTCGATGACGAGATCGCCGAGCCGCGGCCCCGGCGGCAGCACGATCTGCGCCGTCTCGGGCGCCTTCTCGCGGCTGGCGGCGACCAGCGATTCATAGGCGGTGAGGCGCGCCTTGCTCTTGGCCTGGCGCGCGCGGGGGCTCTGGCGCACCCATTCCAGCTCGCGCTCCAGCGTGCGCCGGCGCGCCACTTCCTGGCGTCCTTCCTGCTCCAGCCGCTTGCTCTTCTGCTCGAGCCAGCCGGAATAATTGCCCTCGTAAGGAATGCCGCGGCCGCGGTCGATTTCGAGAATCCATCCTGCCACCTCGTCGAGGAAATAGCGGTCGTGCGTCACCGTCACCACCGTGCCGGGATACTCGGCGAGGAAGCGCTGCAGCCACGCCACCGATTCGGCGTCGAGATGGTTGGTCGGCTCGTCGAGCAGCAGGAGATCGGGCTTCTGCAGCAGCAGCCGGCACAGCGCGACGCGGCGCCGCTCGCCGCCCGACAGCGTCGCCACCGTGGCGTCGCCGGGCGGACAGCGCAGCGCGTCCATGGCGATCTCGACCATGCGGTCGAGCTCCCAGCCGTCGACGCGGTCGATCTTTTCCTGCAGCTCGCCCTGCTCGGCGATGAGCGCGTTCATCTCGTCGTCGGACAGTTCCTCGCCGAAGCGCGCACTCACTTCCTCGAAGCGTTTCAGGAGCGCCTGGATCTCAGCCAGCCCCTCGGTGACGTTGCCGGCCACGTCCTTGGCCGGGTCGAGCTGCGGCTCCTGGGCGAGATAGCCGGTCTTGACCCCCTCGGCCGCCCACGCCTCGCCGGTGAAGTCCTTGTCTTCCCCGGCCATGATGCGCAAGAGCGTCGACTTGCCGGCGCCGTTGGGCCCGAGCACGCCGATCTTCGCCCCCGGCAGGAACGACAGCCAGACGTCCTTGAGCACCTCGCGCCCGCCGGGATAGGTCTTGCCCAGCTCCTTCATCACATAGACGTATTGGTAACTTGCCATCCTGCTGATTTTCCGTATCTATTTCTGACGGTTTTGGCCTGTCCAGACACTGTCCAGGCAAAATGCCCCGTGTCGAGCGAAATCCGGGCGGCGGGGTAAAACCCGCCGCCGCGCCGGGGTCGCGGAAACAAGAGCGCCTTCGGCGGGGTGGGCGGTAGCACACTTCGTGTTGCATCGCAAACCGGAGTGCGCGTGGCGCGCCGCGCCAGGTTTGCGCCGGCGCTTCTCCGGTGCGGATGGGCTGCTGCGGCAGGGCCAGTCCGGCCCGGCTGGTTTGCATTCCCGCCTTGGGTTGCATATCGCTTGTCTCGCAAGGAACTTTCGCGGGCCGCGACCTGTGGTCGAAAATGAAGCTCATAGCCAGATCGTCGCGCCATCCGAGCGTCAACTTCATCGACTGGATATAAGGTTCGCAGCAGCAATAGCGACGCTGCACGACCAGCTTGACGCCGTTCTTTGTTGCGAGCCCTTTACGTTTCCAACAAAGCCGCGGCACCTGCCTCTCTCCGCGGTCTATCTCTTCACGGAAGATGCGACGCCGCTATATGTCGGGCGTTCGAATCATTTCCGGCAGCGGCTGGGCAATCACTGCCAGCAAAGCTCGCAGGCCAATCAATCGGTGTTCGCGTTCAAGCTCGCGCGTGAGGCGGCGGGCCTTACCGAGGCAAGTTACTCCGGTCCCAATACGCCCAGCGGCCTGATGCAAAACCCGGCCTTCGTCGCCCTCGGTACGCGCTACAACGACTTTTCCACGCATTGACGGTCATGAGGCTTTATCGACGCGGCAGGAAGGCAAGCCGGCGTGTTCGGCGCAGCGATCCATCAGGGCCGGCGATCCGTAGAATTGTTTAGGCACAATTCCGGATCTCGCCGACCGAGGAACGCGCAATGCTCGATCACCCCATCGTTGGAGCCGCCGCCATGACCGCATCCCGCACCGCCGCCGCCACGCCGCAGCGCACGACGCCAAATGCACCGCGCGTCGCCGGCGAGGCCTCGGATGCTGCGCTCCTGGCGGAGCTCGCCCTCACTTTCGACCTCGAGGCGCTCGTCGCCGAGGCGCAAGCCGACCCGTTCCGGCGCTAGCCGCGCCGCCGCTGGCTAAAGCGGCAGCACCAGGCCCTCGAGTTCGCCGTCGCAATCGACCAAATCCACCCGCTTCCAGGCGATGCGGATGCCGTCCGCGCATGCCGCGAGGCGATGGCGGCTGGTGCCGGCGAAGACCCTCCGGCGGTTGTGGCGGAACTCCACCATCAGCAGCTTGGAGCGGGTGACGATCGCCGCCGCTTCGGGCTCGCACGCCTCGAGCGTCACGTTGGCGACGATGCGGCTCGCCCGCGCCGGCGGCGTCTGCGCGTGGATATGCGGATTGCCGAGACGGCGCACCCGCGTCTCCAGGAGGCGCCGGTCGTCGTAGATCAGCGAGACCGTATCGTGCGGGCTCGCCTGATCCGGCCGCGACGGAACCCAGTACCAGGCGTCCGCGGTAAAGAGCGCGAGCCATTCCTCGAACCGCGCCTCGTCGAGGAGCCGCGCCTCGTACAGCAGGAACGCCTCGGCCTCGGCGAGGCCCGGCGGCATGCGCCCGGCGCTCACGGCGCGCGGCCTTCGGTCATGTAGCCGAGCCAGGCGTCGAACATGTTGCGGATATAGATCTCGCTGGTCGAATTGCGGCCGCGGCGGACGCCCGCGCCGTCATCCTCGTCGGTGGCGAAGCCGCGGCCGATCTGCAACCATTCCGCACCGGCGCTGTCGAGGCCGACGCCGATCCGGTCATAGGTCTCGAGATCGTCGGTCAGCACCGGCGAGCCGGTGCCGTTCACCACATTGGCGAAGGCGATGGTACGGGGGAACAGCGACGGCGGCGCGCCCTTAAGCCTGAAGCAATAGGTGTAGACGACGGTACGCTTGGGCCCCACCGGATGGACGACGCGGAGCTGCTGGAACTGGCTCATGAACGACAGGTTGGGATAGACGTTGCTGTTCCAGCGCCGCACCTCGAGGATCTGCCGCGCCCGCTCGGCGCCCTGCTTTGCCTCGAGCGCGGCGATGTAGTCGCGGAAGACCGGGTCCTGAAGCGCCGCCACCAGCTTGGCATCGTCATGGTAATCGCCGAGATAGGAATGGCCGTTGGCGCAGGTCCAGATCCCGACCTGCGTTTCCCAGAAGCTGTAGGGCGCGCCGTTCTGCCGCATCTGGCGCACCGCGACCTCGCCCGAGCCGTCGCTGGCGGCGTCGTCCGACTGCGCGCCGGCCGCCTCGATCGAGGATTGGTGCACGAAGAGCGGATGGGCGGCGTCGCACAGATTCTCGAGATAGAGCTTCCAGTTGCCGTTATAGGCGTGCTTGAATACGCCGCCCGCGACCTCAATCGCGCCGTCGGGCGCTCGGTCGATCATGTCGTCGAACGACGCCGTCATCGCGCCGAGATATGTGGCAAGGTCGGGACCGTCGGCAGCGAGGCTGGCGAAGACAAAGCCGCGATAACTGTCGAGCCGCGCCACCGGCAGCATCGCCAGCGCCGGATCGGCGGCATCGAAATCGGGCGGATAGGCATTGAGCAGCGGCGCGGATTTGAGCCTGCCGTCGGTGTCATAGGTCCAGCCGTGATAGCAGCAGCGGAATGCCTCGGCATGGCCGCGCTCGCCCGCCACCACCATGGCACCGCGATGGGCGCACTGGTTGTGCAGGACGCGCACCGCGCCGTCGCGGTGCCGCACCATCAAGAGCGGCATGCGGCCGATGCGCGTGGCGACGTAATCGCCGAGCACCGGCACCTCGCTCTCATGGCCGACATAGACCCAGGCATGGCCAAAGATGCGCTCCATCTCGAGCGCGAAGATCGCGGGATCGGTGTAGAGCGAGCGATGCACGCGCCCCGGCCCGACCAATCCGCGCAAGCGCTCGGCGCTCATCGACATTCTCATCCTCGTTTCATCGTTCCCGCGCCGGAATTCTAGCGCGGATGCGGGCGGGTTAGTATGGCCATGGAGGCCGCCCGAGCAACCTGCGCTGAAGTGGCGCCGCCCGGCGGCCGATCGGTTGCACCAACGCCGTGCGTCTTTCGATGGCGCGGGCTTCGCCGTCCACCGCATGCGGTGGACCGCTCAAGATGAGGTCCGTCGGTGATGGCATCAACGACCCGCCTCTGCCGCGATTGCGGCCGGCTCGACGAGCCGATGCCGCACCCGCAGCCGCGCTGCGCCGGGTGCGGCTCGACCCGGATCGTCGATCATCCCGAGCTCGCGCTTCTCGCCGTCGCGCATGTCGATTGCGATGCGTTCTATGCCAGCGTCGAGAAGCGCGACCGGCCGGAACTGGCCGACCGGCCGGTGATCGTCGGCGGCAGCCTGCGCGGGGTGGTGCTGACCGCGTGCTATGCCGCGCGCCGCTTCGGCGTGCGCTCGGCCATGCCGATGGTGCAGGCGATGCGGCTCTGCCCCGACGCCGCCGTGATCCGCCCGGACATGGAGAAGTACCGCCGGGAATCCCACCGCATCCGCGAACTCATGGAGTTGACGGCGGCGCGGGTCGAGCCGGTGTCGATCGACGAGGCCTATCTCGATTTGAGCGATTGCGGCGCCAATGAGCCGCCGGCGCGGACGCTGGCGCGGCTCGCGCTCATGGTCGAGCGGCGGATCGGCGTCACCGTGTCGATCGGGCTCGCGCCCAACAAGATGCTGGCCAAGGTGGCGAGCGATCTCGGCAAGCCGCGCGGGTTTCGCGTCATTGGCAGCGCCGATGCGGCGTCCGTGCTGGCGCCGCTCGAGGTGCGGGTGCTGCCCGGCGTCGGGCCGGTCACGGCGGGGCGCCTCGAAGCCTTGGGGTTCCATACCGTCGCCGATCTCGCCGCCGCCAACGAGGATGAGCTGGTGCATCGCTTCGGCCGCTGGGGCAGGCGGCTCAAGCGCTATGCCGCCGGCGAGGATGCGCGGCCGGTGGCGAGCGGGCGTCATCGCGCGGTCACGATCGGCGCCGAGCGCACGTTCGAGCGCGATTTGCGCGATCTCGCCGAGATCGAGCCGGAACTGGAGCGGCTGTGCTGCCGCGTCGCCGAGCGGCTCGAACGCGCCGGCCTCGCCGCCGCCGCGCTCACGCTCAAGCTGCGCCGCACCGACCGGCGCACCAGCACCCATGCCTGCCGCCCGCGCGACCCGACGCTGCGCGCCGAGACCATCCTCGCCACCGTGCGCCCGGTGCTGGCGCGGTACCTCGATGGCGGCTTCTATCGCCTCGTCGGCGTGACCGCGCACGACCTCGTGCCGGCGACCCGCGCCGATCCGCCCGACCTGTTCCGGTGATTCACGCCACGTCGCGCCAGGCCGGGCTCGCCCGCAGCAGCGCGATGAGCGCCGCCGGCGTGATCGGCGCCGCGGCGATGCGCACGCCGAAGGGCGCGAGCGCGTTCTCGATGGCCGCGGCGATCGCGGCGGCGGCGGGAATGGTGCCGCCCTCGCCGGCGCCCTTCGCGCCCAACGGATTGAGCGGCGACGGCGTCTCGAGATGGGTCGAGTCGATGTTCGGCACCTCGGTCGCGCTCGGCAGCAGATAGTCGGCGAAGGTGGTGGTGAGCGGCTGCGCCGCCGCGTCATAGACCATCCATTCATAGAGCGCATTGCCGATGCCGTGCGCGACCGCGCCCTGAATCTGGCCATCGACGATCAGCGGATTGACCAGCGTGCCGCTGTCATGCGCGACGACGTAATTGAGGATGCGCACCGCGCCGGTGCCGATATCGACCTCGACCTCGACGACATGGCAGCCGTTGCAATAGGCGGCCTGGCTCGGCGCGAAATAGGCGGTATGTTCGAGCCCCGCCCCCTGCCCCGCCGGAAACGAAAACCCGGGCATGCCCTGGGCCAGCCGCGCCAGCTCGCCGAGCCCGATGCCGCGCCGGTTGCCGCTCGTGACCTCGACGCGGCCGTCCTCGAGCGTGAGTTCGGCCGCGTCGGTCTCCAAGACGCGCGCCGCCAGCGCCAAGATCTGGCCGTGCACGCTGTCGGCGGCCATGAGCGCCGACGGCCCGGCATTGGCGGTGATGCGGCTGGCGAAGGTGCCGATGCCCATGGCGATGGCGCCGGTGTCGCCGACCGTCACCTGGATGCGCTCGAGCGGCTGATTGAGGCGTTCGGCGCAGATCTGCGCGAGCGTGGTCTTGTGCCCCTGGCCCTGCGGCGCCGCACCCGAGCGCACCGCGATGCGGCCGTTCTGCAGCACGCGCACGGTCACGCCCTCGAACGGCCCGAGCCCGGTGCCCTCGACATAGTTGCCGATGCCGATGCCGACGTGGCGGCCGTGCCGGCGCGCCTCCGCCTGGCGCACGGGAAACTCGTCGTACCGCGCCCGCGCCAGCGCCTTGTCCTGGCAGGCCGGATAGTCGCCGCTGTCATAGACCACCGGCTTGCCGTCGCGGAAGGTGAGGCCGACGGCATAGGGCATCTGCGCCGGCGCGATGAAATTGCGGCGCCGGATTTCGGCGGGATCGAGGCCGAGCTCGCGCGCGGCGCGGTCGAGCAGACGCTCCATGGCGAAGACCGCTTGCGGCCGTCCCGCCCCGCGCACCGGCGTCGTCGGCACCTTGTTGGTGTAGGCGACGGTCACGTCGAGGCGATAGGCCGGCAGCACATAGGGTCCCGGCACCGTCACCGCGGCGATGAACGGCATGATGATGCCCCACGGCACGTAGGCGCCGGTATCGTGCAGCATGGTCCCGCGCAGGCCGCGCAGCCTGCCGTCGCCGTCGAGTGCCAGCTCGAGCGTCCAGTACTGATCGCGCTCCTGCGTTGCGGCGAGGAAATGCTCGCGCCGGTCCTCGATCCACTTGACCGGCCGGCCGAGCCGCAGCGCCGCCGCGGCGACGACCGCGTCCTCGGCATAGAACACCGCCTTGGGCCCGAACCCGCCGCCGACATCGGGGGCGATGACGCGGATGGTCTCGGGATCGCGGCCGAGCAGATCGGCAAGCGTTCCACGGGCCAGATGCGGCGTCTGGGTCGCCGACCACACCGTGAGCATGCCGTCCGCCGGATCGAAGCGCGCGAGCACACCGCGGCATTCGAGCGCATGGCCGCAGCCGCGATGCTGCCACAAGGTTTCGCGCACGACATGGGCCGCCGATGCGAACGCAGCCTCGACATCGCCATAGGCGGCGGCGAAGGAAGCGGCGACGTTGGAGCCGGCATCGGCATGGGCGCGCGGCGCGCCGGCGGCGACCGCGTTGCGGCAGTCGCCGACCGTATCGAGCGGCTCGTAATCGATGACGATCGCCGCCACCGCGTCCTCGGCGAGTTGTCGGCTGTCGGCGACCACGATGGCGATCGCCTCGCCGACATAGCACACCTCCTCGCTCGCGAGGCAGTATTGCGTGGCGAGGTTGGTGATCGCGGGATTGGGCATCAGCATCGGCATGCGCACGCTGCGCATGGGCTCGGGCATGTCGGCGGCGGTGAGGATGGCGCGGACGCCGGGCATGCCGCGCGCGGCAGCAGCGTCGACCGCGCGCAGCCTCGCATGCGCGATGCTCGCCCTGACAAACGCCGCGTGCAGCATTTGCGGCAGATGGATGTCGTCGACGAACTGGCCCGATCCGGTGAGCAGCGGCGGATCCTCGGTCCGCTGCACGCGGGCACCGATCGCACGCACGCCCATCTTACTCTCCCGCGCGCGCCGCTCCGGCGCCGAAGAGGCGCCGCAGCGCACGCCACAGCGCGCCAAAGAACAACGCAAAGCCCGACACGCCCCGCTGCGCCGCGGCGGCAGCGGCGGCGCGCTCGGCCTCGCTGCCCTCAACCTGGACCTTGAGGTTCTCGGCGAAGCGGTTGACCATCTGCTGCGCCATGTCGGCGATCATGGCGCTGCCGCGGCCGTATTGCGCGACCGCGCCGTTGAGCGCGAGGTCGGTAACGATGGCGACACGGGTCATGCGCGGCGCTGCCTCGGCGAGCGTGAACTCGACCGTGGCCTGCGCTCCGCCGCGTCCCTTCGCCTCGGTGCCGACGGCCTTGACGCGGACGCGGCGCCGCGCCTCGTCGCGCTCCTCGAACCGCGCCGTGCCGACGAAGCTCACCGCGACGGGGCCGAGCCGCACCGCCACGCGGCCCTTAAAGGTGTCGGCATCGATGCGCTCGAGCAGCTCCGCGCCCGGCAGGCACGGCGCCACGCGCTCGATGTCGAGCAGGACGCGCCACGCTTCCGCGGGCGGCAAGGGCACCTCGAAGCCGTTTTCGATCTTCATGATGTGCGCAACTCTAAGGACCGCCGCACGTGGTGACAAGGGTGCGCTCGCGCCGTCATTGACACGGCAGCGCCGGCGGGCTTTTTTCGCATGAACCAACGAACGCCGGGAGGCGACATGCCGGACGCCGCGCCAGTGCGCACCTATGCCGATCTGCACGAGCATCTCGATCGGCTCGACCGCGCGGGGCTGCTCTATCGCATCGATGCGCCCGTGAACAAGGACACGGAGATGCATCCCCTGGTGCGCTGGCAGTTCCGCGGCGGCATCGCCGAGCGGGACCGCAAGGCGTTCCTCTTCACCAATATTGTCGACGGCAACGGGCGGCGCTACGATTTGCCGATGGTGATCGGCGCCTATGCCGGCACCGCCGAGATCTACCGCATCGGCATGAACGTGGCGACGCTCGCCGATATCGGCCCGGCCTGGGAGCGCGCTATCGCCCATCCGGTGCCGCCGCGGGAAGTGACCGTGGCGCCGTGCCATGAGGTCGTCGTGACGGGCGCGGCACTCGACGGTGCGGGACAGGGCCTGGCATCGCTGCCGATCCCGATCTCGACGCCCGGCTTCGATGCCGCGCCCTATCTCACCGCAACCGGCGTCATCACCCGCGACCCCGACAGCGGGGTGCAGAATCTCGGCACCTATCGCGGCATGCTCAAGGCGCCGACGCGGCTCGGCATGATGATGCTCGCCAATATCCGCGCCGGTGGGCTCGAGCACTGGCGCAAATACCGCGCCCGCGGCGAACCCATGCCGGTCGCCATCGTCGTCGGCTGCCCCCCGCTGGTGGCGTTCCAGGGACCGCAGAAGCTCAGGCTCGACCTCGACGAGCTGGCGGTGGCGGGCGGGCTCGCCGGCAGCCCGATCAACGTCGTGCGCGGCCGCACCGTCGATCTCCTCGTCCCGGCCGAGGCGGAGCTGGTGATCGAAGGCCGCGTCGATACCGACTATCTCGAGCCGGAAGGACCGTTCGGGGAATCGCACGGCTATGTCGCGCTCGAGGACTACAACACCGTGGTCAACGTCACCGCCATCACGCGCCGGCGCGGCGCGGTCCTGACCTCGATCCTGTCGCAGGTGACGCCGAGCGAATCGAGCGTGGTGAAGCGCCTCGCCTATGAACCGATGTTCCTCGCCCATCTCCGCGACCAGCTCGGCGTCAAGAACATCCGCCGCGTGGTGCTGCACGAGGCGCTCACCAATCTCCGCCGCTTCGTCTTTCTCCAGTTCGCGCCCTTCACCCCGCGCGAAGAGGTATGGCGCGCGCTGCGCGGCACGATCACGCTGCAGGCGGCAATCGGCAAGTTCGTCGTCGCCATCGACGAGGACATCGATCCGTTCAATGCCGACGCGGTGTTCTGGGCCATGGGCTATCGCTGCAACCCGGTGACCGACACCCACGTCGTGCCCTACCGCGAGGCCGGACACGGGCCGCGCACCGCGGGCGAGCAGGCGACCGAATCCGCGATGCTGATCGACGCGACGATGAAGCATGCGATGCCACCGGTGGCGCTGCCCAAGCGGGAGTTCATGGAGAACGCCAAGGCGCTGTGGGAGCGGCTCGGCCTGCCGGCGCTGCGGCCCGAGGCGCCGTGGTTCGGCTATTCGCTCGGCGACTGGACCGAGACGTGGGACGCGAATGCGATGCAGGCGACGCGCGGCGAATGGGCGCTGCGCAGCGAGTCCTATCGCCAGCGCCGGCGCGGCGACATCGCGCCCAACACGCCGGTGCGCGCCGTCGAGGACGAGGAATGACACGGGCAGGGTTGGCAAAGCGTGCCGATCCGTCCCATGATGGTGTGATGAAAACGGCATCCGACAGCGCGCCTGGAGCGGCACCGGCGATCGTGCTCGCGGGCGTCAACAAATGGTTCAAGACGCAGGACGAGCCGGTGCACGCGCTCTCGCCGACGGACCTCGCGGTCCGGAGCGGCGAACTGGTGGTGCTGCTCGGCCCGTCGGGCTGCGGCAAGACCACGCTGCTACGCATCGTCGCCGGCCTGACGCCGCCGAGCAAGGGCGATGTGCGCATCCTCGGCCGCCCGCTCTGGACGAACGGCACACGCCACGGCGATGTGGTTGCCGGCATGGGCATCGTGTTCCAGGATGCCAACCTGTTCCCGTGGCTCACGATCGAGGGCAACATCATGCTGCCGCTCGAGCTGAAGCGAGCGCCCAAGGACCAGCGCCGGACGCGGGTGCGCGAGCTGATGCAGCTCGTCGGCATCGCCGGGTTCGAGAAGCGCTGGCCGCGCGAGCTGTCGGGCGGCATGCGCCAGCGCGCGGCGATCGCCCGCGCGCTCTCCTACAATCCCGACATTCTCCTCATGGACGAGCCGTTCGGCGCGCTCGACGCCATGACGCGCGACCAGATGAACCTCGAATTGCAGCGCATCTGGATGGAGACGCGCAAGACCGTCCTCCTGGTCACGCATTCGATCGGCGAGGCGGTGTTCCTTGCCGACCGGGTCGTGCTGCTGTCGCCGCGGCCGGGCCGGATCGACACCGTGGTCGAGGTCGCGTTCGAACGGCCGCGCTCGCTCGACGTCCAGAGCTCGCTGGAATTCCAGCGCATCGTCACCGAATTGCGCCATCGCCTCGTCGCGATCTCGTGAAGGGTGAATGCCATGACGGATACCGCCGCCCCTGCTCCCGTCCGGCGCAACCGCAGCAGCGGATTGCCTTGGATCTCGACGCCGGTCCTCGCTTTGGCCTTCGTCGTGTGCTGGCAGTTCTATGTCAGTGAGACCCACATCTCGGCCTTCATCCTGCCGGCGCCGGCAGCGGTGTGGACGGCCTGGCTCGAGCTGCTCCAGTCGCCCCGCGCCTGGGGCCATGCCGAGACGACGGTGTACGAGACGCTGGTGGGATTCGCCTGGGGCCTCTTCATCGGGGTCGGGCTCGGCGTGCTCATCGGCCGCATCCGCTGGCTCGAGATGACGCTCAACCCGTTCATCGTCGCGATCCAGGTCGTGCCCAAGGTCGCCTTCATCCCGCTCTTCGTCGTCTGGTTCGGCTTCGGCATCACCAGCAAGGTGATCGTCTCGGCGGTGTTGGCCTTCTTCCCGATCCTCACCAACACGGTGCTGGGCGTGAAGTCGGTCGAAACCAGCCACCGCGACGTGATGACCAGCCTCAATTCGTCGCGCCTGGCCGTGTTCTGGCGGCTCGAGCTGCCGAGTGCGCTGCCGTACATCCTCACCGGGATGGAGATCGGCGTCGTCCTTGCCATCATCGGCGCGATCGTCGGCGAGTATCTCGGCGGCAATAGCGGCCTCGGCTATCTCCTCATCTCCAAGATGAACGCGTTCGAGACCGACGGGCTGTTCGCGGTCATGATCCACATGACCATTCTGGGCTTCGCGTTCTACTTTGCCGTCGGATTCCTGCGCCGGCTGCTCATCCCCTGGCACCAGTCGTCGGGCATCGATTCCGGCACCTGAGGAGAATCGATGGACACAAGACGCGCGTTTCTCGCCAAGCCGCGCTCGCCGATCTTCGGGCGCGCGCGGCAGGATTCCGACATTCCCGGCCTCGCCGACATGGCGAAAGTGGTCGCCGTCAAGCAGGCGACGGCCGCGCAGCTTTGGCTCGTCGACGGCAAGCAGAACCTGGTGCGCAACAATCCGGCGCGCCGGGAGGCGGGCGTGGCGACCCTGCGCGCGGCCGGATTGGCCGACATCGAGGACCCGACGACGCTCTACAGCAATCGCTTCATCGACGCCGTGCTCAAGGCGTGACGGCACCGTTTTGCGCCCGCGGGTTTTCGGATATATGAGGCGCGCGAACAAATCAGCGACGGATAGCGAGCCATGGGCCAGTTTGGGATCGGACAGCCGGTAACGCGCGAGGAAGACCCCTATCTCCTGCGCGGGGCGGGCCGCTATGTCGAGGATGCGCGCGCGCTGGGCCAGGCGCGCGCCTTCGTCCTGCGCTCGCCGCATCCGCATGCGCTGATCCGGTCCATCGACGCGAGCGCGGCGCGCGCGGCGCCGGGCGTGCTTTTGGTCCTCACCGGCGAGGACGCGGCGGTCCTGGCGCTCGGCCGGCAGAGCCCGCGCGTGCCGCGCAAGCGGCGCCATGGCTCGCCCGGCTTCGTCAGCCCGCAGCCACAGCTCGCGCGCGAGCGGGTGCGCTATATCGGCGAGTGCGTCGCCTTCGTCGTCGCCGAGACGCTGGAGCAGGCGAAGGACGCGGCGGAGCTCATCGTCGTCGATTACGAGCCGCTGCCGGCGGTGGTCGCGACCGACCGCGCGGTCGAGCCGGACGCGCCCAAGGTGTGGCCGGAATGCCCGGACAACCAGGCCTGGTTCCACGAGCTCGGCAACAAGGCCGCGGTCGATGCCGGCTTCGCCAAGGCCGATCACGTCGTCCGCCACCGCATGGTCATCAACCGCGTCACCACCAATTCGATGGAGCCGCGCGGCTGCCTCGCCGAGTACGACCGCCACGACGACCGCTATGTCATCCGCTGCACCGTCCAGGCGCCGCACCGCACCCGCGGCATTTTCGCCAGCCAGATCTTCAAGGTGCCGGAGACGCAGGTCCGGGTGATCTGCGAGAACATGGGCGGCGGCTTCGGCATGAAGGGCGCGCTCTACAACGAATATCCGCTGACCGCGCTGGCGGCGAAGCTGCTGGGGCGGCCGGTGAAGTGGATTTCCGAACGCTCGGAGGGGCTCGTCTCCGACGAGCAGGCGCGCGACAACGTCACCGACGCCGAACTGGCGCTCGACAAGAACGGGCGCTTTCTCGCGCTCCGCGTCAAGACCCTGGCCAATATCGGCGCCTATCACACCTCCGACCGCGCCGCCGGGCCGCCGCTCGTCAATCTCGGCGTGCTCGCCGGCACCTACACCACGCCCGCGATTCACGTCGAGGTGTCGGGGGTGATGACCCACACCATGCTGACCGGGCATTACCGCGGCGCCGGCCGGCCCGAGGCGGCCTATGTGATCGAGACCATGGTCGATCTCGCCGCGCAGAAGCTCGGCATCGACCCGGTCGAATTGCGCCGGCGCAACACCGTTCCCGCGAGCGCGATGCCGTTCAAGACCGGGCTCGTCTATACCTATGACAGCGGCGATTTCGCCAAAAATCTCGACGACGCGCTGGGAATGGCCGATTACGCCGGCTTCGCCCGCCGCCGCGACGAATCGAAGCGGCGCGGCAAGCTGCGCGGCATCGGCGTCTCCAACACGATCGAGGCCTCGAGCGGCGGCATGCTCGAGCACGCGCAGCTCCGCTTCGATCCGGGCGGCACGCTCACGCTCCTGATGGGGACGCACGACCACGGCCAGGGCCATGGCACCACGTTCAAGCAGGTACTGAGCGACAAGCTCGGCCTCGATCCCGGCCTGATCCGCTTCAAGAACGGCGACACCGATCAGATCTCGATCGGCACGGGCACATTCGGCTCGCGCTCGGCGGTATGCGGCGGCAGCGCGGTGGTGCTGGCGGCCGACAAGATCATCGCCAAGGGCAAGCAGATCGCCGCCCACCTGCTCGAAACCGCCGAGCACGACCTCGCCTTCGCCGATGGCAGGTTCACGGTCGCCGGCACCGACCGTTCGATCGCGCTTCAAGACGTGGCCAAGAATGCCTATGCCGCGGGCAAGCTGCCGCGCAGCATCGAGCCCGGCCTTGACGAGAGCGGCACCTATGACGGCGGCGCGCCGACCTTCCCCAATGGCTGCCATGTCTGCGAGGTCGAGATCGACGAGGCGACCGGCGTGGTCGCGATCGTGCGCTATGTCGCGGTCGACGAGGTCGGGCGCGCGATCAATCCGCTCCTGCTCGAAGGCCAGGTCCATGGCGGCATCGCCCAGGGCGTGGGCCAGGCGCTGATGGAGGACGTGACCTATGACCGCGAGTCCGGGCAGGTGATGACCGGCTCGTTCATGGACTATGCCATGCCGCGCGCCGGCGATCTCTGCGCCATCGAGATGGCGACGAACGAGGTGCCGACCAAGACCAATCCCTTGGGCGTCAAGGGCGCGGGCGAGGCCGGCACGGTCGGCGCGCTACCGGCGGTGATGAGCGCCATCAACAACGCGCTTGCCGCGCGCGGCGCGCCCTATGTGCAGATGCCGGCGACGGCGGAAAAGGTGTGGCGCGCGCTCCAGGCGGCGGGAGCGCGGTGAGGCTGCGGACCGTTACGCCTTGCCGGAATTCGCCGCGATCCAGGCCGTGAACGCCTTGACGAAGCCGTCGAGGAATTGCCGCGTGCTGTCGTTCGTGAGATTGCCGTCGCCGTCGAACAGCGAGGCCGCGCCGCCGATATAGGCCTCGGGCTGCTGCATCGCCGGCATGTTGAGGAACACCAGCGACTGTCGCAGGTGATGGTTGGCGCCGAAGGCGCCGATCGCGCCGGGCGAGACGCTGACGATCGCCGCGGGCTTCTTGTTCCAGGCGCTTTGGCCGTAAGGGCGCGAGCCGATGTCGATCGCGTTCTTGAGCACGCCCGGCACCGAGCGGTTGTATTCGGGCGTGACGAACAGCACGGCGTCGGCCGCCTTGATGCGGTTGCGGAGCCGGACCCATGGCGGCGGCGGGTTGGCGTCGGCATCCTGGTTGTAGAGCGGCTGATCGCCGATCTCGACGATCTCGAGCGCGAGCGCGGGCGCGGCGAGCTTGGCGAGCGCCAGCGCCATCTTGTGGTTGAAGGAATCCTTTCGCAGACTGCCGACGAGCACGGCGACATCGTAGCTGGCCATGATCCGAGCCCTTTCTCGATTGCGGCTCCAAGGCGGAACGGCGGCTCTATACTGCACCTGTGAACGGCGATGAAGCGGTGAGTGCGCCGGCCGGGCTTGAGGAGATGGACATGCTGGAGTTGGTGATCGACCGGCGGCAGCGCGATCTCGGCGGCTTCGCGGTCGGGCGCGTGCTGCCGTTCGCCAAGCGCCGGATGGTCGGCCCGTTCATCCTCCTCGACCATCTGGGCCCGGTCGACCTGCCGGCAGGGCTGTCGCCGAGCGCCGACGTTCGTCCGCACCCGCATATCGGGCTGTCCACCCTCACCTATCTGTTCGAGGGCGAGATCATGCACCGCGACAGCGTCGGCTCCGAGCAGGCGATCCGGCCGGGCGAAGTGAACTGGATGACGGCCGGCCGGGGCATCACGCATTCCGAACGCTTCGAGAAGGCGAGAGCCGTCGGCGACTGCATCCACGCGATCCAGTCCTGGGTCGCGCTGCCGGACGCAGACGAGGAATGCGCGCCCGCCTTTGCCCATCACAGCGCCGACAGCCTGCCGATCGATCGCGCCGACGGGGTCTGGGCCCGCCTGCTCGCGGGCAAGGCCTTCGGCGCGAGCGCCACGGTCAACATGCACTCGCCACTGTTCTATGCCCATTGCGAGCTCGCCGCGGGGAAATCGATGAATCTCCCGGCGGAATATTCCGAGCGCGCCGCCTACATCGTGCAAGGCGAAGTCGCGGTCGACGGGCGCCGCCTCACGGCGGGCCAGATGCCGGTGTTCGCGCCCGGGCCGGCGCGGATCGCCGCGGCGGCGGATTCCACCTTGATGCTGCTCGGCGGCGAGCCGGTGGGGCAGCGCTTCATCGAGTGGAATTTCGTCGCGTCGTCGCAGAAGCGGCTCGAACGGGCCAAGGCCGACTGGCGCGCCGGCCGCATGAAGCTGCCGGACCGCGACAATCGCGAGTTCATCCCGTTGCCCGAGTGGCCGGTCGCGCCACCCCGGCCGATGTCGTAGCGAGGCAAGGCGTCCCATGCCGTTCCATATCGGCCTGCTGCTCTTTCCCGAGATCACCCAGCTCGACCTGACGGGTCCTTACGAGGTCTTCATCAAATTCCCGGATGCGCGCGTCCATCTCGTGTGGAAGAGCCGCGATCCCGTGACCGCCGGCGGCGGCATGCAGATCGTGCCGACCACCACCTTCGCCGATTGCCCGCAGCTCGATCTCGTCTGCGTGCCCGGCGGGGCGGGCATGAACGCGCTGCTCAACGACGCCGCGACGCTCGATTTCCTCCGCCGCCAGGCCAAGGGGGCGCGCTATGTGACGAGCGTGTGCACCGGCGCGCTGGTGCTCGGCGCCGCGGGTCTGCTCGCGGGCAGGCGCGCCACGACGCACTGGATGAGCCGCGAAATGCTGACGGCGTTCGGCGCCACGCCGGTCGCGGAACGGGTGGTCATCGACGGCAAAATCATCACCGGCGGCGGCGTCACCGCCGGCATCGATTTCGCGCTCGCGGTCGCCGCGGAGATTTTCGGCGCCGAACTCGCGCAGGCGATTCAGCTCGGCATCGAATACGACCCGCACCCGCCGTTCGACGCGGGTTCGCCCGAGCGCGCCGGCCCCGCCCTCGTCGCCACGGTCCGCGCCGCCGCCGCCAAACGCCAGGCCGAGCGCCAGGCCGCCGTCGATGCCGCCGCCGCAAAGTTGAAACGGACGCAAACAACAGCGTAACCGAAGCGGATTCGTGCGCCCCTGTGGTCTCACCGCAGCGGCACTTCGATCTCCAGATTGAGATATTCGTCGACGCTGGCGCGGTGGCCGGGATGGAGCACGGTGGTCGAGGTCTTTTCCTCGATGATCGCCGGGCCAACGATCACGGCGCCCGGGCCGAGAGCGTCGCGGCGATAGACCGGAACCGGCCGCGCATCGTCGGCGGCGAGATGGACAAGCCGCGTCGCTTCCGGCACGGGCGCCGCCGCGGCAGCGGGAAAGCGCTTCAGCACCGGCTTGGCGATGGCACCCACCGCGGTGACCGTGAAGTTGACGATCTCGATCGGCTCGCTCTCGGCCTTGTGACCGTAGCGGCGGTGATGCGCCTCGTGGAAGCGCCGCGCCAGCAACGCGAGATCGTCGCCGCCGGCGAGCGCCGGTACCGCCACGTCGACCTCGTAGGACTGGCCGCAATAGCGCATGCCGGCATGGCGGAGCGTGCCGAGCGCCTCGGGCGCTATGCCTTCGCGCCGCAATTCCGCGAGCGCCTTTTCCTCGAGCGCGCGGAACTCGGCCTCGAGCGTTGCGGCGGCGGTGCCGTCGAGCGCGGTGATGCGGGTGCGGCTCTCCTCGTGGCGAACGTCGGTGACGAGCATGCCCCAGGCGCTGAAGGTGCCCGGATCGCGCGGCACCAGGATGCGGGCGATGCCGAGCTCGGCGGCGACGGCGCCGGCGATGGTCGGGCCCATCCCGCCGAAGGCGACGAGAGTGAACTCGCGCGGGTCATAGCCGCGCTCGACTGAGATCGTCCGCATCGCCGCCATGACGTTGGTGGTGAGGACGCGCAGGATGCCGGACGCCGCTTCGACCGGCGCAAGACCGAGCGGCCGGGCGATGCGGCGGGTCACGGCCTCGAGCGCCTTGTCGCGCGCGATCGGCATGGCGCCGTCGAGCAGCGCAGCCGGGTTGAGATGGCCCAGCACGACGAGTGCGTCGGTGAGCGTCGCGTCGCCGCCCTTGCCATAGCAGGCGGGGCCGGGATCGGCGCCCGCGCTCTCGGGCCCGACCTTGAGCACGGCGCCGTGCTCGATCGCGGCGATGCTGCCGCCGCCGGCGCCGATGGTCTCGATGTCGACGGCGCGCGTGCGCACCGGATGGCGGCCGACGACGAGCGCCGATTTGTTGAGCGGCCGGTCCGGGATCACCGCCATGTCGGCGCTGGTCCCGCCGGTGTCGAACGAGATGAGGTTCTGGATCCCCTTCACATCGCCGAGGAAGCGACTGCCGATCACGCCCGCCACCGGCCCCGACAGGATGGTCTGGATCGGACGGTGTGCCAGCATGCGTGCGCTCGCGGCGCCGCCGTCCGACTTCATCATCAGCACCCGCGCCTCGGGGAAGCGCGCCCGGCACAGGCTCTCGATATCGGCGAGGTATTTCGCCACTGGCGGGCCGATCGCCGCGTTCGCCACGGTCGAAGCGGTGCGCTCGTATTCGCGCCATTCAGGATTGACCGCGCTCGACAGCGAGAGATAGAGCCCCGGCGCGATCGCGCGCACGATCCGCGCCGCGTGCTGCTCGTGCGCCGGATTGGCGAAGGCGAAGAGGAAGCAGATCGCGATTGCCTCAACCCCGTCGGCGACGAGCGCACGCACCGCGGCGGCGACGTCGCCCTCGTCGAGCGGGGTAACGATCTCGCCCTTGGGATCGAGCCGCTCGCGCACCTCGTAGATGCGGTCGCGGGTGAGCAGCATCCGCGGCGGCGGCGCGAAGAAATTGAACACGTCCTCGCCGCGCCACTGCCGCCCGATCTCGTAGACGTCGCGGAACCCGGCGGTGGTCAGGAGCCCGACGCGCGCGCCCTTGTCCTCGAGCAGGGTATTGAGCGCGGCGGTCGAGCCGTGCAGCACCAGCGACACGGCATCGCGGCCGAATTCGGCCTCGAGCGCGCCGGTGATGGTCTCCATCACCGAACCGGGCCGCGCCGGGTCGGAGGGGTATTTGCGCACCAATGCGATCTCGCCGGCTTCCTCGTCGAAGCCGGTGAGATCGGTGAAGGTGCCGCCGACGTCGATGCCGATGCGGAGCTTCACGATTGCGCCCGCACCTGGCGCAGCGCGCGCGTCGCGGCCGCATCGATGGCGAGCGTATCGGACTCGAGCGCGACGCCGTAATCGCGCCGTGCCGCCTCGAGCGAGACATAGCCGCGTCGCACGTCGCGCTGCACCAGCGCCGGGTCCCGAGTGAAGGGATCGCCCCAGCCGCCGCCGCCCGCCAACTCCCACGACAAAAGATCGCCGCGCTTCAACCGCAGTCCCGCCACCTTCGAGGTGAGCGAGCGCGCCTCGGCGGTGCCGGGATTGAGCGCGGCGCGCGACGGCCGCGCCGGCGTCGCGCCGAACACGCCGGGCGAGGCGAACTTGAAGCGGTCGGAGCGAATGTTCATGACCGATTCCTCGCCCAGGATGCGCCAGTCCCGCCGCGTCCCGAGCCCGCCGCGGAACCGTCCCGGTCCGGCGGAATCGGGCACCAGCGCGTAACGCTCCACCCGCACCGGGAATTCGCTCTCCACCGCTTCGACCGGCGTGTTCATGACGTTGACGACGAGTTCATCCATGGCGCTGACGCCGTCGCCGTCGGGCCGCGCGCCACTGCCGCCGGTGTTGATTTCGTAATGCGAATACCAGCGGCCGGTGACGGGATGGCGCCCGGCCGTGCTGATCGAGCCGCCCGAGGCACTGCCCGGCGCCGGCACGCGCCCCGGCACGGCGCGGGCGAGCGCGCGCACGATGCACGCGGTCGTCACCTGGCTCGGCCGTACATACATGTTGACCGGCGCGGGATAGCGCGGGTTGAGCAGCGAGCCCTCGGGCGGATAGGACACGCGCACCACGCGCGACAGCCCGTCATTCACCGGCAGGTCCGGCCCGAACACGATCTTGACGCAGCATTCGATGAAGTTGCGCGAGACGCAGGGGCGGAGATTGATCGGCCCGCGCGCCTGGGCATCGCTGTCGAGGATGAAATGCAGGGTGTCGCCCTTGACCTCGAGCGCGGCGGCGATGCGGTAGGGTCGGCCCAATTCGACGCCGTCGTCGTCGACCCAGTCGGTCTCGGGCCCATAGAGCCCGTCCGGGACCGCGGCGATCGCGCGGCGCAATTCGCGCTCGCAGATCGCCATCCATTCCTCCCAGCAGCCGAGCACCGTGGCAACGCCGTATTTGGCGAACAGCTCGGCAAATTTCGTCAGGCCGTAGCGATTGGTGTTCAACTGCGCATTGATGTCGCCCCAGGTCAGCTCCGGCGTGCGCGTATTGGCGCAGATCATCTCGTAGAGATCGTCGTTGAGCGCGCCGCGGCGCGACAGCTTCAACGGCGGGATCAGCAGCCCCTCTTGGAACAGATCGGTGGCATCGCCGCTGTTGGTGCCGGGAACCTTGCCGCCGAGATCGGGCTTGTGGGCGATGTTGCCGATGAAGCCGACGAGGCGCTCCTCGGCGAAAAGCGGCGAGATGATCGTGATGTCGGTGGCATGATTCTGGCAGGCGCGATAGGGATGGTTGACGATGAAGGCGTCGCCCGGCTCGATCCTTCCGGCGAATACCCGCCGGATTTCCCCGACCTGCGCGGCGAGCGGGCCGATATGGAGCGGCTGCGGAATGCCCTGCGCCACCATGCGCCCCGCCGCATCGAAGATGGCGAAGGTGAAATCCTGGCTCTCCTTGATGATGGTCGAATAGCCGGTGCGGAGCATGTTGAGCGTGAGCTCGCGCGCGATCTGCAGCGTTGCCCGATAGATCACTTCGAGATCGATAGCGTTCACGAAACCTCTCTTGCGCCGCCGTTGCGGCGCATTCGCCGATGCGCGCGAAATTGCGGCTCAGCTATCGTGGGTCGCGGGATGGAACAGACGCTCGGCCGGGAAGAGCGCGGGGATCAGCCGCTGGTCGTGCGAATAACCGATGAATTGGTCGAGGTTCTTGCGGTTGGCCGTGAAGCCGTTGGGCCACGGATCGGCGCCGAAATCGGCGCGCTGCCGCTCGTAGTGCAGGCGCGCGTCGACCATGAGCGAATAGTTGGAATCCTCGTAATAGCCGTAGGCGAGGGACTTCGCCTCGTCGAACATGCGCATCAGCTCGCGCGGCAGTTCGGGATGGGTCTCTGCCAGCTCGCGCTTCATCACGATGAGATGCATGATCGGATAGAAGCCGTATTTCGCACGATAGCGCATTTCCTCGGCGCGGACGTCGGGAAAGAGCCGGCGATAGCGGTCGGGCCGCGCCAGCATGGATGGGCGCGGCTGCGGCGAGATGAGCGCGTCGATCTCGCCCTCGCACAGCATCAGGCCGATGTCCTTGCCCGGCGCGATGGTCTCGACCGTGACATCGCGGCCGAGATCGACCGGCACGATCTCCGAGCGCATGCACAGCCAATGGATCTTTTCCCACGGCACGCCGTATTCGAGCTTGAGATCGCCCTTGCCCAGGACCGACAGCGTGGTCTGGAACGAATGCAATCCGACCCGGCGGCCGATCAGATCGTTGGGCTTGTCGATGCCCGAGGCCGCCGACACATACATTTGTCCGACGCTGAAGAACCGGCGCGGGAATACCGGCAGGCCGACGAGCGGCAGGTCCGGATCGCGCGCCACCGCCATGATGAAGGACGACAGCGACATCTCCGCGATGTCGAAGGCGCGGTGCTTGAGCATGCGCTCATGCCGGTCGGTGCCGTCGCGATAGACGGCGCTTTCGCCGACTTCGAGCGGCTTGAGGGCGATGCCCTTGGGCGGCTCGAGCGTGTTGTTGAAGAACGGGACATGGCGGTCATAGCGATTGAGCGCGAGCGTGAGTTCCATGCAGGCCTCCGACATCCGACGCTTGCGCCGCTCAGACGCCGATGGCGGCGTTGAGGGCGAAGGCGCGCGCGCCGTCCCGCCCTTCGGCGGCGAGCGCGCGGAACGGCGCCTCGTCGAGCAGCGTGGAACGTCCCTTGTCCCAGAACGCGCGGCCGTCGATCTCCACGGTGGGATCGATGAGCGGCAGCGAGATGTCGCCGGGAATGGCGTCGCCGACGGCATGGAAATGCAGCATGCGCGGGTTGTTGTGCGCGAGGTTCATCCAGGCTTCGAGATCGTCGGTGTCGCGCCACGGCGAGAACGCCTGCGGATTGACGCCGATATGCCAGGAATTGACGATCAGCCCCTCCTTGCCGCGTTTCCGCCCGATCGCCTCGAGGAAATCCTTCGCCTGCGCCACGGTGCGCGCTGCGCCGTCGATGCGCCGGATGCGGCCGCGCTCGATCTCGAGATGGATGACGTCGTCGAGGCGCATGCCCTGGCTCCCGATATCGAAGAGGCTCGAGCTCACGAGCCAGCGCACGGCGATGCGCCCGCTCGCCGCGAGGCTCGATTTCGGCGGGTGGGTCCCGATCGGGAAGGTGCGCAGCGCGAACCCGTCGGCATTGGTGCCCGCGGCCGGCACGCGCTCGGATTCCGGCACCGTGCCTTCGATGTCGCTGCCGAGCGGACAGGTCACGCGCCAGCGCCGCGCCGCGTTCATCTCCTTGGCGATGAGCGCGCTCGCCCGCGTCCACACCCCATAGGGGACGCGGCAGAAATCGGATTCGAGCAAGGCCCCCGTCGTGGCATAGTTGAGGATGCGAACGCCGTTCCCGGCGAGCGGCCGGAACCGCAGCATCGCCCCCATCATGTGGTTGAAGATCGTGATATCGGCGGCGGCGATCGCCGCCGACAGCTCCGCCGGAATGGCATCCGGCCCGGACGGGCGCCCGGTCCAGACGCTCTGCACCTTGCCGCCCAAGACGCGGGCGCGCGCCTCGATGAATTCGATCGCCGGCCGTTCCGCCCAGACCGCCGGCTCGTTGATCACCAGCACGGTCTGGCCCGGCTTCAGCGCGGCGCAGTTCAGCAGCAGATTGTCCGCGCCCTCGCGCCAGGCGTCTTCGGTTCCCGATCTCGGCGTCGTCGCTGTCGCTGTCATGCCATTCTCCGTTCCCGCGGCCAAGCGCCAAGGCGCAACTTTCGCAGCTTACCATGACGGCAGGGCGCGGTCGAAGAGGCCCGTGTCCGCCGGGAGCCGCTGCTTGACACGCCCCTGGAGCGCATCGATCATCGCAATGCAAGTCTCGCCGGAGTGAACGCCCATGATCTACGAGCTACGCGTCTATCACTGCATGCCGGGAAAGCTTCAGCCGCTGGTGCAGCGCTTCCGGAACGTCACCGTCCACCTGTTCGAGAAGCATGGCATTCAGCAGGTCGGCTACTGGACGGTGGCGATCGGCGAATCCAGCCAGGATTTCGTCTATATGCTGCAATGGGATTCGCTCGATGAGCGCGCCCGGCGCTTTGCCGCGTTCCAGAGCGATCCGGAATGGGTCGCCGCGCGCGCCAAGAGCGAGGACGGCGGCCCGCTGGTCGAATCGATCACCAACTCGATCCTCGCGCCGACGAGCTTCTCGAAGCTGAAGTGACGGCGCGCGCTCGCGCTCATCCGCACGGAGGAGATCGATGACCGAGACGGTGATGGTCACCGGCGCCGCGAGCGGCATCGGCATGGCGTGCGCGCGTCTCCTCGTCGCCGAGGGACGCGAGGTGGTGGCGGTCGACCTCAAGCACGAGGCGCTCGCCTCGGCCTTGCCCAAGACGGCGTCGCTGGAACTCGTCGCCGCCGATCTTGCGCGCGAGGACGATTGTGCCGCCGCGGTCGCGCGCGCGGTCGCGCGGTTCGGCAAGCTGGACGCGCTCCTTCATTGGGCGGCCGTGCACTCGACCGCTTCGTGGGAGGAACTCGGCGCCGCGGAGATGAACCGCCTGCTGACGGTGAACGTCACCGGTTCGTTCCTCATCGCCCAGGCGGCGGCGCGCGCAATGCTGCCGCGCGGCAAGGGCGCGATCGTGCTGTGCGCCTCGACCGCGGTGATCAACGGCTCGATCGGCGGCCCGCCCGGGAATGGCGGCCCCGCCTATGTCACCTCGAAGGCCGCGATCACCGGGCTGGTGCGCTCGCTCGCCCGCGCGCTCGCGCCCCAGGGCATCCGTGTCAACGCGGTCGCGCCCGGCGTGACCGATACGCCGATGATCGCGACCTATACGCCGGAGCAGCGGCGCGCCACCGAGGGGCGCACGCCGCTGGGCCGCCTCGCCGAGCCCGAAGAGATCGCCTCGGTCGGCTGCTTCCTCATCTCCGAAGCGGCGCGCTACGTCTCGGGCGAGGTCGTGATCGTCAATGGCGCCGCGCAGTTCGGCTGAACGCGCGGCGGCAGACGGCGGAGCGGCGCCCTATCGGCCATTCGAGGGCGGGCGGTTTCGCCTGGCGCTGGGGCTGATGAAGCTGGCGCCCGATGCTTGGATCGAGATCGACGATCGTCTCGCTGCCGACCTCGCCGCCAAGCGCGCGCTGTTCGCCGAACGCCATGCGGAGGTCTTCGCCGCCCTGCCCGAGGCAGCGGCGCCGGCCGAAGAGCTGCTGACGCTGCTCGCGAGCCATTTGCCGCACCATCACCCCGACAGCTTTCGCCGCGACGGCCGACGCCTCGTCAACCGCGCGACGGGCGAGAGCTGGGACGTGATGCAGCCGGCGCTTCATCCACTCGAGATCTGCGGCCGGCTGGTGCAGGAGGATTTCTGCGTGATGGGCGCCGATGGCGGCCGTTACCGCCTCGTCGGCGCCGCGCTGTGCGCGCCCTCGCGCTGGCGTCTTGCCGACAAGATCGGCCGCGACGTCGCCGCCATCCACGCGCCGGTGCCGGGCTATCACGATGCGCTCGAGTCAAGCGTCGATCGCTTCTTCGCGCGGCTCAAGCCGGAGAAGCCGGCGTGGCGGCTCAATTGGACCATTCTCGACGATCCGGCGCCGTTCCAGCCGGTGCCGCGCCGATCGCCGCAGCCGATCGCGCCGGCCGATGCCGGCGCTTCGCTATGGCTGCGGGTCGAGCGCCAGACGCTGCGCCGCCTGCCGGCGACGGGGCATATCATCTTCACCATCCGCACCTACATCACCCGCCTCGATGCGGCGGTCGCCACGGCCGAAAGCGCGGCCGAACTGGCGGCGCTGCTGCGCGACGCGCCGGAGGCGACGCTCGCCTACAAGCACATCACGCCGTTTCGATCGGCGCTCCTCGCCTGGCTCGACGCGCGGACGCAAGGCGCTGGCGTCACGGCATGAAGTGCCAGGTCATGTCGTTGCGGCCGCGGCAGTCGGCGGGCGCATCATAGCCATCGAGCTCGACGACGACCGCGCCTTCGAGCCGGCGCGCGCTAGCGCGCGCGGCGATGCAGCTCCGCTGGTCGAGGGCGTGAAAAGTAACGCCGACGACGGTGGGGAACCTCGTCGCATCCACCGTGATGACGCGGTCGCGCAGCGGCGTCTTCAGCGCCTGGGTCACGTCGCGCGCGGTCGCATTCGGCGGCAGCGCGCCGACCGCGGCGGCGGCGGCGGCGAGATCGCCCCGGAGCGCCGCGTCGGGCGACTCGGACGCGAACAGAACCACGCAGCCGGCAACGATGGCGGCGGCGCCGGCAAGCGTCGGCATCCGGAACCGGCGCGGCCGGCGCGGAATCGGGTCGTTGTCCAAGCAGTGGGACCGGGGAAAGGTGGAGCGCGAGGTCATGGTTGCGGGTGCGGGTTCCTGCCCTGAAGCAAGGCCGATCCACGTCCGTCCGCGGCCATAGCCGGGAGGTCCCAGACCTTAACGCGGTAGGGTTGCCAACTGGTAAAATCCGCGGTTGCCCGCTTCCGCTGCGCGCGGCGGTGCGGGATAATGGCCTGCGTGCAAGAGGAGCGCCCATGGACGAAACGGTCGGCGACAGGCTGAAGCGGGCCCACGACAAGCATCCCGACGCCGTCTTCACGGTGTTCACGCTGTCGGGCCACGCGATCTCGGGCCGGATCGTTCAATGCGGCAGGATCATCAGGCTCGAAGCGGGCAAGGAGACGGCCGAGGTCTCCGACGACCGCGTCGAGGCGTTCTCGTTCCGCGAGCCTTAGCCTCAATCGGCCGTGACCGGCGCGACCGCGCGCAGCCGTGGCAGCACCTCCTGGGCGAAAAGCCGAATCCCCTTCACCGATTCGGCATGGGTCATGAACCCGGAGCGGCCGATCAGCGCGAGATGCCCGAAGCCGCCGACCTTGTCATAGAATTCCATGATCTGCCGATAGACGCTGTCGGGATTGCCGGCGAACAGGATGCCCTGTTCCATCGCCTGCGGCACCGTGATCGACATCAGCCGCGCCGCGTTCTGGCTGGCGGTGGGAACGCCCTTCTCGGCGTTGACAAGGTCAAGCGCCGCCGCCGGCTTGGGCCGCGTGCGATAAAGGGCGGGCGCGGCGTGCGGCGGCACCGTTCCCGGCAGGAACTTCGAATATTGCGGGGCCGATTTGAGGCTGGTGTTGAGGAACCACAGGAGTTGACCGCCGATGCGCCGACCCTCCTCGTCGGTGTCGCCGACATAGACGAGCGCGGCATAGGCGAAATTGTCGGTCGTCACCTTGGGCAGGCCCGCCTCGGCCCGGGCCCTGCGATGGGCGGCATAGGCCCGTTTCGTCCCTTCCGGCCCGCGCAGCACGAGCACATGCACGAGGCCGCGCCGCCCGACCTCGGAAGCGGTCTCGGGATCGCCCGTGGCCGACCACATCCGCGGATGCGGGCGCTGCCACGGCGGCGGCCAGATATTGACGTGGCGGTGGGTGAAATGCTTGCCTTCCCAACTGAACGGCCCGTCCCGATGGGTGAGCGCCTTGGTGATGAGATCGATCGCCTCCCAATAGCGCTCGACGTTGAGCACCGGATTGGCATTGGCGGACGCCATCTCGGTACCGCCGGACTTGACGAAACCGATCTCGAGCCGGCCGCGCGAGATGACATCGGCCGTCGCATATTCCTCGGCGATGCGGACCGGGTCCTTGCGCAGCGAGACCAGCGTACCGAGGCTCAAGATGCGGGCCTTGCGGGTCTGACGGGCGAGGATGCCGAGGAGCAGCGGATTGGCGCCGATGAGCGAATTGATCCCGGCATGGTGCTCGATCGCGAGCACGTTGAGGCCGAGCTCGTCGCACAGCAGGAACTCGTCGATGACCTCCTCGAACAGGTTGGCGGCAATGGCCGGGTCGCAATAGCGGTTCGGCAGGCTGGCGCGCACGGACGGGGCCGCTTCGAGTACCTCCTGCGGCACGAACGGATAAGGGATTTCGCACTGCCACCACGCGTCCATCGTCTTTGCGCTCCCGCGAAATCCCGCCTCAGCGATCGATGAAGCCCAGCACGGCGTCGGCCAGTGCCTCGGGGCGCTCGAACTCGGGATGGTGCCCGGCGCCGTCGATCAAGGCGAATTGCGCGCCCGGAATCAACCCGGCATAGGCCCGGCCATAAGCAGGCGTGACGATGCCGTCGCTCGCGCCCCACAGCACCAGCGTCGGCACCGCGATGCGCGCGAGCCAGCGGCGGAGCAGGGGATTGTACATGTAGGGATGCCAGCCATAGCAGCAGAGCGCGTCCCAATTGCGCGCGCGGATCATGATCGCTTCGTCCGACAGGTCATCGTAATCCGGCGCCGCGCGCGCCGGATCGTGCCAACTGCGGCGCCGGACCTCGTCGGGCAGCGTATTGAAGACGTCGAGAATGTCGGGCGTCTCGCGGCCGCTGATCTTGATACCGAGCGCATCGACCAGGACGAGCTTGTCGATACGATGGCAGCACGAAGCGGCGATCTCCGCCGCGAGCCAGCCGCCGAACGAACATCCGATCAGGACAACCTTTTCGTCGGGCAGCGTCTCCAGCAGGTCGAGATAGAGATGCACCAGGTCGTAGACGGTCTCGAACCCGTCGGGACGCGGCGAGCGGCCGAAACCGGGATGCGACGGCGCGATGACGCGTCGCTGCCGGGCGAGCTGCACGATGAAGGCCGACGCGGAATCCAAATTCTGGAAGCCGTGAAGCAGCAGCGCCGCCCGCCCCGCGCCGCGCTCCGCCACCTCGAGCGCAATGCCGCGCACGGATCTGAGCGCGTCGCTCATTGCTCCGCCGTCCCGAACAGCATGACCGTCCCGCCCCGGCGCCGTGCGCCGTGCCGCGTTTCCCCGCCATCTTTGCCGATGCAAACCGCCGCCGCAACCGCGGCAGCGCGGTTCAGAGAAAGCTGTAGGGATCGATGTCGACCTGGACGCGCACGTTTCCCGCCACCTTGACACGGGCGAGCCATTGCCGCAGCACCGCCTGGAGATTGATCCCGCGCCGCGCCTTGACGAGAAAGCGGCGGCGATGGCGGCTGCGCAGCACGGCGAGCGGCGTCGGCGCAGGGCCCAGCGTCTCGACCCCCGGCATCTGCGGCGCCGCGCGGGCAAAGGCGCGCGCGGCGAAATCGGCGCTCTCCTCGTCCGGCGCGGCGATGATCAGCGCGGCGAGCCGGCCAAAGGGCGGCAGGCCCTCTTGCTTGCGCGCCGCCGCCTCGGCCGCGAGAAAACGGTCGCGATCGTTGCTCACCAGCGCGCGCATCACCGGATGCTCGGGCATGAAGGTCTGGAGATAGACGATGCCCGGACGGTCGGCGCGGCCGGCCCGTCCTGCCACCTGATGGAGAAGCTGGAACGTGCGTTCGGCGGCGCGCAGATCGCCGCCCGAAAGCCCGAGATCGGCATCGACCACGCCAACGAGCGTCAGCAGCGGGAAATGATGGCCCTTCGCCACCACCTGCGTGCCGATGAGCACGTCGATGCGATGCGTCTCGACCGCGTTCATCAGTTCGGCGATGGCTTGCGGCCCAGTCAGCGTGTCGCTCGCCATCACCGCAAGCCGCGCCGCGGGAAAGCGCACGGCCACCTCCTCCGACAGCCGCTCCACGCCGGGGCCGCACGGCGCGAAGCTCGCCAGTGCGCCGCAGGCGGGACAAAGCGGCGGCAGCCGCTCGCCATGGCCGCAATGATGGCATTGCAGCATGCCGACGAAGCGGTGCTCGACCAGCCAGGCGGTGCAGTTCGGGCATTGCAGGCGGTGGCCGCAGGCGCGGCACAGCGTCAGCGGCGCATAGCCGCGCCGGTTCAGGAACAGCATCGCCTGCTCGCCCGCCGCGAGCGTCTCGGCCAGCGCCGCGACCAGCGGCGGCGCGAGGAAGCGCTGGCGTTCGGGCCGCTCGCGCCGCATGTCGATGACGCGGATCTCCGGCAGCCGCGCCGCGCCGTGGCGCAGCGGAAGATGGAGATAACGGTAGCGACCGTGCTCGATATTGATCGTGGTCTCGAGCGACGGCGTCGCCGACACCAGCACGATCGGCACATCCGCGATCGAGCCGCGCACCACCGCCATGTCGCGCGCGTGATAGACGACGCCATCCTCCTGCTTGAACGACGCATCCTGCTCTTCGTCGACGACGATGAGGCCGAGATCGGCAAACGGCAGGAACAGCGCCGAGCGCGCGCCGACGACGACGCGCGCCTCGCCTTCGGCCACCGCGCGCCAGGCAGTACGGCGCTGGGCGGCACCGAGATCCGAATGCCATTGCACCGGCGCCGCGCCAAAGCGCTCGGCGAAGCGGGCGAGCCATTGCGTCGACAGCGCGATCTCGGGCAGCAGCACCAGCACCTGCCGCCCGCGCGCGAGCGCGGCGGCGATGGCGGCGAAATAGACCTCGGTCTTGCCCGAGCCGGTGACGCCGTCGAGCACGTTGACGCTGAAGCCGCCCGCGGCCGCCGTGGCCAGCGCATCGGCCGCTTCGCGCTGCGCCGCCGACAGCGCCGGGCCGGGCCGGCGCCAATCGGGCGCCGCCGGCGGCGGATGCAGCGGCAGCTCTACGGCATCGAGCAGCGAAGCCGCCGCCATCGCCCGCACCACGCCAGCGCCGCACGCCGCCTGGCGCGCGAGCTCGGCGGCCGCGAGCGGCGGGCCGTCGGCCAGAACCTCGAGCACGCGGCGGCGCTGTGGCGTCAGCGAGTCGCCGCCCGATGCGCGCGCGGCCCGGCCGGCTTCGCTCAAGGCATAGGCCGCGACGTTGCGCGGCGGCAACAGCGCATCCTCGACGCTCATTGCCATGCGCAGCACCGCGCCGGGCGGCGCGAGGGTGTAGTTCGCCACCCATTCGACGAAACGCCGCAGCTCCTCGCGCAGCGGCGGCACCGGCAGATGCGCGACGACGCGGCGCAGTTTCTGCGCTGCCACGCCGCCCGTCGCCGCATCCCAGACCACGCCCGCGATGATGCGCCTGCCCAGCGGCACGCGCACAAAATCGCCCGGCTGCAGCGCCAGCTCCGCCGCCTCGTAATCGTAGGCTCCAGCCAACGGAAGCGGCAGCAGGACGCTCACGCGCGCTGCCGCAGCGGCGGCGCATCTGGCGTGGCGGTCGGGCATGGGCTACACTCTTTGCGCGAAAGACGCGGCCGTTTTAGCCGACGCCCGCGTCCCGGGGAACGAAGCGCATGAAGTTCTTCATCGACACGGCCGACCTCGCCGAGATTCGCGATCTCGCGGCGACCGGGCTCGTCGACGGCGTCACCACCAACCCGTCGTTGGTGGCGAAGAGCGGGCGCAACTTCCTCGACGCCGTGCGCGACATCTGCGCGATCGTGCCCGGACCGGTCAGCGCCGAGGTGACGGCGCTCGACACCGCGACGATGCTGGAAGAGGCCCGCGTGCTCACCCGGATCGCCAGGAACGTCACGATCAAGGTGCCGCTGACGCCGGACGGGCTCAAGGCTTGCCGCGTGCTCGCGAGCGAGGGGACGATGGTGAACGTCACCTTGTGCTTCTCGGCGGCGCAGGCGCTGCTCGCGGCCAAGGCCGGCGCGACCTTCGTCTCGCCCTTCGTCGGCCGCCTCGACGATATCGGCCAGAGCGGGATGGGGCTGATCGCCGACATCGTCGCGATGTATCGCCATTATCCGGCGTTCAAGACCGAGGTGCTGGTGGCTTCGATCCGCCATCCCGGCCACGTCATCGAGGCGGCGAAGCTCGGCGCCCATGTCGGCACGCTGCCGCCCAACGTGCTGCGCCAGATGTTCGCCCATCCGCTCACCGAGAAGGGCTTGGCCGCCTTCCTCGCCGATTGGGCCAAGACCGGCCAGTCGATCCTCGGCACGAATCTCGGTGCCGCCGCGGAATAGCAACCGGAGCCGGGATTTGGATCGCCCCAAGGACAAAACGTCCGCCATCGAGCCGCCGCGCCCGGCGCTGGCGGCGCGCACGGTCGGCGCCGCCGAGGTCGCCGCCTATCTGCGCCAGAACCCCGATTTCCTCGTCGAGCATGGCGAACTGCTCGATGTGCTCACCCCGCCGGTGATGCGGCGCGGCGAGACCGTCGTCGACATGCAGCATTTCATGCTCGAGCGCCAGCGCGCCGAGATCGCGCGCCTCAAGGCGCAGCAGAAGAGCCTTGTCGCCACCACGCGCGCCAACCTTGCAAGCCAGAACCGCGTCCATGGCGCGGTGCTGGCGCTGCTCGCGGCGCACAGCTTCGAGCAGCTCATCCAGGTCGTGACCACCGATCTCGCCGTGCTGCTCGATGCCGACGTGGTGACGATCGCGGTCGAGCAACTCGGATCGACGCGCCCGCGCTTCGGCCGCCACGGCGTGCAGATCCTCGATGCCGGCGATGTCGACGCGGTGCTGGGCGCCGACCGGCAGGCCGCGCTCTTCGCCGAAATCACCGGCGATCCGCGACTGTTCGGTGACGGCGCGGGCCTTGTCCGTTCGGCGGCACTGCTGCGCCTCTCGGTCAGCGCGACGGCGCCGATGGGGCTGTTGTGCATCGGCACGCGCCGTGCCGGCAAGTACCATCCCGGCCAGGGAACGGAACTGCTCGGCTTCCTCGCCCGCGCGCTCGGCATCACCATCGCGGCATGGCTCGACCTGCCGGACTGAGGCCCCATCCCGGCGTGCCCGCGCCGGTCCCGCTCGACCGCTTTGCCGCCGCGCCGGATCTGGCACGGGCGATCGCGTCGTGGGATGCCTGGCTCGCCGACGAACGGCGTGCGTCGGCGCATACGCGCGCAGCCTATGGTCGCGATCTGGCGAGCTTCCTCGATTTTCTCGTCGAGCATCGCGGCGGCTTGCCCGATCTCGCGGCGCTTGGCGGGCTGGTCCCGGCGGATTTCCGTGCGGCACTGGCGAGCCGCGCGGCGCGCGGCGCCAAGCACAGCTCGTCGGCGCGCTTCATGTCGGTCGTGCGCGGCTTCTTTCGCTTTCTCGACCGCCGCGGATTCCTCCACAACCCGGCGCTCGGCGCCGTGCGCACGCCGAAGCGCGCGCTGCCGGTGCCGAAGGCGCTCTCGCCCGAGGACGCGGCGGCGGTGCTCGACGCGGCGCCCGTCGAGGCCCGCGCCGAATGGCAGGGTCTGCGCGACGCCGCGCTGTTCACGTTGCTCTATGGCTGCGGGCTCAGGCTCGGCGAGGCGCTGGGCCTGACACGGCGCCAAGCGCCGCTCGGCACCGATGCGATCACCGTCACCGGCAAGGGTGGCAAGGCGCGGATGGTGCCGGTGCTTCCGGTCGTCGCCGCTTCGCTGCGCGACTATGTCGCCGCCTGTCCGCACGATCTCGCGCCGGACGGGCCGCTCTTCGTCGGCGCGCGCGGCGGCCCGCTTCATCCGCGGCTGGTGCAAGGCCGGATGGCCAAGCTGCGCGTCGCGCTTTCGCTGCCGGAGAGCGCGACCCCGCACGCGCTGCGCCACAGTTTCGCCACGCATCTGCTCGCGGGCGGCGGCGACCTGCGCGCGATCCAGGAATTGCTGGGCCATGCCAGCCTGTCGACGACGCAGCGCTATACCGCGGTCGATGCCGCGCGCCTTGCCGCCGTCTATGACAAGGCGCATCCGCGCGCGAAAGGTTGAAAGCACCGGAAGCGCGGCCGTTCAGATATGGATCGCGCGTCCTTCGGCGGCGAGGGCGGCTTCCTTCAAGGCCTCGTTGAGCGTGGGATGGGCGTGGCAGGTGCGGGCGATGTCCTCGGCGCTGGCGCCGAATTCGAGCGCGAGCGCGGCCTCGGCGATGAGCGTTCCGGCATCGGGGCCGATGATGTGCACTCCGCGCACGCGGTCGCTGCCATCCTCGGCGAGAATCTTGACGAAACCCTCGGTGTCGCCGTTGGCGCGGGCGCGGGGATTGGCCGAGAACGGGAACTTGCCGACGCGGTAGGCGACACCCGCCTGCTTCAGTTCTTCTTCCGTCTTGCCGACCGAGGCGACCTCGGGCCAGGTATAGATCACGGCGGGGATCGCGTCGTAGTCGAGCTGCGGCCGCTCGCCGGCGATGATTTCGGCGAGCGCCGCGCCTTCATCCGACGCCTTGTGCGCGAGCATCGGCCCGGCGATCACGTCACCGATGGCATAGACGCCAGGAACCGAGGTGGCATAGCCGCCATCGACGCGGATGCGGCCGCGATTGTCGAGCGCGACGCCGACGGTCTCGAGACCGAGCCCCTCGGTATAGGGGCGCCGGCCGATCGCCACCAGCACGGCATCGGCCGCGATCGTCTCGCGCGCGCCGCCGGCGGCCGGCTCGACCGCGAGCGCGACCCCGTCCTTGCCGTGCTTGGCCTCGACCACTTTGGAACCGAGGCGGAAGGTGAGCCCTTGCTTGGCAAGCGTGCGCTGCAGCGCCGTGCTCAGCTCCCCATCCATGCCCGGGGTGATGCGGTCGAGGAACTCGATCACCGTCACCTGCGCCCCGAGCCGCTGCCACACCGAGCCCATTTCGAGCCCGATATAGCCGCCGCCGACGACGGCGAGGCGGCGCGGCACCGCAGCAAGCGCGAGCGCGCCGGTCGAGGACAGGACGGTCTTCTCGTCGACCGGAACACCGGGAAGCGGCGCGCTGTCGGAGCCGGTGGCGATGATCACCGCGCGCCGTGCCGCGAGCGTGCGGCCATCGACCGCGACGCTGTTCGCCGCGAGGAGCCGCGCCGCGCCCGTCACGTGCTCGACCTTGTTCTTGCGGAAGAGATAGGCGATGCCGCGCGTGTTCTCGGCCACCACCTTGTCCTTGCGCGCCATCATGGTCGCGAGATCGAGCCCGACCGCGCCGACGGTGATCCCGTGCGGCGCCAGGGCGTGCCGCGCCTCGGCGTATTTCTCGGAGGATTGCAGCAGCGCCTTCGACGGGATGCAGCCGACATTGAGGCAGGTGCCGCCCAGCGTCTCGCGCTTGTCGATGCAGGCGACGCTCATGCCGAGCTGGGCCGCGCGGATCGCCGCGACATAGCCGCCGGGCCCGGCGCCGATGACGATGACGTCGACGCTGTCGCTCATCGCCCGCTCACAGCTCGAACATGAGCCGCTGCGGCTCCTCGATGCATTCCTTGATCCGCACCAGGAAGCTCACCGCCTCGCGGCCGTCGATGAGGCGGTGGTCATAGCTGAGCGCCAGATACATCATCGGCCGCGCCTCGATGCGGTCGCCGATGACGACCGGCCGCTTCTGGATCTTGTGCATGCCGAGGATCGCCGCCTGGGGCGGGTTGAGGATGGGCGTCGACAGGAGCGAGCCGAACACGCCGCCATTGGTGATGGTGAAGGTGCCGCCCGACAGCTCCTCGAGCGCGATGCGGCCCTCGCGTACGCGCTTGCCGAGATCGGCGACGGCCTTCTCGATCGCGGCGAAGCTCATGCCGTCGGCGCCGCGCAGCACCGGCACGACCAGCCCTTGCTCCGCCCCCACCGCGACGCCGATGTCGTAATGGTTCTTGTAGACGATGTCGTCGCCGTCGATCTCGGCATTCGCCGCGGGGATCTCCTTGAGCGCGACGATCGCCGCCTTGACGAAGAACGACATGAAGCCGAGCCGCACGCCGTGCTGCTTCTCGAAGCTGTCGCGGAAGCGCTCGCGCAGCGCCATTACCTCCGTCATGTCGGCTTCGTTGAAGGTGGTGAGCATGGCGGCGGTGTTCTGCGCCTCTTTGAGCCGCTCGGCGATGCGCCGGCGCAGGCGCGTCATGCGCACCCGCCGTTCGCCGGGCGCGGACGGCTGCGGCGTCGGCGTCCTGGCCTCGGCCGGCGCGGGCTGAGGCGTGGGCGCGGGCGGCGCGGTCAGGACATCCGCCTTGGTGAGGCGGCCATCCTTGCCGGTGGGAACAATCTGCGCGACATCGGCGCCGCGCTCGGCGACGAGCTTGCGTACGGCCGGACCGGAACGGGCCA
The DNA here is from genome assembly GCA_035532935.1 of Allostellaceae bacterium. Taxonomy (GTDB): domain Bacteria; phylum Pseudomonadota; class Alphaproteobacteria; order ATCC43930; family CGMCC-115725; genus DATJLY01. The sequence continues at coordinate 52,331 of DATKQE010000048.1, forward strand.
GACGCTCGGTTGCCGCCTCCGGCCGGACGGGTGCGGGCGCCGGCGGTGCCGGCACCTTGGCCGAAGCTGCGGGGGCGGGCTTGGCCGGCGCCGCTTTCGCCGCACCATCGCCGATGCGGCCGAGAATGCCGCCGACGCGCACATTGCTGCCTTCGGGCGCGACGATCTCGGTGAGCATGCCGGCTTCCTGCGCCGCCAGTTCCTGCGTCGCCTTGTCGGTCTCGAGCTCGACCAGCGGATCGTCGACCGCGACGGCGTCGCCCACGTGCTTCAGCCACCGCGCCACCGTCACCTCGGTCACGGATTCACCGACCGCGGGCACCACGATATCGGTTGCCATGGGGTCGCTCCTTACATCAGCGATCGTGAATGCGCACGCAGACGCGCCGCCGGCGCGCGATGCGAATCGACTGTAGCGGGTCTGGCGCTGGTTTGCACCGTGCGCCGCTCTTCATGCCGACGGTCGCCTCATCCGGGCGCGAGCGCGTCGTTGACGAGGCGCGCCTGCTCGGCGTTGTGCCGCTTCATCAGGCCGGTGGCGGTGGCGGCGGCCTCGGGCCGGCCGACATAGCGGGCACGCTTCGCCTTCACCTCGAGAGCGGCGAGCGTCCGCTCGATACGGCGATCGACGAACGACCAGGCGCCCATGTTTTCTGGCTCTTCCTGGCACCACACCGCCTCGGCGTCGGCGTAGCGCTGAAGCGACGCCGCCAGCGTGCGCGCGGGGAACGGGTATAGCTGTTCGAGACGCAGGATCGCCACGTCATCGATCTTGCGCTCGCGCCGCGCCGCGCGCAGGTCGAAATAGACCTTGCCGCTGCACAGGACGACGCGCCGCACCTTGGCGTCCTCGGCGAGCGGATCGGTCTCCTCGAGGACCCGGTGGAAGGACGAGCCGGGCCCCATGTCGCCGAGCCGCGACGCCACCTCGGCGCTGCGCAGCAGCGATTTCGGCGTCATGACGATGAGCGGCTTGCGGAAGTTGCGCCGCACCTGGCGCCTGAGCGCATGGAAATAATTGGCGGCGGTGGTGAGGTTGCAGACCTGGATGTTGTCTTCGCCGCAGAGCTGGAGGAAGCGCTCGAGCCGGGCCGAGGAATGCTCGGGCCCCTGACCCTCGTAGCCGTGCGGCAGCAGCAGGACGAGGCCCGACATCCGGAGCCATTTCGCTTCGCCGGAGGTGATGAACTGGTCGATGATGACCTGGGCGCCGTTGGCGAAGTCGCCGAACTGCGCCTCCCACATCACCAGCGCGCGCGGCTCGGCGAGGCTGTAGCCGTATTCGAAGCCGAGCACCGCGGCCTCGGAGAGCGGGCTGTCGACGATCTCGAACGGCGCCTGGTCCGGGCGGACGTGGCTCAAGGGGATGTAGCGCTCTTCGGTCTCCTGATCGACCAGCACCGCGTGGCGCTGCGAGAACGTGCCGCGGCAGCAATCCTGGCCGCTGAGACGCACGAAGGTTCCCTCCGCGCAAAGCGTGCCGATGGCGAGCGACTCGCCGGTGGCCCAATCGAGGCCGTCGCCGTTCTCGATCGCGTGGCGTTTCTGTTCGAGCTGGCGAACGAGCTTGCGGTTCAGATTGAAGCCCTCAGGAATGCGCGTGAGCGCGCGCCCCACCTCCTCGAGCAGCTCCCGCTTGACCGCGGTTTCGCCGCGCCGCTCGTCGCCCGAGGCCACAGTGAGGCCGGCCCAGGCGCCTTCGAGCCAATCGGCCTTGTTGGGGCGGTAGCTCTTCGCCGCCTCGAACTCGGCCTCGAGCCGGGCATGGAAGTCGCTCGCGACGCGTTCGACTTCGGCCTCGGAGAGCAGTCCCTCGGCGACGAGGCGTTGCCCATAGACCTCGCGCACGGTCGGATGGCTTTCGATGGCGCGGTACATGAGCGGCTGGGTGAAAGCCGGCTCGTCGCTCTCGTTGTGGCCGTGGCGGCGGTAGCAGAAGATGTCGACCACCACGTCCTTCTTGAAGCGGTGGCGGAACTCGGTGGCGATGCGCGCCACGTGGACGACCGCTTCGGGGTCGTCGCCGTTGACGTGGAAGATCGGCGCCTGCCCGCCCTTGGCGATGTCCGAGGGATAGGGGCCGGAACGCGCCTGGGCGGGGCTGGTGGTGAAGCCGATCTGGTTGTTGACGATGACGTGGATCGTGCCGCCGGTGCGGTAGCCCCTGAGTTCCGACAGTTCGAGCGATTCCGGCACCAGCCCCTGGCCGGCAAAGGCGGCGTCGCCGTGCATCAGCAAGCCCACCACGGCATCGCGCGCATTGTCGCCGTGCTGGCGCTGCTTGGCGCGCACCTTGCCGAGCACCACCGGATTCACCGCCTCGAGATGCGACGGATTGGCCGTCAGTGAGAGGTGCATCTTGATGTCGCCGATCTCGCGGTCGGTCGAGGTGCCGAGATGGTACTTCACGTCGCCCGAGCCCTGCACGTCCTCGGGATTGGCGGGATTGCCCTGGAATTCCGAGAACAGCGCGGCGAACCGCTTGCCCATGACGTTGGTGAGGACGTTGAGCCGGCCGCGATGCGGCATGCCGATGACCAGCTCCTTCATGCCGAGCTGGCCGCCGCGCTTGATGATCTGCTCGAGCGCGGGGATAAGGGCCTCGGCGCCTTCGAGCCCGAAGCGCTTGGTACCGGTATAGCGCCGGTCGAGAAAGCGCTCGAGGTCCTCGGCGGCGGTCAGGCGCTCGAGGATGGCGCGCTTGCCCTCGGGCGTGAATTCGGTCTGGTTGCGCGGCACCTCGATCCGCGCCTGGATCCAGCGGCGCTGTTCCAGTTCCTGGATATGCATGTACTCGACGCCGACCTTGCCGCAATAGGTGGCCTTGAGCGCCTCGAGGATCTGGCGCAGCGTCGCGGTGGTGAAGCCGAGCAGGTTGTTGACGAAGATCGGCCGGTTGTAATCGGCCTCGGTGAAGCCGTAGGTCGCCGGATCGAGGTCCGGGTGCGATTTCAGCCCGGTCAGGCCCAAGGGATCGAGATCGGCGATGAGATGGCCGCGCACGCGATAACCGCGGATGAGGTTCATCGCCTGGATGGAATCGAGCGCGGCCTTGCCGGCCTCGACCGGCGCCGCGACGTGGCCGTTGGGCGCCGCCGCGCCGTTGCCGATGATATGGGGCTGGGCCCGGCCCCAGCCCGGCCCGGTGAGCTCGCCCGACACGGCATCCGGCGTATCGGCCAGCTCGGCGAAGAAGCGGCGCCAGCTCTCGTCGACCGCGCCCGGGTCCTTGAGGTAGCGCGAATGCAGTTCGGCAATGAAGGCCGCGTTGAAACCGGTGAGAAAAGTAGATTCATCCAGTGGTGACATGAGCTTCTGCCTAGAAAAGTAGCACCTGCCCCAGGCGCGCGGCGGCGATGGCCGCGGCGGGGTCCGCGTCCTAAAGATTGGGTCGCCGGGCCATCTTCCTAGTCCCGAACTATTGCAACCCGGTTACTGTCGTGAAGAGCGCAGGGGAGCCATGCGGGCATCCCGGAGGCTCAGCCCTTGGCGCCCTCGGCCAGGAGCCGGCGGCCGACGTCGCACAGGCTGCGCACCGCGGCGATGGATTTATCGAAGGCCGCGCGCTCCTCGCTCTCGAGCGAAAGCTCGACCACCCGCTCGACCCCGTTGGCGCCGAGCACCACCGGCACGCCGACATAGAGGTCCTTGACCCCGTATTGGCCGGTGAGCCAGGCGGCGCAGGGCAGCACCCGCTTCTTGTCGCGGAGATAGGCCTCGGCCATCGCGATCGCCGACGCGGCCGGAGCATAGAAGGCCGAACCGGTCTTGAGCAGGTTGACGATCTCGCCGCCGCCGTCGCGGGTGCGCTGCACGATCGCATCGATGCGCTCGCGCGTGGTCCAGCCCATCTTGATCAGATCCGGCAGCGGAATCCCGGCGACCGTCGCATAGCGCACCAGCGGCACCATCAGGTCGCCGTGCCCGCCAAGGACGAAGGCGGTCACGTCCTCGACCGAGACGCCGAACTCCGCGGCCAGGAAATAGCGGAAGCGGGCGCTGTCGAGCACGCCGGCCATGCCGACGACGCGTTGATGCGGCAGGCCGGTCGCCTCGCGCATCACCCAGACCATGACGTCGAGCGGATTGGTGATGGTGATGACGAAGGCGTTGGGCGCGTTCTGCTTGATGGCCGCGCCCACCTGCGCGACGATCTTCGCGTTGATGCCGATGAGATCGTCGCGGCTCATCCCGGGCTTGCGCGGAACGCCGGCGGTGACGATGACGATGTCGGCGCCGGCGATCGCGGCATAATCGTTGGCGCCGCCGATCTTCGCATCGAAGCCCTCGACCGGCGAGGCCTGGACGAGATCGAGCGCCTTGCCCTGCGGTACGCCCTCGACGACATCGCACAGCACGACATCGCCCAGCTCCTTCATTCCAGCGAGCAGCGCCAGCGTGCCGCCGATCTGCCCGGCGCCGATGAGCGCGATCTTGTTGCGTGCCATCGAGACCTCTCAATCCGCTTTAGCAATGGGAGCGCCGCGCGCCGCGGCGCCGCGTCTTAGCCCCAAACGCGCGAGGGGGCAAGCGCGCCCGCCGCGTCCCAAACGAAGGGACTGGCGCGGCGCCGCCCGATGCGCGAAAGTTGTGCGGTTTCGCTCCAAGGAGGGACGGATGGGTTACGATCTCGAACGGTTCATCGAGGACTGCCGCGGCTTTCTTGCGCACGACCCCGGCCCCGCCGGGCGCGAGCAGGTCCGGACGCATCTCGAGCAGCTTCTGGGCGATAAGGATTTCCTTGCCCGGTATTGCGGCGCGGACGCGAAGCCGGGGCTCACGGTGCTGTACGAGGACCCCAAGCTCGGCTTCCAGATCCTCGCCCATGTCAACGAGAAGGCGCGGGTGTCGCCGCCGCACGACCATGGCGCCTCGTGGGCGATCTATGGCCAGGCGACCAAGTGGACCGAAATGACCGAGTGGGATCGGGCTGACGGCGGCGGCGCCAAGGCCGAATTGAAGCCTGCGACCAAGTACCGGCTCACCCCGGGCCATGCCGGCATCTATCAGGATGGCAAGATCCACTCGATCGACTACCCCGACAAGTCGATCTTCATCCGCGTCACCGGCACGAATCTCGACCGCATCACGCGCCAGATGTTCAATGTTGAGACCGGCAAGGTCACGCAGATGACGCCGCAAACGGCGTCGTAAGGGGAGCCCGCGCGATGGCACGACAGGTCGCGCCCGCCGAGCTGCGGGCGATGATCGGCGATGGCGGCGAGGTCGCGATCCTCGACCTGCGCGAGGAGTTGGCGTTCTCGGAGAGCCATCTCCTGCACGCGCGCGCGCTGCCGCTGAGCCGGCTCGAATTGCGGCTCGCGGCGCTGGTGCCGCGGCGGACGACGCGCGTCGTGCTGTGCGACGATGACGACGGGCTCGCCGCGCGCGGTGCGGAAAAGCTCGCCGCGTTCGGTTATGGCGACGTAGCGGTGCTGGCGGGCGGCATCGCCGCCTGGACCGCCGCGGGATTCGAGCTCTTCTCCGGCGTCAACGTGCCGAGCAAGGCGTTCGGCGAATATGTCGAGCATCGCTGCGGCACGCCCCACATCGCCGCCGAGGCGCTGCACCGGCTGATCGAGGAGCACGGCGACGTGGTCGTGCTCGACAGCCGGCCGTACGACGAATACCAGCGCGTCTCGATCCCCACCGGCGTCGATGTTCCGGGCGCCGAACTGGTGCTGCGCGTACGCGATCTCGCACCCGATCCCAACACGCTCATCGTCGTCAATTGTGCCGGACGGACACGCAGCATCATCGGCGCACAGTCGCTCATCAACGCCGGCGTGCCCAACCGCGTGGTGGCGCTCAAGAACGGCACGATGGGCTGGTCGCTCGCCGGCTTCACGCCCGATCACGGCCAGGACCGCCGCGCGCCGCTGCCCTCGGCGCCGGCGCTGGCCTGGGCCCGCGCCGCCGCCGTGAAGGTGGCGGAACGCTTCGGCGCGACACGCATCGATGCCGCGACGCTGGCGCGCTTCCAGGACGATGCGGCGCGAACCACCTATCTCTTCGACGTGCGCGACCCGGGCGAGTACGCCGCGGGCCATCTGCCCGGCGCGGTCTCGGCGCCGGGCGGACAGCTCGTGCAGGCGACGGACCACTATGTCGGCACGCTGGGCGCGCGGCTGGTGCTGGTCGATCCGCTCGAGGTACGCGCCTTCATGACCGCGTCGTGGCTGAAGCAGATGGGCTGGAAGGACGTCTATGTCCTCGCCGCGGAAGGGCGCGAGACCGGCTGGCCGAAGCCGGTCGTGCTCGGCGCCCCGGCACGGCCCGAGCTGGCGGTCGATCCCGCGCAACTCGCCGATCTGCTGGCGCGCGACGCGGCCACCGTGATCGATCTGGCGTCGAGCCGCAGCTTCCGCGAGGGCCATATCGAGGGCGCCTGGTTCGCCATCCGTGCCCGGCTCGCGCGCGCGCTGGAGCGGGTGAAGCCGCACGGCACGCTGGTGCTGACCTCCGAGGACGGCGTGATCGCGGCGCTCGCCGCGCCCGAGGCCGCGGCGCTGGTGCGCGTCCCGGTACGCTTCCTCGCCGGAGGTACCGCAGCGTGGACGGCGAGCGGCCGCACGCTGGCGCGCGGCGAGGCCAACATGGCGGACGAGCCGATCGACCTCTGGCTCAAGCCTTACGAGCGCGCGCGCGGCGTCAAGGCGGCGATGGAGGAATACCTCAACTGGGAGGTCGATCTGCTGCCGCGCATCGACCGCGACGGCACGTGCCGCTTTCTCGCGCCGGCATGAGAGGGTTCGTCGCGCTTGCGACCGCCGCGCTGCTGCTGGCGACCGCCGCGGCGCGGGCGCAATCGCGCGTGATCGAAACCGCGCACGCGCCGAGCCCGGCGCTGGGCCATGATCTCGCCTATTCCGTCTATCTCCCGCCGGGCTACGACACGCAAGAGCGGCGCTACCCGAGCCTCTATCTGCTGCACGGCAAGGACGGCAATCACCGCGAATGGCTGCATGACGGGCATCTGCGCGACACGCTCGACCGCATGATCGCTGCCGGCACGGTCGGGCCGATGATCGTGATCATGCCGGATGGCGGCGGCGATTCCTGGTACGTCGATTCGAAGGCGCTGGGCGGCGACGGCGATTACGGCACGGCGATCGGCGTGGACCTCGTCGCGCATGTGGACAAGAGCTATCGGACTGAAGCCACGCGCCGCTTTCGCGCCATCGGCGGGCTGTCGATGGGCGGCTTCGGCGCGCTCAGGCTCGCCTTCCTCACCCCGTTCCGCTTTTGCGCGGCGGCCTCGTTCAGCGGCGCGCTCTGGGCCGGGATGACGGAGGCATCGGCCCACGGCGACAAGATCACCCGCATCTTCGACGGCGCCTTCGGCCGCCCGTTCGATCTGCGCCGCTTCGTCGCCGAGAACCCGCTGTCGATGATCGCGACCGTCGCCGCGGCCAACGACGCGCCGGCGGTGTTCCTCACCGTCGGCGACCATGACCGCTACAAGCTCTATGATGATACGTTCATTGCCTTCAAGCGCATGCGCGACGCGGGGATGGATGTATCCATGCGCATGACGAGCGGCGATCACCAATGGTCGACCTGGGCCGAGGAACTGCCGGCGGCGCTGCGCTTCTTCGACCGGGCGTTCAAGCGCTGCGCCTGATCCTCACGGCCGCCGCGCGGCGATATAGGCGTCGCTCTGCATCTCGATGAGGCGCGAGACGGTGCGCGCGAATTCGAAGGCGCCGTCGCCCTCGGCATAAAGCTCTTGCGGCGGCGCCGCGGCCGAGGCGACGAGATTGCCGTGCGCCTCGTAAAGCGTATCGATGAAGGTGTGGAAGCGCTTCGCCTCGTTGCGCTGCTCGGGCCCCATGCGCGGAATGCTATCGAGCACGATGGTGTGATAGCGGCTGCAGAGCGCGAGATAATCCGCCGGACCCAACGGGCTGCCGCACAGCGCATCGAAACCGAACCAGGCGACGCCCTTGGCGGCGCGTGGGACGACGAGGTTCCGGCCCTGGACGGTGAGCACCGCGCGCGGCGCCGCCTCGTTGTCGGTGAGGTCACCGAAGGCGCGCTCGAGCGCGCGATAGGCGCCGTCATCGGCCGGCACGAAATAGACCTGCCGCCCGGCGAACCGCGCGAGCCGCCAGTCGCGGCCGCCCTCGAGCTCGAGCACGTCGAGCTTTTCCTGGAGGAGCGCGATGAAGGGCAGGAAGCGCTCGCGCTGCAAGCCGTCCTTGTACAAGTCGTCGGGCGCACGGTTCGAGGTCGCCACCACGACCACGCCCGCCTCGAACAGCGCCGCGAACAGCCGGCCCAGGATCATCGCGTCGGCGATGTCGGTCACCTGGAACTCGTCGAAGCACAAGAGTGTCGCGCCGGCGGCGATCTCGCGCGCCACTCGTCCGATCGGATCGCCCTTGGCGGCGCGGAGCTGGTGGAGGCGGCCGTGCACCTCCTGCATGAAGGCATAGAAATGCACCCGGCGCTTCTGCGCCACCGGGGCGGTGCGGAAGAACATGTCCATGAGCATGCTCTTGCCGCGGCCGACCGCCCCGAAGATATAGAACCCCTGGGGCGGCGGCTCGGGCGCGCCCGCGAGCCCGAGCCTGGCCCACAGCCCGCCTTCGCCGTTCCCGCCGGGCCGGTATGCGGCGAGCGCGGCGGCGAGGCTTTGCAGCTTCTCGGCGGCAAGCTGCTGCGCCGGGTCGTGCTGCAGCCGGCCGGCATCGCGCCAGGCGCGATAACGCGCGAGCGGTCCGTCGGCGGCGAGGGAAGAACGGAAAGGTTCGGACGGCGTCGACAAGGGCATGGACAAGCCTCTCATAGCGGAAAATGATCCTCGGTGCAAAACCCACTCTGGAGAGCGCGCCATGGACGAGGACAAGTTCAACATGGAGGTGCGGAAATTCCTTAAACTGGTGGGCGTCACCTCACAGCGCGAGATCGAGAAGGCAGTGCGCGCCGCGCTCGCCGCAGGACGGATCAGGGAAGGCTCGCCACTCGCCGCCACGATGCGGCTGACCATTCCGTCGATCGGCTTCAGCCACGACATCGACGGCACCATCGAGATCTGAACTCATCGCCGCGCGTGCGTCGTGCGGCGGTCAAAGGAGGATATCGGCATGTCCACAGGATTCCCGCCGGGCGTGGCGGAGAAGATCAAGGCGATGGGCGCCAAATTCGACAACGACATCAACGCCGCGACGCGCGCGCTCTATCTCCCCTTCGTCAAGCGGCAGTCGGCGGCCAAGGTCACGGTCACCGCCGACATCGCCTATGGCGGCGACGCGCGGCAGAAGCTCGACCTCTACCGGCAAGAGGGGCGGCGCCTGCCGATCCTGGTCTACATTCCGGGCGGCGGCTATGTCGGCGGCGACAAGAACGCGGACGGCACGTTCTACGGCAATCTCGGTGTCTATTTCGCCAATCACGGCTATCTCACGATCATCGCCAATTACCGTCTCGCGCCGGCGCATCCGTGGCCGGCCGGCGCCGCTGACGTGGCCGGCGCCATCGCCTGGGCGCGGCGCGAAGGCGAGAGCCATGGCGGCGACGCGAACCGGGTCTTTCTCTTCGGCCAGTCGGCAGGCGCGACGCACGCGGCCAGCTATCTCTTCGACCCCCAGTTCCATCCGAGCTCGGGCGTCGGCGTCATCGCGGCGGTGCTGATGAGCGGCGGCGCCTATCGCGTCGCCGCGAATCCGCCGCCCAATCACGTCGCCTATTTCGGCGCCGACGCGACGCAGTACGAGGCGCGCTCGCCAATCACCCATGTCGGCAAGAGCAAGGTCCCGCTCCTCCTCAGCGTCGCCGAATACGATCCGGGCACGCTGACGGCGCCGACCTTCGATCTCGCGCGCGCGGTCTCGCTCCGCGACGGCAAGGCGCCGCAATTCGCCTTCATGCGCGGCCACAACCACGTCTCCACCGTGCAGAGCATCGGCAGCGGCCAGGACGATGTCGGCGAGCGCGTGCGCGAGTTCCTGGCGGGTTCTGAGCGCTTTCGACCGACGGATTCGCTCGCATGTCCACCCGGACCTGCGCCCGAACAATAGGGAAGGTCAGGGTGAAGGAGGCAGGGTAACGATACCGACCCAGACTCAGATTCGCGCCCTCCAATCGACCAGCTGCTTTCGCCAATGTCGCTTGCGAAGCTCAAAATGCTTTTTTCGATGTCCATTTGCACCGGAAGGATGCGGAAACCCTTCGAGGCAGCGATCCGCCTTGATCTGATTGCGCGACCGCAGGTACTGAACTGCTTCACCAGCGATCATTCCGAGCGGAATGATTATAGCCCTTGGCAGCGAAGCGAGTTCCTTCGCTAAGTTTGTCGTTACCCAATTTTGTAATTTTGGGACCATTAGCAACGGCGGCCCCCGGCCTCCGTAATTGCGTCCATCCTTAAATAACGCCGCGCTTACTACAGAAGTGAAGTGAACGAGGGCATGCCCTGAATCGAACAAGTCGTCACAGGACTTAACGCCCAGAAACTCGTCCAATCCGATGCCATTCAGCATCTGCACGAGATTCTTTCGCATAGGTCCGGCAAAACTACCGCTCGAGTCGATGTGGCGGAAAAGTGCGCCCCCCTTTATCCCTTGGCGAATTCCATTTGTGGCCGCCCTAAACGCTTCTTCCATTTGCGTCCACCCAGGCGTTAGCCCGACTAAAGCGACGGCGGCTTGCGGATTAGTGTGATGGAAGGGGACGTAGTATGCATCTACGCCTCGGTCGCTGAACAGATGGAAGCGCTGATTTATGAGATCGCGCTTCGCGTACTTTCGGTTACCCGTTTTGGGCGGAAGAGCAAGCAAATAGCGCTCGAAGCGATCGAAATATTTGCGTGGTAGCATGGTTGACCTGAAATCGAACGAACGTCGCGGATCCCACGGGCCCCGGTTAGCGCCGCAGCACCATCATCTTCTTGATCTCGGCGATCGCCTTGGCCGGGTTCAGGCCCTTGGGACAGGTGCGGGTGCAGTTCATGATGGTGTGGCAGCGATAGAGCCGGAACGGGTCCTCGAGCTGATCGAGGCGCTCGCCCGTCATCTCGTCGCGGCTGTCGGCGAGCCAGCGATAGGCCTGGAGCAGGATCGCGGGACCGAGATAGCGCTCGCCGTTCCACCAGTACGAGGGACAGCTCGTGGTGCAGCAGAAGCAGAGAATGCATTCCCACAACCCGTCGAGCCGTTCGCGTTCGGCGACCGACTGCGCCCGCTCGCGGTCGGGCGGCGGCGCGCTGTCGCTCATGAGCCACGGGCGGATCGATCGATACTGCGCATAAACGTGCGTGCAGTCCGGAACCAGGTCCTTGATCACCGGCAAATGGGGCAGCGGATAGATGCGCACATCGCCCTTGATGTCGTCGATCGCCTTGAGGCAAGCCAGCGTGTTGGTGCCGTCGATGTTCATGGCGCACGAGCCGCAAATGCCTTCGCGGCAGGAGCGGCGGAAGGTGAGCGTCGTGTCGACCTCGTTCTTGATCTTGATGAGCGCGTCGAGCACCATCGGCCCGCACGCGTCGAGATCGACCTCGTAGGTGTCGAGCCGCGGATTGCGGCCGTCTTCGGGGTTCCAGCGATAGACCTTGAACGAGCGCACGCGCTTGCCGCCCGGGGACGCGGGATAGGTCGTGCCGGTCCCGACCTTCGAATTCTTCGGCAGGGTGAATTCGGCCATCTCAATACACCCGCGCCTTGGGCGGAAAAACCTGGACCTCGTTCGACAGCGTGAACATGTGCACCGGGCGATATCCAAGCGTCACCTTGCCGGCGGCGTCGCGCCAGGAGACGGTGTGCTTCATCCAGTTCGCATCGTCGCGATCGGGATAATCCTCGCGCGCATGCGCACCGCGGCTCTCGAGACGATTCACCGCGGAATGGAGCGACACCACCGACTGGGCAATGAGGTTGTCGAGTTCGAGCGCCTCGGCGAGATCGCTGTTCCAGATCATCGAACGGTCGGAAATGCCGAGATCGCTCAGCGATGCGGCGACGTCATCGATCTTGCGCACGCCCTGCTCGAGCGTCGCCTGGGTACGGAAGACGGCGCAGTCGTTCTGCATCGTGCGCTGCATGGCGAGGCGGATTTCGCCGCATTTGAGGCGACCCTTGGCCTGGCGCACGCGGTCGAGCCGGTCGAGCGCGCTGGCGCCGGCATCATCGGCAAGCGGCTTGTGCGGCGCCCCGGGCTTGACCAGCTCGGCCGTGCGCAAGGCCGCGGCCCGGCCGAACACGACGATGTCGAGCAGCGAGTTGCAGCCCAAGCGGTTGGCGCCGTGCACCGAGACGCAGGCCGCCTCGCCGACCGCCATGAGGCCGCGGCAGATGCGCTCGGGATCGTCCGACGTCGCGTCGATCACCTCGCCATGATGGTTGGTGGGAATGCCGCCCATGTCGTAATGCACGGTCGGCAGCACCGGGATGGGCGCGCGCGTCACGTCGACGCCCGAGAAGATCTTTGCGGTCTCGGAGATGCCGGGCAGGCGCTCGTGCAGCACCTTGGGATCGAGATGCTCGAGATGGAGCATGATATGATCCTTCTCGGGGCCACAACCGCGTCCTTCGCGGATCTCGATGGTCATGGCGCGGCTCACCACGTCGCGCGAGGCCAAATCCTTGGCCGAGGGCGCGTAGCGCTCCATGAAGCGCTCGCCCTCGGAATTGGTGAGATAGCCGCCCTCGCCGCGCGCGCCCTCGGTGATGAGGCAGCCGGCGCCATAGATGCCGGTCGGGTGGAACTGGATGAACTCCATGTCCTGGAGCGGCAGGTTGGCACGCAGCACCATGGCGTTGCCGTCGCCGGTGCAGGTATGCGCCGAGGTGCACGAGAAATAGGCCCGGCCATAGCCGCCCGTCGCCAGGATTACCATGTGGGCGCGGAAGCGGTGGATCGTGCCGTCCTCGAGGCACCACGCCATCACGCCGCGGCAGGTGCGGTCCTCGTCCATGATGAGGTCGAGTGCGAAATACTCGACGAAGAACTCGGCATTGTTCTTGAGGCACTGCTGGTAGAGCGTGTGGATGATGGCGTGCCCGGTGCGGTCCGCCGCCGCCGCCGCGCGCTTGGCCATCGCCTTGCCGTATTGCGTGGTGTGGCCGCCGAACGGACGCTGATAGATCCGCCCGTCCTCGATTCGCGAGAACGGCACGCCCCAATGCTCGAGCTCGATCACCGCCGGAATGGCGCTGCGGCACATGTATTCGATCGCGTCCTGGTCGCCGAGCCAGTCCGACCCCTTGACGGTGTCGTACATGTGCCAGCGCCACTCGTCCGCGTCCATGTTGCCGAGCGCCGCGGCGATGCCGCCCTGCGCCGCGACGGTGTGGCTGCGCGTCGGGAACACCTTGGTGATGCAGGCGGTCTTGAGGCCCGCGAGCGTCGTGCCGAGCGTGGCGCGCAGACCGGCGCCGCCGGCGCCGACGACGATGACGTCGTAGACGTGATCGGTGATTGGATAGGCTTGCGCCATGGCGAGATCAGCCTCCCAGCGCGATGCGCAAAACGGCGAACAGGCCGGCGACCGCCAGCACCAGCGCGGCGAAGCGGTCGACAACCAAGGCCGTGAGCTTGACCCATTCGGTATGAACGTAGTCCTCGATCACCACCTGCACGCCGAGCGCCATATGATAGAGCCCGGCGATCAGCAGGAGCGCCATGGCGATCGCCGGCAGCGGCGCGCCGAGCCATCGCACCACCGCTGCGCGGTCGGCGCCGATATGGGCGACGAGGCCGGCGACGAACCACAACAGCAGCGGCACCAGCGCCAAGGCGGTGAGCCGCTGCGCCCACCAATGCTGGACGCCTTCCTTGGCCGAGCCGAGCCCGACCGCCCGCCCGAGCGGCGAGCGCATGACGGCACGTTCGCTCATTGCGGCACCCACACGACGAGGCCGGCGATCCACGCGACGATGGTGAGCGCGGCGCTCGCCGCCACCACCACCCAGCCCGAAACATAGGTCTGACCGAGTTCGAAGCCCCAGCCCGCATCCCACAGGAGATGGCGGATGCCGTTGCAGAGATGGAAGAACAGCGAGAACGTCCAGCCGAACAGCAGCAGCATGCCGAGCCACGAACCCCAGAAGCGCTGCGCCGCAGCGAAGGCATCGCCGCCCGATGCGGCGGCCAGCAGCCACCACACCAGCAGCACCGTGCCGACGGCGAGCGCGACGCCGGTGGCGCGATGGCTGATCGACAGCACCGATGTGAGTTGCGGCTTGTAGATCGAAAGGTGCGGCGCGAGCGGCCGTGGCGCGGGAGTCATGGGAAAGGCCCTGAGTCGCGGGGCTTGACGTTAACCGGGAAACCATTAGCCCCCGCTCCGCGGCAAGTCAATCCGCCGGCGCGAACGGGTCGGCCCGGCAGCAGCGCGGATGGATGTGGATGGAACAGGGGAAAGGATGAGGATCGTGTGTGTGCGGCCGGTGTTATTTTCAACAGGAATCTTCATCGCCGCTTCACGTCGCCGCTTGTTCCCGCCGGCTGACTGCGCGAGCATCATCACCGGCTCGCGAGAGCGTCGGCGCATTTTCTTCGCCATCGCGCTTCCGGCTCCGGGGGTGCTGCGGGCGGAACGGGATGCGACGGCACAACGCTTCGGCGCGCGCTGCCGGCGGCATAAACCGTCGGCGGTGCGGCAAGGGCGAGGCACGACCCTGATCCGCGCTGCGCCGGCCGCTCGACCGAGCGACGCGCAGCGGCAGCGGTTCCGCACGGAATGCGCTGCGCATCGCTCGGATCGTAGCGGTCGCGTGTGTTCGCCCGATAGATCCCACGGGTTCTGCGGAGCCCGCGCCGAACGCGACGGACGTTCCGCCGAACGTCTTGGGTGCGGGGTCGCCCACTCGTCGAGCCGGGGGCCGGTCAGGCTCCGCAGAGGCGTCGGGAGCGCCAGCAGCGGCACGCGGCCCTAGGCCGCACGTCCCCTGGGGTCCCGACGCCTCTCTTTTTTTGCGGCGCGCAGCCGCGCTCCGTGACATCTTGTCGGCGGCAACCGCGGCGAATCAATCGCCGCGGCAACGCATTGCCGGGAGGAACCAATGAAGATTCTGAATCCGCTGCTGGCGGCGCTGCTGCTCGTCGTCGCGGCCGGCGGCGCCGCGGCGCAGGAACCGGTCAAGGTGCGGGTCGCCTGGGTCGTGCCGATCGGCAACTGGGCCTCGATGATCTATCAGAAGAAGGACCTGATGACGCATTTCGGGAAGAGCTACGTGGCCGAGCCCGTGCACTTCCAATCGACGCCGCAGATGATCACCGCGCTCGCGACCGGCGAGCTCGAGATCGCGGATCTGGCCTACTCGACCTTCGCGATCTCGGTCGAGAATGCCGGGATGACCGACCTCAGGATCATCGCCGACGAATCCCGCGACGGCTTCGACGGCCACCAATCGGGCGAATACGTCGTCCTCAAGGACGGCCCGGTCAAAACCATCGACGACCTGAAGGGAAAGGTGCTCGCCACCGTCGGCGTCGGCGCCGCGCTCGACATCCCGGTGCGCGCCATGTTGCGTAAGCACGGGCTCGAGGACAAGCGCGACTACACCATGATCGAGGTCGCGTTTCCCAACATGGGTGCGATGCTCGCCGACCGGAAGATCGACTTCATGCCGACCGTGCCGCCGTTCAAGTTCGACCCGCGGCTGCGGTCGATCTCGCGGCCGCTGTTCACGGTCGCCGACGCGCTGGGCGGGCCGACGGATTTCATCGTCTGGGTAGCGCGGGCGGGATTCATCGCGAAACACCGCGCCGCGATGGTCGATCTGTTGGAGGACGCGGTGCGCGCCGCGCATTACTTCACCGACAACGAGAACCGCGACGAGATCCTGAAGATCGCGTCCCAGGTGTCGCACGCGCCGGTGTCGCGGCTGGGCTATGTGCTCACCAAGGAGGACACCTACCGCGATCCGAACATGATGCCGGATCTGCCATCGCTGCAGCGCGCGATCGACGTGCAGCACGATGTCGGCCTGCTCAAGACGAGGCTCGACGTCGCCAAATACGCCGATCTGAGCCTCGTCAAGGAAGCCGCGGCGCGGGTCAACAAGTAGCCGGCGGCTCCAGCGCCGCGATCGCCGCGGCGAGGGCCAGCACGCGCTCCGCCTCCGCGACGTGGAGATGCTCGATCAGCCTGCCGTCGAGCAGCGTCACGCCGCTTCCGGCCGCGACGGCAGCGGCGTGCGCATCGATGACGCGGCGCGCCCAGGCGAGCGCCGCCGCGCTTGGCGCGAAAGCGGCGTTGGCGGCGGCGATGGTCTTGGGATGGATCAGGCTCTTGCCGTCGAAGCCCAGCGCCCGGCCCTGGCGGCACGACGCGGCGAAGCCGTCGTCGTCGTCGAGATCGGCATGGATGCCGTCGATCGCCGCGAGTCCATAGGCGCGCGCGGCCAGCAGCCCCAGCTCGAGCGCCAGCAAGAGCGGCAAGCGGTCGCGTCCGGGCTCGGCACGCAAATCCTTGGCGAGATCCTCGGTCCCCATGACGAGCGCCGCGACGCGCGGGCTCGCGGCCGCGATCGCCTCGGCGCGAAGGATGCCGCGGGGCGTCTCGAGCATGCACCACAGCGCCACCCGCGCCCGTGCGCCGCCGCTCCGGAGGAACCGCTCGGCGTCGTGCACCGGCGCCGCGCTCTCGACCTTGGGCAGCAGCACGGCATCGACCGGCCAGCGCGCCGCCGCAGCGAGATCGTCGCGGCCCCACGGCGTCGCCAGCGCATTGACGCGCACGGCTAGTTCGCGCCCGCCATAGCCGCCCGCCGCGAGTGCCGCGGCGATGGCGGCGCGCGCATCGGGCTTCGCCGCGGGCGCGACCGAATCCTCGAGATCGAACACGAGCACGTCGGCCGCGAGTTCACGGGCCTTGGCGATGGCGCGGGCGTTCGATCCCGGGACGAACAGAACGCTGCGGCGGGGACGAACGGCGCCGGGCAAGATCGGCGGCGCCGCTCAGCCGGCGAAGCGGCGGCGCGGGCTTTCGGCCGTAAGATGGTCGCGCGCCAGCACCTCGGCAATCTGCACCGCGTTGAGCGCCGCGCCCTTGCGCAGATTGTCGGCGACGATCCACAGATTGAGGCCGTTCGCCACGGTCGGATCGCGGCGGACACGGCTGACATAGACCGCGTCCTCGCCCACCGTCTCGACCGGCGTGACATAGCCGTCGTCGGCGCGATGGTCGACGACGGTGACGCCAGGCGCCTCGCGCAGCACCGCCAGCGCGTCGGCATCGGAAAGCGGCCGCTCGAATTCGACATTCACCGCTTCAGCATGGCCGATGAACACCGGCACGCGCACGCAGGTCGCCGTCACCTTGATATCGGGATCGAGGATCTTGCGCGTCTCCGCCGCCATCTTCCATTCCTCCTTGGTCGAGCCGTCATCCATGAAGACGTCGATGTGAGGAATGCAGTTGAAAGCGATCTGCTTGGTGAAGCGTTCGCGCGTGATCGGATCGTTGACGTAGACGCCGCGGGTCTGGGTGAACAGCTCGTCCATCGCCTCTCGGCCCGCGCCCGACACCGACTGATAGGTCGCCACCACGACGCGGCGGATGCGGGCGCGGTCGTGCAGCGGCTTGAGCGCCACCACCATCTGGATCGTCGAGCAGTTCGGATTGGCGATGATGCCGCGCTTGTCGTAGAGCGCGATCGCCTGCGGATTGACCTCGGGCACGACCAGCGGCACGTCCTTGTCCATGCGGAAATGCGAGGTGTTGTCGATCACGACCGCTCCCGCCTTGGCGGCGCGCGGCGCGTGGACCGCCGAGACCTTGCCGCCCGGCGAGAACAGCGCGATGTCGATGCCCTTGAAATCGTAGGTGTCGAGATCGCGCACCTTGAGCACCGCGTCCTCGCCGAACGAGACCTCGCTGCCGACCGAGCGCGACGACGCGACGGCGTGCACCTCGGAGACCGGAAACTTGCGTTCGGCGAGAATGCTCAACATCTCGCGGCCGACATTGCCGGTGGCGCCGACCACCGCGACCTTGAAACCCATGGGTTGACGCTCCACTTGCGCTGGAGGCGCGAATTGGCCGCTGACTTAAGCTGTCGCCGCGCCGAAGACAAGAGCTGCATGAGCGAAAATTCGACAAGTTTTGCCGAATTCTGGCCGAAATACTTGGCCGCCCACGCCGATGCCCGGAACCGTGTCTCCCATTATTGTGGCACTGCCATGGGCGTGCTGCTGCTGATCGCCTTCCTGGCCGGTGTCGGCTGGTGGCTGCTGCCGGTGGCCCTGGTAGCGGGGTATGGTCCCGCCTGGGCCGGGCATGCGCTGTTCGAGCGCAACCGCCCCGCCACTTTCGACCATCCGTTGTGGTCCTTCATCGGCGATTTCCGCATGCTCTTTCTCGCCGCCACCGGCGAACTCCACGCCGAGCGCGAGCGGCTCGGATTGTGCTGACCTGATCCCGCCGTCTCAGCCGATCTCGGGCAAGGCGTCCTTCACCGCCGCGACGACCCGGTGCGCGGCCGCCGCGCCGAGCTGGGGGTAGATCGGCAGGCTCAACACCTCCGCCGCGGCGCGCTCGCTCGCGCCGAGACCGACCGGACCGAGCGCCAGGCGATCGCGATAGGCCGGCTGCCGATGCACCGGCACGGGATAGTGAATCCCGGTACCGACGAGGCGGCGCCCGAGCGCCGCGCGCAGCGCATCGCGCCGCCCGTGACGCACGACATATTGGTGGAAGACGTGGGCCGCGTCCGGGCGCCGCGCGGGCAGGACGAGACCGGCCGCGGCGAGGCCGGCATCATAGATCGCGGCGATCGCCGCACGCCGCGCATTGTCGTCGTCGAGGCGGTCGAGCTTCACGCCCAAGATCGCCGCCTGCAACGCGTCGAGCCGGGAATTCATGCCCACCGTGGCGCTGATACGGTGCTCGCCCCAGCCGTATTGGCGCAGCGCCGCCACGCGGCCGGCGAGCGCGGCATTATCGGTGACGACCATCCCGGCATCGCCGAAGGCGCCGAGATTCTTGGTCGGATAGAAGCTGAAAGCGGCGACATCGCCGAAGCTGCCGAGACGCCTGCCGTGCAGCAGCGCGCCGTGGCTTTGGGCGCAGTCCTCGACCACGCGCAGCCCGTGCCGGCGCGCCAGCGCCAGGATGGCGTCGAGGTCGGCGGCCTGGCCATAAAGATGGACCGGGACGACGGCGGCGACACGTCCGGGCGGCGCCGCAAGTGCGTCGGCAAGGGCGCCGGCATCGAGCGTCATGGTCGCCGGGTCGATATCGACCAGCAGCGGCCGCGCCCCGGCCAGCTCGATCGCGGCCACGGTGGCGATGGCCGTATGTGCGACGGTGACGACATAATCGTCCGGCGCCAGATCGAGCGCCCGCAGCGCCAGCACCAGCGCATCGGTCCCACTGGCCGTGCCGACGGCATGCGCGGCGCCGATGAAGGCGGCGAAGGCGCGCTCGAATGCCTCGACCTCGGCGCCGAGGATGTAGGTACCGCCTTCGAGCACGCGCCGGATGGCAGCATCGATGGCGGCGCGCGCCGCGAGATAGCCGGCTTTCGGGTCGGTCTGAAGAATCGGCGATCGCTCGCCCGCGTTCGACGGCATCAGAGATAATCGGCCAGATGCGCGCGGTAATAGGCCAATGTCCGCGCCAGCCCATCGGGCAGCGCCACCGTCGGGCGCCACCCCGTGAGACGGCGAAAGGCGCCGTCATCGGCCTCGTAATCGCCGATGTCGATGCGGCGGCGTTCGGCCGGAAACTCCTGGCGCGTGAAGCCGCCGCCGCCATTGGCGGCGATGGCGAGCTGCGCCAGCTCGGCGAGCGGAAGCGCGCGCTCGGCGCCGATGTTGAAGACCCCGCCCTTCGCCGCGGGGACGACCGCCGCCAGCAGGAACGCCGCCACGACGTCGTCGACATAACTGAGGTCGCGCCGCTGCGCGCCGCCCCAGACCTCGAACGCCTGTCCCTCGACGAGGCGCCGCACCCAGAGGCCGAGGAAGGTCTGGTTGGCATCCTTGATCCGCATCCCCGGGCCGTAGGCGTTGGTCAGCCGCAGCGATACCGTGCCCAGCCCGTAGATGCGATGATAGAGGCGATGATAGGCCTCGCCCGCCATCTTGCTCACGCCGTTGGGATCGGGCGGCCGCAGCGGATGCGCCTCGTCCACGGGCAGCCGATCGGGCCGGCCATAGATCTGGCGCGTCGAGGCATAGACGATGGCGATACCCGGCGCGCACGCGCGGCACAGCTCCAAGAGCGCGAGCGGCGCGCGACCGTTGACGTCGAGATCGGCGAGCGGATCGGCGAGCGAGCCCATATGGCTCGTCCGCGCCGCGAGATTGAACAGGAAATCCCGCCCCTCGATCAGCGCGCCGAGCCCGTCGGCGTCGCGGATGTCGCGAATATGGACGGCCACGCGATCACGGATTGCGCGGATATTGGCGCGGTTGCCGCCGCCGTCGGGATCAAGATTGTCGACCAGCGCGACATCGGCACCGAGCGCGACCAGCCGCGCGGCGAGCGCCGCGCCGATGAATCCCAGCCCGCCGGTCACGAGCGCGCGCGCCCCGCGATAGGACGATGCCAAATCGGGCGCCATGCGCCATCCTGACCGACGCGGGGTGCGAAGGCAACGCCGGCTACGCCGCGGCGGCGGTGGAGCCGGCGTCCTTCCCGCGCTTCGCCTACAGGGGCGGCCTCAGCTCGCGACCGCGACGGCGAGCAGATAAAGCGAGCCGAACAACTCCTTGACGCAATACCAGGCCGAGTCCACCGAGCCGAAGATGGCGAGCGTGCCCAGAACCGCCGCCGCTACGCCGCCAATACCCAGGTATTTCTCGAGGCGCAGCCCGCCGGACGGCATGGTGCTGCGTCGATAGGCTTGTGATGCGTCGGCCATGTCGCCCCGTGCCCCTCGATCTGCGCCACCGACCCTGTGGCTCCAAGTGGGGCGACACGCTCATCCCGCCGATAGCGATATGTTAATGTTGTCGCCCTACGGTCGCGATGGCATCAGAGCGGAGTTAAGAACTGATTAAGAAACCCACCAAGGCGCTTCGCCGGGCCACCGCCCTGGGCCTCGCCCTGGCCGCGGTGGCGTTTCTCGCCCATTCGCTGCCGGCCAATCAAAGCATCACGATCAGCCAGCGCAATCGGCAGTTCCACCCCGGTGATATCGTGATCGCCCGCGGCAACGTGCTTCACATCGTCAACGACGACAACGTGACGCATCACGTCTATGTCGATTCGCCGAACATGAAGTTCGATTCGGGCGAGCAGCCGATCGGCGCGACGGTGGACCTCCACTTCGATCGGGACGGCACCTTCCTGGTCCGCTGCGCCATTCACCCGACGATGCGGCTTACCGTCACGGTGAAATAGTTCAGCGCGGCAGCACCGGGAACGCCGCCGGCGCCGAGTCACCCGTCAGCGTGCGCAGGAACGCGACGAGATCGGCCTTGTCCGCTTTCGTCAGGTTCAGCGGCTTGATCAGCTCGGACCGGCTGGGGCGGTCGACGCCGCCGCGATCGTAAAGCGCGAGCACCGCCTCGAGGGTCGGCTCCGAACCGTCATGCATATAAGGCGCCCGCCGCGCCACGTCGCGCAGGGTCGGCACCTTGAAGGCGTAGCGCAGCTTTGGCGAGTTGGGGAAAAGGCTGCCGCGGCCGATGTCGCTGCCCGTGCCCGTGCCGATATCATAGAAATCGCCCGCGGTGAAATTCCAGCCGCTGTGGCACTGGGCGCAGCCGGCCTTGCCGTTGAACAGATCGAAGCCGCGTTTCGCGGCAGCGGAGATCGCCTTCTCGTCACCATCGATCCAGCGGTCGAACGGCGCCTCGCCCGCGACGATGGTGCGCTCGAACGTGGCGAGCGCCGCCTCGATATGGGGGCGCGTGATGGCCCCGTCCGGGAAAGCGGCGGCAAAAGCGTGGCGATAGCCTGGAATCGCCGAGAGCGCCGCGACGAGATCCGCCTCCTTGCGGTTCATCATCGTGGGCGAGGTGATCGGAGTGAAGGCAACGTGTTCGAGATCGGGGAACTTGCCCTCCCAGCCGAGAACCGGGATCCAGGCGACGTCGAGGAGCGTCGGCACGCGGTACGGCAGCGGCTTCCCGCTCGCCCCGATGCCACGCGCCAGCCCATTGCCCCACGAAAGCCCGGGATTGTGGCAGCTGGCGCAGCTTTGCACGCCCGAGCCCGACAGGATCGGATCGAAGAACAGCATGCGGCCGAGCGTCGCCTTGGCGTCGGTATAGCCATCGTCGTCCGGGAACGGAACGTCCTCGGGCCGTACATAGAGCTTCTTCCATGCGTCGCGATGCGGATCGGCGCCGGAGGGCGCGGCGCCGGCCGGCGGTGCGAGCACCAGCACGACGGCGAGGCAAAGGAGGAATCGGATCATGCGGCGGCCTCCGGTACGATCGGCGCGCTACGAGTCGCCGCTTGCGGCGACGGCGCCGGAAGGATGACGGTCACGGTCGTGCCGCGACCTTGGTCGCTGTCGATCGCAAGCCGGCCGCCATGCAGCTCGGCGAAGAGCTTGCTCAACGGCAGGCCGAGACCGGTGCCGCCATATTTGCGAGTGATCGAGCTGTCGATCTGGCTGAACGGCTCGAGCGCCTTGGGAATGTCCTTGGCGGCCATGCCGATGCCACTGTCGCTGACGGCGATGCGAATGCCATCGGCGCGCAACCCCGCGGTGACGGCGATCCGGCCGCCGGCCGGCGTGAACTTGACGGCGTTCGAGAGGAGATTGAGGAAGAGCTGGCGCAGCCGCGTCGCGTCGGCTTCGATCTCGGGCAGACCGGGTTCGATGGTGCATGTCAATTCGATGCCGCCCGCCTTCGCCTGGGCACCGATCATGCGCAGCGAATCCTCGAGGACCTGGCCGACCTGGGTAGCGCGGCGGTGGATCTCGGCCTTGCCGGATTGCAGCTTGGCGATGTCGAGGATGTCGTTGATGACGTCGAGAAGATGACGGCCGCTGCGCAGGATGTCGTTGATGTATTCCTCGTATTTCGCGTGGCCTAGGGGTCCGAACAGCTTGCCGCCCATGACCTCGGAGAACCCGATGATGGCGTTCAGCGGCGTCCGCAGCTCGTGGCTCATATTGGCCAGGAACTCCGACTTGCTGCGGCTCGCGAGTTCGGCCTCCTCCTTGGCCGCGCGCAAGACGCGCTCGCGGTCCTTGATCGCGGTGATGTCGCCGGCAATGACCACGAAGCCGCCATCGGCGGTGGGGCTGCGCGACAGCCTGAGCCAGCGCCCGTCGGCAAGCGCCAGTTCGCCGGTCGCGGCCGCGAGCGCCGCCTCGAACGCCGCGGGCAGTTGCGCGCCGGCCTTGAACGAGGCGGTGGGGCCGGGGAAAAGCTCCGCGACCCGCGAGTTCGCCACTACGATGCACCCGGCGGAGTCGAGCACGATCACGCCCTCGGCTGAGCTTTCGATGGCGTTGACGAGGCGGCTCTGCGCCGAACGGCGCGCGGCGATCTCGCGCTCCATCGTGGCGCGGATGTTGTCGCGCATCACCGCCATGGCATCGAGCAGTTCGCCAAGCTCGTCATTCGCGGCCGAGGCGATCTCGACATCGAGTTCACCGGCAGCGATGCGCCGCGCCGCGCGCGAGGCGAAGGCAATGGGCTGAATCATCCGGCGGGTCAGGAGCATCGCCACCATGGCGCTGATGAAGAGCGCGAACACGGTCGCGGCGATGCTGAGGCGGCGATAGGATGCGATCGACGCCAGCGCCCGCTCGCGGTCCTTGAATCCGTCATCGGCGGTGAGCTCGACGAGCCGGTCGAAATCCTCCACCACCGTGGCCGCGTGGCGGTCGAGCGCGGCGCGGTAGGCGCCGTCGGCGCCGATGGCGACGAGGCGCCGGCGCAGCGCGTCCCAGTCGGCAGCGGCCCGGGCGGTGGCGCGCGCCGCGTGCGCCGCTTCCGCCGACATGGAGCGTTCCTCGGCCACGCCCAGATCCTCCTGCAGCGCGCGCGCGAGATTGTCGATATGGCGGTCGAGCTGCGGCACGCGTGCGGCGTCCGCGACCGACTGACGCTGCATCAGCGTCAGCTCCATCGCCATGAAATTGGCCAGCGCCAGGCGTGCATAGCTGATCGCCATCAGCGGCTTGTCGTACGTCTCGACGACCAAACGGCCGGATTCGACGACGCTGTCGACGGCGTTCCAGCCCAGAAACCCGGTGATCGCGGCAAGCGCGCAGAACGCGAACAGGATCTTGCCGCGAATGGTCATGGCCATGCCGCGCAGGCGCCGCATGGCGGCCACGAACATGGCATGGATTCCGGTCGCAAACCCGTTCGACACCGGCCTGAACCCCAGCGATAGCGCGCTGAGCCAGTTATGGCGTCCGAACCCCTAATTTCGTGTTAAGCGAATTGCCGGCCGGAAGCGCAACCGCCCTACCAGATGCGCGTGCCGTAAATCAAGGCATGCAAGCCATAGTAGAACGCGAGGGTCGTGGCGAGGGCGGCGCAATAGAACACCGGCGCAAGGGTGGTCCGACGCACGACGCGACCATTATCCGCCCCAACCGTCACGAGGGTGACCACGATCATCAGGTGTCCGATGGCATCGATCTTGCCGAATTCCAGCACGGCGGAGGTGAACATTGCGCTCAGGACCGTGGCCGCCATCCCCCGCACCAGCGGCGTCCACAGCAACGAGAAGCCGAGGCTGAACTCAACGAATCCCGCCGCCGTCATGTAAAACGGCGGGCTGAACCCGAAGGTCAGGCTGTGATGCGACTGCAGCACGGGATAGGTCCATTGCGGATAGGCCCATTTCTCGATCGAGGCCCACATCAGCGTGACCGCTGCCCCCCACCGCGCCACGTCGATGGGGCGGAAGTCGTGAATCCTGACCCGCGCCGCCGTCAGCGCGAGATAGGCCGCCAGCGCGAGGAAGATCGGGTAATCGAGCAGATGGAAAATGCCATAAGTGAGCACGCCATAGGCGTAGAGCGCCACGATCCCGGCCGCGGAAAGCACCATGGTCGTGCGCCACACCATGCCGAGGGCGATCGCCGCCTGCAGCCATGATACGGCGTCCACCTTGGTCAGCAGCTCGGGCGTCAGGATGATGTTGCCGAGCGTGAAGAGCGCAACAAAGAAAGCGCCGGTGCCGGCGCGGTAAAACTCCTCGGTGCGCGCGCGGATGCCGGCGCCGAGACGGTCGAAACTGCGCGCCAGCACCTGGCCGACCGCCGTTCGCTCGAGCCAGCACACGATCGTCAGTACGACGAGCGCGGTCAGCGTGAGCAGCAGGAAGCCGCGCGAGAATACCGCCGACAGCAGCCGGGGCTGCTCGGGAACGCTATAGGGCGCGAACCACTTGATATGAGCCTCGGCCGGCACCGGCAGCAGGCCAAAGGCGAGAGCGGTGAGGAAGCGTTGCGATGCGGTGAGTGGGCGCATACCAATCCCGACTCGTCATTGTTTCAAGGGATTATAGAGAAGTTCGCGGATATTTCACTTCAAAAATTTCATTTAAGTATGGGATTTTGATCGCTGAATCCCGGGAAACGGAATCTTTACGGCGGCACCGTAGGGTTGGTGCTTCCGCATGGTGGCTGGGGATCGGGATGAAGGTGCTTTTGACCATTGGCGCGTTCGGCATCGTCGGCGGCGCGGCTGCGGCCGTGGCGTCGACCTGGTTCCCGGCGCAAAAGGCCCCGCTCGAGCGCTGGAGCAGCGCGCTCTTCATCAGCGGGCTGGCGCTCGTCGGTTTCGGTTTTCCGATACTGTAGCGATCGGGGCGGCGCGCCTACGCCGCCGCGGGACGTCCGGCCGCCACCGGTCTGGCCGCGTTCGACAGCACGAGCAGCCCGGTGGCAGTGTTCGAAATCGGTACGTGGTAGTTGGCGTGAACCGCGGCGACGCGGCCGAGCAGCGCGCCGCGCGCGACCAGCAGGTTCAAGAGTTCCACGCCCTGCGCACCGGCCAGCGCGACGAGGTCCATGACGGAATACGTCGTCAGCGCCTCAGGCTCGCTCACGAGCTTTTCCATGCACATCAGATCGAACGGCTTATTGATGAAGCCGGCCCGCGTGCCGTCGAGCTGATGGGACAGCCCGCCGGTGCCGACCATCACCACTTTGATATCGCGGTCATAGGACTCGAGCGCGCGGCCGATCGCTTGCCCCAGCGCGAAGGCGCGGTGCGGCGCCGGCAGCGGATGCTGGACCGTGTTGACGACGACCGGGACGGTCCGCACGGGCCATCGCGCCGTCCCGGGCCACAGCAGCGACATCGGAACCGTGAAGGCGTGATCCACCAGCATCTCCTGGCAGGTGGTCAGGTCGAACGAGTCGGCGACGAGCGCTTCGATGATGTGCCACGACAGCGCCGGATCGCCCGCGAAGGGCGGCGCGACGGGCAGGCCCCAGCCCTCGTCGGCGTGGCGATATTCGGGCGCTGCGCCGATCGCGAAGGTCGGCATCTTGTCGAGAAAGAAGTTGAGGCCGTGGTCATTATAGACGACCACGGCAACGTCGGGCCGCTCCTGCGCGAGCCACTCGTGCACGCGGTCGAATGCGGCGAAGAACGGGCGCCAATAGGGCTCGCTCTGGAGCCCCTTGGCGATCGCGCCGCCGATCGCGGGAATGTGGGATGTTGTGATCGCGCCGATGACCCGCGCCATGGCTCATCTCCCTGCGGCTTCGAGCTTTGCCTTGAACGCGGCGACCGTCATGCCGGTTTGCTGCGCACCGATGTCCTGCACGTTCATGCCGAACATGCCGGCGAACTTGGCGAGGTAGTAGATGTTGCCGCCCGCAGCGATCAGCTCGAGCACGTTGCGGTGGCGGATCGCCGCGCGCTGCGCTTCGTTCAGGCCGAACCGCGCGCAATAGCCGTCCTCGTCCTCGAGAAAGGCGGCGCGGTTCTCGGCGCTGTTAAACGAGTAGCACATCTTGTTGAGGGCATAGCCCTTCTGCGCTGCTTCGCCGTCGAAGATCGGCGTCCCCGGTATGGCGCGCCGCTCGGTCCCGGGCATGGCTTTCTCCCACTCTGCCGCCGACGCGCGAACGTATCGCGCGGATCGGGCGGCACCTTGATCTGGATCAACGGCGCCGCCGCCGCGGTTGCGTCACGACGACGCGGCGATCCGGCCGATCAGGCGGAGGCGCGCCGCGCCGCGTTGGGATCGTCGATCTTCTGCGCCAGGAACCAGTCCACCAACTCGGCGTGACGCGGCATCCACACGTCGGTAAAGCCGGTGAAATAGCGGAGCAGCTTGTCGAGCTGCGCGGCGACGAGGGGGCGGCCGCCGAAATGACTGTGCACGGCGAGATGCAGGAGGCCCATCGGCTCGGCTGCGTAGAGATAATCGAAGCTGTCCTTGTAGACGTCGTGGAAGTCGCGCGGGCTCGCGCGCAACACGCGGTTGTCGACGAAATCGCACCATGGCAGCGCCACGATCGGGCCCGCCTCGGTCCGTTGCAGACGGGGCAGCGCGGCGTCGAGCGCGTCGGCATGCCAACGCACGCCCGCGCGCACCAGGAGCGCAAAGGTTTCCTCGTTCCAGCTATAGACCGAGCACACCCAGCCGTCGGGACGCGTACCGGACGCCGCCTCGAGGACATCGAGCGAACGCCGGATCACGCCCTGCTGCTGCTCGGTCGTCATGTCGCAGAGATACTGATCCTGGGCGTGACCGTGGCCGGCAAGGCCGTGGCCCGCGCGCACGACGGCGCGTATGGCGTCGGGATAAAGCTCGGCGGAAAGCGCGTTGGCGAAGACCGTCGCCCGGACTCCCGTGCGTTCGAGCGTCCGCAGGATCCGCCAGATTCCCTCCCTGCCGCCGTAATGCGACCACTGCATGCCCGCATGATCGATCGCACCGGGCTTGAGCGGCGTCGTCCGCGGGAAATAGCTCGGCGACTTTCCCGGCGACCAGTTCTCCAGCAAAACACTTACCAAGACGGCGATCCGTTTGCCGTTCGGCCATGCGAGGCCTGCCATGTTTTCTCTCCTTCCGTAATGCTGCGGCACAGCGGCCGCAGCGCTTTGCCGCGGTCGCGGTCTGGCGACGGTCATGCAGGCGATGCAATGGTTGTCCTGCTCATATTGAATACTGTCGGCGCTTCATTATTCTCGTGGCGTGCATAGCCATTTCGTGAGCTTTCGGACATGCCGCAACAGCTCGACCCCGCCGAACTGGCGTTCCGGATTGCAGGCGTATGTGCCTGCGTGGCGCTGAGTGCATTCGTGGCCCACGAGTTTCTCGAATTCCACGTCAATGTCCCCTATCTCGCGTTCCTGCCCGCGGTCGCGATGTGCTGCTTATTCGACGGACTGGCCGCAGGCGTGGCGGCGACGGTGCTGGGCGGGCTTGATCTCTGGTACTTCTTCCTCCCGCCGGACGGTTTCGGCGTGCCAAACATTGCCAATGCCCTTCACCTCTTCGTCTTCCTGGGGGTTGCAGGCTTCATGTGCTGGGTCATCCACGTTCAGCGCCGCTCGAACGAGCAACTCATGCAGGAAAACTTCGAACTCGGCTACAAGCTGGGGTTGCTGCGCGAGCTGCGGGCCGCGCGCCATCCGACGACGCGCTGAACCGGGACGCCGCCAGTCAGGACAGATCGACCGCGTAACGCTTGAGATCGCCGAGCGCGCAGTGGCCGAGCGCGCCAGCATGCGTGGCGCGCAGCACGACGCGCGGCGCCTGACCGGCCTCGAACGCCTCCTGCCAGCGCGGCGCGCAAAGACACCACCGGTCGCCGGGCTTGAGGCCGGGGAAGCCGAATTCCGGCATCGGCGTCGAGAGATCGTTGCCGCGCGCCTTGGAGAAGGCGAGGAACTCCGCCGTCGTGACCACGCACACCGTGTGGCTGCCGACATCCTGCGGCGAGGTGTTGCAGCAGCCGTCGCGGAAGAACCCCGTCAGCGGCCGCGTCGAGCACGCCTCGAGCGGCTCCCCCAGGACGTTCCGCGCCCGGCCGCCGCCGCCCTTGCCGCCGTCCGTGTCCCTGGGCATCGCCACCTCCGTACCTGGCCGGCCGAGATATAGCCCCGGGCGACGCCCGGCGGCAAATGGCTTACACTCGGCCGACCACGCGGTTCGAGGGAGCACGCGATGAAGATCATTCAATTCCGCGAGCCCGGCCCGCCCGAGGTGATGGCGTGCCTGGACGTACCGATCCCCACGCCCCAGCCGGGCGAGGTGCTGGTGCGCGCCCATTCGATCGGTGTCGGGATTCCCGACACCCTGATCCGGTCCGGCACCTATAATTGGATGCCGCCACTGCCGGCGACCCCGGGGACCGAGTTGAGCGGCGTGATCGAAGCCGTGGGCCCGGGCGTCACCGCGCGCAAGGTCGGGCAGCGGGTGGTTGCCTCGGCGCGCGAGCGCCCGCATCGCGGCGGGCACTATGCCGAGTATGTCGCGACCCCGGCCGACGCGACCTTCGTTCTTCCGGACCGTGTCGATCTCGAGCAAGCGGCCGCGCTCGCCAACTATCAGGTCGGCTATCACATGCTCAAGGACGCCGCCAAGGTCACGAGCGGCGCGAGCCTCTTGCTCTATGCCGCGGCCGGCGGCATGGGCAATGCCGTCATCGACCTCGCCCGCGCCTGGGACCTCACCGTCGTCGGCGTCGTCAGCACCGACGAGAAGGCGCGTTTCGCCCGCGATCTGGGCGCGCACCACGTCATCAACCGCCGCGGCGAGAATGTGGCCGAACGCGTCGCCGCCCTGACCCGGGGCCGCGGAGTCGACTTCATCATCGACCCGGTGGCGGGACCGACCATCGCCGGCAATCTTCCCTTGCTCGCGCCGATGGGGATGCTCGTCATCTATG
The DNA here is from genome assembly GCA_035532935.1 of Allostellaceae bacterium. Lineage (GTDB taxonomy): Bacteria > Pseudomonadota > Alphaproteobacteria > ATCC43930 > CGMCC-115725 > DATJLY01. The sequence goes on from DATKQE010000048.1 coordinate 82,066, forward strand.
GCGGACTGGGCGGGCGTGCCCATGGCGACGTGCTCGCCGAGATGCGCAAGCACGGCAGGATCTGTCCGGCCATCCGCAGCTTCAGCATCCACGCCTGGGACGACCGCCCCGAGGAGCGGCGCGCCGGCATGCGCGCGCTCATCGACATGCTCGCCGCCGGACAATTGCACCCGCACATCCACGCCCGCCTCAAGCTCGCCGACGCGGTTGAGGCGCACCGGCGGCTCGAAAGCGGCGACGTGATAGGCAAGCTGCTGCTGCAGCCGTGACGCCGCGCGCGGCGCGGCCGCCCGCTCAGGGTGCCGTCGATGCCGGGTCGCGGTTCACGAGGTCCATGGACTGCCGGTCTTTCGGCGCACGGATTCCTCGTGTCGCGCCGGTTCCCGCAGCCGCTTTCGCGCTTTTTCGAGACTCTGCCACACGCCCTCGGAACCTTGGCGCGCGGTGCTCATGCGAAGCCAGATGATCGGATCGCTCATCATCTCATCCAAGGACGGCTCAGCGTTGTCCGTGTACATCGCCGCCTCCCATCGGTGGTGCCCGATTATTGATGCCGCATCCTGACACGGCCTCATGCCGCCGGCATGGGGCAAAAAGGTGACGATCGGCGGGTCCCAGCGCTATCGCGCCGGCGCCGAGACCGGCATCGCCGCCGCGGGGGCGGCGGCATTCGCGCGCCAGCTCCACCAACCGCCGCCCATGGCGACGAAGAGCTGAGCCGTGTCGAGATAGCGCTGCACCTTGGCGCGGACGAAGCCCAGCCGCGCCTGCTCGGCGACGCGCTGCGCGTCGACCACCTGGAGAATGCCGACGCTGCCGATCGAATAGGACCGCCGCGTCAGGTCGAGCGAGGACTGGGCGGAGCGCAAGGCGCTCTGTTCTTCGGCCAGCAGTTCGGCATCGTGGTTCAGCGCTTCGAGCACGTCGGCGACCTGGCCGAAGGCCTGGAGCACGGTCTGCTCGTAGGTCGCGAGCGCCGCGTTGAAATTGTCCACGGCGCGCCGCCGCTCCGCCTCGAGCGCGCCGGCGTGGAAGATCGGCATGGTGAGGCTCGGCCCCAGGCTCCAGACATTGCTCGCGCCGTGGAACAGCGTGTCGAGCGAAATCGCCTGCTGGCTCATCGCGCCGGTCAGGGTGATTTGCGGATAAAGCTGCGCCGTGGCGACGCCGATCGCCGCGCTGGCGGCATGGAGCTGCGCCTCGGCCGCGAGCAGGTCCGGGCGCTGGCGCACGAGCGACGACGGGAGGCTCAACGGCAGCTCGGTCGGGAGCGTGATCCGATCGAGATCGAAATTGGGCGGCTGCCAGTTGCTCGGCACCTTGCCGACCAGCACCGTCAGCGCGTGACGCGCGACCGAGAGCTGCTGGAGCAGCGGCGGACGCAGCGTCCGGTCGGTGGCGAGCTGGCTCGTCGCGGTCTCGATGTCGAGTTGGGTCGCGACCCCGGCCCGCAACTCAGTATGCACGAGATCGAGGTTGCGCTGGTCGTCGGCGACGATGCCGTCGACGGTGTCCAGTTGCGCGCGCAGCGAGGCGATGGTGAGCGCCTGCAGCACCGCATTGCCGGTGAGCGTGAGGTAGGCGGCGTCGAGCTGATAGTCCTGGACCGCGGCGAGCGCCGCGCTTTCCTCGATCGTGCGCCTGGTGCCGCCGAAGATGTCGAGCGCGTAGCTGACGGTCGGCCCGACGCGAAACAGATTGGAATAGGGCGGGAATTGCGGCGGCAGTTCCGGCAGGCCGAATTGCGCGCCGTTGATGTGCTGGCGCACCGCACTCGCACCGAGATCGACCTGGGGATAAAGCCCCGCAAGCGCCGCGTTCACCGACTCCTGCGCCGCCGCCAGCGTCGCCTGCGCGGCGACGAGCGAGCGATTGCCGGCGACGGCCTGTTTCAGCACGGCGTCGAGCGGATCGGACCGGAACAGCGTCCACCAATCGCCGGTGATCTTCGCGCCAAGCGCGAAATGCTGATCGCCCGCCTGTTTCTCGGCCGCGCCATGGGACGTGTAGGTGGTCTCGGGCGGCGCTTTGGGTGGGGTGAAATTGGGTCCGAGCGTGCAGCCGGCGAGCGCGAGCGCCGCAGCCGTCCCCGCGCCGGCGGCGATCCGGCCAATGCCCGGTAATTTTGCCGACGACTTCGCCACCACCGCCTCGTCCGCAGCGACCGCCAAGCGGCCAGGGAGCGGGGACACACTGTCACGCGCCACGCCTTAAGAGCGTATCAACGCGGCAGGTCGGAATGCCCCCTCAGAAATTCATCCACCGCGCGTGCGCATTGGCGGCCCTCGCGGATCGCCCAGACGACCAGAGACTGGCCGCGCCGCGCGTCGCCGGTGGCAAAGACTTTGTCGACCGAGCTGCGGTAATCCACGGTCGTCGCCTTGATGTTGCCGCGTTGATCACGCGCGAGCGCAAGCGTTTCGACGACGCCCTTGTGCTCGGGATGCACGAAGCCCATCGCCAGCAGCACGAGTTCGACCTTGACGTGGAACAGGCTGCCCGGCACCTCGTGCAATTCCAGGCGGCCGCCCTGCCCCGCGCGCCACTCGACCCGCACCATGTCGACCCCGGTGACGCGGCCGTCGCGGCCGGTGAAGGCCTTGGTCGAGACCGCCCAGTCGCGCCGCACGCCCTCCTCGTGCGAGCTCGAGGTGCGCAGCTTCATCGGCCAGTCCGGCCAGGTCAGAAGCTTGTCTTCGTGCTCGGGCGGCACCGGAAGGATCTCGATCTGCGTCACCGAGCGGGCGCCGTGACGGTTGGACGTGCCGATGCAGTCGGAACCGGTATCGCCGCCGCCGATCACCAGCACGTTCTTGCCGGTGGCGAGGATGGCGGCGCTCTCGTCCGCCTTCTCGCCGGCGACGCGGCGGTTCTGCTGGACGAGGAACTCCATGGCGAAATGGATGCCCTTGAGCTCGCGCCCCGGCACCGGCAGGTCGCGCGGCGCCTCGGCGCCGATGGCCAGGACCACGGCATCGTAATCGTGCATCAGCCGCTCGATCGGGACGCTGGCTCCGACATGGCTGTTGGGATGGAACTCGACGCCTTCCGCGCGCATCTGCGCGATGCGCCGGTCGATGGTGAACTTCTCGAGCTTGAAGTCGGGAATGCCATAGCGCAGCAAGCCGCCGATGCGCGCGGACTTCTCATAGACGCCGACGCCGTGGCCGGCGCGCGCCAATTGCTGGGCGCAGGCGAGGCCGGCCGGACCCGAACCGACGATGGCAACGCGCTTGCCGCTGTGATGGGCGGCGACCTGCGGCTCGATCCAGCCCTCGGTCCAGCCGCGCTCGACGATCGCGTGCTCGATCGTCTTGATCGTCACCGGCTCGTCGATCAGGTTCAGCGTGCACGATGCCTCGCATGGCGCCGGGCAGATGCGCCCGGTGAAGTCGGGAAAGTTGTTGGTGAGATGCAGCGTCGCCAGCGCCGCACGGAAATCGGCCTGGTAGACGAGGTCGTTCCAGTCGGGAATGATGTTGTTGACCGGGCACGCGTCATGGCAGAACGGCGTGCCGCAATCCATGCAGCGCGCGCCCTGGCGCCGCAATTCGTCGTCGGGCAGCGGGCGTACGAACTCGCGCCAATGCTTGAGCCGGTCCTCGACCGGCGCATAGGCGCGGTCGTGCCGTGGAAATTCGAGAAATCCCGTCGGGTTGCCCATCGTCTCAAACGCCTACCGCGACGCTCACGTCCGGTCGCTCGGTTGCGCGCGCGCGCGCCTGCATCTGCTTCAACGCGCGCCGGTACTCGATCGGTATCACCTTGACGAAGCGCGGCCGGTAGGTGTCCCAATCCGCGAGAACGGCGCGCGCGCGCGGACTCCCGGTCAGCGCCGCGTGACGGGCGATGAGGCGATGCAGCAGCGTCGCGTCGCGCTCGGTCATGCCGTGCGCGACATCGACGCGCCCATGGCCCTCGAGATCGCCCGAGCGGTGCTCGAGCGCCTCGAGCGCATCGTCCTCGTCGGCAATGGGCTCGAGATCGACCATCGCCTGGTTGCAGCGCTCGCCGAAATCGCCGCGCTCGTCGAGCACGAAGGCGACGCCGCCGCTCATGCCGGCGCCGAAATTGCTGCCAGTCTCGCCCAGCACCACGACGACGCCGCCGGTCATGTACTCGCAGCAATGGCTGCCGGCGCCCTCGACCACGGCGATCGCGCCCGAGTTGCGCACCGCGAAGCGCTCGCCGGCGACGCCGCTGAAATAGCACTCGCCCGCGATCGCGCCGTAGAGCACGGTATTGCCGACGATGATGCTCTTGTCGCGCGCCAGCTTGCTGTCCTGCGGCGGATAGACCACGAGCCGTCCGCCCGAAAGCCCCTTGCCGGCATAGTCGTTGGTGGCGCCCTCGAGCTCGAAGGCAACGCCGCGCGCCAGGAACGCGCCGAAGCTCTGCCCCGCCGTGCCGGTGAACTTCACCGAGATCGTGCCGTCGGCAAGCCCATCGTCGCCATAGCGCTGCGCGATCTCGCCCGACAGCATCGCGCCGACGGTACGGTTCACGTTGCGGATCGGCAGATCGATCATCACGCGTTCGCCGTTCTCGAGCGCGGGCTTGGCGGCGGCGATGAGTTGATGATCGAGGGCGCGGTGGAGGCGGTGGTCCTGCTCCTCGCATTTGTAGGTGGCCGTGCCGGCCGGCGTCTCGGGACGATAGAGCACCCGCGCCAGATCGACGCGCCGCGCCTTTTCGTGCGCGATGTCGCGGCGCGGCAAGAGCAGGTCGGACCGCCCGATCATGTCGTTGAAAGTGCGGAAGCCGAGCTTGGCCATCAGCTCGCGCACCTCCTCGGCGAGGAAGTGGAAGAGCGTGATCACGTCCTCCGGCCGGCCGTTGAAGCGGCGGCGCAGTTCGGGGTTCTGCGTCGCCACGCCGACGGGACAGGTGTTGAGATGGCATTTGCGCATCATCACGCAGCCCGCGGCGACCAGCGAAGCGGTGGCGACGCCGAACTCGTCGGCGCCCAAAAGCGCGCCGATCACGACATCGCGGCCGGAGCGGATGCCGCCGTCCACCTGCACCGCGATGCGCCCGCGCAGTCCGTTCAGCACGAGCGTCTGATGCGTCTCGGCGAGACCGATCTCCCAGGGCTCGCCAGCGTGGTGGATGGAGGTGAGCGGCGAGGCGCCCGTCCCGCCCTCGTGGCCGGAAATGGTGACGTGATCGGCATAGGCCTTGGCGACGCCGGCGGCGATGGTGCCGACGCCGATCTCGGCGACGAGCTTGACGCTGACCGCGCCGCGGGGATTGACGTTCTTGAGGTCGTGGATGAGCTGCGCCAGATCCTCGATCGAATAGATGTCGTGATGCGGCGGCGGCGAGATCAGGCCGACGCCGGCAATCGAGTGGCGGGTGCGCGCGATCCAGTCATCGACCTTGTGGCCGGGGAGCTGCCCGCCTTCGCCCGGCTTCGCCCCCTGCGCCATCTTGATCTGCATTACGTCGGCATTGACAAGGTATTCGGCGTTGACGCCGAAGCGGCCCGAGGCGACCTGCTTGATCGCCGAGCGCATCGAGTCGCCATCGGCAAGCGGCTTGTAGCGCTGCGGATCCTCGCCGCCCTCGCCGGTGTTCGACTTGCCGCCGATGCGGTTCATGGCGATGGCGAGCGTGGTGTGCGCTTCCCACGAGATCGAGCCGAAGGACATGGCGCCGGTGGCGAAGCGCTTGACGATCGACGCCGCCGGCTCGACCTCCTCGAGCGGCACGGGATGCTCGGCGAAGCGGAAGTCGAGCAGCCCGCGAAGCGCGATGAGCCCGTCCTCCTGCGCCCCGGCGCGGCGGGTGAATTCCTTGAACTGGCGGTAGTTGTTGCCGCGGACCGCATGCTGCAGCAGCGCGACCGTGTCCGAGGTCCACACGTGACGCTCGCCGCTGACGCGGAAGGCGAACTCGCCGCCGACATCGAGCGCCTCGCGGTAGTTGGGCGCATCGCCGAAGGCGAGGCGATGGCGGCGCACGGTCTCCTCGGCGATCTCCTCGAGTCCGATCCCCTCGACCGGCGAGACGGTGCCGGTGAAGTAGCGTTCGAGGAAGGCGCTGTTGAGCCCGACCGCGTCGAAGATCTGCGCCCCGCAATACGACTGGAACGTGCAGATCCCCATCTTCGACATCACTTTGAGGATGCCTTTGGCGATCGCCTTGATGTAGCGCTCCTCCGCCTCGCCCGGCGACAGCTTGCCTTCGAGGTCGCGCTGCAGGGCCGCGAGCGTGTCGAAGGCGAGATAGGGATTGATCGCCTCGGCACCGTATCCGGCGAGCAGGCAGAAATCGTGGAGCTGGCGCGCCTCGCCGGTCTCGACCACGAGCCCGACCTCGGTGCGCAGGCCCTCGCGGATGAGATGATGATGCACCGCGGCGACGCTGAGAAGCGACGGCACCGCGATGCAATCTGCATCGAGCGCCCGGTCCGACAGCACGATGATATTGTGCCCCGCGCGCACCGCCCCTTCGGCATCGCGGCAGATGCGTTGGATCGCATCGCCCATGGCGGCGGCGCCCGCGACGGCGGGATAGCAGACCGACAGCGTGAAAGTGCGGAACACGCCGCCCGAGCTGTCCTCGATGCGGCGGATCTTCTCGAGATCCACGTTCGTGAGGATCGGCTGATGCAGTTCGAGCCGGATGTGCTTGCCGCCGGTCTCGAGATCGAGCAGGTTGGGCCGCGGCCCGACCAGCGAGACGAGCGACATCACCACAACCTCGCGGATCGAATCGATCGGCGGGTTCGTCACCTGGGCGAAACGCTGCTGGAAATAGTCGAACAGGAGCTTGGGCCGGCTCGACAGCACGGCGAGCGGCGTATCGCGTCCCATGGCGCCGACCGTGTCCTCGGCCGAGAGCGCCATCGGCCTGAGAAAGAAGCGCAGGTCCTCCTGCGTGTAGCCGAACGCCTGCTGCCGATCGAGCAGCACGTTGCGCGGCGGCGGCATCGGCGTGACTTCGTCGGGCAGGGTCTCGAGCTTGATCTGCGTCTGGTCGAGCCACGCCTGATAGGGATGGGCCGAGGCGATATCGTGCTTCAGCTCCTCGTCGTCGATGATCCGGCCGCGTTCGAGATCGACGAGCAGCATCCGGCCCGGTTCGAGTCGCCATTTCCGCGTGATGCGCGATTCCGGCACGTCGAGGACGCCCGCCTCCGAGGCCATGACGACGAGATCGTCCGCGGTCACGAAGAAGCGCGCCGGCCGCAACCCGTTGCGGTCGAGCGTGGCGCCGACCTGGCGCCCGTCGGTGAAGGCGATCGCGGCCGGACCGTCCCAGGGTTCCATCAGCGCCGCATGGTATTCGTAGAAGGCGCGGCGCTTCAGGTCCATCAGCGGATTGTCGGCCCACGCCTCGGGGATCATCAGCATCAGCGCGTGGGGCAGCGAATACCCGCCGGCGACGAGCAGCTCGAGGCAGTTGTCGAGAGTCGCCGAATCGGAATTGCCGTCGCCGATGAGCGGCCACAGCTTCTCGAGGTCGGCACCCAGCACCTTCGACGTCATCGAATGGCGCCGCGCCATCATCCAGTTGATATTGCCGCGGAGCGTGTTGATCTCGCCGTTATGGGCGAGATACCGGAATGGATGCGCCAGCTCCCACGACGGGAAGGTGTTGGTCGAGAACCGCGCATGCACGAGCGCCAGCGCGGTCTCGGTGCGCTCGTCCTCGAGGTCCTTGTAGAAGCGGGCGAGGCGCTCGGCGATCACCATGCCTTTGTAGATGATCGTCCGCGTCGAGCAGCTCGCGATGTAGAAGGCGCCGCCTTCGGGCAGCGCGCGCACGCGGATCGATTTGTGGCATTGCTTGCGGATGACGAAGAGCTTGCGCTCGAAGGCGTCGGGGTCCGGGCAATTTTCGCCGCGGGCGATGAAAAACTGGCGGATCACCGGCGCGATCGGCTGGATGCTTTCGCCCAGGACCGAGCCGTCGCACGGCACGTCGCGCCAGCCGAGCAGCGTCTGCCCCTCGGTCGCGACCAATTCGGCGATCGTCGCCTCGCAAGCCGCCCGCGTCTCGGCATGGCGCGGCAGAAACACCATGCCGACGGCATAGCGCCCGGGCTCCGGCAAGGCGAAGCCGAGCCCCGCCGCCTCGGCTCGCAGCAACCGATCGGGAAGCTGGATCAGGATCCCGGCACCATCGCCCGCCAACGGATCGGCGCTTACCGCGCCGCGATGGGCGAGATTGCCGAGAATCTTGATACCGTCGATGAGGATGCTGTGGCTCTTGCGATTCTTGATGTTGGCGATGAAGCCGACGCCGCAGGCGTCATGCTCATGGCGCGGATCGTAAAGCCCCTGCCTCGCGGCCATATGACAGTGTTCCACCCCTTTCCTGCTTCCCCGCGCCAACAAATTCGCCCCGCCGCGTCGTCGTGCCCGACCCCCGCCCGAGCACGCTGGTGACGCAACCCTTCAACATCGCTGGCGGCGTCCGGCGAGTCAAGCCGCACGGCACCTTTGCTGGGCCGTGCGGCGACACCGGCGCCGGGGACGGGATGCTCCCGCGGCGAGCGGGCGGAAGCTTTCGTTCTCCCGCTTCACGACACCTCATTCCGTTATGCCGCCGCGTCTGCTAGGGTAGGCGTGATCGCCGGCTGATCGCGGCTCGTGGACAAAGGGGCAAGGAAGGGTCGGCAATGAATTCCCGGAGCAGAAACACAAATGGGTAGAGGCCACGACTGGCGCCCGCCGCGGCGGCGGGGCTTTGACGACGACAATTTCGCGGTAGAGCCGCCGCGACGGGGGCCGCGTTTCGGCGGACCGAGCGCACGGCCGCCGATGGACGACCGGCCGGCCGGACCGCCGGCCCGCGCCAAGGTCAAATGGTTCAATGCCGAGAAGGGGTTCGGCTTCGTCGAGCTGGGCGATGGCACGGGCGACGCGTTCCTGCATCTGTCGGTGCTGCAGCGGGCGGGCCAGGGCCCGGTCGCGCCCGGCACCAGTCTCCTGGTCCGGACCAGCCAGGGGCAGAAGGGCGCGCAGGTCGCCGAAGTGCTGGAGGTGGATGCGAGCACGGCGTCGGCGGCTCCCCCGCCGCGCGAGCGCTCGTTTTCCGGTTCCGGGCCGCGGCCGGCACGGCGGGAACGCGACATGGGGGCCACGGTCGAGATGCGCGGTACCGTGAAGTGGTACAACGCCGCGAAAGGCTTCGGCTTCGTCGTCGTGCCCGAGGGCGGCAAGGATGTGTTCATCCACGTCTCGGTGCTCGAGCAGCAGGGCCTGAACAACCTCGCCGAGGGACAGGCGGTGGTGATGCAGGTGGCCCAGGGCACCAAGGGGCCCGAAGCCGTCTCGATCCGCCTGGCCTAGCGGCGGCGGCGGCGTTCGTCTCAGGCCGCGCGGCGGGGCGGCGCGGCCCGGGCGATCGCCTCGAGCAGTTCGGCGGCGGCGAAGGGCTTGTGCAGGACGCCGTCCGCGCCGCTTAGCACGGCCTGGGCCAGAAGATGCTCGACGCTGAACCCCGTCATCATGATGACGGCCGCATCGGCGCGTTGCCGGCGCAGCTCGAAAAACGCCTCGACCCCGTTCATCCCCGGCAGCTTCACGTCCAAGAGGGTAAGATCGAACGGGTGCTCGGCGAAGCGCCGGACCGCGTCCTCGCCGCTGAAGGCGAGCACGACCTCGTCGCCCTGCAGCGCCAGGATGTCGGCGATGCTCTCCGCGTGGTCGCGATCATCGTCGACGACGAAGATGCAGCGGCTCATACGACACCCTCCTCGACCCTTGGCCGAACCGTGAGCGGATCATAGGCACGGCACGGTTACGGCGGGATTAACCGCCGGTCGGGCGCGGCTGCGCCGCCGCGGCCCTTGTATTAGGATGGCACGCCTCGGCAGGCGTGAAGAAGGAAGCGGGCCATGACCAGCGCGGCGGCGCGATTGCGCGAACTACTCGGCAGCCCCGGGCTCCTGGTCTGTCCGGTCATCGCCGATCCGCTGAGCGCGAGGCTGACGGCGCAGGCGGGACTGCCCATGGCGCTGCTCGGCGGCTTCGGCATCGCCGCCGCACGCTTCGCCATGCCCGATACCGGGCTCATCAGCTATGCCGAAGTCCTCGACCAGGTGCGCAATACCTGCGCCGCGGTGCCGGGCTTTCCCATCGTCGCGGACGGCGACACCGGCTATGGCAATGCCATGAACGTGCGCCGCACGGTGCGCGAATTCGCCCAGGCCGGCGCCGCCGCGATCCTGATCGAGGACCAGGTCTGGCCGAAGAAATGCGGCCATTACGGCGGTGGCCGGCCGGTGATCGGGCGCGAGGAGGCGCGCATGAAAATCCGGGCCGCGGTCGAAGCGCGCGGCGATACGGACGTCCTGATCATGGCACGGACGGACGCCCGCTCGTCGGTCGGCTTCGCCGAGGCCATGGCGCGCTGTCGCGCCTTCGAGGAGGAAGGCGCCGACATCCTTTTCGCCGAGGCGCTCGAGAGCGAAGCCGAGCTGCGCAGCTTCGCCGGCGGCTTTGCGCGTCCGACCTGGGCCAACATGATGCCGAAGACGCCGGTTGCCAGGCGCGCCGATCTCGCCGCGATGGGCTTCAAGGTGGTGACCTACAACGTGCTGCTCCATGCGGCCGTCCGCGCCATGCGCGACATGCTCGCCGCGCTGGCCGCCGACGACCCCGCCCGGGCGCCGCCGCTCGTTTCCTTCGCCGAGCTGACCGCGCTCGTGGGCTTGCCCGAATACGACGACGCCGCCGCGCGCTACCGCGTCGCCGAATGACGGCTCAGACCTGGTAGTCGGCGGCGGCCGTCTCGTCGACCAGCGCGCGGCCCGCCAGGCGGAACACCGGCGTCAGCACGATCGCCACGACAAGGTTGAGGATCACCGTGTAGAACGCGGTGTAGCCCGGCATGGTGACGCCGGCGATGGTCAGCGCATAGGTGGGCGTGAAGTGCATCACCGCGGCCATCCACGTGCCCGCGACGACACCCGCGGCCCAGCCGATGAGCAAGGCCCAATCGTCGAACCAGCGCGTATAGAGGCCCAGGATCACGGCCGGCAGGGTCTGGATGATCCAGATGCCGCCGAGCAGCTGAAGCTGGATCGCATATTGCGCCGGCACGAAGAGGATGAAGACGAGCGCGCCGAACTTGACGACCAACGACGCCCACTTCGCCATCTGCGCCTCGGCCTTGGCGCCGATCTCGGCGTGGAAGAACTCGCGATGGATGTTGCGCGTATAAAGGTTGGCCGCGGCGATCGACATGATCGCCGCCGGCACCAGCGCGCCGATGCCGATCGCGGCAAAGGCGATGCCGACGAACCACGACGGGAAACTGTGGAGAAACAGCGCCGGGACCGCGAAGTTCGCCTTGAAGGTCTTGAATCCCTCGGCGTATTCGGGAAGCTTGTCCACCCCGGCGGCGATCGCCATGAAGCCGACCAGGGCCAGGAACCCGAGCATCAGCGAATAGCCCGGCAGTATCGCCGCATTGCGGCGAATGGCCTTGGCACTGCTCGCGCTCAAGATGCCCGTCATCGAATGCGGATAGAGGAAGAGCGCCAGCGCCGAGCCCAAGGCGAGCGTGGCATAGACGCCATAGACGCCGGTGGTGTGCGGTCCCGGCACGGCAAGCAGCAGCTTTGCCGGCGGCACGGCTGCGAAAATCTTGCCGTAGCCGCCGAGCTCGATCGGAATGGCGATCACGGCGACGAGGGCGGTGGTGTAGATCAGCACATCCTTGACGATGGCGATCGCCGCCGGCGCGCGCAGGCCGCTCTGATAGGTGAAGGCGGCGAGAACGACGAAGGCGATGATGAGCGGCAGATCTCCGGCGAGGCCCGTGCCGGAAATGCCCATGGCGCCGATCACCACCTGGATGCCGACGAGCTGCAGCGCGATATAGGGCATGGTCGCGACGATGCCGGTCAGCGCGATCGCCAGCGCCAGCCAGCGATTGCCGAACCGGCCGCGGACGAAATCCGCCGCGGTGATATAGCCGTGCTTGTGCACGACGTTCCACAGCCGCGGAAACGCCAGAAACAGCAGCGGATAGATGACGATCGTGTAGGGCACGGCGAAGAACGCGATCGCGCCGGCGCCGAAGGCCAGCGCCGGCACGGCGATGAAGGTATAGGCGGTGTAGAGATCGCCGCCGATCAGGAACCAGGTCACCACCGTGCCGAACCGTCGCCCGCCGAGGCCCCACTCGTGAAGCAGGTCGAGATCGCCCGCGCGCCACCGCGCGGCGGCGAAGCCGATCCAGGTGATGAACCCGAACAGCAGCACGAAGATGATGAGCGCGGTCCAGTTGATCTGTGCCATGTGCGTTGTCCCCCCGGCCGGCGCCTATCGCTCGCGGATCTCGGTGGCGAAATAGACGATCCCCGTCAGGATCGCGCCGAGCACGACCCAGAGCATCTGGTACCAATAGAAGAAGGGGATGCCGAGCCAGTGCGGCTCCGCCGCATTATAAAAAGGCGGCCACAACACGGCCACGCATTGAATGAGGAAGAGCAGGTACCACCAGCTCCACTTGCGCAGTGTGGATGGCGCGCTTTTCATGATCCATTTCCTCCTGGCGCCGTGTGCTCCGGTGCTTTGCCTAATTTTAAGGCACGTCCGCGGCTGACCGCAAGATGCGGCATTCGGCCGGGAACGGCGCCCGGCTGCGGCCTCACGCAATGGTCACGCTCTGATCGGAATAATTCACCCGCACGGAATAGCTCCCCTCGTTCACGGTCCAGCGCCGCAGCGTATCGCTGCGCAGGCCCGCCTTGTGGAACGGATCGCAATCGGCGATCTCGCGGGCGACGGCGCAGTCCTCGGCGCGATCGGGCATGGCGGGCTCCTTTCGCCGCGAGATTGCCGCGCTCCCGCGCCACCGGCGCGAGGTTTGAATTGAGTCCGGGATTTTGTCATGCTTCGGGTGCGACGGCCGGTCGCGGAGGGTACGCCATGAAGATCTTCAATTTCCACCTCATGCCCTATGCCGACGCCGATCTCGATGCGATCGAGCGCAACGGCACCGCCTGGATCACCTTTTCGAACAGCCATTACGACCCGGTGAAAGGCGCCGCGCTCTACCATCGCTATCTCGACGAGTTGGAATATGCCGACCGGCTCGGCTTCGACGGCGTCGTTCTCAACGAGCACCACCAGACCGCCTATGGGCTGATGCCGACGCCGGGCGTGCTGGCGGGCGCGCTCGCCCGCAGCGTCAAGCGCGCCAAGATCGCGATCCTCGGCCGCGCCCTGCCGCTCCTCAACAACCCGCTCACCGTCGCCGAGGAATACGCCATCCTCGACAATCTGACGGAAGGCCGGTTCATCGCCGGCTTCGTCCGCGGCATCGGCGCGGAATACCACTCGACCGGCACCAATCCGACCGAATCGCACGACCGCTTCCACGAGGCGCACGATCTCATCGTCCGCGCCTGGACCGAGCCGGGACCGTTCCGCTATGCCGGGCGCCAGTACCGGTTCGACTACGTCAATGTCTGGCCGCGTCCCTATCAGAGTCCGCACCCGCCGATCTGGATCCCTTCGCAGGGCTCGACCTCGACGATCAAGTGGGCGGCGAAGATGCGCTATACCTATTGCCAGACATTGAGCCCGATCGCCGCGGTCGCGCGCTTCTTCCAGCTCTATCGCGACGAGGCCGAGAAATGCGGCTACCAGGCCTCGCCCGATCAATTGGCGTGGTCGAACTCGATCTACGTCGCCGAGACCGACGCCAAGGCGATGAAGGAGGCGAAGCCCCATCTCGAGGCGCTCGCCAACCGCTTCCTCAAGATGCCGACCGAAATGCTGCTGCCGCCGGGCTATACCAGCAACGAGTCGCTGAAGCGCATCCGCGAGGTCAAGACCACCGGCCGGCCCCAGACCGCCGAGGATTTGGTGCGCGCCGGCGTGGTCATCGTCGGCAGCCCCGCCACGGTGCGCGAGAAGCTGGCCGAATACCAGGACCTGGCCGGATTCAACACCTCGCTGACCAAGACGCAGTTCGGCACGCTGCCGGCGGACATGGTAAAGGCGAACCAGGAAGCGATCGCCGCCGAGGTGCTGCCGTTCTTCCGCGACCGCCTGCCGTCCGCCGCCCGCCACGCCACCGCCGCCGCCCAATAGGGCGCGAGCGCGCCGCGGACGCGGGCGAACCCCGCGCGATGCGAATGCCCGGCTCGGGCGTCGTCGCTTGACCGCGGAATGATCGCCGCGCATCATCGCGCCATGATCCAGCGGGAAACGCGCGTCAATCTCCTGATCTCGATGGGGCATTTCCTGTCCCATTTCTACGGCCTGTGCCTGCCGCCGCTGTTCATCGTGTGGCAGCGTGAATTCGGGATCAGCTACGCCGAGCTGGGTCTCGCCCCCGTGCTCATGAGCATCATGGCGGCGTCGCTCCAGACCCCTTACGGGTTCCTGGTCGACCGCTATGGCGCACGGCCGTTCCTGATCGGCGGCACGCTCGTGATGTCGCTGTCGATCTCGGCCATGGCATTCGCCTCCACGTTCTGGCAGATCGCGCTGCTGGCGACCGTCTCCGGCGTCGGCAATGCCGTGTTCCATCCGGCCGATTATTCGATCCTCGCCGGCTCGATCGGCAAGGAACGGATGGGGCGGGCGTTCTCGCTGCACAGCTTCACCGGCAATGTCGGCTTCGCCGCGGCGCCGCCGGTCGTCGCCGGCCTGATGCTGATCATGGGCTGGCGCCACGCGCTGCTGCTGCTGGGGCTGCTTGGGCTCCCCGTCGTCTGCGCCGTGATATGGCAGAGCCAAGTCCTCACGGAGCAGACGCGACACGCGGACAAGAAAGGCCGACTGACGCTGCGCCAGCTCGTGTTCGAGCGCACCATGGTGCTGTTCTTCATGTTCTATCTGCTCGGCGCCATGGCCGGGAGCGGGGTGCAGGCCTGGCTGATCACCGTGCTGCATCAGGTCAAGGGGATCGAGATCGCCCTCGCCTCGACCGCGCTCACGGCCTACATGATCGGCTCGGCCTTGGGCGTCCTCGCCAGCGGCTGGGTCATCGACCACTCGACCCAGCGCCATCTCGCCTATTTCGTCGCCGGCCTCACCGGCATCTCGGCGCTGACGACGCTGCTCGTCGGCATCCTGCCGGTGACCGGGCTCATCGCGATTGCCATGATGTTCTTCTCCGGCGTGGCGCTGGGCGGCAGCCGCACGCCGCGCGACGTCATGCTCAAGGACGCGGCGCCGCCAGGCGAGATCGGCAAGGTGTTCGGCTTTGTCAGCGCGGCGTTGCCGTTGGGCGGCGCGCTCGTGCCGATACCGTTCGGATTCCTGATCGACCATGGGCATGCGGAGCTGGTGCTCGTTCTGGTGGCGGTGTTGTTGGCGGGGAGCCTGTTCTGCATGGGCTCGGCCCGGGCATCGCACCGAAGCGCCGCCGCCGCGGCGCCGGCCGAATAGCGCCCTCCCGGGCAAGAACCGTCGATTCTCCCGCTGTGTTGCAGAACGGTCACGGTCGAACGTAGAGGTGCCATGTCTGCCGCCACCATCGATCTCGAACAATTCCGGCTGCGGCGCTTCGCCGCGACGCTGGCCGCCCTGGACGAGGTCGAGCTCCACGAGGAGCCGCCGCCTGATGCTGCGTGACCGCACGACCCTGCGCTCGAACCTCACCGCCGAAGCCGATCTGAAGCAGATCCATCGCGGCTGGGTCGCGCGCCGCGAGAAGCTGCCGGTCAACTTCGCCGTCGGCTCGCCTCCGCTCGACTTCAGCGCCGCCGGCCGGCTGCACGAGGAAGGCCGCATCGACCGCACCGCGAACGGAGAATGGACGCTGAGGGAGCCGGGCTGAGACCGCGCGCCGCGACAAATTCGCCATTGGCGCGAACGAAACCGCCTCGATAGAATCGCCCGGCGAGAGCGCGTGGGAACGATGGATCGAGGGATAAGCCCCGCGCGTACTGCCTATCACGCTTGTGCCCTGCATCATCGGACGGAAAGGCACCTGATCGACGGATTGAGGATTTTTGCCATGCGAGCGGAAAACGAGCGGTCCGAGGGGGCTCCGGTCCGCGACGCACAGAGGTCCGACTGGGAGACGGCGCCGCCCGCGCCGCGACGGGAAGGTTCCCGCGCGCGCTGGTCGCTGGCCGATATCCCCTTCGACCATATCGACCGCGTCGCGCTCGGCGACGACCGGCGCCTGATGGAGCTCGTCACCGCCGCCTCGTTCATCGAGATCAGCTCGGACACCTACACGCAGAATCTGGCGGAGTACTATCGTGACGACACCGAGGTCGTCGCCTGGCTCGAAGGCGGCTGGCAGCGCGACGAGCTTCAGCACGGCGCGGCGCTCCGGCGCTATGTCGAAACGGCCTGGCCGGATTTCGACTGGGACCGCGCCTATCGCAATTTCTTCGCGGAGTACGAGCAATACTGCACGGTCGCGCATCTCGCCCCGGGCCGCGCGCTCGAGATGGCGGCGCGCTGCGTCGTCGAAACCGGCACGGCGAGCTTCTACCGCATGCTGTCCGATGCCGCGCCCGAGCCGGTGCTGCGCCTGCTCGCGGCGCATATCAGTGCCGACGAGGTCAACCACTACAAGCATTTTTTTCGCTATTTCCAGCGCTATGCCGCGACCGAGCAGCCGGGCCGGACGGCGGTGCTGCGCACCCTCTTGAAGCGCATGACCGAGGTCGATTCCGAGGACGCGAGCTGCGCCTTCAAGCATGTGCGCCTCGTCACCGATCCGGCGGCACCGTTCCGGAAAGGGGATTACGACGCGTTCCGGCACGACATCCGCGTGATGGCGCAGCGCTACTACCGCTACGACATGGCGGTGAAGATGCTGGTGAAGCCGCTGGCGCTCGGCGCCACGGCGAGCCGCATCGTGGTGCCTTCGGCAACGGCGCTGACGCGGCTCTTCCTGTTCCACTGAACCGGACGGCCGCCTTGCTGGCTCCTTCCGGCGATGATATGGAAGGTGTCCCCGCATCGGATTCGGCAGGGCGACATGGCCGTTGCCACGAGCGACATCCCGGTTCTCGCCTTCGACCCCTACGCGCGCGACTTCATCGCTGACCCCTATCCCGCCTATGCGGCGATGCGCGCGGCCGGGCCGGTGTTCCGCCTCGGCGCCTATGACGTCTGGGGCCTCGCGCGCTATCAGGAAGTGCAGGCGGCGCTGAGCGACTGGCGGAGCTTCACCTCCGCCGCCGGCGTCGGGCTCGCCGATTTCCGCAAGGAGAAGCCGTGGCGGCCGCCGAGCCTGCTGCTCGAGACCGACCCGCCGGTCCATGACCGCACCCGCGGCATCGTCGACCGCGTGATGCAGCCGGCTTCCGTGCGCAAGCTGCGCGACGACTTCACCCGCGACGCGATTGCGCTCGTCGACCGGCTGGTCGCGCGGCGCCGCTTCGACGGCGTCAAGGACCTGGCCGAAATCTATCCCGTCAAGGTCTTCCCCGACGCCGTCGGCCTGGCGACGGAGGGCCGCGAGAACCTGGTGCCCTATGGCGACATGGCATTCAACGCCTTCGGTCCGTTCAACGAGCGGTTCCAGGCGTCGGCGGCGCGCGCCGATGTCGTGGTGCCGTGGATCATGGCGAGCTGCGCGCGGGCGGCGCTCCGGCCCGGCAGCCTCGGCGCCGCGGTCTACGAGGCGGTCGATCGCGGCGAGGCGAGCGAGGACGAGGCATCGCTGCTGGTCCGCTCGTTCCTGACCGCCGGCATGGACACGACGGTGGCGGCGATCGGCAGCGCGCTCCACTGCTTCGCCGCAAATCCCGGCGAATGGCAGAAGCTGCGGCGCGACCGCGGCCTCGCGCGCGCCGCCTTCGAGGAAGTGGTGCGCCTCGAATCGCCGATCCAGTGCTTCTTTCGCACTACCGCGCGCGACGTCGAATTCGCCGGCACGCGTCTCGGCGCCGGCGAGAAGATGCTGCTGTTCTTCGGCTCCGCCAATCGCGATCCGGCCCGCTTCGACGAACCGGACCGGTTCGACATCACCCGCAAGCCGCAGGCCCATGTCGGGTTCGGCACCGGCATCCACCAATGCGTCGGCCAGATGATCGCGCGGCTCGAAGGCGAGGTCCTGCTCACCGCGCTCGCCGAGCGGGTGGTCGAGATCGCGCTCGACGGCGAGCCGGTGCGGCGCTTCAACAATTCGGTCCGCGGCCTGAGCAGCCTGCCGCTCGCCATCCGGCCGGCCTGATGCCATGGACGATGACGCCGATCTCGTCCGCCGGATCGAGCGGCTTTCCGATCTCGTCAACGGCGATCCCTGGCTGGTGCATCGCGGCCGCTTCGTGACGCTCGAGCTGCGCCTCGATCTCGGCGCGGTTTTGTATCACGTCGCGATCGATCGCGGCCGGATCGCGGCGGTGGCGCGCGGTCCCTTCCTCATGCGCGCGTGGGGCTTTGCGGTGCGCGGCAGCGCCGAAGGCTGGCGTCAGTTCTGGCGCCCGGTACCGCCGCCGCACCATCACGACATCTTCGCGCTGCAAAAGCTGGGCGCGTTCCGGATCGAGGGCGATCTTCAGCCGTTGATGGCGAACCTGCTCTATTTCAAGGACGTGCTCGCGGCGCCGCGCCGCGGCAATGGCGACACGGCGATATGACCGCCGCCATCGATCCCATCGTCGGACGCTATCTGCGTCTCGACCTCGCGGGCAAGCCGCACCGGATCTATTTCGAGGAGACCGGGCAAGGCATTCCGCTCGTCTGCCTCCACACCGCCGGCGCCGACGGACGCCAGTTCCATCACCTGATGACCGATCCGGCGATCGCCGGGCATTTCCGCGTCCTCGCCTTCGACCTGCCCTGGCATGGCATGGCAAATCGTCGCCGCCCGAAGGCTGGGAGCGGGCCGAATACCGCCTCACCACCGCCGCCTATACCGAGGCGATCCGCGCCTTCGTCGCGGCGCTGGGGCTGGCGAGGCCGGTGGTGATGGGCTGCTCGATCGGCGGGCGCATCGTGCTCCATCTCGCCATCCATCACGCCGCCGAGTTCCGCGCGCTGATCGGGCTCGAGGCCGCCGACTTCCAAGCGCCCTGGTACGACGCCGATTGGCTGCACCGGCCCGACATCTCGGGCGGCGAGGTATGCGCCGGTCTGGTCTCGGGCCTGATCGCGCCGCAGGCCCCCGACGCCGCGCGCTGGGAGACGCTGTGGCACTATATGCAGGGCGGCCCTGGCGTGTTCAAAGGCGATCTCCATTTCTATCGCGTCGATGGCGATCTCCGCGACGCGGTCGGGCGCATCGACACGCGCGCTTGTCCGCTCTACCTCCTGACCGGCGAATACGATTTCTCCTGCACGCCCGAGGACACGCGCCGCACCGCGGCGCGGATCGCCGGTGCCGAAATCGTGGTGATGGAGGCGCTGGGGCATTTCCCCATGAGCGAGAACCCGGCGCAGTTCCGCCGCTATATCCTGCCGGTGCTCGACCGCATCCGCGCCCTCAATCCGTGATCTTGGTGAAGCCGGGAATGACGAGGCGGTCGGGCGTGACCTTGCCCTCGATATCGCCCAATTGCTTCATCGCGTCGATCAAATGCTGCAGCCCCTTGCGCGGCACCGTGTCGCCCGTGGCGTAATAATGGATCTTGCGCAGGAAGTCGTAGCTCTTGGCCACATCCGCGCGCGGCGAATGCACCAATGCCGCCAGGATGTCGATCGCCGCGTCGCGGTTGGCGTCCTGATAGAACCAGGCGATCGAGCGGTCGAGGGCGGCGCGGAAGCGCGTGAGCGTGTCGCGGTGCTTCGCCGCCCAGGGGAGCGAGACGCTCGCGCCCGAGAACGGCAGGTCGCCGGCATAATCGGCGATCATGCCGATATTGTTGTACCCCGCGGCCTCGGCATAGAAGCTGTAGGGCGGCACCAGCATCGTCGCGTCGACCGCGCCCGATTTGAGTGCAGCGAAGCGCGCGCCGGTCGAGCCGGCGACGACGATGTCGAACTGGCCGTCCTTGAGCCCGTTCGCCTGCACCATGCGCTCGAGATAGACGCGGTTGATGTCGGCCAGGCCGCCGATGCAGATGGTCTTGCCCTTGAGCTCCTTGATCGAGTGGATCGTCGGCTTCGCCAGCATCTCGTAGGGCGAGATCGCGCCGACGATGCGGAAGAGCGCGACGGGCGCACCTTTCTCGATCGCATGGATCGGCTCGACCACGCCGACCGTGCCGGCAATGTCGAGCGAGCCGGCGGCGAGCTCCTGCACCAGGCCCGGCGCCGTCGGCACATAGACGAGGTCGAGCTTGATGCCGTTCTGGGCGAAGAACCCCTCCTTGACGCCGATATGGTAGGGCCAACTGCCCGAGGAGGGCGAACCCAGGAGGCCGGTGGTGACGGTATCGACGGCAAGCGCGGGCGCCGCCCATACCAGCATCGCGCCGAGAACCGCCCCGACGAGTGTTGCACCGCGCATTCTTTCCCTCCCTTTCATCGCGTCATTATCGCGGCATGATACGCGCCCGCCGCCGATTGGGAAGCGGGAGGAGGCAAGACGCGCACCAAGCCCCATGATAGATTGCGGCCGCAGCGACACGGAAAGGCAGGACATGAGACTTGGCTTCTTCACCATGCCGATGCATCCGATGGGCCGCCCCTGGGTCGAGACGCTGAAAGAGGATCGCGCGACGGTCATTCTCGCGGACCGGCTCGGTTTCCACGATGCCTTCGTCGGCGAGCATTTGACCGACAGCCTCGAGAACATCCCCAACAGCATGCTTTTCCTGGCCTCGCTCATCTCCGATACGAAGACGATCAAGCTCGCGACCGGCACCTCGAATCTCTCCTTCACCCATCCCGTGATCATCGCGTCGAACGCGGCGCTCCTCGACACGCTGGCCGAGGGAAGATTCATCTTCGGCATCAGCCCGGGCAACATTCCCTCCGACGCCGAGGTGCTGGGCCATCTCGACCAGGACCGCAACAAGATGTTCGCCGAGGCGATCGACGTCATCCTCGAGATCTGGGCGCGCGATCCGCCTTACGACATCGACCTTGCCGACAACCGGTTCAAGGTCTCGACGCGGCGGACCATGGCGCCGGCGCTCGGGCTGGGATATCTCGCCAAGCCCTATCAGCAACCGCGCCCCGAGATCGTCGGCACGGTGGTGGCGCCTTACTCGAAGGGCGTCGTCCTGATGGGCGAGCGCGACTTCCATCCGCTTTCGGCCAATTTCCTCATGCCGCGCTGGGTGAAGACGCATTGGCAGAATTATGCCGAAGGCAAGGCCAAGGCCGGACGTGCCGCCGATCCCGCGGATTGGCGCATCGCCCGCACCGTCTTCGTCGCCGACGATGACGCGACCGCCGAGCGCTATGGCAAGGGACCGGACAGTCCCTTCCGATTCTACTACCGCCAGCTCAAGACCAAGTTCGACCGCGCCCGCCGCACCATCGTGTGGAAGGACGACCCCGATCAGCCCGACGACACGGTGACCGAGGACGGCATCGTTGACCGGCTGGTGATCTGCGGCAGCGTCAACAAGGTGGTGGACGGGATCCTCGCGCTGCGTGAGGAGGTCGGCGATTTCGGCGAGCTGGTCTATGCCGGCATGGATTGGTTCGATCCGGCGCTGACCAAGCGCTCGATGACGCTGATGGCCGAACAGGTGATGCCGGGCGTCAACGCCGCGATCGGCCGGCCGCAGAGCGCGGCGGCGCAGTGAACCCGCCGCGATGAGCGACGCAGCGCTCGACTTCCGTCCCGCCGCGCTGTCGCCCGAGGCGGCGGCGCTGCGCGCGGAGCTGCGCCGTTTCCTCGACGATCAGCATCGCGCCGGCGCGTTCGTGCCGGCGCCCGGCGGCTGGGGCGATTTCTCGGCGGAATTCAGCCGCGCCATGGGCGCGCGCGGCTGGATCGGCATGACCTGGCCCGAGCGTTACGGCGGCCGCGCGCGGCCGGCGCTCGAGCGCTATGTCGTGACCGAAGAGATGCTCGCGGCCGGCGCGCCGACCCGCGCCCATTGGGTGGCCGACCGGCAGTCGGGACCGCTGATCCTGCGCTTCGGTACCGAGGCGCAGAAGTCTCACTTCCTGCCGCTTATCGCGCGCGGCGAATGCTATTTCTGCATCGGCATGAGCGAGCCCGATTCGGGCTCGGACTTGGCCTCGATCCGCACCCGCGCGCGCAAGGTGACGGGCGGCTGGGAGGTCGAGGGTGCGAAGATCTGGACCAGCAACGCGCACCGCTCGCACATGATGATCCTGTTCGTGCGCACCGCGCCGCGCGGCGAGGACCGCCATGCCGGCGTCAGTCAGTTCCTCGTCGATCTGAGCCGGCCCGGCATCACCGTGCGGCCGATCCTCAATCTCGCCGACGAGCACGACTTCAACGAGGTCGCGTTCGACAATGTGTTCGTGCCCGACGACAGGGTGGTGGGCGCGGTCGGCAACGGCTGGAACCAGGTGACGAGCGAACTCGCCTACGAGCGCAGCGGGCCGGAGCGATGGCTCAGCACCTATCAACTGCTGAAGGCGCTGGTCGACGCGGTGGGACCGGCGCCGGGGCCGAAGGAAGCGGAAGCGGTCGGACGGCTCATGGCGCATCTGTGGACGCTCAGGACCATGTCGCTCTCGGTCGCCGGCATGCTGCAGGAAGGCGCCACGCCCAATCTCGCCGCCGCGATCGTCAAGGATCTGGGTACGCAATTCGAGCAGGAGATTCCCGAGATCGCGCGCAAGCTCGTGCCGGCGGCGGCGCGCGGTCCCGTCTTCGCCGCCGCGCTCGACTATGCGGTGCTGTGGTCGCCGGCCTTTTCCATCCGCGGCGGCACGCGTGAGATCCTGCGCGGCATCATCGCCAAGGGACTGGGCCTCCGATGAGCGAGATGCGGCCCGTCCTCGCAGCGACGGCGGAACGGCTCTTCGCCGCGCATGGCGGGCGCGATGCAGCCATTGCGCCGCGCGGCGCCTGGCCCGCGGCG
Source organism: Allostellaceae bacterium (assembly GCA_035532935.1). GTDB lineage: Bacteria > Pseudomonadota > Alphaproteobacteria > ATCC43930 > CGMCC-115725 > DATJLY01. The sequence goes on from DATKQE010000048.1 coordinate 104,909, forward strand.
CTGTGGCAGGCGCTCGAGGCTGCCGGCCTCACCCTCGCCTCGGTCGCCGAGGACAAGGGCGGCGCCGGCGTCGATCGCGGCGATGTCGCCGTCATCCTGCGCGCGGCCGGACGCCATGCCGCGCCGGTGCCGCTGGCCGAGACCATGCTCGCCGCCTGGCTCCTGTCGGAGAGCGGGATCGCGGTGCCGCCGGGGCCGCTCGCGCTTGCGCCGATGCTGCGCGAGGACGCCGCCGGGCTGCGCATCGACGGCACGCGGCGCCTTGCCGGCACGGCACGCGGCATTCCCTGGGCACGCGACTGCGTCGCGCTGGCGGTGCTGGCGCGCGGCCCGCATGGCGATTGCGTGGCGCTGGTGCCGCGCGCAGCGGCGCGGATCGAGCCATCGCGCAATCTCGCCGGCGAACCGCGCGATACGGTCGCGTTCGACGACGTGACTCTGGCCGCGGACCAGGTCGCACCGGCGGGCGCCGGCATCGATCTCGACGCGCTGTGGCTGCGCGGGGCGCTGGTGCGCATTTCGTCCATGGCGGGCGCGCTCGAGACGGTCTTGGACTCGACGGTGCGTCACGCCAACGAGCGCGTTCAATTCGGCCGTCCCATCGCCAAGTTCCAGGCGGTGCAGCAGCAGATCGCGGTCCTCGCCGCCAACGTCGCCGCTGCCGGCGCCGCGGCCGATGCCGCCGCGCATGACGGCGCCGATGTCGCAATCGCCGCCGCCAAAGCGCGGATCGGCGAGGCGGCATCGCTCGCTTGCGGCATCGCGCATCAGGTCCATGGCGCCATGGGCTTCACCCAGGAACACGCACTCCACCGCTGCACCACGCGGCTCTGGGCATGGCGCGAGGAATTCGGCGACGAGACCCATTGGTGGGCCTGGCTCGGCCGCGAAGCGGCACGCCAAGGCGGCGACGGGCTGTGGCCGTTCGTCACCGCCGCAGCGACGCGAGCCGGCGCGCGCTGAGGCCATGGCCGGTCTTGCGAACTTCCTGGCGCCGCGTTCGATCGCCGTGATCGGCGCGTCCGAAGGCGTCGAGAAGATCGGCGGCCGCCTCATGCACAACCTGCTGCGGCACGGCTATGCCGGGCGGCTCTATCCGATCAACCCTAACCGCGGCGCGGTCTATGGGGTTCCGGCCTATCCGACGCTCGCGGCGGCGCCGCGTCCGATCGATCTCGCGCTCGTCGCCATCCCGGCGGCGAGCGTCGTCCAGGCGATCGGGGAATGCGCTGCCGCCGGCATCGCCAGCGTCGTCGTCGCGAGCTCGGGCTTTGCCGATGCCGGCGAAGCGGGCGCAGCGTTGCAGGCGCAAATGATCGCGGCGGCCCGGCGCGCCGGCATCCGCATCGCCGGGCCCAACACCCAGGGCTTCTACAACGTGCCCGCCGGCATCTGCGCCACCTTCAGCCCCGGCGTCGCGATCGATCCCGGCCCCAAGGGCCAGCGCAACCGCATCGGCGTGGTGGCGCAGAGCGGCGGCCTCGGCTTCTCGCTCTACAATCGCGGCCGGCTCGACGGGCTCGATTTCAGCGCCGTCGTCGGCGTCGGCAACCAGGGCGATCTCGAGCTGTGCGACTATGCCGATCTGCTGCTCGACGACACCGATACCAAGGTCGTCATGCTGTTCATCGAGGCGCTCAAGGCGCCCGGCAAGTTCATCGCCCTCGCGGCGAAGGCGGCGGAACGCGAAAAGCCGATCGTCGTCGCCAAGGTCGGCCGCCACGCCGCCGCACGCCGCGCCGTCGCCTCGCACACGGGCAGTCTCAGCGGCTCGGACCAGGCCTATGACGCGGTGTTCCAGCGCCACGGCATCATCCGCGCCGAGAGCCCCGAGGAGATGCTCGAGATCGCTGCGCTGTTCACCCGCCACCGCGTGCCGCGCGGCAACCGCGTCGCGATCATCTCCGCCACCGGCGGGACGGCTGCCTGGCTCACCGATACCTGCGAGGCCCATGGGCTCGAGCTGCCGCCGATCGACGCCGCGCGCCAGCGGCGTCTCAAGGAATTCATCCCGCCCTACGGTTCGGCGCTCAATCCCGTGGATATCACCGCCCAGGGGCTGAGCGGCTATGCGCCGTCCTTGGCGGTGCTCGAGGATTCGCCCGATCTCGATGCCTTCATCCTGCCGATCTCCCTGGCGCAGGATTTGCGCATCGCGCGCGAGGGCGAGGCGATCGCCGCAATCCGCGCCCGCTCGGAGAAGCCGATCCTGATCTATACCTACACGGCCCCGGCGGAGTCGTCGAAGACGCTGCTCGCCGGCTGGGATTTGCCCTGTTACGGCCGCATGGCGGGATGCGCCCGCGCCTTGCAGGCGGGGCTCGCCTATCGCCGCTTCCAGGAGCGGCGCAAGGCGGCGGCGCCGGCATCCCGGCCGGACGGACTGCCACCGCCCGAAATGGCGGCCCGGTTTCTCGCCGCGCGCGGCCGGATCGTGTGCGAATACGAGGCGGCCGAGCTGCTGGCCGCCTATGGCATCGCGGCGCTGCCGGGCCGGCTTGCCGCCACCGTCGATGATGCCGTCGCCGCGGCCGAGGCGATCGGCTGGCCGGTCGCGCTCAAGCTGCAATCGCCGCAAATTCCCCACAAGACCGAGGCGAAGGCGGTGGCGCTCGCCGTCGCCGACGCCGCTTCGCTGCGCCGCGCCTATGCCGCGATCGTCGCCAATGCGCGCGCCTATGCGCCCGCGGCCGAGCTGCGCGGCGTGCTGGTACAGGCGATGGCGCGGCGCGGGATCGAGCTCATCGCCGGCGTCGCCAATGACGCCGATTTCGGGCCGATCGTGATGTGCGGCCTCGGCGGCATCCATGCGGCGTTGTTCGCCGACACTTCCTTCGCGCCGGCGCCCGTCAGCACCGTCGAGGCAGAGGCGATGCTGAGCCGGCTCAAGGCCGCGCCGCTGTTCGCCGGGCTGCGCGGCGCGCCAGCCGCCGACCGGCGCGCCATGGCGGATGTGCTGGTGCGGCTGTCGCATCTCGCCGCCGACGCGCGCGAGCGCATCGCCGAGATCGACCTCAATCCGGTGATCCTCTATCCCGAAGGGCAAGGCGCGGCGCCGGTCGATGCGCTGATCGTGCAGAAGGAGGCGTTATGAGCGCGGACGAACTCGTGTTCGAGATCGATGACGGCATCGCCACCATCCGGCTCAACCGGCCGGAGCGGCTGAACGCCTTTACCTATGCCATGCTCGATGCCTGGGCCGAGGCGATCGAGACCTGCAAGCGCGAGGACCGGGTGCGCGCGGTGGTGCTGACCGGCACCGGCCGCGGCTTCTGCAGCGGCGGCGACGTGCGCGCGATGGGCGAGCGCCACCAGGGCGGGGAGACCGCCTTTCAGCGCAAGAAGGCGGTGCACGAGCGCATCCACCGCATCCCGCGCCTCCTCGAGGATTTCGACAAGCCCTATATCGTCGCCATCAACGGCGTCGCCACCGGCGCCGGGCTCGACATGGCGCTGATGGGCGACATCCGCTTCGCCGCCGAAAGCGCGCGCATGGCCGAGAGCTATATCAAGGTGGGACTCGTGTCGGGCGACGGCGGCGCCTGGTTCCTGCCGCGCCTCGTCGGCGTGCCGCGCGCGCTCGAGCTGTTGTGGACCGGCGATTTCATCGACGCGCGCGAGGCAGAGCGCATCGGCCTCGTCAACAAGGTCCTGCCCGACGACAAGCTGATGGACCATACCTATGAGTTCGCGCGCCGCCTCGCGGCCCAGCCGGCGCTGACGCTGCGGTTGATGAAGCGCGCGGTCTATCAGGGCATGCGCATGGATCTGCGCGCCGCGCTCGACATGCTGTCATCGCATCTGGGCGTCATCAGCACCACCTCCGACCACCGCGAGGCGGTCGCATCCTTCAACGAGAAGCGCCCCGCGAAGTTCACGGATTCCTAGTGCAAATTCGCGGTCGATCGCACGGATTGGCGCAAACCTGAACCTGACCTCAGTGCGCCTCGGCCTGCGCCAAGTATGCCCGCGCGATCTCGGCGCCGGTGGCGCGCCACACGCCCGCGTGGCGGCAGATATACGCGAGCGCGGCGTCGAGCGCGCCGATGCGGTGCGGCATGCCGGTGAGGTAGGGATGGAGCGCGATCGCCATGACGCGCCCCGATTCCGCGCCCTCCCGCCACAACGTGTCGAACTGACGGCAGATCATGTCCTGGAACTCGGGCGCCGTCAGATGCATGCGCTCGAACGCGGGCTTGTCGTTAATGTCGTGGCTGTACGGCATGGCGACGAGGCGCCGCCCGCCTTCGAGCGTCATGACATAGGGCTGGTCGTCATTGACCCAGTCGCAGACATACTCGATCCCGTTCTCGGCGAGGAGATCGAGCGTGTTCCACGTCTCCTGCAGGCCCGAACCCAGCCACCCCACCGGCCGCGCGCCGGTGCCGCGCGCGACCTCGGCGAGCGCGTCGCGGATGATGCGCGGCTCGTCCTCGGGCGGCCCCTCGTTGAGGCGGCGCGTGTTGGTTTCGTTGTGCCCCATCCATTCCCAGCGCAGCTTTTTCCCCTCCTCGATGATCTCGGGATGGCGGGCGCAGACATCGCTGTTGAGCGCGACCGTGCCGCGCACGCCATAGCGCTCGAGCACCTGCATCAGCCGGAACACGCCGACGCGGTTGCCATAGTCGCGCGACGACCAGGTCGGCACGTCCGGCGCCTTGGCGCCCGATCCGCCGGCGGCCGGCGGCACCCTGTCATCGAGCGCGAAGAACTCGATATTGGGGATGACCCAGAGCGCCAGCCGCGCGCCATCGGGCCATTGCAGCCGGTTGCGGCGGATGATCGGCGAGTAGGGAAAGGGACCGTAGGCGCTGGGCTTCATCTTGCACTGTCCTTGTCGCGTCGGAAGCGCGAATTGTCGCGACCGCGCGCCCGGCTGGCAAGCGCCATGTCGGCTATCGCGTCGGCGGCGAGCGCAAGCGTAGCGGGCGGTCGAAGGCCGCCGCGCCCGTTAGTACCGGTAGTGGTCGGCCTTGAACGGACCGGCCGCGTTGATGCCGAGATACTCCGCCTGCTGCGGCGTGAGCTGGGTCAGGTGCACGCCGAGCTTGTCGAGATGGAGCAGCGCCACCTTCTCGTCGAGGTGCTTGGGCAGCGTATAGACCTTGCGGTCGTACATCGTGTGATTGTTGAAGAGCTCGATCTGCGCCAGCACCTGGTTGGTGAAGGACGTGCTCATGACGAAGCTCGGATGGCCGGTGGCGCAGCCGAGATTGACCAGCCTGCCCTGCGCCAGCACGATGAGCCGCTTGCCGTCGGGGAAGACGACCTCGTCGACCTGCGGCTTGACCTCCTCCCATTTGTAGTTCCGGAGCGCGGCGATCTGAATCTCGCTGTCGAAATGGCCGATGTTGCAGACGATGGCCCGGTTCTTCATCCGCCGCATGTGGTCGAGCGTGATGACGTCGACATTGCCGGTGGCGGTGACGAAGATGTCGCCTTGGGGCGCCGCCTCGTCCATGGTCACGACCTGATAGCCCTCCATCGCCGCCTGAAGCGCGCAGATGGGATCGATCTCGGTGACCATGACGCGGGCGCCCTGGCCGCGCAGGCTCGCGGCCGAGCCCTTGCCCACCTCGCCGAACCCGGCGACCACCGCGACCTTGCCGGCGAGCATCACGTCGGTCGCACGCTTGATGCCGTCGACGAGGCTCTCGCGGCAGCCGTAGAGATTGTCGAATTTCGACTTGGTCACGCTGTCGTTGACGTTGATCGCCGGCACGCGCAGCTTGCCGACCCGCGCCATCTCGTAGAGGCGGTGCACGCCCGTCGTCGTCTCCTCGGTGATGCCGCGGACGTTGTCGAGCAGCTCGGGGTGCGTCTCGTGCATGACCTTGGTGGCGTCGCCGCCGTCATCGAGAATCATGTTGGGCCGCCAGCCGTCGGGACCGGTCAGCGTCTGCTCGATGCACCACTCGTATTCCTCCTCGGTCTCGCCCTTCCAGGCGAACACCGGGACGCCGCTTGCGGCAATCGCCGCGGCGGCGTGATCCTGGGTCGAGAAGATGTTGCACGAACTCCAGCGCACCGTGGCGCCCAGCTCCATCAGCGTCTCGATCAGCACCGCGGTCTGGATCGTCATGTGCAGGCAGCCGACGATGCGCGCGTCGGCGAGCGGCTTCTTCGCGCCGTATTCCTGGCGCACGGCCATCAGGCCGGGCATCTCGGTCTCGGCGAGCGAGATCTCGCGCCGGCCCCAATCGGCGAGGCCGATATCGGCTACCTTGTAGTCGTTGCTCTTGGCCATGGACATTCCTCGTTCAGAACGCGCGCTTCAGCTCGGCCACGAGATCGGTCTTCTCCCACGAGAAGCCGCCATCGGGCTCGGGCGCGCGCCCGAAATGGCCGTAGGACGAGGTGCGCGCATAGATCGGCCGGCTGAGCTGGAGATGGGTGCGGATGCCGCGCGGCGACAGGTCGAGCAGGTCCTGAAGCACCCGCGACAGCCGCTCCTCGTCGACCTGGCAGGTGCCGTCGGTGTTGATATAGACCGAGAGCGGCTTCGCCACGCCGATCGCGTAGGAGACCTGGATGGTGCAGCGCGTGGCGAGCCCCGCCGCGACCACGTTCTTGGCGAGATAGCGCGCGGCATAGGCAGCCGAGCGGTCGACCTTCGAGGGGTCCTTGCCCGAGAACGCGCCGCCGCCATGGGGCGCAGCGCCGCCATAGGTGTCGACGATGATCTTGCGCCCGGTGACGCCGGTATCGCCGTCCGGGCCGCCGATCACGAACCGGCCGGTCGGATTGACGTAGAAATGCTCCTCATCGCACATCCAGCCCGGGGGCAGGACGTTGAGCACGTGCGGGCGCACGATCTCGCGCACCTCGGCCTGGTCGATGGTGGCCGAGTGCTGGGTCGAGACCACGACCGAGGTCGCGCGCACCGGCTTGCCGTCGATGTATTGCAGGCTTACCTGGCTCTTGGCGTCGGGTCCCAACAGCGGCGCCGCGCCCGAATGCCGGGCCTCGGACAGCGAGCGCAGGATCGCGTGCGCGTAATAGATCGGCGCCGGCATCAGCTCGGGCGTCTCGGTGCAGGCATAACCGAACATGATGCCCTGGTCGCCCGCGCCCTCGTCCTTGTTGCCGGCGGCATCGACGCCCTGGGCGATATCGGACGATTGCTGGTGGACGAGGCATTCGATGTCCACGAGCTTCCAGTGGAAGCCCGCCTGCTCGTAGCCGATCTCGCGGATGGCGTGGCGCGCCACCTCGACGAGCAGGTCCTTGGTGATGGCGTCGGGGCCGCGGACCTCGCCCGCGAGCACCACGCGGTTGGTGGTGCACAGCGTCTCGCACGCCACCCGCGCCACCGGGTCGGCGGCGAGGAACGTGTCCACGACCGCGTCCGAGATGCGGTCGCAAACCTTGTCCGGATGTCCTTCCGAGACCGATTCGCTCGCAAAGACGTAATCGCGCTTGCTCACCTGATCGCTCCTCTCATGCCGGGATCCGGCGCGTTGGTCAGACCGCGTCCCGCTTGCGCGAGATCACATACGATTCGTCCCAGAACCACAAGCCCCCATGGCGCTGCAGCACGTCCCGCGTCGCGTCGAGGTAGGACGAGCTGCCGATCACCTCCGACAGGCGGTGATCGTCGATCTGCGCCACGTAGATGGCCGCGTTCCAGGCCGCAAACAGCGTCGATGTACCGATCGTCGCGCTGATCTCGCTCGGCAGCGTGTGCATGGTATAGCGAAAGAGCGAGCGCGCGTCGGAATAGGCATTGAAGTTGAGGTCCCGCGCGGCGCTGCCGAGCTCGGCCTTGGTCGCGCGCAGGAGCTGGTGACGATCGGTGGTGAACGGGCTCTCGTCCGGCCAGACCTGCTGGATGATCTCGAGCCCCGGGTCGTTGCCGTGCGAATGGATGCCGATGAGCCGCCCGCCCGGCGCGAGGCTGCGCGCCAGCGGCGCCAGCACGCGCTTCGCCTTGAACTCGACCGGCGCCCGCGCGCGATAGGGCTGCGAGGCGATGATGAGATCGTAATCGGCACGCGTCGCGCCGCGGCGCGGGCGGAGCGAGTCGAGCAGGAACTTGTGGTCCTCGCGATAGAGCACGAGCACGACCGGCTTCTCGTAGATGGGATTGCCGCTCGCCCCGGTCTTGGCGCGCCAATTCTCGTTGAGGAACGGCTGGAGCGCGGTGATCTGCTCCTCGAACTCGTGCGAGGAGGCGCCGAGCAGGCTCACCTCGTGCCACACCAGGCTGGTCGCCGCCGTCACCGAATGCGGCGTCAGCGACGGCGCCTCGGAATAGTACATATTGGTGATGATGAGCACCGTCGCCGGATGCTCGTGGAACCGGTCGGGCATCTTCTCGAGCGCCAGGCGCACATCCTCGAGACTGATCTCCTTGCCGACGACGTAAAGCGGGATGGTGGGGAAGCGGCTGTGCGTCGCGCGCATCACCCGCGTCAGCACGGTGCCGTCGCCGATCCCGGCATCGAAGATGCGCAGACCGGGCGGCCTTGGGTGGAGGTTCGTCAACTCCATCGCGACGCGCTCGGCGATCGTCCACTTCTCGCCGCAGGTGGTGACGAAGAGCAGGTATTTCTGGCGATTGTCGTAAAAGCGAAATGCCTTGCCGGTGTCGTCCTCGGCGGCGCCATCGACCGGGGCCACCGTAGCGGCCGGCCGGCGCTCGGCGCCGCCGGCGCTGGCGGCGGCGCTTTCGGCGTTGTGCTGCATGAATGTCTTGACCCGCTCCACCGTCTCGATCGTCACGCGTCCGCCGAATCGCAGCCGGCTGACGAGCTTGCCGTCATTGACGGCAAGACGCCCGAACGTCGACTCGGCCATGCCGACGCGGCGGCAATAGCCGGAAATCTCCCGAAGGAGCGACTGACTGTCCAACGCGCGGCTTTCCTCCCGGGCACGACGGCGACCGCCGCACCTCAGGGCCCGATTCCAGCCGACCGCCTTGGAGGAGTCAAGAGTTGACTCGCCCACTATGAAAGTGGGCAATATAGTGGGCAAAACTGCGTGGGCAATGGGAAATAGCCCACCTCAACCCGTCGGCGCTGCCCCCTTGCGGGTGCGAGCGCGGACGAGGCGCCGGCGGAGTTGCGCCGCCTCGGGCGTGAGGCGCGCGGGAGCCTGCGCCATCAGAAAGGCATCGAGCCCGCCCTTGTGCTCGATGGTGCGGATGGCGCGAGCGGACAGCCGCAGGCGCACGCTGCCCAGCGTATCCGACAGGACCGACGTCACCTGCAGATTGGGCAGGAAGCGGCGCTTGGTCTTGTTGTTGGCGTGGCTGACATGATGTCCGACCAGCACGCCCTTGCCGGTGATGATGCACCGTCTTGCCATGACCCTGCCCCGTTGAACCGCGTTCGCGCGAAGGGCCGGTTTCTAGGCCACCGCGCAGGCACCGGTCAAGTCGCCCAAGACCCCGCCTCGAATCCGGGCGGCGAGGCCGGCCGCAGCGCGGCAACCGTCCCGCCTCGGCCGCCTCATGTCATTTCGCAAGGCGCCGGGGCGCGAACTCGGCTATCAAGGACGCTCTTCACGGCCGGCTCGACAGGCATGCAGTTCTCCCGGGATGGCGTCAATCGGCCGCAGCGAAGGCACGCTCTGCGGATCTTGTGGCGTCGCCTGAAAGAGCATCCCCTGGCGCGGGTCGGGCCAGGGCTGATCACCGGCGTGGCCGACGATGATCCGAGCGGCATCGCCACCTATTCCCAGGCCGGCGCCCAGTTCGGGCTCGACATGCTATGGACGATGCCGCTGGCCTTTCCGCTGATGGCGGCAATCCAATCGATGTGCGCGCGCATCGGCCGGGTCACCGGGAAGGGGCTCGCCGCCAACATCAAGGACGCGTTTCCGCCATTCGTGCTGCACGGTGTCGTGCTGCTTCTGCTGATCGCCAACGTGCTCAACATCGCCGCCGATGTCGCGGCCATGGGCGACGTCTCGGAACTCGTCACCGGCGTCGATCGTCACGTGATGACGATGATCTTCGTCGTCGGGACGCTGCTGCTGCAGGTGTTCGTCCCCTATCACCGCTACGTCTTCTATCTGAAATGGCTGACGCTGGCGTTGCTGGCCTATGCCGCGGTCCTGTTCACGGTCCACGTCCCTTGGGGCGAGGTTGCCCTGCACACGGCCTGGCCCGATTTCACCTTGAATTCCGATGCCGCCGCGATGGTGGTAGGGGTCTTCGGCACCACCATCAGTCCCTACCTGTTCTTCTGGCAGGCGTCGGAAGAGGTCGAGGACATGCAGAACCATCGCGGCGCCGCGCCGCTCGTGCGCGATGCGCGGGCGGCAGGAACGGAGCTCCGCCGCATCCGGTGGGACACGTGGAGCGGCATGTTCTATTCCAACGTCACGGCCTATTTCATCATTCTCGCGACCGCCCTCACGCTGCATGCGGCGGGCGTGAAGAACGTCGAAACGGCAGCGCAGGCCGCGAGCGCCCTGCGACCGCTGGCGGGCGACTTCGCCTATCTGCTCTTCGCTCTCGGCATCCTCGGCGTGGGCCTCGTCGGCGTGCCGGTGCTCGCGGGTTCGGCCGGCTATGCGCTGTGCGAGGCCATGGGCTGGAAATGGGGGCTCGAGCGCAAGGCCGCCGACGCGCGCGGGTTCTATGGCGTCATCGCCGTCAGCGTGCTCGCCGCCCTCGTCCTCCAGTATATGCCGATCAGTCCGATGCGGGCCTTGTTCTGGAGCGCCGTCATCAACGGGGTCGTGGCCGTGCCGCTCATGGCCGTGGTCATTGTGCTGGTCTCGAAGCGATCGGTGATGGGCGCGTTCACCGCCCCCCGCTCGATCGTCATCCTCGGCTGGATCGCGACGGCGTTCATGGGCGCCGCCGCCCTCTGGATGGTCGTCCCCCGCTAACAGCTTCCGCCCAGGAATTTGGCGAGCGCCGCATGCGCCGCGGCGGCGGGGGTGAGCGTGCCGGCGGCGACCTTGGCCTCGAGCTCGGGAAGAAGCCGCGCCAGGCCGGAATCCGCCTTGAGCGCCTCGGTGAGGCCCTCGCCGATCTCGCGCCACAGCGCCGCCCGGGCCTGATGGACGCGGCGCGCCGCGAGCGAGCCCGCAGCCGCGAGCGCCGCCGCGCGGTGTTCGACGTGCTCCAGCACGGCATCGATCCCGCGCCCCAGCAGCGCCGAGACCGCCAGCACCTCGGCGCCGTCCGCCGCCGCCGGCCGCAGCAGGTGCAGGGCATGGCGGTAATCCGCCACGGCGCGCTGCGAAGCGGCCTCGAGATCGCCGTCGGCCTTGGTGACGATCACGACATCGGCCAGCTCGACGATGCCGCGCTTCATCCCCTGTAGCTCGTCGCCGCCGCCCGGCGCGATCAGCAGCAGGAACAGGTCCGCTATGTCGGCCACATCCGTCTCCGACTGACCGACGCCGACCGTCTCGACGATGACGCGGTCGAAATCCGCAGCCTCGGCCAGCATCACCGCCTCGCGCGTGCGCCGCGCCACCCCGCCCAGCATCCGGCCCGCGGGCGAGGGCCGGATGAAGGCCTGCGCGCTGCGGGCGAGATCGGGCATCCGCGTCTTGTCGCCGAGGATGGAGCCGCCGCCCCGCTTCGAGGTGGGATCGACCGCCAGCACCGCGACACGGTGGCCGGCAGCGATCGCCGCCATGCCGAAAGCGTCGATGAAAGTGGATTTGCCAACGCCCGGCGCGCCCGACACGCCGAGCCGCACCGCCCCGCCGGTCGCCGGCAGCACCTGCTGGAGCAGCGCCTCGGCCGCCGCGCGGTGATCCTCGCGCGCCGATTCGACCAGCGTGATGGCACGCGCCAGGGCACGCCGGTCGCCGCGCAGCACCGCGGCGGCGAGGCTCGACCGGTCGACAGGAGCGGTCATTGTTGTCGAACCGCAATATTCAAACATGCCGCAGCATCGACCATCCCGATTCCCTTTTTAGTTCGGGTACCGGATGTTTGCGACGCATTCAATCTAGTCTGCCGTCCGAACCGCAGCGCGCTGCAGGATCGCCCGGTCGATCAATTTCTTGACGACCGGATCAATGTTGCGGAATTGAAATTTGCTGGAAAATTCTAGAGCACCAAGACCCACAAACAATTTTCCAAAAACTTCGTCGGCGAAACTGCTAGAAATCATGTGCACGGCCTCAAAATCAACAATGACCAGCGCTGCGTCGCAAAGGCGCAGTAGATTGAGGAGCTTGTTGCGCACGGGCGTTCCCGCAACGCGTGAGCCGACCGAAGTTGCCTCCTTGTGGATGGCGAAGAGGATGTTGCCGTTACTATCGCTCTCGTAGTGAAGTTCAATTCGGTCAACTGGCGAATGCGGCTTGTCCTTAAAGCGAAGCGCCTCCTCGAGCAACAGGGGGCTTTCGTATTCGATGCCGCACGTGACGATCGACCCCGATATAGGGACTGCTTCATTTTTACTGTGCATTCCGGACGACTCGGCATAATAGAGCGTCGCGTAGTTCGAATGTATACTAAAATTTCCTCCGCTCGTTACCGCTATCCTATAACTTCCGTAAAGGCCATTACCCTGGCCCAGCTGTACATCGCGCGTCACGCCCTCCTGAATAGCTTTCGACAGGGCGTCAACATCTGACGAAATTTCGTGGTGCGTCGAGCGAAGAGACTTCGCAATCCCAATTCCTGCATCGGCTACGACGAACTCGACGCGCTTACGGCCCCTGATTGCTGTCACCTGTACAAGACCACCGAACTCAGATTGAGCATGGACCAAGACGTTGTCCGATATCTCGTTGAGCGACCACTCAATCGCCGCGAGGTGGGATCGCTCGAACTTGGTAAAGCTGGCGAGAAGCGTATCCATAACCTCGTTTATCAGGCGACTTTGCTCGCTCGAATCCACGAACTGGGTTAGCCGATTGTAGCGCGTCGGAGCGTATACCGCTGCTGGGAATCGTTCGGGCTCTATAAAATGTGCCCAAGAGGAGTTTACAAAGAGGCGGTTCAAGCCCGGATCGGCAGGGAGACCAAGACTAAAATCGACGCCTCGACTTCGATATACGATGCACTGGCATATAAGCGCCAGCATGGGTGGCGCATGTGTGAATGTACAGCCGGAAAAATCCAGTGTCACGTCGCGGTATGCGCGCTCGACGACAACACTGTGGAGAGCAGCAATGACGCGCCGATAGTCGGTGATCGCCAGTGCACCTGAGATATAAATCCGATTTGAATCCGACGCTAACCTCAGAGCTTCAGCCATCGCATCCGTCCGTCACTCACCAACATTTTGACGGTCGACCGAGGGGACGTCAACGACCGCCGCCACAAAGAAACGGTCACGTTTGGCACGGCATCGGTTGTTCAATCAACCGCCACCGCCGCAAGCGCGGCGGCGCGTTCGTCGGCCTCCTGCTGGCGCGCCCACATGGCGGCATAGACGCCGCCCCGGGCGAGCAGCGCGCCGTGGGTTCCGCGCTCGACGATGCGGCCGGCGTCGAGCACCAGAATCTCGTCGGCGCCAACTACCGTGGAAAGCCGGTGGGCGATCATGAGGGTGGTGCGCTGGGCCGCGACTTCTTCGAGACTCGTCTGGATCTCGCGCTCGGTCTTGGTGTCGAGCGCCGAGGTCGCCTCGTCGAAGATGAGAATGCGCGGCGCCTTCAGGACGACGCGGGCAATGGCGACGCGCTGCTTCTCGCCGCCGGAGAGCTTGAGGCCGCGCTCGCCGACCTCGCTGTCATAGCCGTCGGGAAGCGAAGCGACGAAGTCGTGGATGCGGGCGAGCCGCGCCGCTTCCTCGATCTCGTCGATTTCCCCGCCGGGCCGGCCGTAGCCGATGTTGTACCGTATCGAGTCGTTGAACAGCACCGTGTCCTGCGGCACCACGCCGATGGCGCGGCGCAAACTGTCCTGCGTGACCTCGCGGATGTCCTGCCCATCGATGCGGATCGCACCCTCGTCGACGTCGTAGAAGCGGAACAGCAGTCGCGCCACGGTCGACTTGCCGGCGCCGCTCGGGCCCACGATCGCCAGCGTGCTGCCGGCCGGCACGCGGAACGACACCTCGTGCAGGATCGGCCGGCGCCGGTCGTAGCGGAAGGAGACGCGGTCGAACACGACCTCGCCGTTGGTGACGACGAGATCGCGGGCGCCCGGCCGGTCCCGCACCTCGGCCTCGACCTTGAGCAGGCGGAACATCGATTCGAGATCGGTCAGCGACTGCTTGATGTTGCGATAGACCATGCCGAGCACATTGAGCGGCATGTAGAGCTGCACGAGATAGGAATTGACCAGGACGAAGTCGCCGACCGTCATGCGGCCCGCGGCCACGCCCGCGCCCGCGAGCAGCATCACCGCCACGAGCCCCGCCGCCATGATCATGCCTTGGCCGACATTGAGCGCGGACAGCGTCGCCTGGCTTTTCACCGCGGCATATTCATAGGCCTGGAGTGCGTGGTCGAAGCGCCGCGACTCATGCTCCTCGTTGGCGAAGTACTTGACCGTCTCGTAATTGAGCAGGCTGTCGATCGCCTTGGTGTTGGCCTCGCTGTCGCGCGCGTTCATCTCGCGGCGGTATTTGAGCCGCCAGTCGGTGACGAGGAAGGTGAAGAAGACATAGCCGACGACGGTAACGAACGTGGTCGCGGCGAAGCTCACGGAATAGAACCGCCACAGAATCCCGCACACCAGCAGGATCTCGAACATCGTCGGCAGGAAGTTGAACAGCACGTAGGAGAGCAGGAACTCGGTGCCGCGGATGCCACGCTCGATGGCGCGCGACAACCCGCCGGTCTGACGCTCGAGATGGAAGCGCAGCGACAACGCATGGAGGTGACGGAAGGTGGCGAGCGCGACGCGCCGCACCGCGTTCTGCTCGACCTTGGCGAAGACCGCGTCGCGCAGTTCGGCGGCAATCTGCTGGCCGACGCGGGCCACGCCATAAGCGACGATCAGCATCACCGGCACGGCGACGATGGCGGCATGGCCGGGCGTGAGCGCGTCGACGGCGCGCTTGTAGAGCAGCGGCACGCCGACATTGATGCCCTTGGCCGCGACCAGGAACAGGAGCGAAACGACGACCCGGAGGCGCAGCTCGAACGAATGCCGCGGCCATAGATAAGGGCCGAGGCCGCTCAGCGCTTTCAGCTCCTGCCAGAACCCGACCTGCGATGCCTGGTTGGAAAGGCTGCCGGGACGGCGTCCCCTCATGAGGCCTGCGCCTCCCTTCGGGGCAGGCGCAAAGCCATGCCCACCACCGCCGCCATCAGCACCGCGCCGAGGTAATAGGGCGCGTTACGGCCCCACAGCGAGAACACCGCGCCAGCAACCGCGGGCCCCAGGATGCGCGCGAGGCTCGAGGCCGATTGCGACACGCCCATGATGCCGCCGCGCTCGTCGGCCTGGGCCTGGCGCGAGACGAGGCTCGTCACCGAAGGATTGAGCATGCCCATGCCGATCGCCAAAAGCCCGGTCGTCACCAGCACCGCCCAGAGCGCGTGCGCGAAGGCGATGCCGAGGAGGCCAACGCCGATGATGGCGGCACCGGCCGTCACCAGCCGCGCCTCGCCGAAGCGCCGGGCCAGGCGCCCGATCAGGCCGCCCTGCAGCGCCGCGAGCAGGATCCCGACATAGAAGAAAATCCAGCCGACCTGCTCCGGTCCCCAGCCGAAGCTGCGATTGGCCCAGAGCGCGAAGGTCGTCTCCATGCCGGCAAACGCGCTGATGGTGACGAAGAACAGCACGATGAGATTGCCCAGCACCGGCCGGCCGAGCGCGCCCTTGATCACGGTGAACCGGCTGCGTCGCGCCGTTGCCGCCGGCGCCGAAAGACTCTCCTTGAGCCGCGCCGCCGCGAACACGAAAGCGATCGCCGAAAGACCGGCGGCGAGAAAGGCTGGCCGGGCGAGATCGGCCGTAGCCGGATTGGCGCCGGCAAGAACGCCGCCGATCGCCGGCCCGACAGTGAAGCCGAGACCGAAGGCGGCGCCGATCATGCCCATGCCCTTGGCGCGGCCCTCGGGCGGCGTCACGTCGGCAATATAGGCTTGCGCCGCGGCGATGTTGCCCGCCCCCGCGCCGGCCAAGAGCCGCGCCCCGAACAGCATCCACAGCGTGCCCGCGAGCCCGAGCCAGATATAGGACAAGATCGAGCAGGCGAGGCTCAACAGCAGCACCGGACGCCGTCCGATGCGGTCCGAGATGCGCCCCAGGATCGGCGCCGCGATGAACTGCGCCAGCGAATACGTGGCCATCAGCATCGTCACCGCGAACGGCGAGGCGTCAAAGCGCAGCGCGTAATAGGGCAGTAGCGGGATGACCACGCCGAAGCCGACGAGATCGATGAAGACGATGAGAAAGAGGATGGGCATGGCGGGGGAATAGATAGAACGGATCGACGGCGATTGCGAGACATTCGCCGTTGGGATCAGCCTCGCCGCCCGTTTGCGAGCAGCATCTCGAGCAGCGGATGGTGGACCGCGGCAACCGGGTTGACGACGGTGACGCCGCGCCACGCGAAGCCGGGCTCGAAGTCTTCGGAAAGCAGCATGCGGCAGCCGGCCTCTGCCGCGGCAGCGAGCACGACCGCGTCCCAGATCGAAAGCCGTTGATCGCCGGCAAGCGGAAGCGCCGCCTCATCGGCGGGCAACGAAACGAGCAGCCCGCGAATACGCTCCGATTTGACCGCATCCTCGGGTGCAAACGCGACGCCCTCGGCATAAACGAGCAGGTTCGTGTCCAACGCCGCCTGCATCGGCCGTCGTAAAGCTCGTCGCGGGTCCAGCGCTCGCCGACGACGCGAATAGGCTGGGCGCGGGTGAGCGAGCAAGCGCCGCTTGGCCGCGGCTGGGCTTCGCTTCGCCGGAACGATCCGCGCGACAGGCGTCCCATGCGCGGTGACGCGGTAGCTCTGCCCCTCCCTCACCGCCCGCCGCCGAGCCTACGCCGCTTCGCGTTTCGTGGCGATGAGGTGAAGGATTTCGCTGGCGGCCAGGGGGATGTTGGTGCCGGGGCCGTAGATGGCGGCGACGCCGGCCGCTTGCAGGAAGCCATAGTCCTGGGGCGGGATGACGCCGCCGCAAACGACGAGAATGTCGCCGCCCTCCGCCGCCCGCAGGGCCTCGATCAGCGCCGGCACCAGGGTGCGGTGGCCCGCCGCCTGGCTCGAGACGCCGACGACGTGGACATCGTTCTCGATCGCCTGGCGCGCCGCCTCCTCGGGCGTCTGGAACAGCGGCCCGACATCGACGTCGAAGCCGATATCGGCGAAGGCGGAGGCGATCACCTTGGCGCCGCGGTCATGCCCATCCTGGCCGAGCTTCACCACCAGCATGCGCGGGCGCCGTCCCTCGGCGCGGGCGAAGGCCTCGACCTCGCGCTGGATGCGGCGATAGCCTTCGTCGCCGTCATAGAGCGCGCCATAGACACCCGAGACCGAGCGGATGGTGGCGCGATGGCGGGTGAAGACGCGCTCGAGCGCGTCGGAAATCTCGCCGACCGTGGCGCGCGCGCGCGATGCGTCGATCGCGCGTTCGAGCAGATTGCCCGTGCCGCTTTGGGCCGCCGCCGTCAGCGCCGTCAGCGTCTCGCGCACGCGCGCCGCATCGCGCGCGGCGCGGACCCGCTCCAGCCGCGCGATCTGCTGCGCACGGACGCGGGAATTGTCGATCTCGAGGATGTCGACTTGCGCCGCCTCGGCGGTGCGGTACTTGTTGACGCCGACGATCGTCTCCTCGCCGCGGTCGATCCGCGCCTGGCGCCGCGCCGCCGCCGCTTCGATGCGCAGCTTGGGCATGCCGCTCTCGACCGCCTTGGTCATGCCGCCGAGCGCTTCGACTTCGGCGACGAGTTCGGCCGCGGCGGTGGCGACGGCATGGGTCAGGCCTTCGACGTAATAGCTGCCGCCGAGCGGGTCGACGACGCGGGCGACGCCGCTCTCCTCGGCGAGGATCAACTGCGTATTGCGGGCGATCCGCGCCGAGAACGGCGTCGGCAGCGCCAGCGCCTCGTCGAAGGAGTTGGTGTGCAGCGACTGCGTGCCGCCCAGCACCGCCGCCAGCGCCTCGAACGCGGTCCGCACGATGTTGTTGTGGGGGTCCTGCGCGGTGAGGCTCACGCCCGAGGTCTGGCAATGCATGCGCAGCGCCAGGCTCGCCGGGTTCTGCGGCGCGAATGGCCGCATCAGGCGCGCCCATAGGAGCCGCGCCGCGCGCAGCTTCGCCACCTCCATGAAGAAATTCATGCCGATGCAGAAGAAGAACGACAGCCGCGGCGCGAACTCGTCGACCTTGAGCCCGCGCGAGAGCGCGGCGCGCACGTACTCGATCCCGTCGGCGAGAGTGAAAGCCAGCTCCTGCACGCAGGTCGCCCCCGCCTCCTGCATGTGATAGCCGGAGATCGAGATCGAGTTGAAGCGCGGCATGTGCCGGGCCGTGTGCGCGATGATGTCGGCGACGATGCGCATCGACGGCCCGGGCGGATAGATATAGGTGTTGCGGACCATGAACTCCTTGAGGATGTCGTTCTGGATCGTGCCGGAGAGCTTTTCCTGCGGCACGCCCTGCTCCTCGGCGGCGACGATGAAGCCCGCGAGCACCGGCAGCACCGCGCCGTTCATGGTCATCGACACGCTCATCCGGTCGAGCGGAATGCCGTCGAACAGGATCTTCATGTCCTCGACGCTATCGATGGCGACGCCGGCCTTGCCGACATCGCCGACGACGCGCGGATGGTCGCTGTCATAGCCGCGATGGGTGGCGAGGTCGAAAGCGACCGACAGGCCGGTCTGCCCCGCCGCGAGATTCGCGCGGAAGAAGCGGTTGGTCTCTTCCGCGGTCGAGAATCCGGCATATTGCCGCAGCGTCCACGGCCGGTTCGCGTACATGGTCGCACGCACGCCGCGCAGGAAGGGCGCAACGCCCGGCACCGCCGCGCCCAGCTCGAGCGCCTCGAGATCGGCGGCGGTATAGAGCGGCTTGACCGCGATCCCTTCGAGCGTATGCCACGTCAGCGACGCGGGGTCCTTGCCGCCGAGCTCCGCCGCGGCAAGAACCCGCCACGCCTCGAACGACTTATCCGGGTGTTCGGCCATGCGCCTTCCTCCGCCGCCCGGCGATCATAAGCGCGCCGGCGCGCCGAGGCCATGGCGCGCGACAAGCGCCGCGGTGACGAGCCCCATCGCGCCCGCCTGATGCAGCACCGCGAGCGGCAGCGGCACGACCAGAAGCAGGGTCGCAAGGCCAAGCCCCGCCTGCACCGCCACCATCGCCAGCAGCGCATCGAGCGCGCGGCGCTGGCGCGGCGCCAGCCCCGAATGGCGCGCGCCGAGCCACAGCGCGACGATTGCGGCGACCGTCGTCTCCGCCAGAAGCCGATGATCGAACTGCACCGCCGCCACGTTCGCGAAGAAATTGCGGTACCACGGCGCGAGGTGGAAATACCCCTCCGGCACCCACCGCCCGCCCATCAGCGGAAAGGTGTTGTAGACATAACCCGCACGCAGGCCCGCGACAAAGGCCCCCGCGACGAGCGTGACGAAGACGAGCGCCAGCACCGCGCTGGCGCCGCGCCGCACGGCGATCGTGCCGCCGCGCCGTCCGCCGAACAGGTCGAGCGCCACCCACAGCATCGCGGCGTAGATGAGCACCGCCATCGCCAGATGGAGCGCGAGCCGGTACTGGCTGACTTCGATCCGCCCGCTGAGCCCGCTCTCGACCATGTACCAGCCGATCGCGCCTTGGAGCGCGCCCAGCGCGAAGATGGCGGCAAGCTTGGGCACGAGCGTCCCGCTGATGCGGCCGCGCACCAGAAAATAAAGGAACGGAAGCAGGAACACCGCCCCGATCAGCCGTCCCAGCAAGCGATGGGAATACTCCCAATAGAAGATCGTCTTGAACTGGGCGAGCGTCATGTCCGCATGGATGGCGCGATATTGCGGGATCGCCTTGTAGCGCGCGAACTCCGCCGCCCACTGGGCCGGATCGTGCGGCGGAATGACGCCGCTGATCGGCTGCCATTCGGTGATCGACAGGCCCGATTCCGTCAGCCGCGTGATGCCGCCCAGCATCACCATGAGAAAGACGAGGGCGCAGCACGCGAGCAGCCACCAGGCGATCGGACGATCGGACGGAGACACGGTGCTGGCGGCGCGGGACATGGCGATAGCTGGCAAGGAAGCGGTCCTCAGCGGGAGTGCCCGGCCAGAACCTGCGTACCCGCCGCCGCGTTGGCAAGAGGCAAACGCGCCTAATGCAGCTGCATCGATACCGTGGCGTGGCGGAGCCGGCCCGGCGTCACCAGCGGCGCATGGGCGACTTTGACCGAATGCAGCTTGCCCTCGATGCTATCGGTCCAGAATGCCAGGAACTTGCGCAGGACCGGAAAGCCCGGCGCGATGTCCAGTTGCTGCCAGATGAAGCTCTGCAGCAGATGGGGGTGATCCGGAAGGTGGTAGAGGATCTCGGCCGTGGTGAGCCGGTATCCCTGCAATTGGCGTCCCAAGTCGCGCATGGCGGTTCTTCTTGGATCGAGCCTCGCCCCTCGATCCCGAAGTGTCGACGAACGGCCGCGCCATTTCAAGAAAAACTTTTATATTTCAATGATTTAGCAGCCTATCGCTTCGATTGCTGCCAGCGCCGCTTGACATCGCGGCGAGGCTTGCCTATCTCCCTGGCACTCGACAGCATGGAGTGCTGACAATAGCCCTCCGGCTGCGTTTTGTCCCAACACAGGAGGATGGCAATGAAGTTCAGGCCGTTGCAGGACCGCGTTCTGATCCGCCGGCTCGAGCAGGAGGAGAAGACGGCGGGCGGCATCATCATTCCCGATACCGCCAAGGAAAAGCCGATGGAAGGTGAAGTGGTCGCCGCCGGGCCGGGCGTCCGCGGCGAGGACGGCACGCTTCATCCGCTCGATGTCAAGGCCGGCGACCGCGTGCTGTTCGGAAAATGGTCCGGCACCGAGGTCAAGGTCGACGGCGAGGAGCTGGTGATCATGAAGGAGAGCGACATCCTCGGCGTGATCGAGGGTAGCGCAAGCAAGCGCAAGGCGGCGTGAGGAGGACAGGACAATGGCAGCGAAAGAAGTCAAATTCGATACTGATGCCCGCGACCGGCTGTTGCGGGGCGTCGACATTCTCGCGCACGCGGTGCGGGTGACGTTGGGGCCGAAGGGCCGCAACGTCGTTCTCGACAAGTCGTTCGGCGCGCCGCGCATCACCAAGGACGGCGTCACCGTCGCCAAGGAGATCGAGCTCGCCGACAAGTTCGAGAACATGGGCGCGCAGATGCTGCGCGAGGTCGCGAGCAAGACCAACGATCTCGCCGGCGACGGCACCACCACGGCGACGGTGCTCGCCCAGGCGATCGTGCGCGAGGGCGTCAAGGCCGTGGCGGCCGGCATGAACCCGATGGACCTGAAGCGCGGCATCGACCTCGCCGTCGAAACGGTGGTCGAGGACGTGAAGAAGCGTTCGAAGAAGGTGTCGACCAACGACGAGATCGGCCAGATCGGCGCCATCGCCGCCAACGGCGAGCGCGAGATCGGCGAAATGATCGCCAAGGCGATGCAGAAGGTCGGCAACGAGGGCGTCATCACCGTCGAAGAAGCGAAGTCGCTCGAGAGCGAGCTCGACGTGGTCGAGGGCATGCAGTTCGACCGCGGCTACATCTCGCCCTATTTCGTCACCAACGCCGACAAGATGATCGCCGAGCTCGAGGACCCCTACATCCTCCTGCACGAGAAGAAGCTGTCGGGGCTGCAGGCAATGCTGCCGGTGCTCGAGGCGGTGGTGCAGTCGGGCCGGCCGCTCATCATCGTCGCCGAGGACGTCGAGGGCGAGGCGCTGGCGACGCTCGTCGTCAACAAGCTGCGCGGCGGGCTCAAGGTCGCGGCGGTGAAGGCACCGGGCTTCGGCGATCGCCGCAAGGCCATGCTCGAGGACATCGCCATTCTCACCGGCGGTCAGCTCATCTCCGAGGATCTCGGCATCAAGCTCGAGAACGTCACGCTCGACATGCTCGGCAAGGCCAAGAAGGTGCGGATCGAGAAGGAGAACACCACCATCATCGACGGCGCCGGCAAGAAGGCCGACATCCAGGCGCGCACCAACCAGATCCGGCAGCAGATCGAGGAAACCACCTCGGACTACGACCGCGAGAAGTTGCAGGAGCGCCTGGCCAAGCTCGCGGGCGGCGTCGCGGTGATCCGCGTCGGCGGCGCGACCGAGGTCGAGGTGAAGGAGCGCAAGGACCGCGTCGACGACGCCATGCACGCGACCCGCGCGGCGGTCGAGGAAGGCATCGTCGCCGGCGGCGGCGTGGCGCTTCTCTTCGCCGCCAGGTCGCTGGCGCGCTTGAAGCCCCAGAACGACGATCAGAAGGTCGGCATCGACATCGTCCGCCGCGCGCTCCAGGCACCGGTGCGGCAGATCGCCGAGAACGCCGGCGTCGACGGCTCGATCGTGGTCGGCAAGCTGATGGACAAGAACGACGCCAATTGGGGCTTTGATGCCCAGACTGGCGACTATGTCGACATGGTGAAGTCCGGCATCATCGACCCGACCAAGGTCGTGCGCCTGGCGCTCCAGGACGCGGCGTCGGTGGCGGGTCTCCTCGTCACCACCGAGGCAATGGTCGCCGAGAAGCCGGAGCGGAAGGCCCCGCCAATGCCGCACGACCACGGCGGCGGCATGGGCGGCATGGATTTCTGACCCGAAGAAACTTAGTTGCTTTCCTCGACACCCCCGCCCGGTCTCCGGGCGGGGGTTTTCTTGTCGGACGCTACGCCGCGGCCGCACCGCGTCATGGGTGCAAGCCCCGGCGCCTACCGCCGCGGCGTCGGCGCGGGCGAAGCTTAGGCGCGGCTGAACCGGGCCCTGGCACCGCGCTCGATCGCGGCGGCGATCAGGGGATCGACCTCGAAGCGCTCGCGCAGCAATTCGAGGAGGCGCAGTTCCTCCTGGCTGGCGGCGCCGTCGGCCGCGACCACGTCGCAGGCGACCGCATAGGCGGTCTCGCGCAGCTTGGCCGGAAGGGCCGCGCGGACCCGTGTCAGGACATTCTCGAGCCCGTCATCGGCGCCGAGCAGCGCGGCGCAGTCGTCGAGGTCCTTGGCCAGACGCTTGTGGTCGTAATCGGCGAAGACGGGAAGATGATTGACGATGTCGCCGATGATTCGCAGCTCGGCGTCCCTCATGCCGCGGTCGGCGGCCGAGGCGAGCACCATCGTGTGAATGAGAGCGGCGTGATGGTCGGTCATGCTTCTCCTTGCGCGCGCCTCATGTCGCCTCGCGCCGGCCGCGATTATGCCGCAAGTGCGCGCAACCGCAATCTCCCGCGCGGCAATGCTCACCGCTCCAGGAAGGCGCGGGTGCGCTCGATCGCGTCCTTGAGGCCGACGCGCTCGACCGGCACGCCGGCGGGAAAGGCGCCCAGGAGGCGCGACGGCATCATCCGGTCGAGCAGCACGAACGCGCCGCAATCGTCGGCGCGGCGAACCAGCCGCCCGAAGGCCTGGCGCAGCCGCAGCCGCGTCAGGCCGTCGTCATAGCGCGTACCGCCGAACGCCTGGCGCCGCGCCTTGTGCAGGATGTCCGGCCGCGGCCACGGCACGCGGTCGAAGACGATGAGGCGGAGCGAGCGCCCGGGCACGTCGACGCCGTCGCGCACCGCGTCGGTGCCGAGGAGCGAGGCATCCTCCTCGGCGCGGAAGATGTCGACCAGCGTGGCCGTATCCATGCCATCGACGTGCTGCGCCAGGAGCGGCAGCCCGGCCGCCTCGAGCGGCCCCGCGATCGCCTTGTGCACCGCCCTGAGCCGCGCCACCGCCGTGAACAGGCCGAGCGCGCCGCCACCCGCGGCGAGGATCAGCTCGCGATAGGCCGCCGCCACCTGCCGCACGTCGTCGCGAGCGAGGTCGGTGACGATGAAGACGCGGGTCTGTGCCGCATAATCGAACGGTGACGGCACGCGGGCGCGCAGCGCCGGACGCGCGAGATGCCGCGCGCCGGTGCGCGCCTCGGCCGCCTCCCAGTCGGCGAGCGGATCGCCGCTGCCGTCGGCGAGGGTCGCCGAGGTGATCAGCACGCCCTGCGCCGGCTTCGCCACGGCCTCGGCGAAGGGCAGCGTCGGATCGATCCAATGCCGGCGCAGGCAGACATCGGTCTCGTGTCCCTCGATGCGCTCGATCGCGAGCCAGTCGACGAAGCGCGGCGCATTTTCCTTCTCGAGTTCCTCGAGCATGCGCCGCCAGCCACCCAACTGGATCGCGCCGCGCCGCGTGAGCCCGCGCACCGCCGCCTCGATCCGCACCCGCGTCGCGGTGTCGAGCTCCGCCGCCTCGTCCCCGAGCCGCTGCACCAGACGCTCGGCGAGATGCCGCATCGGCGCCTCGACCGCGATGAGCTTCTGCGCCAGCGCCCGCGCCGCGGCGACGAGCCCCTCGACCGGCGGCCGCAGCTCGGTCTCGAGGCTGTAGCCCTGTTCGCGTCCCGGGGCGCGCGCCAGGACCTGTTGCCGGGCGAGCGCGAGGAACGCCTCGCATTCGCCCTGCGGCGGGCCTTCGAGGATGCGCTGGAGAAATCCGTCGGCCGGCAGCACGCGCGCCGCGACCGTGACGGCGGCCAGGGTGCGCTCGAGCATGGCGTCGCCCGTCACCAGATCCTCGAGGCGGCGGCGCAGGCCGCGGGCACGCGAGCGGCCGCGCTCCTCGGCGCCGATCAGCCAGCGCCGCAGCTCGGCCGCTTCGCGCCCGCCCAGTTCGAGCGCGAACGCATTGTCGGCGGCATCGAAGACGTGATGGCCCTCATCGAAGACGTAGCGCGTCGGCAGCGCCGCATCGTCGAGCCCGCCCAGCGCCGCCTGCACCATCACCAGCGCGTGGTTGGCGACCACGATGCGCGCGCGCCGGGCGCGGCGCACGCTCTTCTCGATGAAGCAGCGGTGGTAATGCGGACAGGCGCTGTGGATGCATTCGCCGCGCCGGTCGGCGAGCGCCAGCGACTGCGCCCGGCCGATCACGTCCGGAAACCACCCCGGCAGATCGCCGCCCACCATGTCGCCGTCGCGCGTCGCCCCGACCCAGCGCGCCATGATGCCGAGCGGGGCGGCGTCATAGGGCCGCATCGGCAAGGCGGCCACCGCCTCCTCGAAATTGAGCAGGCAGAGATAATTCTCCCGCCCCTTGCGCAGCACGACGCGGCGCTCCTTCGCCGCGCGGTCGGGATAGAGCCGGTCGAGTTCGCCGACGATCTGATGCTGCAGATTGCGCGTGTAGGTCGAGACCCACACCGCGCCCACGTTCTTCTCCGCCCACAGGCTTGCCGGCGCGATATAGCCGAGCGTCTTGCCGACGCCGGTGCCGGCCTCGGCGAGCACGATATGCGGTTCGCCCGCCCGCTCGCACGGGTGGAATGCGGCGCTCACCACGGCGGCATAGTCGGCTTGCTGCGGCCGCGCCTCGGCGCCCGCGCCGAGCAGCTCGGCGAGACGCTGGCGCGCTTCGTGCTCCTCGACCGGAATGTTGCCCGGCGACGGCGCCGGTGCATATTCCGACCATTCCGGCAGACGGCGCCATTGCGCCAATCCCGCCGGCGCCTCGCGTGCGGCCGCTGGCGGCGGCAGCGCCGCCAGCACCGCCTCGGCCCAGCCCCAGCCGCTGCGCTCCATGGCGACGGCGATCGCGCGCGCATCGTCGTCGTCGCCCGCGCCGGCACACAGCTCGCCGAGGAGCCGGCGCGCCGCATCGAGCAGACCGAGCGCGCAGGCGGCGAGATCGCGCGACGGCGGCGGCGTGAGGCCGGTGGCGCGCGCGAGCCCTTGCGGCGTCGGCACGCAGAACTGCGCCGGCCGCACGAAGGCGTAAAGCTCCAGCACATCGAGCGCCGGGAACGCCATGACGCCGAGACGCCGCGCCGTCGCGCGGGCATGGCAGACGATCGGCGGCTCGGCCCGCGCGCGCCGCGCCGCCTCGCTCAGCGGCAGCAGCGCGATCTCGCCGTCGGGCGACAGCCAAGCCGCGGCGCCGACACCGGCGACCAGCGCGGGCGCGGCCGGCAAGCGTGCGGTACGATCGGGGGGAGACGACGTATCGGCCGGACGCATCAAGGCGGTATAGACCGGCCGCCCGCCCCGGTCACGCGCAACGCGCTCAGCGCAGGGCGGGGAGAACGTCCCGGCCGAAGAGTTCGACCGTCCCGGCCGGGTCGGACGCGACGCTGACCGTGAACATCACGCGTTCGACGCCCGCGGCCCTCGCCCGCAACAGCTGTGCGCGGCATTGATCGGGCGTACCGCACACGGCAAACCGTTCGGCGAGGTAATCGAACAGGCCAAGCTCGGCGACGAGCGCCGCATCGGCCTCGCCCGGCCGGGTGCTGTAGCGCTGCCGCAGCGTGCGGATTGGCGCGTGCAGCGCCTCCGGCACCCCGCGCCGGCCGAGATCGCCCGATCCCAGGTGTAGCCCGCCGCCATGAAGGCGAGGATCGCGCCGATCTTCCGCCGCGCCGCGTCGCCATCGGCGTTGCAGTCGAGCGCCGCGATCTGCCAGATCTCGACAGCGGCGCTGCCGCGTCCGGCCGATGCCGCGCCTTGGGCCACGGTTCCCTCGGATTGCGCCAGGTTTTCCCGTGTGAGTCCGAAATTGACGAAGGCGCCGTCGGCGACCGCGCCGGCGGCGGCGAGCGTCCGGGGTCCCGAGGCGGCCAGGAAGACTTTCGACGGGCGCCGGACCCAAGGGAGATGCGCCTCGCCGCCGCCGCGACAAACGGCCGGCTCGCCGCGCAGCAGCGTCTTGATGAACCCGACGGCTTCCGCGACATCGCCGACGGGGGACCGGCGCAGGCCGAGATTGTGCGTGCCGCTGTGCCCGGCGCCGATCCCCAGCACCGTCCGGCCCGGCGCGATCAGGTCGAGCGAGGCGATCGCCGCCGCCGCCACCGCGGGATGACGCGATTCGATGTTGGTGACGCACAGCGCGACCCGCGCATGGCGCGTCGCCTGCGCCACCAGCGTGGCCGCGACCCAAGGGTCCATCGCGTTGCCGGGCGTATCGGCGATGCCGATCATGGCGTAGCCGTAACGGTCGGCCAGTTCGGCCATGCGCAACGCAAGCGGCGGCTCATACGGCCAGAAGAAGAATCCGACCTCCATGGGCTCCTCGGTCGTTTGCAGCGGCGCCACGTGGTATCGGGCCATCCTGCCGCATCGGACCATGAAAGCAAGCCGGCGCAACCGTGGCCCTTGTCGCGTGCGCGTTGCATGCGGTAGCGTCTTATGACAATGACCCCGCTGTTCGATCTTGCCCTACCGCTGCTGCGGGCGCTGCCGCCGGAAGCAGCGCACCGAATCACGATCCGGGCGCTTGCCGCGGGGCTGGCACCGCACCGCGCCGGCACCGACCCGCCGAGCCTGGGCGTGCGGCTGTGGCGGCGGACCTTTCCCAACCCGGTCGGGCTCGCCGCCGGCTTCGACAAGAACGCCGAGGTGCCGGACCGGATGCTCGGCTTCGGCTTCGGCTTCGTCGAAGTGGGCACGGTGACGCCGCGGGCCCAGCCCGGCAATCCGCCGCCGCGCCTCTTTCGCCTGAGCGAGGACGAGGCGCTCATCAATCGCTTCGGCTTCAACAGCGAAGGGCTGCCGGCGGTGGCGGCGCGGCTCAGGGCGCGCAGCGGCCGGCCCGGCATCGTCGGTGCCAATATCGGCAAGAACCGCGACACCCAGGACGATATCGGCGATTACGTGCAGGGCGTGGCGATGCTGGCGCCGCTGGCCGATTATCTTACCATCAACGTGTCCTCGCCGAACACGCCCGGCCTGCGCAACCTGCAGCGCAAGAGCAACCTGTCGCGCCTGGTCGAGCGGGTGATGGCGGCACGCCAAGCCGCGGTGTCGCGTGATCCGCCGCCGCTTCTGCTCAAGATCGCGCCCGATCTCACGCCGCTGGAACGTCGCGACATCGCCGACGTGGCGCTCGGCTCGGGCATCGACGGGCTGATCGTCGCCAACTGCACGGTGGCGCGTCCGGCGAGCCTGCGCAGCCGGCACGCGCCCGAGCCCGGCGGCTTGAGCGGGCCGGTGCTGTTCCAGCCTTCGACCGCGCTGCTGGCCGAGATGTATCGCCTGACCGCCGGCAAGCTGCCGCTCGTCGGCACCGGCGGGATCGCCTCGGGCGCCGATGCCTATGCCAAGATTCGCGCCGGGGCGAGCCTGGTTCAGCTTTACACCGCGCTGGTCTATCACGGGCCGGGCCTGGTCGAGCGGATCAAGCGCGACCTCGCGCTCCTGCTCGCGCGCGACGGCTACCGCTCGGTCGCGGCGGCGGTCGGCGGCACCGCGGATTCCTTCGCTGCATGAGCGTCCGCATTCTCGGCGGGATCGGCGAGATCGCCGCCGCCTATGACGGCATCATCCTCGATCTGTGGGGCGTGGTGCATGACGGCAGCCGGCCCTATCCCGGCGTGCTCGACGCGCTCGAGCGGCTGAAGGCGCGCGGCACGCGCATCGTGCTCTTGTCGAACGCGCCGCGCCGCGCCGCGCCGATCGGCGAGCGGCTCGGCGAGATCGGCATCCCGGCACGGCTCTACGATGCGATCCATTCCTCGGGCGAGGAGGTATGGCAGAATCTCAAGCGCCGCGACGATCCCTTCTATGCGGCGCTCGGCCGGCGCTGTTATCTCATCGGGCCGACGCGCGACGAGGGCATGATCGAGGGCGTCGATCTCGAGCGCGTCGGCGACGTGGCGGCGGCCGCGTTCATTCTCAATACCGGTCCGTGGGGCTGGGATGAGACCACGGCCGGCTACGAAGACGTGCTGCAAGAGGCGCGCCGGCACGACCTGCCGATGGTTTGCGCCAATGCCGATCTCGTTGTCGTCCATCGCGGCCGCCGCGTCATCTGCGCCGGCGCGCTGGCCGAGCGCTATGCGGCGCTGGGCGGACGCGTGCGCTGGCACGGCAAGCCGTTCCCTTCGGTCTATGCGACCTGCCTCGCGCTGCTCGGCGTCGCCGACCGCCGGCGCGTGCTCGCTATCGGCGACAGCCTGCGCACCGATGTCGCCGGCGCGCGCGGCGCCGCGCTCGACTGCGTCTGGGTGGTGGGCGGCATCCACGGCGAGGAGCTGGGCCTCGCGCCGGGCGAGGCGCCGGACCGGGTGCGGATCGAGGCGGCGCTCGCGGCGATTGGCGAAGCCCCGCTCGCGGCCATCGCCGGATTGAGGTGGTAGCGGCGCGCCGCGCGCCTCAGTGATCGGCGCGATGGAGGATGGTGCGCTCGAGCCCGGTATCGTAGGCAAGGCCCGATGGCGTCACGATGGCGGCATCGGGAAAGAGCGAGCGGATGAGGCCCTTGCGCTCGAGCGCCGACCAGGCGGCGGGATTGGCGAGCCCGGTGGCATCGCGCGACAGCACCGCGGCCTCGCCGAGATGAAAATGATCGCCATGCGGGTGCGGCAGATTCTCGACGCGAATGGCGCCATCCTCGCCGGCCGGGCTGGCGTGATCCGGCAGGCGGGCGAGCGCCTGCAGCAGAGCCAAGGTCCTGAGCTGAAGCGGGTTGAGGTTGAGCGGGTTTCGCTTGGGCGGCATGGCGGGCGCGATGGCAGCGGAGACGCACGATCATAAGGCGCGGACGGTCCCAGTCAAAGCGGCGCAGCGCTACTCGGGCTCGGCCTGGCCGAGCCGCGCGACAAGGCGCCGCACATCGGCCTGAAGCCGCGGATCGCGGATGCCGTGATAGCCGCGCAGCAGCGTCGCGACGTCGCGGCGGTCGACCATCGGGGCGACGGCGTCGGGATAATTCTCGTCGTCGAAGCTCTCGAAGAAGAATCCGGGCACGACATGCAGCGCTTGCGCCACGTCGTAGAGCCGCCCCGCCGACACGCGGACCGCGCCCGCTTCGTATTTCTGCACCGCCTGGAAGGTGACGCCGAGTCTGGTGGCAAGCGCCGATTGGCTCAACCGCATCTCGATCCGGCGCATGCGCATGCGGGCGCCGACATGGCGGTCGATCGGATGCGGCGGGTTGTCCTTGCCCATGACCATGTCTACGTCTCCTGCGGCAAAGCGCCGCATGTTGGCGCCGGCGCACGATGCGCCCGGCGGGGATCCAACCGATTTCTCGCTTGGCTCGGAACGATGCGTGCAGCCCGTTTCCAACAGCGCCGCTTGTCCGTTCACTTGATAGGTTCGATCTCCTTAACGCGGCATAATTACAGAGCCGATCGGAAGGGACGGCAGCCATGCATGCGATGATCTTCGAGGCGGCGCACCGCCCGTTGCGTTTCGAAGCCAATGCGCCCGAGCCCGTTCCCGGCCCGGACGAGGTGCTGATCCGGGTCGCCGCCTGCGGCGTCTGCCGCACCGACCTGCACATCGTCGACGGCGAGCTCGCGCATCCGAAGCTGCCGCTCATCCCGGGCCACGAGATCGTCGGCCGGGTGGCCGCCGTCGGCGCCGGGGTCACGCGGCTGAGGCCGGGCGACCGGGTCGGCGTGCCCTGGCTTGGCCGCGTCTGCGGCACCTGCGCCTATTGCCGCAGCGGGCGCGAGAATCTATGTGTCGCCGCCCGCTTCACCGGCTACGAGATCGATGGCGGCTATGCCGGCTGCGCCGTCGCCGACGCGCGGTTCTGCTTTCCGATCCCGGATGCCTATGGCGATGTCGAGGCGGCGCCGCTGCTCTGTGCCGGGCTCATCGGCTACCGCGCCTTGCGGCTCGCGGGTTCGGCGGAACGGCTGGGACTTTATGGATTCGGCGCCGCCGCCCACATCGCGGCACAGGTCGCGCGCCACCGCGGCCAACGCGTCTATGCCTTCACCAAGCCCGGCGACCGCGACGGCCAGAACTTCGCCCGCTCGCTCGGGGCCACGTGGGCCGGCGGCTCCGATGCGCTGCCGCCCGACCGGCTCGACGCGGCCATCATCTTTGCGCCGGTGGGCGCGCTCGTCCCGGCGGCGCTGGCCGCCACCGACAAGGGCGGCATCGTCGTTTGCGCCGGCATCCACATGAGTGACATCCCGAGCTTTCCCTACCGCATTCTGTGGGAGGAGCGGCAGGTGCGCTCGGTCGCCAACCTCACCCGCGCCGATGGCGACGAGTTCATGGCGATCGCGCCGCAAGTGCCGGTGCGCACCACGACCGAGGCGTTTGCGCTCGAAGCCGCGAACGAGGCGCTACAACGGCTGCGCGACGGCCGCATCACCGGCGCTGCCGTGCTCGTGCCCTAAGGCAGCGCGACCGATCGGCCGTCAGAAGGCCGCGCGCAAGAGGAAGCTCGCCCCGGTGGCGAGATAGACGGCGATCAGCATGCGGCGGAACGACGCCTCGCCGAGGCGGAAGAGAATATGCTGGCCGAGCCACATGCCGACCGCCGCCGGCACCAGCATCAGCGCCGAGAACCCGAGCAGCGTCAGGCTCGCCACGCTCGAGGTGTAGACGCCGACGAAGATGCCGGCCGCGGCGATCCAATAGAGCAGCGAGATGACCGCGACGAATTCCTCCTTCGCGAGTCGCATGCCGAGAACGTAGAGCATCAGCGGCGGACCGTAATAGGCGGCGATGCCGCCGAGCAGGCCGGCGAACGCGCCCACCAGCGGATCGGCCCAGCGCCGCTGCCGCGTCGTGATCGAGAGTTGCGGTCGAAAATGGATGACGAGCGGCAGAACGACGAGCGACACACCGATCGCCAGCGCCAGCGCGCGCTCCGGCAAGGCGACGAGAAGGCGCGTGCCGATCAGGGTGAAGACCAGGACCGTGACCGCGAGCAGCCAGAACCGCCGCAAATTGTGCAGGAACAGCCCGCCCTGAAAGCTCTGCACCAGATTGGAGCCGATCATCGGCAGGACCAGCAGCGCCACCGCCTGCTTCAGCCCGACCGCCCAGGCGAGCAGCGGGATGGCGACGAGCGGCAGGCCCAGCCCCGCCACGCCCTTGACGAAAGCGCCCGCGAACACCGCGAGCGCCGCCAGCGCCAGGTCGGGCGTCGTCACCGCGGTCGGCTGGCTCAGCCGGCGCCGTGATTGAAGCGCGCGGTGAAGCTCTTGAGCTCGGTCAGAAGCTGGCGGATGAGATCGCGCGCGCCCTGATCGACGAGGCGGCCCTCGGCGTCGAATTTCTTCGCCGACTCGGTGATGTACACCTGCGGGTTGTTGAGCGGGAAGCAGTTGAGCGAGACGCACATGTGGCGGAGATGATACTGCGCCCGGACGCCGCCGAGGAGCCCGCCCGAGGCGCTGATGATCGCGCAGGGCTTCCAGTTGAACGGCTGGTCGGGCGGCCGCGAGGCCCAGTCGATCGCGTTCTTGAGCACACCCGAGACCGAATAGTTGTATTCGGGCGTGACGAAGAGGATCGCGTCCGCCGCCTTGATCCGGTCGCGGAACTGCTGCACCACCGGCGGATAGCCCGCCAGCCGCACATCGTCGTCGTAATGCGGCAGCGGGCGGAGATCGGCAACCTCGAGCCGCATCCCTTCGGGCAGAAGCTCGCTCGCCGCGCGCAGCGCCGCCGTGTTGTAGGAGCCCTTGCGCAGGCTGCCGGACATGCCGAGAACCGTGACGGCGCTCATGGAATTCGCTTGCTCCTCATCGGGAAACCACGCTGACGGCGCGCCGCCCGCGCGGACCTTCCCATAGGACGGGCCGACCCGACCGGCAAGCCGTTTTTCGTGCGCCTACCAGTACCGCACGCGCCCGACATCGAGATGGACGAAATGCGAGCGGGGGTAATAGCCGACGCCGCCCGCCTGGAGCTGGAGCGCGACGCGCCGCACCGCCCAAAGCGGGCGGCCGGGCACGCTGATGTCGATCGCTTGGCCTTGCATGTGCAGGCTGTTGGTCGCCACGCCTTCGCTCCTGCTCGCGAGCCAGGCGTTGGTCGCGGGCGAGCGGTAGCCTGACACCACCTGGAACGGCGCCCGCAGTCGCAGCCGCTGGCGCAGCGCCTCGAGCAGGTCGAGCAGATGCGGATCGATCGGATGCACCGCGTCGGTGCGGAAGTCGCGCAGCAGCCAGTTGATGCGGTGGAGCGCACCGGGCTGATAATGCCCGTCGGCCCAATAGACGACATCGAGGCGCTCGCCGGTGTGGAGGTGATCGAAGGCCAGGATGCGGCGCCCCGGCATGCGCGGCAGCGCCACGGCCGGCGCCGCAACCACGCACGCCGCCGCCGCGGCGACCGTCGCCAGCACCTGCCGGCGGCCGCAGATCTGCGTGAAATCCATCGCTCCCCCTCGGACGGTTGACGGCGTCTTACGGTTCGCTCACCGGCACCATCTTGCGGTCTCCGGCGCCACCGGACAAGCCCTTATTGCCGCAACGAAAAAGGGACCCGGAGGCGGAGCCCGCGGATCCCTTCTGGAGGAGCAGCGACGGCGTTCAGTTGCGGCGCTGGCCCATGAACTGCATCAGCATGATGAACAGGTTGATGAAGTCGAGATAGAGCGAAAGCGCGCCCATCACCGCCTTCTTGCCGGTCACGACGTCGCCGTCGCCTTCCCAGTACATCTCCTTGATGCGCTGCGTGTCCCAGGCGGTGAGGCCGACGAAGATGATGACGCCGATCACCGAGATGGCGAACTGAAGCCCCGCCGAATGGAAGAACAGGTTCGCGAGCGAAGCGATGATGATGCCGATGAGACCCATGATCAGGAACGAGCCGATCTGCGTCAGATCGCGCCGGGTCGTGTAGCCATAGAGGCTCATGGCGAGGAAGGTCGCGGCGGTGACGAAGAAGGTCTGGGCGATGCTGGCGCCGGTATAGACGATGAACAATCCCGACAGCGACAGGCCGACGAGCCCGGCATAGGCCCAGAACGTCAGCTGCGCCGCGCCCAGGCTCATCTTCTGAATGCGGACGCTCAGCAGCAGCACCAGCGCCAGGGGCGCGAAGATCACCACCCAATAGAGCGGCGTGCCGAAGATGGCGCGGTAGAACCCGCTCGCGGCGGCGACATAGGCGACCAGCCCGGTGATCGCCAGGCCCGCACCCATGTAGTTGTAGACGCGCAGCATGTAGTCGCGTAGGCCGACATCGATGCCGACTTGCGGCGTGGTCGCGCGCGCGGTCCAGCGGTTGCCCGAGTCGTATGCCATGTCATCCTCTTCCGAACCCAGTGAACGGTAGGGTCTCGCGGGTGGATATTGGCACACCCGGCGGACAAATCAATGCCCCTGGTCCCGATCCGTTCCGGCGCCGCGCCGGGCGCCGGATTCCTACCGGAACGCGGGTAAAACCTCCTTGCCGAACAGGCGGATCGAGTTCTGCACCAGCGCCGCGGGCATGGGCCCGATGGCGTGGTTGGTGCAGAAGATGTCGTAGCCGATCCGCTTCTTGCCCGCCTCGAGCGTGCGGATCACGGTCGCCGGGCTACCGACGATGGCGAGCCCGGATTCGAGATTGTATTCATAGCTCTGCGCCGCCCGCCCCATGGTCTCGCCGCGCGCCTTGTCGTCGGGCCGTTCGCTGTCGCGGCCCATGCCGCGGGCATGGGTGCCCCAGCCGATCCGGGTGCGCTCGATCGGGCCGCCGCCGACCGCGACCGCCCCGCCCTCGCGCCCGAGCAGATAGGGCCGCGCCTCCTCATGCGCCTGCTCGTCGGTCGCGGCGACATGGACCTGGCGCTGCAGGAAGATGCGGGGCATGGGGCCGTCATGGCGGCAATCGCGCCAGATCTTGCGATAGAGATCGAACTTGCGCGCCACCACCTCGTCGGTGTCGAGGTTCTGCGACACGTGATAATTGCCGCGGGCGGCGAATTCGATCGCGGCATCGCTGTGAACGGCGGCCCAGATCGGCGGATGGGGCTTCTGGAACGGCTTCGGCTGCGGCAGCGCCTCGTCGAAATGGAAGAACGTCCCGTTGAACGTCACCTCCTCGCGCGTCCAGGCCATCTTGACGATTTCCAGCACCTCGCCGGCCATGGCGGCACGCTGGTAGAAATCGACGCCCCAGCGAATGAACTCGTGCTCGTGCACGCCGATCCCGGTGCCGAACTCGACCCGCCCGCGCGACAAGTGATCGAGCATGGCCACGTCCTGCGCCAACCGGATCGGGTGATAGAGCGGCAACTGCCACATCATCGCGCCGATGCGCAGCCGTTGCGTCGCCCGCGCCACCGCGGTCAGGAACACCGTGGGCGACGTGACGCGTCCGACCGGCGAGTTCTGATGCTCGATCACGAAATAGGAATGCCAGCCGGCCGCGTCCAATTCCTGCGCCAACCGGATGTGCTCGTCATAGGTGTCGGCCATCACCTCGTCGGGGGCGGTGACGCCGCCAAGCGCGTCCCAGAGGGCAAAATCGATCCTGGCCATGTGCACCCGCATCCCGTTGCCGCTGGATCGGCGATTTATACGCCGCGGCGGCAGCCGCGCCAATGACCGGCGCACGCCGCCGCGCCGGCGCCGCTATTCGTTGCGAAGATAGGGCGCGGCCTTGGCGCCGAGCGCGCGCCAGGTCCCGGCATAGCCCGCCGCGAGCGTGAACAGCGTGGCGCCGACGACGGTCGCCAGCACCCCGCCCGGCAGGAAGCTCCAGGGCGCGTGCATGACCCGGGTGAGCACGAGCCAGGCGGCGAGCGTGCCGACCCCGGCCGCCAGCACCGCCGCCGTCAAGCCGAGGAGTCCGTATTCGATCAGATAGACACGCGTCACGTCGCCACGCGTCGCGCCCAGCACTTTGAGCACCACCGCCTCATAGACCCGCCGGCGATGGCCGGCCGCGATCGCACCGCCCAGCACCAGCCCGCCCGCCACCAGCGCCACCGCCGCCACCACCGACAGCGCCGCCGCCACCGCCGTGATGACGCTCTCGAGGCTGGCGAGCGCATCCTTGACGGAAATCGCCGAGACATTGGGAAAGCGGTCGGTGACCGCACGCTCGAGCGCTGCCTCGTTGCCGGGCGCGGTGCGCGCGGTGGCGATGTCCGTCTGCGGCGCGCCGTTGAGCGCGTCCGGCGATAGCACGATCGCGAAATTGAGGCCGAGCGAGGTCCAGTCGATCTCGCGCAGACTGGCGATCCGTGCGGTGAGTTCGCGCCCGAGCACATTGATGGTGAGCGTGTCGCCGATCCCGAGCCCCATGCCGCGGGCAAGGCCGGCATCGAAGGAGACGAGCGGTGGCCCGTGATAATCCTGGGGCCACCACGATCCCGCGACGACGCGCGAGCCCGACGGCAGGGTCGCCGCATAAGTGAGGCCGCGGTCGCTGCGGATCGCCCAGCGCGCATCGGCCATCACCTTGGCGCGCTCGACCGGGACGCCGTTGATGCGGGTGATGCGGCCCCTGAGGCTCGGCACGCGCGCCTCCTCGATCACCCCCGGCAGCGATTTCAGCAGCGCATCGAAGGCGGCGACCTGGTCGGGCTGGATGTCGATGAAGAAAAAGGACGGCGCGCGCTCCGGCAGGCGCAGATCGATCTCGCTGGCGACGTTACCCTCGACCAGCACGATCGCCACCAGCAGCGCCAGCCCCAGCCCGAGCGAGGCCAGCACGCCCGCGGTGGGCGCGCCGGGGCGATAGAGATTCGCCAGCGCGAGACGCAGCGTCGCATGGCGCGGCCGCCCGGCGCGCCGCGCCGCCGCCACGACGGCCGCGCCGGCTAGGCGGAACACGACGAGCGCCGCCGCCGTCCCGGCCACGGCCCACGCCGCCACGCGCCGGTCCTGCGCGCTCGCCACGGCCAGCACGGCCAGCAGGACCGCGGCCGCACCCATGGCGGCGATGGCGCCGGCCGAAGCCCGCCCGGGCACCGCCTCGACCCGCGCGCGGAACAGCCGCGCCGGCTGCACCTCGGCGGCCGCGCCGATCGGCCACAGGGCGAAGACCAGCGTCGTCAGCAGCCCGCAACCGGCGGCGATGGCGAGCGGCACGGGATAAACCCCGGCCTGCGGCGTTACCGGAAGCTGTGGCGGCAAAAGCGGTGCGACCGCGAACGGCGCGAGCGCGCCGAGCCCGAGCCCGAGCGCGATCCCGCCCAGCGCCAGCGCCAGGATCTCGGCCAGATAGAGGGCGAACACCAGCCGCCGCGACGCGCCCAGGCATTTGAGGGTGGCGATGGTCTCGGTCTTGCCGGCGAGATAGCCGCCGACCGCATTGCCGACGCCGACGCCGCCCACCAATAGGGCGCTCAACCCCGCCAGCGTCATGAACACGGTGAGGCGGTCGAGCAGTTGCTTCAGGTTCGGCGCGGCGTTGGCGAACGTGCGAATGCGCCAGCCCGCATCGGGAAAGCGCGCCCGCGCCGCCGCGACCGTCGCGGCGACATCGGCGCCGGGCGCGAGCCGCACGCGGTCGCTGTAATCGATCAGCACGCCGGGCACGAGCAGACCGGTCGCCTCGAGCGCACGCTCGGCAATGACGACGCGCGGTCCGAGCTCGATCAGCCCGCTGATGCCGTCGGGCTCGTGCACGAGGCGCGCGCGCACCGTGATGAGCGCATCGCCGATGCGGATGGTAGCGCCGGGCTTGATGCCGAGCCGGTCCAGCAGCGCCGGCGCCACCACCGCACCCCAATGGCCGTCGCGTTCGGCCAGGGCCCGATCGAGCGGCTGCGCCGGCGCGAGCGTGACGGCGCCATAGAGCGGATAGGCACGATCGACCGCCTTGATCTCGACCAGGCTCCGGTTCCTGCCGTCGCTCGTGACCGCCATGCCGCGCATCTGCGCCACCTGCGACACCGTGCCCGCGGCGGCGAGGAAGGCGCGTTCGGCCGGGTCGGCCGGGCGGTGAACCAAGGTGAATTCGATATCGCCGCCGAGCAGCGCCCGCGCGTTGTGGGCAAGCCCGGTCTCGATCGCCGCACTCAGCGATCCCACCGCGGCGATGACGGCGACGCCCAGCGCGAGACAGGCGAGGAAGATGCGGAACCCGCCGATGCCGCCCCGCAACTCGCGGCCGGCGAGGCGCCACGCGAGCGGCAGGCGCATGCTCAGGCGTGCCCTTGCGCGGCGAGCGCCACGTCTTCCCCCGGCGGCACAGCGACGCGGCCGTCGGCGAGCGCGACGATGCGGTCGCAGCGCTGTGCCAGGGCGGTGTCGTGGGTGATGAGCAGAAGCGCCGTGCCGCGCTCGGCGCGCAGCCGGAACAGGAGGTCGATGACGAGATGGCCGGTGGCGCCGTCAAGATTGCCGGTCGGCTCGTCAGCGAGCAGCAGCCGGGGCGCGGCGACGAAGGCGCGGGCGATGGCGACGCGCTGCTGCTCGCCGCCGGAAAGCTGCGCCGGATAGTGCAGCAGCCGCGCGCCCAGCCCGACCTCCTCGAGACCGCGCTGCGCCGCCGCGAACGCGTCCCTGCGACCGGCCAGTTCCAAGGGGATGGCGACGTTCTCGAGCGCGTTCATGGTCGGCACGAGATGAAACGACTGGAACACGATGCCGATGCGGTCGCGGCGAAAGCGTGCGAGCGCGTCCTCGCCGAGCGCGGCCAGATCCGTGCCCGCGACCACGACGCGGCCGGCGCTCGGCCGCTCGAGTCCGCCCAGCACCATCATCAGCGTCGTCTTGCCCGAGCCCGACGGTCCGACCAGCCCCACCGATTCGCCTGCGGCGACGGTCAGCGAAACCCCGCGCAGCACGTTGACGGGCCCGGCCGCGCTTCCCAGTGTAAGATGCACGTCCTCGACGAGGACGAGCGGTGGCGACGCGAGGGACGGGGACGGCATGAGGCGACCAGGAAGGCTGCACGGCGGACGGGCCGTTCGCGGATATGGCCGCCGCGGCGTCATTGTCAACGGGGCGATCGCCGCAACGGCGATGCTGCTGGGCGCGACCGTGCCGGCCGCCGCCGCGGCGGCGGTGCGCGTTCTCGGCTTGGGCGACAGCCTCATGGCAGGCCATGGGCTTCCGCCCGAGGACACGCTGCCGGTCCGGCTCGAGGCACGGCTCAAGGCCGACGGCTTTGCCGCCAAAGTGATCAATGGCGGCGTTTCGGGCGACACCACGGCCGGCGGGCTCGCGCGGCTCGACTGGGCCTTGGGCGACAAGCCGCGCTATGTCCTGGTCGAACTCGGCGCCAATGACGCGCTGCGCGGCCTCGATCCGAGCGAGGCCTACGACAACCTCGACAAGATCCTGGCGCGTCTTGCCGCCGCGAAGATCGGGACGCTGCTCATCGGCATGCGCGCCCCGGCCAATTGGGGACGCCAGTATCAGGCCGCGTTCGACGCGATCTATCCGAAGCTCGCGGCGAAGTACCGGGTGCCGCTCTATCCCTTTCTGCTCGCCGGCGTCGCGCTCGATCCGAAGCTCAACCAGAGCGACGGGCTGCATCCCAACGCCGCCGGCGTCGCAATCATCGTCGCGCACCTCGCGCCCGTGGTCGAACGCCTGATCGGCGGCCGGGCGGGCGCAAGCTGAGGACGCGATGCTGCGGCTCTTCGTCGGCATCGATCTCCCGCCCGCGGTCAAGCTTCAGGTGTCGCTCCTGTGCTCGGGCGTGCCGGGCGCGAAATGGGTCGATGCCGGCAATCTTCACGTCACGCTGCGCTTCATCGGCGAGGTCGATGAAGGCATGGCGAGCGACATCGACGCGACGCTCGCCCAGATCCGCGCGCCGCGCTTTGCCATCGCGATCGCCGGCGTCGGGCATTTCGGCCTGCGCATGCTGTGGGCGGGGATCGAGCGCAATCCCACTCTCAGCCATCTTCACGAGAAGGTTGAAAGCGCG
The DNA here is from genome assembly GCA_035532935.1 of Allostellaceae bacterium. Lineage (GTDB taxonomy): Bacteria > Pseudomonadota > Alphaproteobacteria > ATCC43930 > CGMCC-115725 > DATJLY01. Next base: position 144,485 of record DATKQE010000048.1, read on the forward strand.
GTCACGCGTCTCGGCTTCGAACCCGAGGGACGGCGCTATGCTCCGCACGTGACGCTGGCGCGGCTCAAGGGACCGGCCGAGCCGCGGCTTCAGGCGTTCCTCGCCGAGCACGCCCTGTTCCGCGCCGAGCCCTTCGCGGTCGACCATTTCAGCCTGGTCGCGAGCTATCTCACCAAGAGCGGCGCGATCTACGAGGACCAGGCCGATTACCCGCTGCGCTGAGGCCGCTGCGGCGCCTACTTTCCTTCGAGCCAAGCCGCGGCGTCGGCCTTGAGGCGGCGCTCGCCGTCGCTCTCGCCGATGATGATATCAGGCGGCACGGTTCGCCCCTTCTTGGTCTGGCGGAAGCGCATGAAGGCGACACCTGCATCGGGGCCGCTCACGGGAATCTTGTCGAAAAAGGCCGCGGGCACCGAGCCCGGCACGACCGGATCGAGCCGGTCCTTGTCGTAGATGAAGACCATGCGCAGGATCTTCCACGCGCCGTCGCGGCGCTCGATGCGGTCGTACATGCGGCCATAGATGGTGAAGTCGAAGAGATGGCCGTCGAGGAAGTCGCGGCCGAGCACCAGCGCATCGGTCTCGAGGATGGCGCGGTTGCCGTTGATGCGCGTGCGCATGTTGCCGAACCAGTGCTTGCTGCGCTCCTCGGGACGCCGCTCGCCCCATATCCGCTCGGTGCGGGCGATGAATTCCGACGCCGGGCCGGCGAACCACGACACCAGAATCGTGGCGTCGGGATGAAAGCACGCACGCATCGTCGCCCATTCGCCGTGGTCGCGGCTGAAGGCCCAGGTCTGGCGCACGCGCCGCACCTCGAACTCGTCGATCAGAGTCGCCAACCGCGTCTCGGTCTCCATCGCGTCCTCGCTTGCTCTTGCCGCGCCGGCATTCGTGTTAGGGTGATGCTATCGGAGCGAACCGGCGGCGGCAACGCCGCGGGATGCAAGGGAGAGCGGCATGAAGTTCGGCATCTTCGACTACATCGACCGCCGCGACGAGCCCGAGGCGCGGACGTTCGACGAGCGCATGGTGCTGTTGCGCGCCGCCGAGGACGCGGGCTTTTACGGCTATCATCTCACCGAGCATCATGCGACGCCGCTGTCGCTGGCGCCCTCGCCCACCGTGTTTCTTGCCGCCGCCGCGCGCGAGACGCGGCGCATCCGGCTCGGCACGCTGCTCTATCTTCTGCCGCTCTACCATCCGCTGCGGCTGATCGAGGAGCTGTGCATGCTCGACCATTTGAGCGGCGGCCGGCTCGATATCGGCGTCGGCACGGGGGTATCGCCCCACGAGTTCGCCGCGTTCGGCGTCGATTTGCCGTCCGCGCGAGACGCCTTCGAGGAAATCTTCGCCATCCTGTACCAGGGCCTGAGCCGGGACCGGCTCGACCATCGCGGCCCGCGGTTCCGCTTCGACGGGTTGAAGATGGTGATGCGGCCGTTGCAGCGGCCGCTGCCGCCGCTGTGGTACGGGCTGCGCACCGATTACGGCCACGCGCTCGCCGCGCGCTACGGCATGAACGCGGTGACGCTCGGCGGCGACGACCGCATCGCCACGTCGATCGCGCGCTATCGCGAGGCATGGACGGCCCATCGCGACGAGCGCCGCCGCAACGGCGCGGCCGAGGCCGAGCCGCTCATCGGCGGCATGCGCGCGCTCTTCATCGCCGACAGCGACGGCGAGGCCGAACGCATCGCGCGCCCCGCCTATCAGCAATGGTTCGACAATTTGGTGTGGCTGTGGAAGGAGAACGGCGCCTATCCGCCGATCGCGCTGTCGCCCGATTTCGACACGGCGCGGGACTCGGGCGCCCTCGTGGTCGGCGGCCCCGACACGGCGCGGCGAATCCTGGCGGCGCAGGCGAACGCTTGCGGGTTCAATTATCTTGTCCTGCAGCTGGCCTTCGGCTCGCTCGGCCACGCGCACGAGATGCGCTCGCTCGCGCTGTTCCGCGACGAGGTGATGCCGCACCTTGCCGCGGCCGCGGTTCCCGCCTGATGCGTGCCCTGAAAGAGTGATCGCGGCCGGGGCGGTTGAGGGGGGGACCGCCGCCGGCCGCGATCGTCGCGCGCGCGAAAGTTATTCCAATAGTCCGATGAGTTAGCGGGTCATTAACCCTGCCCGCGATCACCATGACACGGCCAAGAGTAGCGCGCACCGCTTAAAGATCGGTAAAATCCGCGTCAGGCGGGGGCATGGCGCAGACGCATGAGCCAGGGCCGTCGATCCTCGGCCGGCTGGTAGAACACGTCGAACTCGGCGAAGGCGGCGAGCCAGTTCTCGGCCTCCGCCCGCTCGGGCACGACCCAGGCGTCGAAGCCGCAGCGCTGCATGAACAGCAACTGATCGCGCAGCACCTCGCCTTGGGCGCGCAGTTCGCCGCGATAGCCGAGCCGCCCGCGCAGCAGCCGCGCCTGCGAATAGGCGCGCCCGTCGGTAAAGCGCGGGAACGACAGGATGACGAGGCCGATGCGATCGAGATCGGGCGCCAGCGACTGCAGCGCCGCGTCGTTGGCAAGCCGCACGCCCAGCGCCGCGCCCGAGTCGAGGAGCTCCGCGCGCTCGGCGCGCCAGCGGCGATCGGACACGCTGACGCGCGCGGCCGCGGCGACCGGTTCGTCGTCGCCGAGATGGCGCCACGGATCGGCGACGAAGCGCCCGTCCTTAATGAGCGGCATAAAGCGCCTCCTTGAACGGCGCCGCGCCGACCAGGCGATAGATGTCGGGAAAGCGCTCGCCCGCCGCGCGCAGGGCGAGATAGACATCGACGAGCGTATCGACGGCGCGCTCGACCTCGGCACTCGGCACTGCCGGGCCGATGATGGCGCCAAGCGCCGCATCCGCTTCGGCGCTGCCGCCGAGCGTGATCTGGTAGAACTTCTCGCCGTTCTTGTCGACGCCCAGGAGCCCGATATGGCCGACGTGGTGATGGCCGCAGGCGTTGATGCAGCCCGAAATCTTGATCTTCAGCTCGCCGATCTCGCGCTCGCGCCGGGCGAGAGCGACGCCGAGACGCTGCGCGATCGGAATGGAGCGCGCATTCGCAAGCCCGCAATAATCGAGCCCCGGGCAGGCAATGATGTCGCTCGCAAGACCGATATTGGCGGTGGCGAGCCCCGCCGCCGCAAGCCGCCGCCACAGCGCCGGCAGATCGGCGCGCCGGACATGCGGCAGGACGAGATTCTGCTCGTGGGTGACGCGGATCTCGCCGTAACTCATGGCGTCGGCAAGATCGGCGACGACGTCCATCTGCGTCGCCGTGCAATCGCCCGGCGTTTTTCCCGGCGGCTTGAGCGAGATCGTGACGATGGCGTGGCCCGCGACCCTGTGCGCGGCCACGGCGCGCTCGAGCCAGCGCGCGAAGTCGGGCTCGCCGGCGAGCGCGCGCTGGAACGCTTCGTCGTCGGCGGGCGCCGGCGCGGTCACGGGCGGCAGGAAATGGCGCGCCATTTCGGCAATCGCCGCGTCGTCGAGCGCGAGCGCGTCGTGATCCATTGCCGCCCATTCCGCCTCGACCGCTTCGCGCATGCGCTCAATACCCAGGCTCTGCACCAGGATCTTGATGCGCGACTTGTAGAGATTGTCGCGCCGTCCGGCCTGGTTGTAGACCCGGAGCATCGCCTCGAGATAGGAGAGGAGATCGCGCTTCGGCACGAACGCGCGCAGGCTCTGGCCGATGATCGGCGTGCGGCCCAGCCCGCCGCCCACCAGCACCTCGAATCCGACCGCCCCCGCGGCGTTGCGCCTGAGATAGAGGCCGATGTCGTGGACGCGCACCGCCGCGCGGTCGGCGGCGACGGCGCCCGACACCGCAATCTTGAACTTGCGCGGCAAGAACGAGAATTCGGGATGGAGCGTCGACCATTGCCGGATGATCTCGCAATAAGGACGCGGATCCTCGATCTCGTCCGCGGCGGCGCCGGCGAAGGGATCGGTCGTGGTGTTGCGGAAGGAATTGCCGCTGGTCTGGATCGCATGCATCTCGACGTCGGCCAGCTCGGCGAGGATGTCAGGCGTCTCATCGAGCTTGATCCAGTGGAACTGGACGTTCTGGCGCGTGGTGAAATGGCCGAAGCCGCGGTCGTAGCGCCGGGCGATATGGGCGAGCGTGCGCAGTTGGCGCGATGACAGCGTGCCGTAGGGAATGGCGATCCGCAGCATGTAGGCGTGAAGCTGCAAGTAGAGCCCGTTCATCAGCCGCAGCGGCTTGAACTCATCCTCGGAAAGTTGACCGGCAAGGCGCCGCGCGACCTGGTCGCGGTATTGCGCCACCCGTTCCTCGAGAAAACGACGGTCGAAGGAATCGTACTGGTACATGCCGGCCTCCGCGCGCGCTCAGACCGTGGGGCCGAAGGCGCGAATGCGTTCGCGCAGGCTGAGCGGAACGGGCCGCCCCGACGCGACCGCGGCTTCGATGAGATAGGGCGCGACGACCGGCAGCGGCGCCGGTCCCGCGGAAGCCGCGGCGAGCAGGCTCTCGCTCTCGCCGGCGCCGGCCACGACCGCGTCCGCGATCGATCGCGACCACGTGCGCCCAGGCCCGAAATAGACCGGCACGCCATCGCGCAGACGGTTCGCCGTCACCAGCCGCGCTTCGTCCGACATCGCTTTGTCCTCCAGAAATCGGAAAAATTATATGATATCCATTTATTGTATGTCAAATATAAACAATAACAGTTATTTAATGTTATTTATCGACGTCGCCAATCGCGGCGCGTCAGCCAGGGGCCTAGCCGGCGATTACGGCTGCGGGGTCAGGCGGAGGTAGGGCTTGAGGGTGCGAAATCCCTTGGGAAAGCGCTGTTTCGCCTGTTCGTCGCTGACCGAGGTGACGATGATGACATCGCCGCCCACCTTCCAGTTGACCGGCGTCGCGACCGGATGCTTGGCGGTGAGCTGGCACGAATCGAGCAGGCGCAGCACCTCGTCGAAATTCCGGCCCGTGCTCATCGGATAGGTCAGCGTGGCCTTGATCTTCTTGTCGGGCCCGATGACGAATACCGCACGCACCGTAGCGTTGTCCGCCGGCGTCCGGCCCTGGGCGCTGTCCCCCGCCTCGGCGGGCAGCATGTCGTAGAGCTTGGCGACCTTGAGCTCGGGATCGCCGATCATCGGGTAGGTCACACGATGGCCCTGGGTCTCCTCGATGTCCTTGGCCCATTTGTCGTGATCGGCCACGGGATCGACGCTCAGCCCGATGATCTTGCAGTTGCGCTTGTCGAATTCCGGCTTCAGCCCGGCCATGTAGCCGAGCTCGGTGGTGCAGACCGGCGTGAAATCCTTGGGGTGCGAGAACAGCACCGCCCAGCCATCGCCGATCCACTGGTGAAAGCTGATGGTCCCCTGTGTCGTCTGCGCCGTGAAATCCGGCGCCACCGAATTGAGTCTGAGCGACATCTTCCTGCCTCCTTGGTCAGGCCGGCGCGCCAGGCGCGGCGAGCCAGCCGCGGCATTTCAGCCATTCGTCGGTAAGCGCCGCGATGCGATCCGTCGCGATCCCGGCCTGCCGCCACGCCGAGCGCTGCTGCGACAGTTGCTCGACCCGATCATGCCACTCCGGACCGATCACGTCGCCGAGATAATCGCGCATCTTCACGGCCAGCGCCGGGCTCGCGCCGCCGGTGGAGACCGCCACGGTCAGCGTGCCCCGCCGCAGCACCGCCGCCGCCTGCGCATCCGACAGCGCCGGCGCGTCCTCGACATGGACCACCGCCCCCGCCTGACGGGCCTGGGCGGCCAGCGCCGCCCGCAGCTCGGACAGCGGGCCGGCAATGAATACCAGTTGCGTCCCATCGAGATCGGCCGCCTTGGGCCAGCGGCGGCGCAGCCGCGACCCCGCCGCGGCGGCAAGGTCGGGTTCGGGCGCCGGCGCAAACACGGTGATGCACCGCGCCCCCGCCTCGTCGAGCAATTGCATTCGGCGCAGCGCTGCCCGGCCATTGCCGGTCAGCACCAGATTGAGCCGCGACACGTCGAGAAAGAGCGGGAGCATCGGCCAAGCCTCCGCGCCGGCACAAGCCCTGGCGCGTCGGCGATCATATTATACTGCATTTTTATGTCAATATTTATAATTCACATCATTTAATTGCTATTTAGCGGGCGGCGCGGCCGGAGGCGCGCCCGGCCGGGGCGGCGGCTCAAGGGTGATGTTCGCGTGCGCCAGCGCATCGACGACTTGCTTGGCGCCCGCGTCGCCGTGCTGCGCCAGAAGCGCCACGTCGCCGGCAAGCGCGTTGCTCGCCTTGTGCAGACGCTCGGTCTCCGCGATCGGCGCCTCCTGGTTCGCCGCGATGGCGATCAAGGCGCGCGACTGGCGCACCAGCATCACCGTCTGGAACACCTGCATCAGGAAGAACGCGCCGGCCAGCAGCGCGAGCGGCAACTCGATACCGGCGCCATTGGAAAGGCGCCTCACTTTCCCGGCTCCATCGGGCTGATCTCGTCCGAAGGCGCGGCACCGGGCACCTTGCCCTCGCCAGCGGCCGGCGCGTCGGGCGTCAGGTGCATGCCGTGGCGTTCGAGCAACTGGATCAGCGCGTCGTCCTTGGTCGTGGCCGCAACGCGGGCGATGGTCTGCACCATGAACCGCGCGGCGCGGCTCACCGCGACACCTTGATTGATGAATTGCTGGCGCTGGTTGACCCGCGCCTGCGCGTTGTCGTTGCGCAGGACGAGCGCGCCGTTCAGCAGCACGAACAGAAAGCTCGCGGCGGCGAGGCCCGTCGCCGTCGGTCTGAGCCAAGTCCAATCGTTCATTGCCGCCCCTTTCGGTCGATCGCCGGCTTGGGCATTATAGGCGCGCCCGCGTCGGGCCATGAGCAAATCTGAAATCTGGGGCGATGCCCCGCAAGGCAGGCACCGTTGAGCTGGGATCCACAGCAATATCTGAAATTCAGGGGCGAGCGGCTGCGGCCGGGCTTCGACCTGTTGGCGCAGGTCGCCGATCTGTCGCCCGGTCCGGTGTTCGAATTGGGCTGCGGCACCGGCGCGCATGCGCGGGCGATGGCGCTGCGCTGGCCCGAGCGCCCCATCCTCGGCATCGACAAGTCCAAGGAGATGCTGGCCGAGGCGGCAGCCGAGCCGTCCCCGGTGCGCTGGCTCGAAGCCGACATCGAGACCTGGGCGGCGCCCGAGCCGGCCGCGCTCGTGTTTTCCACCGCGACGCTGCAATGGCTGGAAGGACACGAGCGCCTGTTCCCGCGCCTGATGCGGCAGCTCGCGCCCGGCGGCGTCCTGGCGGTGCAGATGCCGCGCAATTTCGACGCGCCGACGCATGCGATCATGCGCGAGGTCGCGGCGTCGGGACCATGGGCCGAGCGCCTGCGCCCGCAGACTGCTTCCGGAACCGGGCAGGGCTCGCTGCTGCGTCTCGACCCGGTCGGACCGCCGGCGTTCTATTACGACCTGCTGGTACCGTTGGCCGGCGGCGGCCTCGACATCTGGGAAACCGAATATCTGCACGTGCTCGAGGGCGAGGACCCGGTGCTCGAATGGACGCGGGGCAGCGCGCTGCGCCCGGTGGTCGCGGCGCTGCCGCGCGAGGAGGCCGAGGAATTCGAGCGCCGCTACGCGGCCCGGCTGCGCGCCGCCTATCCGCGCCGCAGCGACGGCCGCACACTGCTCCCCTTCCGCCGCCTCTTCATGGTGGCCCGACGGTAACGGCGATGCACTATTGGCTGCTGAAATCCGAACCCGGCGTCTATCCGTGGGATCAACTCGTCAAGGACAAGCGCACCCACTGGGACGGCGTCCGCAACCACCAGGCGGCGAACAATCTCAAGGCGATGAAGCGCGGCGACCACGCCTTCTTCTATCATTCCGGCGAGGAGCGGATGATCGTCGGCATCGCCGAGATCGTCAAGGAAGCCTATCCCGATCCCAGCGATCCCGACGGGCGCTTCGTCATGGTCGACGTGAAGCCGGTGCGCGCGGTGAAGACGGCGGTGACGCTGGCCGCGATCAAGGCCGAGCCAAAGCTCAAGAATCTCGCGCTGGTGCGGCAGTCGCGGCTCTCGGTCGTCCCGGTGGCGGCGGAGGAGTGGCAGATCATGTGCGCGATGGCGCAAGTGCCGGCGTGAGCCGGGTCGCGCTCTGCCGCGCGGACGACATCGGCGAGGGCAAGGGCCGCGGCTTCCGCCTCGGCGCGGACACCGGGCAAATCGCCGCTTTCATCATCCGCTGGCGCGGCGCATTCTACGCCTACGTCAATTCCTGTCCGCATATCGGCACGCCGCTCGACCGGCTGCCGGACCGCTTCTTCGACCGCAGCGGCGAATTGCTGTTATGCGGCACGCACGGGGCGCTGTTCCGGCCCGACGACGGCATGTGCGTGCGCGGACCGTGCAGCGGCAAGCCGCTCGACCGCCTGCCTGTCTCGGTCGAGGACGGCGCGGTCGTGGTCGAGTTCGCGTGACCGCTGCCGCGTTCAGAGGCCGAGCGTGTTTTCCGCGAACAGTTCGTCGACCGCCATCGGCCGCTCGATATAGCCCTGCGCGTGGGCATAGCGCAGGAACGTCTCGATCACGGAACGGTTGGGGCCGAGACCCTGGACCCAGGCGTTGTCACCATAGGCGGCACGCTGCTCCTCGAGGATGAACACCGCGTCCGGCAGCGACAGGTGCTTCGAATCGGCGAACAGGAAACGGTCGCACTGGCGCTGCGCCTCGACGAAGGCGCGGAACAGGCTTTCCGCGATCCAGGGCTCGCGCCGCGCCAGCTCGGCCTTCATCACCACGGTGTGGGTGATCGGGAACATGCCGGTGCGGCGGACGAAGTCGCGCATCTCGGCCTTGGCGTCGCGGAACAGCCGGCGCAGCTTCGCGGTGCCGTCGAGGAAGGATGGCGGCAGTTGCGGCACCAGGATCGCATCGACCTCGCCGCGTTCCAGAAGCGCGTCGGGCGTGCCGCCCTTGGCCGCCTCGACCTTGATGCCGGCGGGAATGACATAGCCGGCCGCGCCCTCGCTTTCGCAGGTCACCCAGGTCACGTCCTCGGGCGCGAGGCCGTAATGGTCGCCGAAGATGCCGCGCAGCCAGAGATTGACGGTGAGCCGGTAGAGCGGCACGCCGATGCGCTTGCCGGCAAGATCGCGCGGCGCGACATAGGGCGCGTCGTGGCGCACCAGCACATAGGCCAGGACCGGCATGCGCAGCGGAAAGATCGGCAGCGCCACCACCGGCTCGCCACGGCAGCGCGCCGCCACGTACCACGACAGCGACATCTCGGCCGCGTCGTACTGCTCGTAGACCGGGCGGGTACAGAAATCGCCGATCCACGAGGTCTCGGTGTTGAGCGCCAGCCCCTCGGCCTTGACGCGCCCATCGATGATCGGCCGCGTGCGGTCGTAATCGGCGACCGCGAGATCGATCGGGTAAAGCGTCTTCGACCGTTGCGCGGCGGCGGCCGTGATCGTTCGTCCGAGATCGTTCGCCATGGCGAATCCCCGTTGTCGCAGTGCCAGCCTAAGGCCGCCGCGCCGGGCGCGTCAACTCACGCGGAAATTCTTGAATTGCCACGGATCGTTCGGGTCGATGTCCTCGGGGAAGAGACGGCCGCGGTCGAAGAGCGGCGTCCAGTCGGTGTAGGCGCCGACCACCTCGCCGAGATAGGGGCGGCAGATTTCGAGGATGCGCGCGTGGTCGATCTCGTCGGGCTCGACGATCGAGGCGTTGGGGTTCTCGATCGCCCACACCACGCCTGCGAGCACCGCCGCCGTCACCTGGAGGCTGGTCGCGTTGTTGTAGGGGACAAGGCGGCGCGCCTCGTCGATCGAGAGCCGCGAGCCGTACCAATAAGCGCCCTTCGCGTGCCCCATCAGCAGCACGCCGAGCTCGTCGATGCCGGATTGGATCTCCGCCATGAGGAGCCGCTGCTCCGGCTGAAGCCGCCAGTTCTTGCCGGCGAATTCGTGCAGCGACAGCACCGCGCTGTCGCACGGGTGATAGGCATAATGCACGGTCGGACGGTAGCGCAGCTCGCCGCCCTCGGCGACGGTGAGATAGTCGGCGATCGAGATCGCCTCGTTATGGGTGATGAGAAAGCCGTGATACGGCCCCTCGAGCGGGGTCCAGCTCCGCACCTGTGTCGCCGCGCCGGGGCGATTGAGATAAATCGCCGCACCGCAGCCGAAATCGTGGCGCGTGCCGTCGGCCGGGAAGTGGCGCTCGTGGCTGCCCCAGCCGAGCTCGGCCGGCTGCGCGCCCTCGCTGACGAAGCCATCGATTGACCAGGTGTTGACGAACTCGCCGCGGCGCTTGGGATGGGGCGAGACCTGGGTGTCGCGCTCGGCGATATGGATGACCTTGACGCCGAGGCGCTGCGCCAACCCGGCCCAGCCGCGTCGGCTCGTCGGCGCCGGCCCGGCGGAGCCCGACGCGGCGGCCCCGGTCGCGGCGGCAAGATCGAGCAGCGCCGCCTTGACGAAATGCGACACGAGGCCGGGATTGGCGCCATGCGTCACCACTGCCGTCGGCGCGCCCGCCGCGCCGGCGCGAAGCTTGAGCGCGCGCTCGCGCAAGGCATAGTTCGAACGCTGCGAGGGCGTGAGCGAGGGGTCGGTATAGCCTCCGGGCCAGGGCTCGATGCAGGTGTCGAGATAGAGCGCCCCCCGACCGCGGCAGAATTCAACGAGCGCGAGCGACGACACCTCGACCGAGACGTTGACGAGGAAATCGCCGCGCGACAGCAGCGGATCGAGCACGCGGGTGAAGTTCTCCCGCGTCAGCGGCGTGATGATGAAACGGACGCCGAGCGTAGCCGCTTCGTCGCGGCCGCGCGGCTCGGCGGTGACGATGGTGATCTGCGACGGCGCCAGGCGCAGATGGCGAAGCAAGAGCGGCAACACGCCCTGCCCGATGCTGCCGAAGCCGACCATGACGATCCGTCCGGGAAACGCCGCGTGAATCATCCTGCAAAACCGCTATCCATGGGGAAGAAACGAACCGCCAGAAATGAACACTGATGCCCGCGGAGTCAAAAGTATTCGCCCGCGCCGAACCCGCCGGCCCGGCCGCGGACGGCACCGCGGGGTTTGACTTGGCTCTGGCATACAAGATACATAAGGCCAAGCTGGCCCGGCGCGCCGGCGGGAGGAAGGGCGCCTGACATGACCGTTTCGCGTCTCGAAGTGAAGCCGATCGACACGCAGACGAGCTTTCGCACCCAGGCCTATCACGCCCTCAAGGCGGCGATCGCCAGCTTCGACGTCTACGCCCAGCCGGACGAGCTTCGTCTCGACGAGCGCCAGCTCTCGCACGATCTTGGCGTCTCGCGCACGCCTATTCGCGAGGCGATCACGCTCCTGGAGCAGGAGGGGTTCGTGCGCACGCTGCCGCGCCGCGGCGTCTTCGTCGTGCGCAAGACCAAGCAGGAAATCGTCGCCATGATCCAGGTCTGGGCCGCGCTCGAGAGCATGGCCGCCCGCCTCATCACCGTGCACGCCTCGGACGCCGCGATCCGCGGCCTGCGCCGCCTCTTCGACGAGTTCCAGGGCACCTCGCCCGAGGCCCATCTCGATGAGTATTCCGACGCCAACATCCGCTTCCATCAGGCGATCATCGACCTGTCGGGCAACCGGCTCCTCGTCGATATGACCGAGAATCTGTTCATCCATGTCCGCGCCATCCGCCAGGCGACGATCGGTCAGGACAACCGGGCGCAGCGTTCGATCATCGACCACATGAACATCATCGAAGCGCTCGAGCGGCGCGACACCGAGGCCGCCGAGACGCTCACCCGCCGCCACACGCTCGACCTCGCCGCCCATGTCGAGCGCCAGCGCGGCTTTCTCGAATGAGGGAGGTGAGGATGGCTGACGACGTGAAGACCGCTCCGGCCGCGGCCACCACCGCCGAGGACACGCTGAAGCGCAAGAGCAAGGACCCGAACGTCGTCTCGGGCGGCCATCTCGTCGCGCGCGCCCTCAAGAACGAGGGCGTCGACACGATCTTCACGCTGTGCGGCGGCCACATCATCGACATCTATGACGGCTGCGTCGACGAGGGCATCCGCATCATCGACGTGCGCCACGAGCAGGTGGCGGCGCACGCCGCCGACGGCTATGCCCGCCAGACCGGCCGGCTCGGCTGCGTCGTCACCACCGCGGGCCCCGGCTTCACCAACGCCATGACCGGCATCGCCACCGCCTTCCGCTCGGAGAGCCCGGTCCTGCATATCGGCGGCCAGGGCGCGCTGACGCAGCACATGATGGGCTCGCTCCAGGACCTGCCGCATGTCGACATCGCCCGGCCGATCACCAAGTTCTCGGCCGGCGTGCGCTCGACCGAGCGCGTCGCCGACATGATCGCGATGGCGGCGCGCGAATGCTTCGCCGGCGCGCCCGGGCCCGCCTATCTCGAAATCCCGCGCGACATCCTCGACCGCGAGATCGAGATCGCCAAGGCAGTGATCCCGCGTCCCGGCCATTACCGCGCCTCGACCAAGTCGGTGGGCGATCCCGCCGACATCGAGAAACTGGCCGACATCCTGCTGCGCGCGGAGCGGCCCGGCATCCTGCTCGGCAGCCAGGTGTGGACCGCACGCGGCCACGAGGCGGCGATCGGACTCGTGCGCGCGCTCGACATCGCCGCCTATTTCAACGGCGCCGGGCGCGGCCTGCTACCGCCGGGCGATCCGCATCATTTCGACCGCACCCGCTCCTATGCCTTCGACAAGGCGGATGTGATCGTCATCGTCGGCACGCCGTTCGACTTCCGCATGGGCTATGGCCGCCGGCTCGGCCGCAATGCCCAGGTGGTGCAGATCGATCTCGACTACCGCACCGTCGGCAAGAACCGCGACATCGCGCTGGGCCTCGTCGGCGATCCGGGCGCGATCCTCGCCGCGGTGCATCAGGCGGCGACCGGCCGCATCGACAAGGGCGCGCAGGCACGGCGCCAGGAGTGGCTCGAGGAGCTGCGCACGGCCGAGGCGGCGGCGACGGCAAAGCTGATGCCGCTGTTCCGATCGGACAGCACGCCGATCCATCCCTATCGCGTCGCCTGGGAGCTGAACGAATTCCTCACCGAGGACACGATATATATCGGCGACGGCGGCGACGTCGTCACCATCTCGGCTCAGGCGGTGCGGCCGCGCCGGCCCGGCCACTGGATGGACCCGGGCGCGCTCGGCGCGCTCGGCGTCGGCACCGGCTTCGCCATGGCGGCGAAGCTCGCGCATCCGCACAAGGAAGTCCTGTGCTATTACGGCGACGGGTCGTTCGGCATGACCGCCTTCGACATGGAGACGGCGAACCGCTTCCATGCGCCTTACATCGCCGTCATCGGCAACAATTCCGCGATGAACCAGATCCGCTACGGCCAGCTCGCCAAATACGGTGAGCAGCGCGGCAATGTCGGCAATCTTTTGGGCGACGTTCCGTTCAGCAAGTTCGCCGAGATGCTGGGCGGCTATGGCGAGGAGGTGCGCGAGCCGGCCGCGGTCGGGCCGGCGCTCAGGCGCGCGCGCGAGGCGGTGGCGAAGAGCGGCCGCTCCGCGGTCATCAACATCTGGGTCGATCCCCGTGAATATGCGCCCGGGACCAAGGCGCAGACCATGTACAAGTGAGGCAAGCATGGCCAAGGCACTCGACGGCGTCCGCATCCTCGACTTCACCCACGTGCAGTCGGGTCCCACTTGTACCCAGCTCCTCGCCTGGCTCGGCGCCGACGTGATCAAGGTGGAGCGCCCCGGCACCGGCGACATCACGCGCGGCCAGCTCCGCGACGTGCCGAACGCGGACAGCCTCTATTTCACCATGCTCAACCACAACAAGCGCTCGATCACGCTCGACGCCAAGCACGGCAAGGGCAAGGAGGTGCTCGAGGCGCTGGTCAAGAGCTGCGACGTGCTGGTGGAGAATTTCGGGCCGGGCGTGCTCGACCGCATGGGGCTCACCTGGGAGCATATCCAAGAGCTCAACCCGCGCATGATCTATGCCTCGGTCAAGGGCTTCGGCCCCGGTCCCTACGAGGACTGCAAGGTCTATGAGAATGTCGCGCAATGCACCGGCGGCGCGGCCTCCACCACCGGCTTCCGCGAGGGCCCGCCGCTCGTCACCGGCGCGCAGATCGGCGACAGCGGCACCGGGCTTCATCTCGCGCTCGGCATCGTCGCGGCGCTCTATCAGCGCGTCGCATCGGGCCGCGGGCAGCGTGTGCTCGCGGCGATGCAGGACGGCGTGCTCAATCTCTGCCGCGTCAAGCTCAGGGACCAGCAGCGCCTCGCGCATGGGCCCTTGAAGGAGTTCAGCCAGTACGGCGAGGGCGCGCCGTTCGGCGACGCCGTGCCGCGCGCCGGCAACGATTCGGGCGGCGGGCAGCCAGGCTGGATCCTGAAATGCAAGGGCTGGGAGACCGATCCCAACGCCTACATCTATTTCATCACCCAGGCGCCGGTCTGGGCCGCGATCTGCAAGGTCATCGGCCAGGAGGACTGGATCACCCACCCCGACTACGCCACGCCCGAGGCGCGGCTGCCGCGGCTCAAGGCGATCTTCGCGCGGATCGAGGCCTGGACGATGACCAAGACCAAGTTCGAGGCGATGGACATCCTCAACCAGGACGACATCCCGTGCGGACCGATCCTGTCGATGAAGGAATTGGCCGCGGAGAAGAGCCTGCGCGAGACCGGGACCATCGTCGAGGTCGATCATCCCCAGCGCGGCAAGTATCTCTCGGTCGGCATGCCGATCAAATTGAGCGACAGCCCGGCCGACGTGAAGCGCTCGCCGCTCCTGGGCGAACATACCGACGAGATCCTGCGCGACGTGCTGCGCTTCGACGCGAAGGCGATCGATGAGATCAAGGCCTCGGGCGCGGTCGGCGGCAAACCGATGGCGGCCGAATAGCCGCGCATCTTTACGGCCGCCGCGTTAGGCCCTATGCCTAGGCCGCGCGATCGATCGAGCGGCGAGGGCATGACGCGGCCATGAACATTCACGAGTACCAGGCGAAGAGTCTGTTGCAGAAATTCGGCGTCGCCGTGCCCAAGGGCGGCGTCGCCTACACGCCGCAGGAAGCGGAAAAGATCGCCGCGGGGCTCGCCGGGCCGGCTTACGTGGTGAAGGCGCAGATCCACGCCGGCGGCCGCGGCGCCGGACGGTTCAAGGACGATCCCGGCGGCAAGGGCGGGGTGCGGGTGGTCAAGTCGCCGCAGGAGGCGGCGCAGGCGGCCGCGGCGATGCTCGGCCACGTGCTGGTGACGCGCCAGACCGGGCCCAAGGGGCGCGAGGTGAAGCGCGCTTATGTCGAGGAGGGTTGCGACATCAAGCGCGAGCTCTATCTCGGCATCCTGCTCGACCGCAAGACCGCGCGCGTCACCGTCATTGCCTCGAGCGAAGGCGGCATGGAAATCGAGGAGGTCGCGGCCCAGCATCCCGAGAAGATCATGCGCGTCGCCATCGATCCCGCCACCGGCATGCGCGGGTTCCACGCCCGCCGCCTCGCCTTCGGCCTCGGCCTCGAAGGCGGCCAGATAGCGGCGGCGACCAAATTCATGCTCGGCATGTATCAGGCGTTCAGCGCGCTCGACGCCTCGGTGGTCGAGATCAATCCGCTCGTCGTCACCGGCGCCGGCGCGGTGATGGCGCTCGACGCCAAGATCAATTTCGACGACAACGCGCTCTTCCGCCACAAGGACATCGAGGAGCTGCGCGACGAGGCCGAGGAGGACCCGACCGAGCTCGAGGCGGCGCGGCATTCGCTCAACTACGTCAAGCTCGACGGCAATATCGGCTGCATGGTGAACGGCGCCGG
>DATKQE010000049.1:0-23062 GCA_035532935.1 Allostellaceae bacterium
CGCCGCTTAGATTGGCGCGGGCCCGTAGTTCAGCGGTTAGAACGCGCCGCTCATAACGGTGTAGTCGCAGGTTCGAATCCTGCCGGGCCCACCAGTCTTTTCAAAGACGTGAGATTCTGCGTCACCCTCATCTTCCGGATCGCGTGGCAGCCGGAGAGCACGCCGACGAGCGCGGCCAGGAGGACGTATCGCCCGGCGCGTTTCAATGCACTGCCTTGGCCGCGGCTTGGTCGGTCGAGAGCGAGCTGCCTTCGAGCCAGGCCGCAAGCGGCGGCAAGTCCCATTCCGCGGCGGTCGCGATGTCGATGATCGCCGCCATGAACAGGTGAACACGCGGCGGCGTGAGGTCGAGGGTCAGGTGCTTTTCGCCCTCGTCGAAGACCAGCACGGCGCCACCGTCCGGCTTGGGCGTGATCTTGACCGCGAGGATCAGCCGCGGCGCGGACACCAGCGTCTTCACTGGCACGTTCTTGCGCGCGTCGCCGCCGGCGACCGCGGCGCCGACTGCAGCCTGGTGCTCGAAACCGAGCACGGTATCGCGCGCCGCCGGATTGGCGGGCGTCACGGCCTCGCGCCGCTTGGCGTGGATCGCCGCCAGCGTGCCGACCAGCTGCTTGCCAAGCCGCCGCGTCAGGCTCATGGCGAATTCGCGGTCCGGCGGCACGTCGATCGACACCAGCAGCCGGTCTTCGGCCGCGACATAGCGGACGTTATAGGTGGGCGCCGAAGTCTGCACGCTCATGGTGCCTCACTGTGACTTCCCGTTCGGCCGGCGTCCAGGTCTTGACACCGCCGCATGCTTCCGGCGTGGTTGCTGGCATGCCGAGCATGCTTGGCGCGGCACCGCCGCCAGCCGTGAAGCCCACGCCGATCGAGATTCCCGATGGCGTCCGCCATCTCTTCAATCAGGCGCTGCAACAGCAGAACATCGGCGACATCCAGGGCGCGCTCGAACTCTACCGGCAGATCATCGAGATCTTCCCGATCCTGCCCGACGCCTACAATAACCTTGCCATCCTCCTGAAGGGCATGCGGCGGCTCGACGCCGCGGTCGCCTGCCTCAAGCGTGCCATTCTCTATGCGCCGGCGTCCGGCCCGCTCTATTCGAATCTTGGCAACCTCTTGTGGATGAATCTCGAGTTCGAGGAATCGATGGCGGCATTCCGTCGCGCCCTCGAGCTCGCGCCCGACCGTCCCGAGACCCTTCACAATCTCGGGCTGCTGCATTTCAGCCTCGGCGACTACCGTGCGGCGGTCGATTGCTACGACCGCGCGCTCGCGCTCAAGCCCGACAACAATCTCGTGCGCTGGGATCGCGCGCTGGCGCTCTTGGCTGGCGGCGATCTGCGCCGCGGATTCGAAGCCTACGACGTGCGCTTCGATCTCGATGACCCGACCATGCGCTTCGACCTGAAGCTGCGTGCCGTGCGGACCATTCCGCTGCCGCTCTGGCGCGGCGAGGATCTCGCCGGCAAGACGATCTACGTCTACGCCGAGCAGGGCGCGGGTGACACCATCCAGTTCGCGCGGTTCATCCCATTGCTGGCACGGCGCGGCGCGCGCGTGATCTTCGATTGCCCGCCCGATCTCGTCCGTCTGCTGAGCAGCGTTCCGGGCATCGCCGAGCTGCGGTCCCAGGTCGGCGAGATGCCGCTGCCCCAGGCGGATTTCCAGATGCCGCTGTTGAGCTTGCCCGCCCGCTTCGGCATCACGCTCGAGACCGTGCCGGCGCAGGTGCCTTATCTGCGTGCGCCGCTCGCCATCATCGGCCCCAGCGTGCCGCGACCGCCCGGTGTGCGGCTCACGGTCGGCATCGTCTGGGGCGGCCGGCCCGAGCACACCAACGACCACAACCGCTCGATGCCATTGCAGCATTTTCTGAGTCTCGCCGACCTGCCGGGCGTCGCACTCTACAGCCTGCAGAAAGGCCCGCGCGCCCAGGACCTGACGACGCTCGCCGCCAATGCGCTGGTCTACGACCTGGGACCGCAAATCCAGGATTTCGTCGATACGGCGCGGATGATCGAGCAGCTCGATGTGGTCATCTCGATCGACACGTCGGTCGTCCATCTGGCGGGCGCGCTCGGCCGTCCGTGCTTCGTGCTGCTGCCGTACACGCCGGACTGGCGCTGGCTCAATGGCCGCGACGACACGCCGTGGTATCCGACGCTGCGGCTGTTCCGCCAGGCGCGGCCGACCGATTGGAAAGGCGTGATGCAGCGCGTGCGCGGCGCGATCGCCCAGATCATCGCGCGCCGCTGACCGGCGGCGCGGCGGTCAATAACGGGCGACGGTGAAGCCGCCGTCGGGCCGCAGCGCGATCTGCGCGGCCATGCGATCGGCCGGCCGGGCATAGACCTGAATGCCGGTATCGTTCTCGGCGTAGTAGGGCGTGTAGCGGGCGACGCGCGCCGCCGGCAGCACGTCCGTCGTCTGGTTGTCGAGCACCAGGTCGTTGCCGTCGACGGTCACGAGCGTGATCGCATGGTCGAGGCCGCTGACGCTGTCGTGCACGACGACGAAGCGCAGCGCGGATTCCGGTACGCCCGACTGCGCCAGCGCGAGGAACTTGGCGATGGCGTAGTCCTCGCACTGGCCGCCTTTGGCGAGGAGCTCGTAGGGCGTCTCCCAATAGAGCGGATCGCCCCAGTTCTGCGCCGCCGGGATATAAGGCATGCGGTTGAGCTCGGCATTGGCGCGCATGACGCGCTCGCGCAGCGGCAGCTGGCTCAACTCGGCGACCATGTTGGCCCAACGCGCGGCCGGGCATTGCGCCGGATCGGTGCCGGCAGAGCAGAGCGAAGCGGGATCGGCTTGCTGCTGGGCGAAGCGCGCGGTCACGGCGCTCCACTGGTCGATGGTGAAGACGTTGGACGACACGGACGCTGCCGGCGCGGCGACCGCGGTGGCCAGATTGTCGCCGGGCGTTGCGACGCCGCTGCATGCAGCCAGCGACGCGAAGCCGATGGCAAGGGCACCGAAGCGCAGGAGAACCGACAGCCGCACCAGCGAGCCTCATGCGAAACCCCGTGCGTCCGCTTCGGGACGTCGGCCGGGATGTCGGGCGTGGCCGCTGTTCTGGCTTCCACCGGAGGCTCAACTTCAGCATCGGCACGTTAATGGGGTGTCAAACGCGGGATTTGCGCCAAACGTCGCGCAACGTTGCGGCATTGTGTTGCTGAAAATTTACGATGAATGGTTTCCTGACATGCGCCGCAAGCGGCCTGTAAAGCCGAACCGGGCTTGGCGCGCTCCGGCGTTTACCATTATAAGAAGGGCCGTAGAACGGCCGCGGGGTGGACGGTCTTGGTGGGGAGCAATCGATACGCGCCGGTCTGGCGCGCGACGACGGTCTGTGCCGTTGCCGCGACGGCGTTGGTCGCGTGGCTCGGCGTCGCCATGGCGCAGACAGCGCCGCCCGCCGTGCAGCCGGGCCGCATTCCGCAGCAATTCCAGCCGCGGGAAGTGCCGCGGCCATCGCCGCAGATTTCGGTGCCGGCGGCGCCGTCGAATGCACCACCGCCCGGCGCGGCGACCGTCAAGATGACGCTCGATTCGATCGAGGTCACGGGCGCCACGGTCTATTCGCCCGCCGATTTCGCGCCGCTGATCGCGCCCTATCTGCATCACGAGATCGCGCTCACCGAGCTGTTCAAGCTCGCCGACGCGATCACCGCCAGATACCGCGCCGACGGCTATATCCTGTCGCGCGCCGTAGTGCCCGCCCAACACATTGGAAAATCAGCGAAAATCACCGCCGTCGAGGGCTTCGTCAGCGCGGTTCATGTCGAGGGTTACGACAGCCCGCGGCTTGAGGCCTATGGCAAGGAGATCATGGCGTCGCGGCCGCTCAAGGCGTCCGATCTCGAGCGCTATCTGCTGCTGGCCAACGACCTGTCGGGCGTCACGGCGCACGCCGTGTTGGCGCCGTCGCCGACCGTCGAAGGCGGCGCCGCGCTCACCATCGTCACCGAGCAGAAGCGCGTCGACGCCCAGCTCGCGGTGGACAATCGCGGCACCAAGTACATCGGCCCGTTCCAGTTCTATGCCGGCGGCGGCGTCAACCTGCCGGGCACCGATCAGCGCGTCGCGCTGCGCTATATCACCACGCCGAGCGTGCGCGAATTGCAGTTCGGCGAGGCCTCGTTCACGCAGCCGATCGGCGACAACGGCCTGCGCTTCGTGCTCTACGGCAACTACACGCACGCGCGGCCGCAGTACACGCTGTCGTCGTTCAACGAGTCGAGCGAAGGCGAGAGCGTCTCGGGCATGTTGAATTATCCCGTGATCCGCAGCCGCGCGCAGAATCTCGAGCTGCATGGTGGCTTTGCCGTCACCGACCTCTATGTCCGCGTCGCCAACAATCCGTCGGCATCGCCGTCGTCCGACGACCATCTGCGCATGTTCCGCGCCGGCGCCAATTACGACATCGCCGACGCCTGGGGCGGCGTGAACCTCGTCACTTTCGAGGTCACTCGCGGCCTGCCGATCCTCGGCGCCTCGGCCGATATCATGCGCGCGACGCCGTCGCGGCCGAGCGCGAAGTCGGACTTCGGCAAGCTAACCGGCCAGATCTCGCGGCAGCAGGACCTCGCCTTCATCTATCCGGGTTTCGGCGTCTATGGCGCGCTCGAGGCGCAGCACGCCGATTCCGGCTCGCTGCCGTCATCGGAGCAGTTCGGCCTTGGTGGGCCGCTCTGGGGCCGCGGCTACGATCCGTCGGATGTGGTCGGCGACGAAGGCTGGGCCGCCAAGGCCGAGCTGCAATACACCGGCGTGCCGCCGGGCAAGCTCGCCAATTATTGGCAGACCTATCAGCTGTACGGGTTCTATGACGACGGCCGCGTCAGCCGTCATGTCGCCACCGCCGGCTCGCCGTCGCTGTCGTCGGCCGGCTTCGGCGTGCGCCTGGCAATGCTCGACCATCTGACCTCCGACCTCGAATTCGTCAAGCCGCTGAGTCGCGACGAAAGCATCTCGCTCAACCAGCCGCATTCGCGGCCGTGGCGTTTCTTCATGCAGGTCGTCGCCCACTACTAAGCGCAGTGCGCGGAGCGGCGGTCGCTGGCTGTCTCTTGCTCCAGTTCTCGCTGCGTCTCGCTGGAGAAAATCTCCCGTCGTCATGCCCGGCCCACGGGTCCGGCCAAAGGCCGGCCCGAGGACAAGCCTTGTGCCGGGCACCCACGTCTTGAAGGCGTGGATGGCCGGGTCGAGCCCGGCCATGACGGGACGATTGAGCCTCTCCCGTGCGTCCCTCGAGCGGGATAGGGGCGCCCGGCCCTGCCAAGCACAGATCAAAGCGATTCGTGCCGACGGGCATGCGCCACTCGTAAAACGGCCGGTTAATGCGAGTTGGTCGCAATCAATTTGAATATAGCCCCAAGTAATTCGTGCTGATTTATTGGCGTAAATCTCGCCTGTGGAAAACTATTTAACAAATAACACGCGGCAATCCGACGCAGGCGGCGGATTAATTTAAGAATAACCGCGTTCAACTCTCTCTCGTGACTATACGGTTACGCCCCTACGACTCGTAAGGTCCAGGAATTACTGCGAATTTAACTTTGATTGTCATTTATTTTAGCAGAATTCCCGTCTATTCTGTGCCGTCTGCCAGGGGGAGCTTCGCCGGGGGCTCTACCGAACGAAAAGAAATTGGTTGGGGGCGTTCGTTTTGGCCTTGCCGTCGGCGTCTGTTTCCACGAATCGGCTGCGGTGCCGCCTTTTGGCGTCTGCCGCCGTGCCCGGACTCCTCGCCGCGATGGGTTCGGTCGCCCATGCCGGCAGCAATCTGCCGACCGGCGGTCAGGTGGTCGGCGGCGCCGCGACGATCGGCCAAACCTCCGCGACCCAGATGCAGATCACGTCGACCACGGGGCGGTCGGCGATCAGCTGGAACGATTTCTCGATCGGTTCGGGTTACGGCGTCAACGTCACGCAGCCCACCGGCGGCACGCAGCTCGAGCAGGTGCGCGGCACCAACGTGTCGCAGATCTTCGGCTCGCTGACCTCGAACGGCAGCATCGTCATCGCCAATCCGAACGGCATCTGGTTCGGCGCCTCGGCCCAGGTCGATGTGGCCGGCCTGACCGCCACCACGGCGCATGCGACGGCGACCGACATCCAGAATTTCCAGAATGGCGGCAGCCTTAACCTGAGCCAGGCGGGTAACGCCAATGCCGCGGTGGTCAACCAGGGCAATATCACCATCTCGAACGCCGGCCTCGCCGCTTTCGTGGCGCCGGGCGTGCGCAACGACGGCGTCATCCAGGCCCGGCTCGGCACGGTGCAGCTCTCGTCGGGCACCACCGCGACCCTCGACTTCTACGGCGACGGCCTTGTCAGCATCGCGGTCACCGGCCAGACGCTGGCCCAGGCGATCGACCCGTCGACCGGCAAAACTTTGGGTGCCGCGGTCACCAATACCGGCACGCTCAATGCCGATGGCGGCACCGTGCTGGTCACGGCCAACGTCGCTTCGGGCGTCGTCGACCAGGTCATCAACACCTCGGGCGTGATCCAGGCGCGCAGCGTCTCGCAGCAGAACGGTCAGATCGTGCTCGATGGAGGCTCCAACGGCACCGTCCAGGTCGCAGGATCCCTCGACGCCTCCGGCACCAGTGCGGGCCAGACCGGCGGCAGCGTTCAGGTGCTGGGCGGGACCGTCAACGTCGCCAGCAATACCACCATCGATGCCTCGGGCGATCAGGGCGGCGGCACCATCTCTATCGGCGGCGGCCCGCATGGCCAGGGCACGGCCTACACCGCCAGCACGGTCACCGTCTCCCAAGGCGCCACGATCAAGGCCAACGCGGTCACGGCGGGCAACGGCGGCACGGTCGCGATCTGGTCGGCGCAGTTCACCAGCTTCGACGGCTCGATCGAGGCGATGGGCGGGGCCCAAGGCGGCAACGGCGGCTTCGTCGAGACCTCGGGCACCAAGCTGACCGTCGGCGGCGACGCGACGGTCAACACCGGCGGCGGCACCTGGCTGCTCGATCCGAACAACATCACCATCGCAACGAGCGGCGGCGACATCACGCCGACGACGATCACCGGCGCGCTCAGCGGCGGCAACGTCGAGATCGACACCGTCGACGATCCCGGCACTGTCGGCGGCACGGCGGGCACGATCTTCGTCAACAGCGCGGTCCTTTATAACAGCGCCAACAGCCTGAGCCTGCTGGCGCAGGGCGACATCGACGTCAATGCGTCGATCCAGAACAGCAACACCGCCGCGACCGGCGCCATCAATCTGGTCGCCGGCTGGGACGGCTCGACCGGCCTCACGGGCGGCGGTGCCGGCGCCTATACCGGCACGGTCACGATCGGCACGATCGAATCGACGCCCTTTGCTTTCGGCAGAATCGGCACCGGCGGGATCACGACCGGCAGCGTGCTGATCGGCAGCGGCTCGCAGGGCGCGACCGTCGCCGTCGGCAGCGCCGGCGGCGCCACGACGGTGCTCGGCAACAACGTCACGCTCAGCGGCTCGAGCGCCAGCGACAGCAACGTGTCCCAGCCCGGCCATGACGGGACTGGCGCGCAGATCGGCTTCAACGTTCCGGCGGGCGTCACCGCGGACGCAACGGGCAGCATCACGGTCGACGCGCTCGGCACCGTCCTGTTGCATACTGGCTCCGGTAACGGTGCCTTCGTCCAGATCGGTCACGGTGGCGTTTACGCTGCGTCGAGCGTCTACAACGCCCCCACCCAGCTGACCTTGACCGGCGGCATCGTCGTGAACGCCGCCTCGGTCACCCTCGTGGGCGGCTCGGGCGGCAATGCCTATGCCCAGATCGGCCACGGCGGCCAAGACTTCGGCTATGGCGACAATGAGCTGACGTCGGTCAGCCTTGGCGGCGACATTGCCGTCACCGCCAGCGGCGCCGTGGTGCTCCAGACGCCAAACGGCGGCGCCTACGCTCAGATCGGCCACGGCGGCGCCTTCGCATTCTTCTCGGCCCCACTTCCAGCCGGCTTCACCACGACCGGCAACATCACCGTCGGGGCCGCGAGCCTGGCCCTGACCGCCGGCAGCGGCTCCAGCTATGCGCAGATCGGCCACGGCGAAGATCCGTCGGATGGGTACACTTATCCCGGCGGCGTCACCGGCAACATCGACATCACCGTCAGCGGCACGCTCTCGGCGACGCCGGGTCAGAATTTCCTCATTGGCAGTCATGCCGGCAGCACGCCGGCGACGCCGCTCTTCATCGAGACTGAGGCGTTCGGTGGCGGTCTCGGTCTTTCCAACTTCACGAACACCACCGACGGCGAAGTCGTGGTCGCGATCACCGCTCCCGCAGGCTACGCCACCGCCGGTTTCACGACCACCGGTGGCGGCACATTCGCGCTGCTGACAACGGGCGAGCTCACGGTCAACGGTGCGATCAGCGGCAGCGCTCCGGTCGATCTGATCGGCGGCTGGAACGGCACCTCGGGCGTGCCGTCGGCCGGCGGCACGTTCGATCTCTCGACCGGCACCGGCGCGCTGGCAAGCGGCGCCTTCGGCAACGGCAGCGCCGGCAGCAATGGCATCTCGCTCGGCGCCAATGTCAGCTCCAGCGGCACCGGCGGCGTTACGCTCGCCGGGCCGACGACGCTGGACGCCAACGTCACGCTGGCCGACAGCGCCGGCGGCACTATCGACTTCCTCTCGACTCTCGCCGGCGGAAACCACGACCTCACGATCATCGACGACGCCTTGCCGTCCTTCGGCGGTGCGGTGAGCGCGATCAGCGGGGTGACGCTCGCGCCATATACGACGAGCGACTCGATCGGCGTCGGCGATAGTGGCACCGGGCAGGCGCTGATCGGCACCGTCCAATACGATTTCATCAGCACCGGCGGCCTCTTCAATCTCGAGGGCGGCGCCGGAACGATCGCGGTCGGCACCGGCAGCAACACCGGCGCGATCATGCTGACCCAGCTCACCCTGACGCCGTCGCTCGCGCTGGTGAACGGCGGCGCCGGCGCGATCACGATCGGCGGCGTCTATGACGGCACCGGCAGCCTGGCCCTGGTCGCGGGCAGCTCGATCACCGAATCGGGCGGCTCGATCAGCGTCGCGACCTTGACCGGCAGCGCGGGCGGCACGGTGAGCCTCACCGCCGCGGCGAACGATATCGGCACGCTCGGCAGCTTCGCGGTCAGCAGCGGCAGCTTCACCCTGGGGGACAACGGCAACACCGGAAATCTGGCGGTGAGCGGACCGGTGACGGCGGCCAACATCACCATCGACAATACCAATACCGGCACGATCAGCGTGTCCAGCGGCATGACCGCGACAGGTGCGACGGGTACGTTGGCGCTGTCCTCGGGCAGCGGCGGCATCCGGCTGAACGCAGGTTCGGCGTTGTCCGGCCCCACGGTCGACTTGTCGACCACAGGTTCGGGGGTGACGCAGGTCGCGAGCGGCACGATCACCGCGGGCACGCTGCTGCAAGGCAGCGCCGGGGTGACCGGCAGCGTGAACCTCAGGGGCACGGCGAACGATATCGCCTCGGTCGGCTCCTTCGCGGTCAGTGGCGGCAGCTTCACGCTGGTCGATCACGCTTCGCTGACGCTCGACGGCGCGGTCAGCGCCGACAATCTGTTCTTCGAGGTCAACGTGGCAGGCGGCACGCTGCAAATCGGCTCGAACAGCAGCGGCGCGACATTGAGCGCGACCGCGGCGAGCTCGCCCGGCGTCTCGTTGGTCGCGGACCTGATCACCGAGGGCAGCGCCGCGAGCACGATCACCGCGACCGACGGCTCTAATGTCGGCACGGTAGAGATCGCGCCCTACACCAGCAGCCAGACGGTCAGCCTCGAAGGCACCCCCGCCAGCGGCACCCTCGTGGTGGACGCGATCTTGCTGGGCGACATCGGCACCGGTACGGGCGGCGGCACGCTCCGCATTGGCGGTTATCACGCCGATGGCGGCCCACTTGTCACGACCGCGGGCAATATCGCGCTCGCCGGCGCGCTGGATCTGACCGGTCGCGCGACGACTCTCGATCTGGATAGCAGCGGCACGCAATCGGAGGGCTCCTTCGCGCTGACCGTCGCGACCTTGACCGGCAGCGCGGGCGGCACGGTGAGCTTCACCGATGCGAGCAACGATATCGGCACCCTCGGAACCTACGCGGTCAGCAGCGGCGATTTCACCCTGGTGGATAGCGGCAACATCAGCGTGTCCGGCGGCATGACCGTGACAGGCTCGCTGACGCTGTCCTCGGGCAGCGGCGGCATCATGCTGGGCGGCGGCACGATCCAGACCGGAAGCGGCCAGACGTACTCCGGCGCGGTGACGCTCGGCGCCGCGATCGTCACGCTCGCCGACACCGGCGGCAGCGCCATCACCTTCGACGGGACGGTCGACAGCGCGGCGGGCCAGTTCTACTCGCTCGTCACCGAGACGACCGGCGTCACGACGTTCTCCGGCGCTGTCGGCGCCGGCACCAACGGCGCGCTGCAAAAGCTGACGGTGTTCGGCCAGACGGCGCTCGACGGCGGCTCGGTCAATACCTCGGAAGGCCAGGTCTACGGCCAGACCTACGCCAATGAGGCGGTGACGCTGGGCAAAGACACGACGCTGAGCGACAGCGGCGGCACGGTCAGCTTCGGCGGCAAGCTCGACGGCGACTTCAACCTCACAGTCGATGAGGTCGGCGGCTCGGTCGCGTTCAACGGCGCGGTCGGCGGCGCCACGCCGCTCGCCAGCCTCACCATCGATGGCAGCCCGACCGCAATCCACGTCAACGGCGGGCTCGTCAGCAGCACCGGCGGCCAGACTTATGGCGGCCAGATCACGCTGGGCGGCAACACCACGCTCGACAGCTCGGCCGGCAATGGCGCGATCAGCCTGGGCTTCGTCAGCGGCCCCGGCGACACCCTCACCATCAACAGCGGCACCGGCGGCGTCACCTTCGGCGGCTTCGACTTCAACATATTGGCATTTACGGTTATCGGCCCCGAAACTCTCGACACCGGCACCTACACCGTTACCGGCGGCACCTTCGCCAATAGCAGCGGCATCGGACTCGAAGGCACGCTCGATTTCGCCCAGAACACGACCTTCGCCAACGCCGTCACGCTCGACAGTGACACATCGATCGTGACGACCAGCGGCAGCGCCACCATCACCTTCGACGGCACGGTCGACGGCGGCCACGCGTTGACCACCAACACCACCGGCATGACGACCTTCAGCGGCGCGGTTGGCATCAACCGGCTGGTCACGCAGGCGGCAACGCTCGACAACAACGTCACCACCGCCGCCGGCCAGACCTATTCCGGGGGAGTCACGCTCGGCGCTAGCGTCACGCTTACCGACACGGCGGGCGGCGCCATCGATTTCCTGTCAACCCTTGCCGGTGGCAATCACAATCTGACGATCGTCGACGACACGGCGCCATTCTTCGGCAACACGGTAAGCGCGATCAGCGCGGTGACGCTCGCGCCCTACACGACGAGCGACTCGATCGGCGTCGGCGACAGCTCGTTTCAGGGACTCATCGGCACCGTCAAGTACGATTTCATCAACTCCGGCGGCCTGTTCAAGCTTGAGGACGGCGCCACCACCATCGCCATCGGCACGAGCGGTGACACCGGCACGATCACGGCGACGCTGGTCACCCTGACGCCGACGCTCACACTCACCAACGGTGGCACGGGCGCGATCGCGATCAGCGGTGCGCTCGGCGTCGGCGGCTTCACGGCGCAATCCGGCAGCGGCGGCATCGCGCTCGACGCCAACGTCACAACCGGCGCCGGCCAGACCTATTCGAGCGCGGTCACGCTCGGCGCCAACACGACGCTGAGCGACAGCGGCAGCGGCATCACCTTCGGCAACACCGTCGGGGGCGCCTTCGCGCTCGACGTGACGCAAGGCGCCACGACGTTCGACAACGCGGTCACCGTCGCGTCGCTGACGACCCAAGCCGTGACCTTCGACCTCGGCTCGGGCTCAGTCAGCACCACTGGCAGCGGCGGCCAGGACTACCAAGGCGCGGCGACGCTCGCGGCCAACACCACGCTCGCCGACACCGGCGGCAGCGGCGTCACCTTCGGCAACACGGTCGGCGGTGCCCACGCGCTCGACGTGACGACGGGCGCGACCACTTTCAGCGGCGCGGTAACAGTGGGTTCGATCAACGTCCAGGCCGTCACCTTCAACCTCAGTTCGGGTTCGGTCGCCACCAGCGCGGGCCAGACCTATAGTGACGCGGTCACGCTGGGATCCGACACGACGCTGACCGATTCCGGTGGCAGCAATGTCACCTTCGACAGCACGGTCGACAGCGCTAGCGGCAACAACCTCGCCCTGGATGTCAGCAATGGCGCCGGCACCACCACCTTCTCCGGCGCGGTCGGCATCGGCGGCACCGGCACCAGCACGGCGCTGTCGCGCCTGACGGTCGGCCAGGCGGCGCTCGACGGCGGCACGATCCAGACGACGGACGGTCAGATTTATGGCGGAACCTCGCCCGATCGAACGATCACCTTGGGTGCCGACGCGACGCTGACCGATGTCGGCACCGGCGCCGGCAACGAGATCCTTTTCGGCTTCGACGTCGGCGGCGGCCACAATCTCACGATCAACGAGCAGAAGACCGTCATCTTCGAGGCCGGCGTCGGCAACAACACGGAGGCCGCGCTCGCCAGCCTGACGATCAACGGCAGCGCCGGCGGCTCGATCCGCTTCAACGGCCTGGGCGCCACCACCACGGCTGGCCAGTCCTACGGCAGCCCGGTCACGCTCAGCTTCGGCACCGGCACCGACACCTTCACCGCCGGCAGCAGCAGCACGATCGTCTTCGGCGGCACGGTGAGCGACGGCTTGTTCAACCCGGGGCTCACCATCGCCAGCGGCACCGTCACCTTCGACGGCGCGGTGACGGTCAGCGCGCTGACGACCCAGACGGTGACCTTCGACCTCAGTTCAGGTTCGGTCGCCACCACCGCCGGCCAGACCTATTCCGGCGACGTGACCCTCGGCGCCGCCATCGTCACCCTCGCCGATACCGGCGGCAGCGCCATCACCTTCGACGGGACGGTCGACAGCGCGGCGAGCCAGTTCTACTCGCTCGTTACCGAGACGACCGGCGTCACGACCTTCTCCAGCGCGGTCGGCGCCGGCACTAACGGCGAGCTCCAAAATCTGACGGTATGGGGCCAGACCGCGCTCGATGGTGGCACGGTCATTACCTCGGAAGGCCAGATTTACGGCCAGACCTACGCCAACGAAGCGGCGACGCTGGGCAAGGACACGACGCTGACCGACGGCGGCGGCTCCATCACCTTCAGCCAGACGCTTGACGGCAACTACAATCTCACGATCGCCGAAACCGGCGGCAAGGTTGCCTTCATCAGCGGCGGCGTCGGCACCATCACGCCGCTAGCCAGCCTGACGGTCGCCGGCGGCGCGACCGAGATCGACATCGAGGGCGGCGGCGTCATCACCCAGGGCTCAGGCGGCCAGGTCTATGGCAGCCCGGTGGTGTTGAAGAACTTCAATGCGACGTTCGACGCCGGCAACGGCGCGTATCCCATCGACTTCCAGAGCACGGTGAGCGACGGCGTGTTCACCCCGTCGCTCACCGTCGCCACCGGCACCGTCACCTTCGGCGGCGCGGTGACAGTGAGCGCGCTGACGACCCAAGCCGTCACCTTCGACCTCACCTCGGGTTCGATTTCGACCACCGGCGGCCAGACCTATAACGGCGCGGCCACGCTCGCCGCCGACACGACGCTCGCCGACACCAGCGGCAGCGGCATCACCTTCGGTAGCACCATCGGCGGCGCCTTCACTCTCGACGTAACCCATGGCGGCACCACCTTCGACGGGGCGGTGAACATCGGCTCGCTGTCGGTCCAGGCGGCCGATCTCGGCGCCGATATCACCACCACCGGCGACCAGACCTACAACGGCGCGATCACCGTTGGCGGCGACGCGTTGCTTGAGGCGACCGGCTCGGGCGCAACCATCGCCTTCAACGGCGCGCTCGTGCCGGATTACGATAGCAGCGGCAACCTCGCCGTGTTGGCCAACGGCGTCATTTCCGTCAACGCCTGGATCCAGAACAGCGGCCGCGGCGACATCAGCCTGGTCGCCGGCTGGGATGGC
Organism: Allostellaceae bacterium; assembly: GCA_035532935.1. GTDB lineage: Bacteria > Pseudomonadota > Alphaproteobacteria > ATCC43930 > CGMCC-115725 > DATJLY01. The sequence goes on from DATKQE010000049.1 coordinate 14,114, forward strand.
GTGGCGCCGACCAGCGCGGCCGACGTCTCGAACCTGATCAGCGGCACGCATTACGGCAGCACGGGCGGCAATGTCCTCATCGGCAGCGCGTCGGACAGCGCGGCGGCGGCGGTGGGCAGCGCGCTCGGCACCACGACGGTTGCGGGCTACGACGTCGTGCTGCGCGGCGGCGACAGCGGCGGCGGCGGCGCATCGGCTCAGATCGGTTATTACCCGCTCGCCGGTGGCACGGTCAGCGGCAGCATCGGCGTTTACGCCACGCACGACGTGACGCTCCAGGGCGGCAGTGTCGTCGACGACTATGCCCAGATCGGCAACGGCGGCGACCAGGCGCTCAGCAACGCCACGGTAACCGGCACCATCAGCCTCGGCGGCTCGATCGACGTCAGCGGCCGCGACGGCGTCTCGCTCGCCGGCGGCACGGGCAGCGACGCCTATGCCCAGATCGGCCACGGCGGCTTCGGCTTCGCCAGCGGCACCAGCAGCACCGGCGCGGTGACGATCGACGGCGACATCAGCGTCGGCAGCAGCGCCGGCAACGTCGACCTGTCGGGCGGCACCGGCAGCGGCTTCGCCTATGCCCAGATCGGCCATGGCGGCACCTATGCCTTCGCAAATTCCGATCTGGCCAGCGCCGCGATCGGCGGGACCAGCGCGAACATCACCGTCTCGGCGACCGCCGGCAGCGTCGAGCTCAACAGCGGCACCGCGGACTTCACCTACGCGCAGATCGGCCATGGCGGCCACAACGCGTTCAGCGGCGCGACGGTGACCGGCAGCCTCGGTGTCAGCGGCACGATCGCAGTCACCGCGGCGAACGAGGTCGGGCTGAACGGCAACAGCGGCTACGAGGCCGATGTCCAGGTCGGTCACGGCGGCTACGGTTTCGCCAGCAGTGCGACTCTCGGCGGCGCGTCGCTGACCGGCGCCATCTCGGTCACCGCAACCGGCTCCGGCGGCGACGTCGCGGTGTTGGCCGGTGACAACAGCTTCGCCTACGCCCAGATCGGCCACGGCGGCGGCTATGCATTCATCGCCATCGGCGGCAGCACGCCCAGCACACCGCCCGACGTCACCATGTCCGGCACGATCACCGTCGGCGCCGATTCGGTGACGCTGACCGGAGACCCGAACGGCGCCACCTTCGCCTATGCGCAGATCGGCAACGGCGGCGGGGCGGCGCTCTACAACGCCACCGCGGGCGACGTCAAGGTCGGCGGCGACATCACCGTGACCGCCGACGGCGTGGCGACCGTCAGCACGACCGTCGGCGACGTCATCCTCCAGGCCGGCAGCGGCGACGCCACCTATGCCCAGATTGGCCACGGCGGCGCTTCCTTCGCCAGCGCCTACAATTTCGGCGGTCTCTTCGGCACCGGCGCGTCGTTCAACGACGTGACGCTGAGCGGCAACGTCACGGTCGAGGCTCACAACACGCTCGGCACCAGCGGCGGCGTGTTCCTCACCGGCGGCAGCAGCAGCGGCAGCGACGCCTATGCCCAGATCGGCCATGGCGGCGCCTATGCCTTCGCCGGCGACAGCAGCAGCTCCAACGGCGGCCCTGCGGACTTTAACAACCTGACTCTCGGCGGCACCGGCGAGACCATCACCGTCGCCGGCGACAACGGCGTCGGCGTTTCGGGAGGCAGCAGCGGCTACGCCTATGCCCAGATCGGCCACGGTGGATACAACTTTGCATCCGGCGCGACCGTCACCAACGCCGTTGCGATCGCCACCGCGATCGCCGTCACGGCCAATAGCGGCGACATCGACGTCACCGGCGGCAGCTTCGACGCCTACGCCCAGATCGGCCACGGCGGCGACTATGCCTTTGGCGGCGCCACGGCGGGCTCGCTGGCAATCACGGGCGATATCTCGGTGACGGCCAGCGACGGCAGCGTCAAGCTGAGCGGCAGCACGACGGATGGCTATGCCCAGATCGGCGATGGCGGTTTGGCTTTCGCGGATGGCGCGCAAATCATGGGCGCGGCGACGATCGACGGCGACATCAACGTCGACGCAACGAATACGCTGGGTACCAGCGGCGGCGTCACGCTGACCGGCGATGCCGGTGGCGGCGGATACGCCCAAATCGGCCATGGCGGTTCCGACGCGTTTGACAACGCGACGCTCGGCAGCCTGGCGATCGGCGAAACCGGCGCCAAGATCACCGTTACCGCCAATGGCGACATCGCCCTGCACGGCGGAACGGCACGCGACGCCTACGTCCAGATCGGCCATGGCGGCTACGCGTTCGGAACTGGAACCAGCATCTCCAGCGTACCGGCCCTTGAGGGCAACATCGACGTCAGCAGCACCGCCGGCGACATTTCGATCCAGGGGGGATCGAGCGGCTACGCGTTCGCCCAGATCGGCCATGGCGGCGGCTATGTGTTCGGTTACGGTCCCGCGACCTATACCGGCACGGTCACGGTCAATTCGGGCGGCACGCTGAGCGTCACAAGCAACGGGAACTCCAGCGAGTTCGCCGTCATCGGTCTCGGCGATCCAACGAACAACGGCACCCTCACCGGCACGGTCGACGTCACCAGCGTCGGCGACCAGACCTACGTCAATCCGAACGACCAGATCCTTGCCGGAGGCACCTACGGCACATCGGACGGCACCATCGATTTCTGGACCACGAGCTCGGGCCCGACGCCAACCGCTGTCACGCTCAGCGGCTCGATCACAATCGACAACAGCACGACCGTCTGGGGCCGCATCTATCTGCCGAACGGCAACACGACCAACATGACCTTCGTGCTGAGCGGCCAGGACACCACGTTCACCGCCGACGTCGGCAACGACGACGGCGCCGGCCATGCGACGCTCAACCGCCTCGGCACCCTGTCGGTCAGCGGCGGCGGCAACTTCACGATCGTCACGCCTGCCGTGGTCTACGTCGATAACTTCACCGACTCGAACATGACCGGCACGGTCAATTTCGGCGCGACGCTCGACGTGCTCGGCGTGGCCACCCTGGGCGATCCGTTCATCGGCGATCTGGTCTGCGCCAGCGGCGGCACGAGCTGCATCGTCACCATCAACGGCTTCAGCTTCGGTCTTGCGCCCTTCGACTGGCAGGACCAGACGCTGCACGTCTTCGACATCCAATACGCGCTGTCGAACCCCGGATTGGATCTCCTGGCCAGTAGCGGCATCAACCCGCAGGCGGGCTGCAGCGAGGAAGAGAAGAAGGCGAACGGCGGCAGTTGTCCGGCCGGCGGCGGCTCGAACGACGCGGTCAACTACGGCAACCAGTTCCTCAACGGCCACAAGCTGTAACGCGGCCGGCGGAAACGCCGGCGCCGCGTCCGCGCCTTAACCAACAAATCCGCTCGACGACTCTGGCCCGCAACCGTACCTTCGGCACGATTCCAAGCCGGGAACCCCATGGTGAAAGAGCTCCAGGCTGAAGCGAACCGGCGCCGGTCGCCGGCGCCGTCCGTGCCGCCGCTGTTCTATCAGCGGCCGGCCGCGCTGTCGCCGTTCCTCCACGTCGAGTTCTCGCTCGAAGGCGAGGGCGATTACGGCTTCGCGCGCGCGACCAATTCGATTCCCCTCAACGCGGTCGAGTTCAGCCTGGCGGTGCGGCACTATCCGATCGTCTTCACGCCGGGGCCGGGCAGCTTTCCGGTCGTCATCGTCGGCACACACCGCGACCGCAACCTGTTCGTCGATGCGGCCGGCCACTGGCGCGACGGCGTCTACATCCCGGCCTGGGTGCGGCGCTATCCGTTCATCTTCCTCGAGGAGCCGGGCCACAAGGACTTCATCCTCGGCATCGACGAAGCCGCGCCGGTGCTGAAGCCGAGCGGCGAGAACCGGCTGTTCCGCGGCGGCAAGCCGACGCCGCTGCTGGAGCGTGCGGTCGCGCTGTGCAGCGAATATCAGGGCCAGCTTTCGATGACCCGCGCGTTCTGCAAGGCGCTCGAGGACGAGGGCCTGCTGGTCGACAAGGAAGCCGGCATTGCGATGAAGGACGGCGGCGGCTTCCGCCTCACCGGCTTCCGCGTCGTCGACGACAAGAAATTCGACAAGCTCGATTCCAAGGTGTTCCAGCGGTTCCGGCGGCGCGGCTGGCTGGCGCCGATCTATCTCCATCTGGCCTCGGTCGCCAACTGGGCGATCCTGGTCGATCTCGCGGCACGAGAAGGGACTTGACCATGGCGCGCAAGGGACGCGGCGAAGCGGACGAGACAGCCAAGGAGCCGGCGACGCCAGCGGGCGAGGGCGCGACCGCGGCACCGGTGCAAGCGGCGCCAGGAGAAACGTCGACTCCAATAGGTCCGCTGCCGCTCTTCTACAAGCAGCCGCAGGTGGTGACGGCGGACCGGCATGGCAAGGCGGGCTTGAAGGAGGCGACGAGCTATGCCTTCGCGCGCGAGACCAATTCGGTGCCGCTCGGCGCCGACGAGATCCTGGTGGCGCAGGCGCATTTTCCGATCGTCTTCACCGAAACCAATCCGCCGATTCCGGTCGCGGTGCTGGGCCTGGGCGATGCGCGCAACGTCTTCGTCGGCGTCGACGGCACCTGGCGCAGCGGCACCTATATTCCGGCCTATATCCGGCGCTATCCCTTCATCCTGGCGAACGGCGGCAAGCCCGGCGAGATGATGCTGGCGATCGACGAGGCGGCGGAGAATTTCGTCGCCGACGGCGGCCGCCGGCTGTTCGAAGGCACGGTGCCGACGCCGCTGGCGCGCCAGGCGGCGCAATTCTGCCAGGCGTTCCAGACGCAGTTCGACTTGGCGCGTGCCTTCGGCGAGGCGCTGCTGGCGGCTGGCGTGCTGCTGCCGCGCCGTGCCGATGTGCGCCGGCCCGACGGCAAGACATTTTCCTTGCAGCGCTTCCGCGTCATCGACGAGGCGCGCTTCGACGCGCTGCCCGACGAGCCGTTCCTGCGCTGGCGGCGCGCCGGCTGGCTCGGTCTCGCCTATTCGCACCTGCTGTCGATGCGGCGCTGGCAGAGCTTCGTCGCGCCCGCCGGTTGAAGGCCGTAGACCGCTAAATTGCTATTTGAATCAATTTGTTATGAGCAAGCGAGCTGCTGGCGCAGCTGGTCGCGCGCGACCTTGCCGAGCGCCGAGCGCGGAATCGCCGCGACGAAGCGGATCTGCGCCGGCCGGTAATCCGCGTTCTTCTGGCCGCAATAGGCGACGATCTCGGCCGGTGCGGGCGGCGCGCCGCTCGGCACGATGGCGACCCACAGCTCCTCGATGCCGCTGGTGCCGGTCATTGCCAGCGCGGCGGCGTCCTTCACGTCCGGCCGCGCCAGCAGCACGTCCTCGATCAGTTCGGGCGCGACCTTGGCGCCGCCGGCGTTGATGAGCTCGTGCGTGCGGCCGACGACCACCATCATGCCGCGCTCGGTGACCATGCCGCGATCGCCGGGATAGAACCATCCGCCGCGGAAATTGGCGTTTTTGCCCTCGCCATCGGCGGCATAGGTGCGGCCCTGGCCTTCGGTGCGCATGCGGATGACGCCCGTCTGGCCGCGCGGCAGCGCGTTGCCCGTGTCGTCGACCGTCTCGACCTCGGCCCACGGCGCGACGAACCCAACGGCGCCCTCGATGCCCTGCAGCATCTCCGACGGCGCATGCGCGACGGTGCCGGCCTCGGTCGAACCGTAGGCGCAGATAATGCGCGGGCAGATTCGCGTGCGCGCCGTCTCGAGGAAGGCCTGCGACATCACGTTGCCACCGACATGGACCGCGCGCAGACTGCCGAGGGCGACGGGCGCCGCCGTTTGCGCCTCGACGAGGTCGCGCAGCTGCTGCGTCGACGCCACCATCAGGTCGACCGCGTAGCGCGGAATCATCTCCAGCGTCTCCCTCGCCGATGCCGCCGCGAGCAGCGATTTGCCCTGCGCCAGCGCCACTAGAGCGAAGCTGAAGCCGAAATTGGTGGTGAGGCCGGGCAGGCAGATCAGGCGATCCCAGGCGGTATTGGCTGCGCGCAGGATGTACGTCCGCAGCCGCGCTTCGATGTCGTCGACCGTGAAGGCGACCGCCTTGGGAAAACCCGTCGTGCCTGACGACAGCGAGACGCGGCACAGCGCGTCGCCACTCGGGAAGCCGGCCGCCACCGGCGCCGCAACAGGGCTGCCGCTGAACCAGCCTTCGTCGAGCGCCACGTCGCGCGCACCGGCCGTCGGCGCCGCCGCCTCGTCGCGCAAGACCGCCGCAAGCCGCAGGCCACTACGGCTCAAATCGAAGCCGTGGCGCAGCGAGACCGACGGCATGCCGGCGCGATAGAGCGCCATCACCAGCGTCAGGTGGCGGATCGGGTTCTCGGTGCCGATGCCGACCAGCTCGCCGGGCTTGAGACCAAGCGCACGCAGGCGGCTCTCGCCGGTGCGGACGGCGTCGGCGAGCTTGGCATAATTGACGCCACGATCGCGCAGGACGATCGCGGCCTTTTCCGGCAGAATCGTGGCATGAAAAAAGACAAGCTCGACAAAATCCATGCCGACTGAAAGCCCCCCGGCTGCCTCACGTTAAATTCCGAACAGGATAGCGCGTTCGGCTGCGTAAGTCTGCCCCGCTGGAGATTTCAGCGCGCCGTCGCAAGCCAGACCGACATCGTGGGCACCCAAAACTGTTTGTGCGATAAAGGAACAACACTCGACTCGGTTCTGAAAGTGGGGGATCAAAAAACCATGGGTCTCAGCCGCCGCAAGTTTCTCGCCGGCACCGCCGCTGTTGTGGGCGCTGCCGCGTTTCCAATGCCGTCGATTGCGCAGAGCAAGCCGATCAAGATCGGCCTCTTAGCCGACAAGACCGGACCGCTCGCCGAGGGCGGCATCCAGACGGAGCAGGGCATTACGGTATTCCTGAAGTCGAAGAACTTCATGCTGGCCGGCCGTAAGGTCGATTTCATCGTCGCCGATACCGGCAGCAGCCCGGCGCAGGCCAAGACCAAGGCGCAGGAGCTGATCGAACGCGACCAGGTTAACTTCGTTGTCGGGCCCTTTGCCGCGTTCGAGATGCTCGCGATCTCGAACTACGTCGTGCAGCACAAGACGCCGATCCTGTCGCTGGCCGCGGCCGACGATTTGACGCAGCGCAAGCCCAACCCGTTCCTGGTGCGCGCTGCGGCGACCTCGTCGCAGGCGATGCACGCGATGGGCGACTACGCGCGCAGGGAGATGAAGCTCAAGCGGGTGATCACGATCGAATCGGATTTCGCCTTCGGCTACGAACAGGAAGGCGGCTTCCAGCAGGTGTTCGAGGACGGCGGCGGCTGTGTCGTCAAGAAGCTGTGGGCGCCGCTCGGCACGCCTGACTTCACGCCGTTCATCGCCCAGATCCAGGATTGCGACGGCGTCTGTCAGGGCTTCGCCGGTGCGGCTCCACTCAAATTCATGAAACAGTATGCCGACGTTGGGCTCAAGTTGCCGGTCTGCGGCGGCGAGGTTGCCGCCGACGACCCGCTGCTGCCGCATTTCGGCGAGGAAGCCGTTGGTCTCGTCACCGCGAGTCCCTACACGATTGATCTCAAGACCGATGCCAACGCGAAATTCAAGCGATTGATGAAGGAGTATTATGACGCGATCCCCGGTTATCCCGCGGCCGGACTCTATGTCAGCGGCATGGTGATCGAGGCCGGTCTCAAGGCACTGCGTGGTGACGTCTCGAATCCGGAGCGCACCGTCAAGGTGCTGCGCGCGGTCAGGCTCGAGGACACGCCGCGCGGCCCGATCCACTTCGACGAGTTCGGCAACGCCGTCGGCAACGTCTACGTCCGTAAGGTCGAAAGGGTCCGTGGTAAGCTGACCAACGTCACGCAGAAGACCTATCACGATGTCAGCCAGTTCTGGACCTACGACGTGAAGAAGTACCTGGCACAGCCGCCGTATTCGCGCGATTGGCCGCCGGTCACGGCTTGCAAGGCGTGATGGGCTGACTTTGGATTTCGGCTCTGCCCGCTCGCCGTCCTACGGTCGAATGCGGACGAGCGGGCCACAATCCGCGGCACGCAAACGGCACGCAACGAGACATAAGCCATTGAAAATACTAGCAGCCAGGATCAACGCGATTAAGCAAAAACCTCAAGATTTCCGCGGGTGTCCGGGCTTTTTGTCGCCGCTCATAACGGTGTAGTCGCAGGTTCGAATCCTGCCGGGCCCACCATCCTCGTTCGCGGCACCCCGGCGCTCTCTCGACCCAACACGAAACCGATCCTCGCTGCGCGAGTTGCTTCGCTTGCCGCGGCTGCGCTAGACCTCTGCACCTTTTCGCCGGAGTCGCTATGCCCGCCTACCAATACATCTACGTCATGAAAGGTCTGAGCAAGACCTATCCCGGCGGACGCGAGACCCTGAAGGACATCTGGCTGTCGTTCCTGCCCGGCGCCAAGATCGGCGTGCTCGGCGCCAACGGCGCGGGCAAATCCACGCTGCTGCGCATCATGGCCGGCCTCGATCACGATTTTGCCGGCGAGGCCTGGGCGGCCGAAGGTGTGACCACCGGCTATCTGCCGCAGGAGCCGACGCTCGATCCCAACAAGACAGTCGCCGGCAACGTCACCGACGGCCTCGGCGCGATCAAGACCGTGCTCGAGCGCTTCGAGACGGTCAGCGCCAAGCTGGGCGAAAGCCTGTCCGATGACGAGATGAATGCGCTGCTCGCCGAGCAGGCCGAGCTGCAGGAGAAGATCGAACTAGTCAACGGCTGGGAGCTCGACCGCACCGTCGAGATCGCGATGGACGCGCTGCGCTGCCCGCCGGGCGACGCGGAGGTCGCCAAGCTCTCGGGCGGCGAACGGCGCCGCGTCGCGCTGTGCCGCCTTTTATTGCAAAAGCCGGATCTGCTGCTGCTCGACGAACCCACCAACCATCTCGATGCCGAATCGGTCGCCTGGCTGCAGCGTTTTCTGGCCGAATATACCGGCACGGTCGTCACCGTGACGCACGACCGGTATTTCCTCGATGAAGTCGCCGGC
>DATKQE010000050.1:0-6398 GCA_035532935.1 Allostellaceae bacterium
TCGTCGCGCGCCGTCACGGCTCGAAATCGCAGTGCGAGGCAGACCGACGGCGCTTGGCGGATTGATTTCGTTGGGGAAATCGCAAGGAGCGCCAGCATGGGGTGTCGGTGGTGTTGGTAAATTCATCAATCTTCCCAACCACATAAGACGCGCCGAAGGCCGGCCTTTTCCCTTGCCGTCCGTGGGTTGCGTTCCTGTGCCGACCCTCCGCCATACACAAACTTCCGCCACAGCCCTCCAGAGCACGATCGTCTGCGAACGGACTCATTGAGACCGCTCCCTGGACGACAACGCGACAAAGAGACCATCGGACTGCGGCGCGAGCGCGGTCCAATCCTCTGCGGGACGATCATTCGTCGGACGCGACGACTGTTGCTTCAACGCAGGTTGGCCGTCGCTTGGTGACCCAGCTGAACGCGCGGGAAACAGCGACGCCTCGGTCCAAGAGCGCACGACGGACGCCAGCAGGACAGCATCGTCGGCCGCACCACCGACGACCGGCGCGAGGCGGGCAAGGTAGGCGCGCGTCTCGGCGGGCAGCGGTCGGCCGGCTGCGAGATGGTCTTCCCAGCGTGCGGGGCCGGCGTTGTAAGCCGCGAGGAAGCCTGGAATGCCGTAGCGGTCGTGCAGCTCGCGCAGATAGGCCGCACCGGCGATGATGTTGTCGTGCGCGTCGTAGGGATTGACGCCGAGCTTGTAGCGACGGCGCAGACCGGCCCACGTATCGGGCATGATTTGCATCAAGCCGATTGCGCCCTTGGGCGAAATGGCGCGCACATCGCCGAAGCTCTCGGCGCGCATGACGGCGCGTATCCACCCCGCCGGAATGCCGAAGCGTTGCGAGGCCTCGGCAACGAATGCGGCGAAGGGCGCGCTGACAGCATCGGCTGTGACGCGTCGGACCGCTGTCGGCTGGGAATATGCCTCGCTACAGGCAAGCGTCATCGCGACGACAAGGGCAAGGCCGAGCATGATGCGGTGTCGACGCCCAAAGCCGACCGCCGGATGATCTGCGGCGAACGCCGGGAAGGAGGAAGGGCGCGTGCGTGACGGGTGTGAGGGTACTGCGGCCGAATAGCGGTGTTGAGGCACGATCAATCCTCCTCGCGCGTCCAGATGGGATCAGCCCGGCCGACGATGGTGGTGACAGGCAGCAGCCCGAAATACCGGCCGTCGAGGGAGTCCTCGGACTGCCAGTTCATCAAGAAGACCTCGCCGACGGGAATGCGTTGGCAGCCGTGCCAGACGGGAAGCGGCCGACCGCGGCTGTCGCGGTCGAGCGTGGCGCCCATTGCGATCCCATCAACGGCGATGGCGCGATCGGTACGGCAGACGGTCTGCCCGGGAAGCGCGAGCACGCGCTTCAGCATGGGCACGCCCTTCGGCAAGTAATGGCGCTCGTCAAGGAAGCTCGCGAGCGCGTTCGGCGGCCTCACCACTACCAGCTCGGTCACTTGAAGGACGCCGGCCGGATGCACGGTGTAGAGCCCGATCGGCACGCTGGCGCTGGCGTTCCAGATCAGTTTTGGAAGCGGATGGAAGAACGCCGACAGGGTCGCGGCGAGCGTCGCGACATAGGTGGTGATGACCCAGCCGAAGCGTGTCATGGCGCGAGCCTTCGGCGCAGCAGCCAGGCGCGATGCTGCTCGCGGCTGTAGGGACGCGGCGGCTCGCCGGCGACGAACCGGTTGTGTAGATGGCGCCAGTGATCGGGCGCGGCGTCAGCCGGATCGATCCCGAGCGCCTCCACGGCGTCGATCGCTTGAAGGACGCGTTCGACCTTCGGCCATCCGCTGATGCGCAGCAGGATGTCGCCGCCGGGACGGACGAAGGGCAGCGTTTGATACGGTTCGCCGCGGTCGATCGAGCGCACGATGTCGATGCGCGAGATGATCGTGCCGAAATCGTTGGCGGCCCAGCGGACGAACGCGAAGACGCTGCGCGGCGCGAAGCTCAGGACGCGGCGGCGGCGATCGAGGATCGTCTCGCCGGCGTCATGGCCGAAGCGGATCCAATGCTCGATGCGTCCTTCGAGCCAGGTCAGCTCGACGTGCGTCGGCAATGGTCCGACGTCAGGCCGCGGCGCGCGGCCGTCGTTAGGATCGGCTCTCACGGGCGGCCTCCATTGGTGTCGGGAAATTCACGCGCGAGCAGCTCGCGCAGCATGTCGGCGACGGTGACGCCGCGCTGAAAGGCGGCGATCTTGATGCGCCCGCGTAAGCTGGGCGTGATGTCGACGGTGAGCCGGGCCGTGTAGATGGCGGCGGCAGAGTCGCCGGCTGAAGCGGGATCGGGCGTCCTGATCCAGGTCTCGGCGTCGCGCGGCCGCGCCGCGAAGCCGCTATTGCGGTCGCGCCCGGTCATGGCGCGAGCCTTTCGATCTCGGCTGCCAGCGCCGCAATCTCGCGCGCAGCCAAGCCATGCTCGTCTTGCTCGAAGACGAGCTGGCCGGCGCGCGCCGCGTCCGCGAACAATCACGCGCTGGCCGATCTGCGTGGCAAGCGCTGGCGGATCATGATCAGCGAGACTGTGCGCCGTCTCGCGTGCGATGACGGCGCGCGCGGGGTAGCGATTGAGGACAAAGCGGGCGACGAGCGCAGGGCGAAAGACGCGGGCCTCGGCGACCAGCGCGAGCATCCCCGCCGACGCCCAGCCATCGAACGGAGACGGCTGCGCCGGGATCAGCGCGAGGTCGGCCGCGAGCAGCGCAGAGCGCAGCAAGGCGGCGACACGCGGCGGCCCGTCGATGATGACGTGATCGGCATGACGGGCGAGTTCGGGCGCCTCACGATGCAACGTGTCGCGCGCCAGGCCGATGACGCCAAACAGGCGGTCAAAGCGCCGACTTGCGCGCTGCTCGGACCAGTCCAGCGCCGAGCCTTGCGGCTCGGCGTCGATCAGTGTGATCCGCTTTCCTTGCCGGGCCCATTGTCCGGCGAGATGCAGCGCGAGCGTCGTCTTACCGACGCCGCCTTTCTGGTTGAGCAGCGCGACGGTCATCATGCGCTGCTCCCGGTTTTGCACTGGGAAACGGCGTCGCCAACAACAGATTCGTTAGATTCTTCTTGGTTAGATTCTAAGTTAGGCGGCTCGCAAGCAACGGAATTTCCATCGGAAAATGTCGCTCCGGGTTCCTGATGGCACGCGGGGCCGGTTCCTGATGGCACGGGCTTCGGGGTTCCCGAAGGCACGACGGCTTCAACAGGTTGTCCACAGGCCCCTGTGGATATACGGCTGCGGGCGAAAACGAGAAGCTCGCGTCCCGCGCGGTCGCGTTCGACGCCGAGCCGGTATCCGGGCAGTGGCTGCCGGCAGGCGAGATCGCGCAGCTCGAACGCGAAGCGCTTGAACGGCGAAAGGCTCGCCGATTTGCCGTAGAGGTGGCGGAAATCGAACCGCCAGCCTGCACGCTGCTTGCCGGCGTGCTTACGCACAACGCGATAGAGCCAGCGCTCAAGACCGCCGGTCAGCTTGAAGTATTCGCGGTCTATGGTGAGCACGAGCGCGTCGTCGAGGACGGCGCGGTAGAACCAGTCCGGCACGATGAGATCGATGCCGTCGGCGCGCCCATGCGCGTTGGCGCGCTCGGTCCACTCGTTGATCCAGGAAAAGCGGTGCATGCGCCGCTCGCTGGTCTGGCGCAGCGAAGTGGCGACGGTGGTGGACTGCAATCGGTCGAGCGCCGCCTTCAGCCGGTGATAGTCGCGCACGCTGACACCGCGGCCGATGAAGGTGAGAATCTCGTAGGGCGTGGCGGCCATCAGGCGCGACGTGCGCAGGCCGGTATCGCGCGCCTGGACGATCTGGCTGGCAGCCCAGATCAGCACGTCGGCGTCCCATATGGTGGCCATGCCGTGCTCGGGGACGGCTTCGACGCGGATGGCGATGTCGTTCATCCGGTAGTCGATCGGCGTCGTGCGGTGCGTTTTGGCGAGGCTGAAGAAGGGATAGGCCATGAGGTCCTGCGCGTCGCGTGGCGCGAGATCGCCTGGCAGCGCTCGAAACAGTTCGAGTTGCTCGCGTTCGGATCGTGTGCGGTGGCGCGCCGACATTGGTGCAGTCAGCGGCGCGGCTGGCGGGCTTGTTCGAGTTCGGCCGGCGTGTGGCGCTTCGCCGGCAGCACGACGACCTTGCCCGGATCCGATGTCGACGCCTTGGCGGCCGCGTCGACCCACGATTGCAGGTCTTCGACGCGATAGACGACGCGGCCACCGAGCTTCGAATAGCGCGGGCCAGTGCCGTAGATGCGGTGCTTCTCAAGCGTGCGGATGGAGAGGCCGACAAAACGCGCGGCCTCCGGGGTGCGCAGGTAGCGCGGCGGCAGACCTGCGAGATTGGTGGACATGGGATACCTCCGTGATTGCGTGGGCGGCCGTCGAATGACGGCGGCTGTCAGCGATCACGGTGGCGGAAGGGGACCGGTCCGAAATAGGGCGATCTCGGAGAGTGGCGAAAGCGCATCCAAACGAATGGAATGCTACACGCGACGGCGATAAGGATGGAGGAGAAGGCGACGATAGCCACCGCGCATCATGGAGAATCCGAGCCGGACGATCCGGCCGGTTTGATCCCGCAATTCGTGCGAAATCCAGTCGCGCTTGGAGATTGGCGCAGTGTCGAACAGGACGGCGGCGATCTCGGGGTAGGTTGCCCGCTCAAGCCGGCCATCCAGCGCGCGCAGGCCGAGGATGAGCCGGCTGCGGCGCTCGGGGGTAAGCACGCCGAGGTCGGGGCCCGGCGTCCGACCGGTCAGCGCGCGCCACAGGCGGAGCGCGGCGGCAGCGCGGATGTCGAAGAGCTGGTCGAGAGGGAGGAGAACCGCGACGGCGCCGCCGACCTTCTCCTCTCGGTGAAGCCGCAGGCGCGCACCGCGCAGTTCGACGACCTGATCTTCGTCGTCGACCGCGAGAATGGATTGGAGGCTGCGCGAGTCGAGTTCAAGTCGAGGATCGGCGAGGCCGTCGGGGGTTTTGGTCAGTGTCACCACGCTCGGAAGTGTCCGGGGTGTCCAGAGAACGGCGCGGGATCTTGCTTGCGATCGAAATCGCACCCCCCAGCGCTGGGCGAACGCCTCAGCCTCGGCCGGGTCGGTGGCGCCCCGCCGGCCGGCGCGAAAGAAGCGGGCATAATCGCTCAAAAACTCGGTGTTTCGGCGAAGAAACTCATAGGCGAAGGCAGGCGCGTCGAGCGGCCACAGGTCCTCATACGCGCTCGCGGATCGCCAATCGGCGCGAGCCATGGGCAAGGTCTCCTCTCACCAATAGCCGTCTCCACGGCTCTGCCGAGAGGATGCACGCCGAGGTAGCGTTCCGAAACACACAGGACTTGCAGCGCACGTTGCAGAAGGCGCACGGAACAAATTCAGTGCGGCGCGCCGCCTTGCAACAGATGGCGATAGCCCTTCTCCGTCATCCACCGGGCGCGGGCCAGATGGCTCTCCCAGGCCCGCCGCGCCCGATCGGGCTCACGCGCCGGATCGATGCGCAGGACGATCTTTGCAACTTCTCGCCAGTCGGCGCCTTCGGCGTCGGCGTCGAGAAGGCGCAAGTAGGTGACGGCGTGGCGCTCATCGTAGCCAGTGAGAATACTGGCCGTTGGGGCGAGATCGTCGACCGACGGGTCCAGGGGCGGAGACTGCATGCAGGGGTCCTCGAGCTGCATTGGCATTCACGTCTTGTTAACACTATCCCCGTTCAGGATTGCAAATGCGAGCGCGCCCGGCGCGGCGGCGCGGCCGGCGGCGCCTCGTTCAGCAGCATGACCCCGCGACCGCGATCCGATTCCATGAACAGAATGCCGGCATTCTCCAAGGCGCGACGCACCAGGTCGCGCGTCGTGTCGTGGACCGGCAGGTCGCGGTCCGACTCGAGGCGTTTCAGGGCGGTCAATGCCACCAGGGCTTTCTCGGCGAGCATTTCCTGCTTCCAATTCAGCAAGGCTCGCGCCGCCCGCACTTGTCGGCCGGTGATCATTCATGATCACCTCCGACAGACGATCTGCGCGCACCAGGAAAACGACTATAATAGTCGCTTTAGGCTCCTGCAATGCCTCTAATAGCCTGGAATCGACGCCTGTAAGGGTCGCGCGCCGTGGGGTGGCTCCAGGTGATTCGGGCGGTGGAATGGATCGGGCGCATCCGTTCCGCCGAGGCTGGTCGGGCCGCTTGCCGGTCTTGCGGGTTGCCTGCGAAAGCCCCGCCCGGTGAACCGGGCGGGGCGTTGGCGGATCGGGTTCAGTCGCCGTTCTTGCGCGGCCGCGACCAGATGAGGGTGTAGCCTTCGCCGTCCTCGTCATTGAACAGGTTCGCGTAGATCGGCGCGTTGAACGACGGATCGTCGAGCTTGAGCGAGAGGTAGTCGCGGCCCTCTTCGGAGCGCTTCGACCAGGCGGCTCCGATC
>DATKQE010000051.1:0-4377 GCA_035532935.1 Allostellaceae bacterium
CCTTATTCGCACAGATCGCGCGCCTGGACGAGCGCGTGCCCGGCCGCCACGACGTGCGCCATCGCGGCGCCGGCCGCCGCCCCCGCCCAGCGGTGGCTGCGGTTGGCGGATTTCGCCCGCAGCGCCAGCGTGTTTCGCCGGCCGATGAGCCAAAGGGACAGCATGGCGGCTGCGGCCTGTGGCTTGAATGGCCGATCGCTGGATATTGCGGAGCCACGGTGTAAGATGAAGGGATGCGAAAAGGAATTCCAATTTCGCCTGGAGTTGTTGTTGCGCATGCCTACTGCATCGGCGAAGTCGCGATGTGCCGGCAGCCGGCGGATGGAAGCGAGGCAGTTTTCCCCGAGGAGGTTCAGTGTTTCGAATCTGCCTGCGCCCACGCGCGCCAGGAGTTGGACGACATCATCGCGCGTGTGAGCCGCCAAGTTGGGGATGAAGAAGCGGCCATCTTTCGCGCGCATCTGCGGCTCCTGTGCGACCCCGCGCTGATCGGCAAGATCAAGTCCGCAATTCTCGACCAGCACCTCGACGCCTCCACGGCCCTACAACGAATCCTGGCCGAATACACAGACGTCTTCGCACGGATCGAAGACGAATACCTGAAAGAGCGCCTTGCCGACATCCGCGATGTGATCGGATACATTCAGCGCCATCTGGGGCGTCCCGTTTCGCGACCCCATTCCGATCTGAGCCAACCCGTAGTGGTTGTAGCCGTCGAAATCCTCCCATCACAAGTAATGGCGTTTACGGAGCTGCCAGTTGTTGGTCTCATCACGGAGACCGGCGGCGCGACGGGGCATGCGGCGATTCTGGCCCGCTCGCTGGCCATCCCGGCCGTCAGCGGCCTCCCCGGGATCATGGACGAAGTAAAGACGGGCGACTTGGTGGCCGTCGATGGTCGCGAGGGATGTGTCCACCTCGCCCCCGGACCAGAGATTGAAGCCGCCTACCGCACGCTCCAGCGCGAGCACATGGCCCTCCGCGAACACCTCGTCGAGAACCGCGATCAAGAGCCTGTCACCACGGACGGCATTCGCGTTGACCTGCTGGCCAACGTCAATGGGCCTCTCGATGCCGAGCTTGCTGGCCGCGTCGGCGCCGGTGCGGTCGGACTTTACCGCACGGAGTACTTGTTCCTCACCCGCGCCGGCGTGCCGGACGAGGAGGAGCAATTCGCGACCTATCGGGCGGTCGTCGAAGCCGCTCCTAACCGCACGGTGTCCATTCGCACTCTTGACGTCGGAGGCGATAAGCGGCTGCCTTACCTAGGCGCCCGACACGAAGCAAATCCGTCGTTGGGCTATCGAAGCACACGATTGACGCTCGACTATCCTGAGTTTTTCGAGGCCCAGGTGCGGGCCATCCTGCGCACCGGGCCCTATGGCTCGGTCAGCATGCTCTTCCCGATGGTCACGACACTGAGCGAGGTCCGGCGGATAAGGCAGTTCGTGGACCAAGCGCGCTCTTCCTTGCGTCGCCAGGGAGTGCCATTCGCCGAGAAGATGCCCTTCGGCGTCATGCTGGAGGTTCCGGCGGCGGCCTTGTGCATCGACGATTTGCTCGACGAAGTGGACTATGTGAGCATCGGTTCCAATGACCTGATTCAGTACCTCATGGCCGCGGACAGAAACAACCCCAAGGTCGCCCACTTGTGCGATCCATTCAGCCCCGCCGTCTTCCGCTTGCTCCATCAAATCATCAGGGCCTGCAACCGCCGTCAGACGCCAGTAACGCTGTGCGGCGAAATGGCCGGCCGCCTGCGCTGCTTCCTGGCGCTGTTCGGTATGGGTCTGCGTTCCTTCAGCATGAGCCCGGCCTTCCTGCCGCCGATCAAGAATTTGGTGCGGCGCATCAGCCAGCCGATCGCTTGCTCGGTCGCCGAAAGTGTGCTGCAAATGAAAACCAGCGAGCAAATTCGTGAGTTCCTGACTGCGGAGGTCCGCCGGATTTGGCCTGAGGCAACGCTGCTGGACATAGGCGAGTGACAAACGGCCGCTGTCTGAGGCCGAACGGGGGCTGCATGCCCAGAAAGCCGGAGCGTCGCACCACGTCGGCCCGCGGCCTCGCGGTTCAGTTCCTCGTTGAAAATGCCGATAGACTTAACGTATTCCGTGAAGCTCTGCAGGCCGATAAAGGCATGGGCGTATGAAAGCTCGGGGCGTCTCGCGCGGCGTTCGTCTCTTCCAGCCTTTGGCCGCACGGGACAGGTGTGAGCAGCAGGCGCACGATGGGACGGCGACCCTCTCGCGCAACGTCGTGCAGCACGCACACTCGATCGCCCGCCAGATCCGGGCGCGAGCGGTCTTGATCTATGCGGACGCCATCGGCGATGAGGACGAGCTCCGTCGGTTGCTTGGAGCCGTGAACTACCGCACGATTCTCATCACCCGTTCGAGTGAAAATGTTCAGCGTCCCGACTGCGAGGACTGCACTTGGGTGGCCGTACCCGACGTTCATATGACCCGCACCGGCCAGGTGAAGATGGCGCTGCTCAGTTGTCTGGCCAAGGGTGTGCTGGATGCCGCGGATCGAGTCGTATGCCTGACGGGCATCGACGGGTCGAGCACGATTGACACGCTGATGGTACTCGACCTCGGCACTGAGCCGGAGTTGTTTGCCATGTCAGGAGGATTCGCCCTCGGCGGCGGTATTCGGTTCGACGTCTTCGAACGGCCGTCAGCCTCGCGACGCAACTTGCAGTGGAGGGACGCGAAGGGCGGCCGGTCGGCCTCATCATCGTTCTCGGCGACAGCGAGAATGTGCAGGCTCAATCGAGGAACCTCGTTCTGAATCCTTTCCGAGGTTATCCGGAGTCCGAAAGAAACATCATCGATCCGGCTTTTGAGGAGACCATCAAGGCGTTTTCCGCGCTGGATGGCGCCTTTATTATCCGTGGCGATGGCGTTGTTCTTACTGCCGCGGCGCATCTCATTCCGCGGGTTCAATCGGTCCCGCTGCCCAATGGTCTCGGTACTCGCCACGCAGCGGCGGCGGCGATCACGATCTCGACGGGTGCCGTCGCGATCGTTGTCTCCCAGTCCACTGGGACGATTGCCGTATTCAAGGAGGGCATCATGGTCACTGACATTCACAAGCCGCTCAACGGAAATCGCCTCGCCATTTGAGCGCTAGTCGCCGAAAACCAGGTCACAGTCTCGTCAGGCAGCCGGACAAACGAGGTCGTCGGTGGTGAGGACGGTTGCCCGACACCGCTGCAAAATATCGATGCTGTCGAGAATAGTCGGGGGACGGCGCGAGGTGGCGGTGAACAGCGGGGCGAGCGGCGCCGAAGCGGCGCAGGTACGCCGATCGACGCTACAATGGGGCCTGGCGCAGACAGGGATGCCGTCAAAGGTGTGCCCCGTCAAAGAGAGAACCGGTCAGTCCCAAGCGGTTGAGTCATGTCCTTTCATCAAGATCCAGATTCGGCGAAATACCAGCCGGGCGAACCGCCGCGACCGGATGCGACGGAACCGGGAACGATTATCAGCCCCGATACACGGCGGGCGGACCGCATTCCGCCAGGACAATCTCGAACGCGCAAATGGCCGGTGCTCGATGCGTTCGGCGCGCCCGCGATCGATCTCAGCCAGTGGTCGTTGCGGGTCTTCGGACTGGTGGAACGCGAGCTCGTGTTCAGCCGAAAGCGAAGCAAGACACCCATACTTTATCCACCACGCGCCGCGCGGAGCAACTGCTTGTGAATAAGCCCTTCGCATCGAGGATTAAATAACGCCCCAAATCAAATCGCCGTTTGGACCGTAAACCACGGTGGCGAAAGCGGTTACGGCCGCGACAATATTGGGAAGTTATTTAATCCTCGCCGCTTCTCGCCCCCCCCGCAAAGAACCGCTTGACAGGCTTTGAACCGGATGTACCTTGACGGAAACACCCGGAGGTGCTCGCATGCCTGCCTATGCCCGTCGCCAGATCGTCGACGAAACCGAAGTCGGCATCTACCACTGCGTCTCGCGCTGCGTCCGCCGCGCCTTTCTGTGCGGTCAAGACGCCCTCACCGGCCGCAATTATGACCATCGCGTTTGGAAGAACTGGCGGGCATCTTCGCCGTGGATGTGCTTGGTTTCAGTGTGATGTCGAACCACATCCACCTGCTGCTGAGGAACCGCCCCGACCTGGCCGCCGACTTCAGCGACGAAGAGGTCGCCTTGCGCTGGTGGCGGCTGCACCCCTCGCGCCGCAACGAAGACGGCTCGCCGGCCGAGCCTGGGCCGCACGAAATCGCCGGTTTGCTGGCCGACACCGACGCTCTGGCCGAGCATCGGCGGCGACTGTCGAGCATCTCTTGGTTGATGCGGTCGCTGAGCGAGCCGATTGCCCGGCGGGCCAACCGCGAAGACCGCGTCACCGGCCGTTTCT
>DATKQE010000052.1:0-18176 GCA_035532935.1 Allostellaceae bacterium
GCCGATCTGGCCTCGGACCCGGAGTTTCGCGACATCATTCACCGAGCCACGTCGCCGATAGTCGCTGCGCTGGTGTTCGCCGAGATGGAGCTGCACCTTGCCGCCGGGAATGCCGATCCCTCCGACGCCAGCGGCCACAGCAAAGAGTGAAACGGCACGCAACGGCAGATGCGGCGGTCATAGTGCTGCGTCAGTGCCGGCGAGGCTCTTCTGGTCGATGGCATCCTGATCCTTGCCGATCATCAGGGCGTGCGGCAGGGCGACGATGAAGAGCAGCGACCCGTATATCCACCAGCCGACGAAGCTGCGCCCCTTCGAAGACGCGACCGCCGCCGGGACGAGCCCGATCAGGACCAAGACGGCGACGATCCCCATGCCAGATACTCCCCTTGCCGGGCAACCGTGCCACGGCCGCCGCGCCGCCGTCCAGGGCGCCTTCATGCCCCGTTTCACTGCCCGATGAACGGCCCCTCAATCATCGCGCCGATCGGAGCCGCCCACGCCTCGCCGCCCCCGTTCTCCATCCCAACCCGGTCCGCCCCGCGGTCGCCCTGGCGGCCCCGCCCGACGGGCCCCTCAATCGCCGCGCCGATCGGAGCCGCCCACGCCTCGCCGCCCCCGTTCTCCGGCCCAACGCGGTCCGCCCCGCGGTCGCCCTGGCGCCCTGCCAGACTGGCCCCGACCGGGAAATACCGGGACCGACCGGGATTTATTGATTCCGTATCCAGCAAGGAAGTTCGCTCATGGCGCATTCACGACGGCGCATCCCGAGCATGATCGTCGCGGCGCTGGCGGCAGCGCCACTGGCCGACGGCGCGCAGGCCGATGCGCCGCAGGGCTACCTGGCAACAATCCACCAGCACGTCACCGCGGCTTCGACCGTCACCGAGAACGGCGACCTCAATCCCTATGCCGTTGTGGTCGCGCCGGTTTCCGTCGGCAAGATCCACAAGGACGACGTCCTGGTGACCAATTTCAACAACGTGTCGAATTTGCAGGGAACCGGCACCACCATCGTCGACTACGCCCCCACTACCAAGACGACGACGCTGTTCGCCAGCCTGCCGCAGCATCTGCCGCAATGTCCCGGCGGCGTGGGCCTGGGCACGGCCATGACGGTGCTGAAGAGCGGCTGGGTCATCGTCGGCAGCACGCCCAGCACCGACGGCACCACCCGCACCAAGGGCGCCGGTTGTCTCCTCGTGCTCGATGCCGAGGGACATCTTGTCGCGACGTGGGCCGGTGCGAGCATCAACGGTCCCTGGGGGAACATCGCGACCGTCGACAAGGGCGCGACCGCGGCCCTGTTCGTCAGCATGGCGGGGTTCGGCGTTCCGGGTCCCGACGTCACCGATGCCAAGACCGGCCTTCCGGTGACGGTGGACAAGGCGACGGTGCTGCGGCTCGAGCTTTCGATCCCGGAAGGCAAGCTGCCCGTAATCACGGGTGAGACGGTCGTCGCCGACGGCTTTGGCCAACGGGCCGACCGGGATGCGTTCCTCATCGGCCCGACCGGCTTGGCGCTGGCGCCGGACGACACGCTCTACGTCTCGGATGCGCTCGGCAACCGGATCGTAGCCATTCCCGAGGCGACCACGCGCTCGGCCAGTGCCGGGACGGGCCGGACCGTGACCAGGGACGGCATGCTGAAACGGCCGCTGGCGATGATGATGGTGCCCAACGGCAACCTCATCGTGACCAATGCCACGAACGGCCAGGTCGTCGAAGTGAATCCTGTCAGCGGCAAGCAGCTCGATGCCCAATGGGTCGACACCGACCAGGCTCAGTCTCCCCCGGGCAACGGCGACCTCTTCGGCCTTGCGATGATGCCGGACGGCAGCGGCTTTTATTACGTCGAGGACGACGTCAACACCCTGATGCGGGCGACGCGATGAGTCGCGGACCCGACGGCAACGGACACGCGTCGCGCCGCGGCTTTCTCGTCGCGACCGCTGGTCTGGCGGCCGCTGCCGGCACCGGCTTCGGCGCCGGCGCCGCGACGCAAGCCGTGGCGGAGGCCGAGGCGCCGAGCGGGCCTGGCGCGCGGCGCCTGCACCGGACCGAGCCGTTCTGGGGCGAGCATCAAAGCGGCATCGTCACGCCGGCGCAGAGCCACACCTATTTCGCCGCCTTTGACCTCACCACAACCGCGCGCGGCGACGTGGTGAACCTGCTGCAAGCATGGACCGAGGCTGCCGCCCGGCTGACCGCCGGCAAGACGGCACAGCCGCTCGGCGACGGGCTGAAGCCGGTCGAGGCGCAGGGCGGCGCTGGCGCCCAGGCGAAAGCCTATGGCGCCTATGCGGCGCCAGGTGCGAGCATCATCGCGGCCGATTCCGGGGAAACGCTCGGCCTGGCGCCGGCGCGGCTGACTCTGACCTTCGGCTTCGGCGCGGGCCTGTTCGTGAAGGACGGGAAGGATCGCTATGGTCTCGCCGCGCGCCGCCCGGAAGCGCTCGTCGAGATGCAGCGCTTCGTCGGCGACCAGCTCGTGGCAGCGCACACCGGCGGTGATCTCGCGGTACAGGCCTGTGCGGACGATCTGCAGGTTGCGTTCCATGCCGTTCGCCAGCTCGCCCGCATTGCCGACAACGTGGCGCAGATCCGCTGGGTGCAGAGCGGCTTCATCCCCGAGTTCGCCGCCAAGGACAATCCGCGCAATCTGATGGGCTTCAGGGACGGAACCGACAACCCCTCGGCCGCCGACCCCGAGGCGATGGCAAGGATCGTCTGGGTCGGCAGCGAAGGCCCGGACTGGATGCGCGGCGGCAGCTATTTCGTCGTCCGTCGCATCCGGATCGCGCTCGAGCACTGGGACCGCATGAAGGTCGCGTTCCAGGAGCAGACGATCGGCCGCCAGAAATATTCCGGTGCGCCGTTGCGCCGGAAGAACGAATTCGATGCGCTCGACCTGAAGGCCACCGACAAGGACGGCAGTCCGGTCGTTCCCGAGAATGCCCATGTCAGGCTCGCCGCGGCGGCAAGCAACGACGGCGCGCAGATCCTGAGGCGGTCCTATTCCTACAATGACGGCGCCAATTTGACCGCCGAGCGCTGGCCGCCATGGCGGCAGGGCATGGAGTATGACGCCGGCCTGTTCTTCGGCGCCTATCAGCGCGACCCGCGGACCGGGTTCATCAAGATCTACG
The DNA here is from genome assembly GCA_035532935.1 of Allostellaceae bacterium. GTDB lineage: Bacteria > Pseudomonadota > Alphaproteobacteria > ATCC43930 > CGMCC-115725 > DATJLY01. The sequence continues at coordinate 3,150 of DATKQE010000052.1, forward strand.
ACCGGATGTCGAAGTTCGATATGATGAACCAGTTCGTGACACATGTCGGCGGCGGCCTGTTCGCCTGCCCCGGCGGGACCGCGGCAGGAGAGTTCATCGCTCGGCGCCTGTTCGACAAAGCGTAACGGGTCCGAACCCGAACGAGTCCTCGGCCCTTCGGCGCGAGAAGGCCGTGCGCGCGACCGTCTTCCCTCGCGGATCGAATGGCATCACCATGGCGGCGATGGCACATGAGACGCGGAGGAGACATCGTCATGTCCAAGGAACTGCCGCCCATTCGCCGGGTTGTCACCGGCCACGATGCGAACAATGTCGCGAAGGTGCTGATCGACGGTCCGCCGACCAATAATGCCGGCGCGCCCGGCCGGTCGCGCGTGCTCATGTGGTGCACGGACCGGGCGCCGTGCGACATCGCCATCGGCGAGTCGGTCGAGGACATGGGCGCGCGCAAGCTCGGCACAGCGCCGCCGCCTGGGGGCACGCGGTTCACCATCAACGATTTCCCGCCGGGCGCGACCGGCGCGATGCACCGCACCGAGACGGTGGACTATTGCCTCGTCCTTGCCGGCGAGATCGACATGGAGATGGACAACTCGACCATCCACCTCAAGGCCGGCGACGTCGTGATCCAGCGCGGCACCCATCACGCCTGGACCAATCGCGGTACCGAACCGGCGCGGATCGCGTTTGTCCTGGTCGATGCCAAGCCGCTGGGGATCGGCCACCCGATCACCGGCACGAACGTCCCGGCGCACTGACGCAAGGCGCGATCTTCGGCCGCGTCAACGGATGGCGAAGCGGCGGAAGATCGCGACCTTGACGCCGTCCGCGAGCAGGAGATAGGCCGGCACCACGGCCAGAAGGCCGGCAATGAGCGCGGGGCTCGCCGGCGCCATGAGGATGCCCTTGGCGGCCATGACCGCCACCAGCGCAATGTCGGCGAGCGAACTCGCGATCAGCCACGAGCCCGGCCGCGAGCGCCAGCACGGACCGCGCTCGCGCACCAGATAGACATTGCCTTGGCCGGTCGCCACCAGCATGACGAAGACCAGCGTTTGCAGCTCGGCGAGCGGCAGGCCGAGCACGTTCCGCCCGAGGAAGAACAGGCCGAACGACAGCACGAGAACGAGCCCGGCCATCATGCCGCCCGCCAGCATCAGGTTGCGGATGCTCCAGCGGTCCGGCTGCGGCGAGACCGCCACACGGTCGGTCGCAATCGACATGGTGACGAAGTCGTTGGTGAAAAGCAGCAGCACGATCAAGAGCGGCGTGATCACGAAGGTTCCCGTCAGCATCACGCCGAGGCTGAGGAAGACCGCGATCTCGAGCGTCTTGACGATCTTGTTGATGGAATAGGTCAGCATGCGCTGATAGATGCGGCGGCTGATCTTGATCGCGGTCAGCACGTCGACGAGACCGGGATTGGTCAGCACCATACCCGCGGCAGCGCGCGCCGCATCGGTCGCGTTGGCGACCGCAATCCCCATATCCGCCTGCTTGAGCGCGGGGGCGTCGTTGACGCCGTCCCCCGTCATGCCGACGACGTGCCCCGCGCCTTGAAGCAGCTCGACCAGCCGGAATTTGTGCTCCGGGAAGACGCGTGCATAGACGTCGTAGGCGAGCACGTCGGCGCCGTCGAGACGCGCCACGACATCCGACGGAGCGGCGCGCCCGCCGATGCCGATGCGCCCGGCCACCGCGCGCGCCGCGGCGAGATTGTCGCCGGTGAGCATCAGCACCCGCACGCCCAGCTCGCGCAGACCCTCGATAAGCGCGGCCGAATCCTGCCGCACCGGATCCTCGAAGGCGAGCAGCCCCGCCAGCCGCGGCGTGCCCTCGGCACCGGACGCGACCGCCAGGACCCGGTAGCCCTGGCTCGCCAGCCGGTCGATGTCGTCGGTGCGATCGGTTGCGCCCGGCAGCAACGCCATGACCGCGCTCGGCGCGCCCTTCGCCACGCGAATCCGCGCGCCGGCATCGATGTAGACGCCTTCGGAATAGCGCCGCTGCGGGTCGAAGGGGACGAACCCGACGCGCCCGGCCGGCGCTTGAGCCACGCCGCGATCGGCAGCGGCGCGGAAGATCGCCATGTCGAGCGGGTCCTGCGTCGCCGGGTCGCTCGCCATTACGGCGAGGCGCAGCAGCGCCTCGTCGCCGCCCGGTGCCGCCGGCACGAGGACCGCGAGCGTCAAACGGTTCTCGGTGATGGTTCCCGTCTTGTCGCTGCACAGCACGTCCATGCCGGCTGCTTCCTCGATCGCCCCGAGATGCGTCACGAGCACGCCGCTATGCGCGAGTTCGACCGCGCCGAGCGCCGTCGCCAGTGTGAACATGGCGGGAAGCGCGACCGGAACCGAGGCGACCAGCAGGATGAGTGCGAACGGGGCCAGATCCGCGAACGGAAGTCCCGTCACCGCCGCATAGGCGATGAGCGCCGCGATCAGGACCGCATCGATGACGGCAAGAACGCGGACGATGGTGAAGACGATCTGCTGGAGATGGCTGCGCGCGTGGGCCGATCGCACCAGTTCGGCGGTTCGGCCGAAATAGGTGCGGGCGCCGGTGGCGGCGACCTCGCCGGTTGCTTCGCCGCGCCGGATGATCGCGCCAGCATAGGCCAATGCGCCGGCTCCGGCTTCGACCGGCACGGATTCGCCCGTGAGTGCCGACTGGTCGATGAGCAGCGCGCCGTTATGCAGCTTCACATCGGCGGGCGCGAGATCGCCCATCCTGAGGCGCACGACATCGCCCGGCACCAGCGTTCGCGCCGGCACCGGCTGCCACGTGCCGTCGCGGCGTACCCGCGCCGATACCGCCAGCCGGCGGCGCAACAGCGAAAGCGCCTGGTCGGCCCGGTTCTCCTGGACGAAGCTCACGGCGGCGTTGAACAGAAGAAGGGCGCCAATGATCGCGGCCTCGCCGGCCTTCCCGAGAACGAGCTGAAGCAGAACGGTCGCTTCAAGCATCCACGGGATCGGTGCCCAGAACTTGCCGAGAAGCCGCACGATCGGGTGCGGCTGTTCCTCGGCAATTTCGTTAAGTCCGTATTCTGCGAGCCGCTTCGCCGCTTCGGCGCCGCTCAGTCCCGGCGGCTCACCGCCCGCCAATGCGGTCCCGGCCTGCTGTTCCATGCGCGCCATGCGAGTCCATCGCGACTCGACCAGTCATGGCGCATCGTAGGCGGTCTGCGCAAGGCGGGCGGGCGCGACACGCCCGTTCGCGCGGCGTCCCTCAGGGCAATGTCTGCGGCAGCGCGGCGATGGCCTCGTCGAGCAGCCCGGCCCGGCGCCGGGGATCGAGTTCCGCGGCGAGCGTGCGGCGCAGCGCGGCCATCGCCACTTCGACGGTGGCATTGCGCACCTCGGCCAGCGCCTTGGCCTCTTCGAGCGCGATCTTTTCTTCGGCCATGCGGCGGCGCCGCTCGAGCGAGGCGGCGATCTCGCGTTCGGCAGCGGCGGCACTGCGCTCGGCCTCGACGCGGCCGTGCGCGATGATCGCCTCCGCCTCCTTGAGCGCCTCACGCTGTTTGCGCTGGTATTCGGCCAACGCGCGCTCGGCATCCGCGCGCAGCCGTTCGGCCTCGTCGATCTCCGACTTGATCTTGAGCGCGCGCTGGTCGAGCAGGCCGGTGAGGATCGGCGCCGCCTTCCAGGCGAGGATGGCGACCGCGATCACGAACGCGATCAGAACCCAGAATTCGCCTTGCTTCAGCAGCTCCATCACGCGCGCTCCCGCAGCACCGCATCGACCGCGGCGCCGGTGCGCGCGGGGTCGAGCTCGGTGCCGACGATCTTCACGGCGGCGGCGCGCGCCACCTCGACGGCAACCTCGCGCAGATGGGCGAGCGCCTGATCCTTCGCCGCGGCAATGCGCCGCTCGGCGGCGGCGGTCTCGGCGGCCAGCGCCGTAGCCAGCTTGTGCTGGCGCTCGGCGGCGGCGGCGTTGAGGCGTTCGGTGGTCTCGCGCACGGCCGCCTGCGCCGCCGCCCGTGCCTCGGCGAGCGCACGCTCATAGGCGGCGATCACGGCCTCGGCCTCGGATTTCATCTGCGCTGCCTTGGCGATGTCGCCTTCGATCCGCTGCTGCCGCGCGGCGATGACGTCGCCGATGCGCGGCAATCCCACCCGCGACATCAGCACGTAGAGCACCGCGAAGGTGATCGCGAGCCAGATGAGCTGCGGCGGAAAGGTGGCGACGTCGAGCTGCGGCATCGGCGCGGCGCGCCTAGAACACGAACAGGATGAGGAAGGCGATGGCCAATCCGAACAGTCCGGTCGCCTCGGCCAGCGCGAAGCCCAGGAAGGCGAAGGGCGTGACCTGCGCCGCCGGGTTGCGCGCGAGCGCGTTGATGAGGGCGGCGAAGACGTTGCCGATGCCGATACCGGCGCCGACGAGGGCGACGCAAGCGAGGCCGGCACCGATCAGTTTGGCGGAGGCGACATCCATGACTCTGTTCCTTGGTGTTGCGGGTGAAAGGGATCGCGCGCTCAATGGAGATGAAGGGCGTCGTGCAGGTAGAGGCAGGACAGAATGGCGAAGACATAAGCCTGCAGCACGGCGACCAGAACCTCCAGGAAATAGATCAGCACGTCGAGGCCAACCGGCAGGATGCCGAAGAGCGGCGCGCTTGCGGCGAAGCCGGCGAAGATCGCGAGCATGGTATGGCCCGCAAGCATGTTGGCGAAGAGCCGGATCGCCAGCGTGAAGGGCCGGATGCAATAGGACAGCAACTCGATCGGCACCAGCAGCAAGAGCAGAACCTTGGGCACGCCCGCCGGAACGAACAGCGACAGGAAACGGAACCCGTGCTTGACGATGCCGATGATGGTGACGCCGATGAACACCATCGCGGCGAGAGCGAACGTGACGATGATGTGGCTGGTGAAGGTGAAGCTGTACGGCACGAGGCCCAGGAGATTGCCCAGGAGGACGAACATGAACAGGCTGAAGATGAAGGGGAAATACGCCATGCCCCCATGCCCTGCATTCGCCTCCACCATGTTGGCGACGAACTCGTAGCTCATCTCGGCGACCGACTGCCAGCGCCGCGGCACGAGCCCCGCATTGCGCGTGCCGAGCACCGCCAGCGCCGTGACGAGGATGACGGCGATCGTCATCAGGAGCGCCGAATTGGTATAGGACGCGTTGATGCCGAACGGATGAAGCGGGATGATGGGCTCGATCTTGAATTGCTCGAGCGGTCTGATCTCTATCGCCACGTCAGTCCTCGTCGTCCCGCTGATCCTGTGCCGCCGCGCCGGCGTTCGTTTGGTCGGCTTTCGTTTGCCGGTAGCCCACCGCCGAGCCCATGCCGGTGATGGTGCGCCACACGTTCACCATCCCCGCGGCGACGCCGAGAAAGAACATCACGATCATCCCCCACGGCCGCGTTCCGGCCCAGCGATCGATGGCCCAGCCGAGCGCGGTGGCGACCGCGATCGCCCCCACCAGTTCGATACCGATGCGCCAAGCCAACGCGAGTGCGCTGCCGAAGGATCCGGTATCGTCGCGCGGCGCGCTCTTCGTCTTTCGCGCGTCGAGCGCGCGCTGCGCTCCCTCGATGCGCCGTTGCAGCTCCCGCAGCGGCTCCTCAGGGTCGCCCGACGTCATCGGCGAAGCGCCCGACCGTGTTGCGAATCCCCGTGCTGAGCGCCGCGGCGGCGCCGAAACGGCGCGCACCATAAGGGGCCGGTCGGCAGTGTGTCAAGCAAGCGCGCATCGCCAAGCGCGAACCGAAGGCGGCACTCCGTCGCGCCTCGGTCGCGGCCCGATGTCAGGCTGTTCGCCGCAGCCGCTCCGCGGCCTGCAGGTCGACGGAGACGAGTTGCGATACGCCCTTCTCGGCCATGGTCACGCCGAACAGGCGATCGACGCGCGACATCGTCAGGCGATGATGGGTGCAGATGAGGAAGCGCGTCTCGCAGGTCTCGGCGATTTCCTCGACGAGGCGGCAGAAGCGGTCGACATTGGCATCGTCGAGCGGCGCGTCGACCTCGTCGAGCACGCAGATCGGCGCCGGATTGGTGAGGAACACGGCAAAGAGCAGGGCGAGCGCCGTCAGCGCCTGCTCGCCGCCCGACAGCAGCGACAGCACCTGGAGCTTCTTGCCCGGCGGGCTCGCCATGATCTCGAGCCCGGCCTCGAGCGGGTCCTCGCCTTCGGCGTAATCGAGCCGGAGATGCGCGTGCCCGCCGCCGAACAGGCGGGTGAAAAGCTGCTGGAAGTGCTCGTCGACCTGGGTGTAGGCGACGAGCAGCCGCTCGCGCCCCTCGCGGTTCAGGGCCTGGATGCCGTGGCGCAGCTTGGCGATCGCGGCGACGAGGTCGTCGCGCTCGCCGGTGAGCGCTTGCAGCCGCTCCTCGACTTGCTGTGCCTCGGTCTCGGCGACGAGATTGACCGGCCCCATCGTATCGCGCTCGCGCACCAGTCGCTCGCAGCGATGGGTGGCGTCCTCGATCGTCGGCAGGGCTTCATCGGCGGCGATGCCGGCCGCGGCGAGGATCGCCTCGGGCAGGCATTCGAGCCGCTCGCCGATCTGGCGCGCGAGGTCCTGCTGCGCCTCCTGCGCCTGATCGCGACGCGCCTCGCAGCGCACGCGCGCCTCGCGCTCGGCGGCGAGCGCGGCGTCGGTGGCCTTGGCGGCGCGTTCCGCGGCGGCGAGCTGCGTCTCGCCGGCGGCAAGGCGGTCGGAGGCGGCATTCCGCCGCTCCGTCGACTGGGCGATCGTTGCCGCGAGCGCGTCGCGCTGGGCCGCGATCTCCGCCGGCCGGCGTTCGAGCGTGGCGCGTTCGCGCAGCACGTCCTCGCGCCGGATGTCGAGCGTGGCGCGCTGGCGCGCCGCCGCATCGGCGCGCGCCTGCCATGACGCGATCTCGCCGCTGCAGGCCTCGAGCCGCTGCCGCCGCAGCGCCGCCTCGCGCAGCAGCGCGTCATGCTCGCCCTGGCAGGCGACCTGATGGCGCCGCCGCGCGGCCAGTTGCTCGCGCAGCGTCTCGGCGGCGGCGCGCGCGATGGCCGAATCGGGCAGCAGCGCCAGCGCCGCGGCGGCGCCATCGCCGTCCTGGCGCGTGGCGGCGAGGTCGGAAGCGATGCGTTCGGCATCGGCGGCCAGCGCCGCGTGGCGCTGGGCGATGGCGGCGGCCTCGCGCGCGAGGCCGGTCTCGCGATCGCGCGCCTCGGCGAGCACACCCACCGCATGGCGCGCGGTCTCGCGCGCGGCCCGCTCGGCCTCGCGGCGGTACTGTGTCGTCTCGCGGGCCGCGGCAAGATTGCGCGCGACCGTCTCGACATCGCGGTCGGCGATGGCGAGCGCGTCCTCGAGTTCGGCGAGCCGGTTGCGCTGACGCAGGCGCTGCGCGGCCGCGCTCGGCGTCCCGGCGGCACGGCGGAAGCCGTCCCAGCGCCACAAGCCGCCGTCGCGGCTGACGAGCCGCTGGCCCGGCTCGAGCATCGTCTGAAGCTCGGCCGCGGTGATCGCGTCTTCGACCACGCCGATCTGCCGGAGCCGCCGCGCCAGGACCGCGGGCGCGATTACCTGGGCGGCGAGCGGTGCCGCGCCCGCCGGCAGCGCCAGCGTCTCGTCGTAGTCGGGCAATTCGCGCCAATGCATCGGCGCCGCCTCGTCGAGCGGCGCGGTGAGATCATCGCCGAGCGCCGCGCCGAGCGCCGCCTCGAAGCCCGGCGCCACCTGGATGCGATCGAGGACCGGGGCAAAGCGTCGGTCGGTTTGTGCGGCGAGCAGTTCGGTCAGCGCCTGCGCCTCGGCGCGCAGCTTGGCGCGGTTGCGTTCGGCCTGTTCGAGCGGCGCGCGCGCTTCCGCCTCCGCCGCCTCCGCGGTACGGAGTTCCTGCGCCGCCGTCTCGGCCGCGACGCGGCTCGCCGCCAGTTCGGCTTCGGCGGCGCGAACCACTTCCGTTGCGGCAGCGGCGCGGTCGGCCGCTTCGCTCTCGGCCGCGAGCGCCTCGCGCTGGCGCGCGACATCGGCCGCGCGCGCGGCCAGGTGCCGGGTCCGCTCCTCGGCCTCGGTGCGGCGCGCGAACAGCGTGCTGCGCCGCGCCTCGGTGGTGGCGATTTCCTCGGTGAGCCGGGTGAGTTCGGTTTCGCGCGCGGCCACCTCGGTGCTGGCGGCGGCGAGCGCCGAGGCCGCCTGTGCCGTCGCCTCGGCCTCGTACGACCGGGCAGCGATGATCGCCTCGTGCTCGTCCGCGAGCCGTGCGAGCGCCGCCCGTGCGTCGGCGGCAAGCTCGTCCTCGCGGCCGATATCGGCGGCGAGCTGGATGAGACGCTGCTCTGCGGCCTCGCGCGCGGCGGCGATGCGCCGCTCCTCGTCCTCGAGCGCTTGGCGCGCATGGACCAGGCGCTGAAGTTCGGCGGCGGCCTCGGCCTCGCTCTGGCGCAGGGCCGGCAGCTCGGACGCGGCGGCCTCGCGCGCTTTTTCGGCGGCCAATGCCGCGGCGGTGCGGTCGGCGACGGCGATTTCGGCGGCGGCGAGCTGTGTCCCGGCAGCCTCGCGCTCGGCGCTTGCCGCCTGCCAGCGCAGATGGAGCACCACCGCCTCGGCGCGGCGGATGTGGTCGGACAGCCGGCGATAGCGCGCTGCCTGGCGCGCCTGCTTCTTCAAGCCGTCGAGCTGGCCGGCGAGCGTGGTCAGCACATCATCGAGCCGCAACAGATTCGCCTCGGCGGCCTTGAGGCGAAGCTCGGCCTCGTGCCGGCGCGAATGCAGCCCGGTGATGCCGGCGGCTTCCTCGATCAGGGCGCGCCGGTCGACGGGCTTGGCAGCAATGATCGCGCTGACGCGGCCCTGGCTCACGATCGCCGGCGACTGCGCCCCGGTTGCGGCGTCGGCAAAGAGAAGCTGCACGTCGCGCGCCCGCACTTCCCTGCCGTTGACGCGATAGCCCGAGCCGGCTTCGCGCTCGATCCGACGCACCACTTCGATCTCGTCATAGGCGTCATAGGGCTTGGGTGCGTCGTGGCGGGAATTGTCGAGCGATAGCATCACCTCGGCAAGATTGCGCGCCGGGCGGCCGTCGGTGCCGCCAAAGATGACGTCGTCCATCTCGCCGCCGCGCATGCGTTTCGCCGAGGTCTCGCCCATCGCCCAGGACAGGGCCTCGACGAGATTCGACTTGCCGCAGCCATTCGGACCGACGATGCCGGTGAGTCCGGGCTCGATCACCAGCTCGGTGGGATCGACGAAGGACTTGAAGCCGACGAGGCGGAGCTTGGAGAAGTGCACGTGCGGTTCACTCGCTCAGTGGCCGGCGGGACTCGACATCGGGCCTGCCGGCGTGCTCGCGCCCTTGGCGGCCGTTTCCGGGATCGGCTGGTTTCCCAGCGCCGCGTTCAGCGCCGCCGAGAATTCGGGATAAGGCAGCGCGCCGATCACCTTGCTGCCGTTGACGAAGAAGGTCGGAGTCGAGTTGACGCCGTATTGATTGTCGGCGACGAGACGCTCGTTGAGGATCTTGTTCTCGAGCGTCTTGTCCTTCATGCAGGCGTCGAATTTTTCCGGGCCGACGCCGCCGAGCAAACCGATGCGCTTCAGCGCCGCCATCGGATCGGCATTAAGTACCCAATCCTTCTGGCTGTGGAACAATTCGTCGACGAAGGCGAAGAACCGATCCTTGGGGGCGCAGTGCGCCAGCATCGCCGCCTTCACCGCCAACCCGTCGAGCGGATAGTCGCGAAAGACCAGCCGCGCCTTGCCGGTATCGATCCATTCCTTCCGTACTTGCGGCAGGATGTCGACGTCGAATTCGGCGCAATGCGGGCAGGTCAGTGAGGCATATTCGAAAATGGTCACCGGCGCGTCGGCCTTGCCGACGATGATGTCGTCGGGAGCGAGGGTCGGCGCCGCCGCGTCGGCCGCTCCGGCCGAACCGGCAAAGGTTAGGAGCGCGATGGCGAGCGCCCACCAGATATTCCGCATTTCATCCTCTCATACACTAAATGTTGATGCTACGGCGACTCTGAATGTATTGCAAGTTCGCGACGCGGCGCGGCGGCCTCAGCTTTTGTCCGTGCCGATGACGGCCTCGCCGAGCCGGCGCAGCGCGTCGCGCAGGCCGGGATCCTCGATCCGCGCAAGGCGGCGGTCGAGCGCCGCCCGCTCGTCGGCGCTGAGCGGCCGCGGCCGCGGCGGGACGGGAAGGGGCGGCCGCGCCGGCGGTCCCTGGACCAGAACCAGGCGGGAAACGGCGCGATAGCCGAAGAACCCGTTGATGCGCTCGAGAATGAGCGGGGTGCGGTGCTGCACCTCGGGCGCCAGGCCGGCGGCGACACGCAGCCGCAGCGTGCCGTCGCGCCGCTCGCCGCGGGGAAAACTTAAACGGTCGGGGGAGATTTTCGCGGCCAGCTCGGTGCCGACGATGCTGGCCCAATCCGCCACGAGCTGGGCGCTGGCGAAGCCACGCTTTCCCAGCACCGGGGCCGCGATTCGCGGCACCTCGCTGGCCAATGCGCGGAGCCCGCCGCGCCGTCTCTCCAACCGAGCCTCCTGACACCCGCCGCCAAGCCGTGCCATGGTAGACCGATTGCCGGCCGCCGTCGAATGCCGATCCCGCGATTGCCGTCCCCGCCACCTCCCGCCGCCGCGCTGCTGGTCTGGTACGACCGCCACCGCCGCACGCTGCCGTGGCGCGCGCCGCCGGGCGTCAGGCCCGATCCCTATCGCGTCTGGCTCAGCGAGGTGATGCTGCAACAGACCACGGTCGCGACCGTCATGCCCTATTTCGAGCGATTCCTGGCGCTGTGGCCCGATCTGCCGGCGCTAGCCGCCGCCGAGCGCGACGCCATCCTGCACGCTTGGCAGGGCCTGGGCTACTACGCGCGCGCCCGCAATCTTCACGCCTGCGCCGGCGCGGTCGTCGCCCGGCACGGCGGCGTGTTTCCCGCCGACGAAAAGCTGTTGCGCGCCTTGCCGGGGATCGGCGACTACACTGCCGCGGCGATCGCCGCCATCGCCTTCGATCTTCACGCCACCCCGGTCGATGGCAATGTCGAGCGAGTGATGGCGCGGCTCCATGCGGTGTGCACGCCATTGCCCGAGGCCAAGCTCGAGCTGCGCCGCCTCGCCCGGGCGCTGACCCCGGCCCGGCGCGCTGGCGACTATGCCCAGGCGGTGATGGATCTCGGCGCGACGCTGTGCCTGCCGCGCAAGCCCAAATGCGTGCTGTGCCCGTGGCGCGATTCGTGCCGCGCCCGGCGTGACGGCATCGCCGAGACCCTGCCGCAACGCCGGCCGCCGCCGCCGAAGCCGGTGCGGCGCGGCGTCGCCTTCTGGGTGGTGCGGCGGGATGGCGCCGTGCTGTTGCGCCGCCGTCCTGAAAAGGGGCTGCTCGGCGGCATGATGGAGGTGCCCTCGACGGCGTGGCGCGCGGCGCCTTGGGCGGCGGCCGAAGCCCGAGAAGCGGCGCCGGTGCGCGCGCGCTGGCGCCGTCTCCCGGAGGTGGTGCGGCACAGCTTCACCCATTTCGATCTCGAACTCACGGTGCTCGCGGGCGAGGTGCGCGAGGATGCCGCCGCCGACGGCATCTGGGTCGCGGCCGAGCGACTCGGCGATCATGCCTTGCCGACCGTGATGAAGAAGATCATCGCCCACGCGTACCGCTCGCGGCGGTAGCGGCTCATCCCATCTGGGCGCGAACCTGCTGGCGCAGGAGGTCGATCGGCACCATGCTGCCCAACCGCTCCACGTACCAGAAGTCCCAGCCGTTGCAGGCGGCGGCGCCCTGCACTGCGGCCGCCACTTTGTGAATCGATCCCCGCGAGTCGGCCGAGATCACCGACCCGTCGGCGCGCACCCGCGCGGTCCAGCGCCGGCGCTGGTCGAACAGCAGATCGCCCGGCCGGAGCAGGCCGCGCTCGATCAGCGCCCCGAACGGCACGCGCGGCGCCTCGCGCTTCGTTTCGATCGTCACCAGTTCGGTCGCGGCCGGAACCACCGCGGCGATGCGCGCGGCAGCGAGCCGGGCATAATCGCCGTCGCGCTCGATGCCGATCCAGCGCCGCCCCAGGCGCTTGGCGACCGCGCCGGTCGTGCCGGTGCCGAAGAACGGGTCGAGCACGATGTCGCCCGGCTTGGTCGCCGCCAGCACGACGCGATGCAGCAGCGCCTCGGGCTTCTGGGTCGGATGCGCTTTGCGGCCATCGACCTTGAGGCGCTCGACGCCGCCGCACAGCGGGATGAACCAGTCGCTGCGCATCTGCAGGTCCTCGTTGAGCGCCTTCATCGCCGCGTAGTTGAAGGTGTAGCGCGCAGTGCGCGAGCGCGCGCACCACAGCAGCGTCTCGTGCGCGTTGGTGAAGCGCCGGCCGCGGAAGTTCGGCATCGGGTTCGCCTTGCGCCAGACGATGTCGTTGAGGATCCAGAACCCGAGATCCTGCAGGATGGCGCCGACGCGGTAGATATTGTGATAGGTCCCGATCACCCACAATGCGCCGTCGGGCTTCAGCACCCGCCGCGCCGCCTCGAGCCAGGCGCGGGTGAATCGGTCATAGGCGGCGAAATCGGCAAACTTGTCCCATTCGTCCTCGACGCCGTCGACGCGGCTGTTGTCGGGTCGGACGAGCTCGCCGTTGAGCTGAAGATTGTAAGGAGGATCGGCGAAGACGAGATCGACGGAGTCGGGCGCCAGACGTGCCATCAGCGCGATGCAGTCGCCGACCAGCACCTCCCCGTCCCGCGCGCCGCTCATCACCCCACCCTGACATTGCGCCCGGGGCCGGACAATGCGCGCACCGAGTCCGCCAGTCAATAACTTTGCGGAGTCAGGGATTTAGAGCGTACCGCTGCAATCGAACTCGAAAGTGTGCTGGAGCGGCGCGAAGCTGCGCCGGTGATGCGGCGTCGGCCCGAGAAGGAGCAGCGCCGCGCGATGCTCGGGCGTGCCGTAGCCGGCGTTGTGGTCCCAGCCATAGCCGTCATAGCGCTGCGCGAGACGCCGCATCAGCCGGTCGCGCGTCACCTTGGCGATGACCGAGGCGGCGGCGATCGACAGCGACAGGCCATCGCCGCCGATCACGGTCTCGACCGCGCAGGCAAGCGGCGGCGCGACATTGCCGTCGACGAGGGCAAGGCCGGGCGTGATGCCGAGTGCGGCGACGGCGCGGCACATCGCCGTGAGCGTCGCCTGCAGAATGTTGCAGCGGTCGATCTCGGCGACGCTGGCGCCGCCGATGCCGATCGCCGGCGCGACCCGGCGCAGCAGCGCGGCATATTCCTCGCGCGCCGCCGGGCTGAGCCGCTTCGAATCGTCGAGCCCGTCGCGCAGCGCGCGCGGCAGGCGGCGGCGGTCGAGCACCACGGCGGCCGCGACCACCGGCCCGGCCAGCGGTCCGCGCCCCGCCTCGTCGATACCGCACACGATCCCGGCGCGGCGCACCTCGAACGCGAAATCGGGCATGGCGGCAACAGATACCGGCGGCGTGCGCGAGGCAAGCGCGGCAATTCAGTTTTCCACCGTCACGGCGCTGCCGATGCCGAGGCCCAGGACGCGATCGGCCCGCCCGCGATTGACCGCGATCTCGGCGAGCCCGCACGAATTCTCGTACCACAGCGCCGCGCCGTCCGGCACGTCGGCGAAGACGCGCGCCCGGCCCACGCTCTGGCCGCCGGCGGCGAGGCGCGCGTCCGGCGGCAGCCGGCTCGCGCGCAGGCCCGTCATCGCATTGCCGTAGTGATCGACATAGACGATCTCGGCGAGATCGTCGGGCCAATCGCGCCGTTCGGCGGATAGGGGTGGGCGCGCGGTGCGCGCCGGCGTGGCCCCCGACGCGATCATCGCCGCGACCGGCGCGAACAGGTCGCGGCCGTGAAAGCTCGGGGCGAGCCGCTCCGGCCGCCAGTCGATCTGCCACAACTCGGCCTGGGCCGCGCGCCGCAGCGCGAGCGCGAAGAGTCCGTTGTCGGGCCCGACGAACCAGCGCCCGTCGGCCGCGGCCATGACCGGCACACGGGCGCCGCCGACGCCCGGATCGACCACGGCGAGGAACACGGTTCCCGGCGCGAACCACGGCGCATGGGCGGCGAGGAGATAGGCCGCCGCACGCGGATCGCGCGACGGCGCATCGGCGAAGAGATCGATCACCGCAACGCCCGGCGCCCGCTCGGCCAGCACCGCCTTCATCTGCCCGGTATAGGGACCGGAAAGGCCGAAATCGGTGAAGAGGACGATCATCGCAAGCGAGCGCATCCGGCGGGGACGGGGCGCATTCCAAGCCTAAGCCTCGAGCGCCACCGCATGGTCGAGGCACTCCCGACAGACAGAGCCGATGAGTCGTTCGACATAGGCGTTTTGCCGCAGCGAGCGCGCTGATGCCGGTCGATCGTTGATGCTGAGCGACCATTGCTCTCGATCGCAGCAGCCCGACCGCCGCCGAGCAGATCAGTCCGAAATGTTCGCTCATTGGACAGCAGTGTCGCCCTAATCATGATTGCCTGCCACCCGGATCACGTTTGCGGCAGGGACGCAGTGGCGACGAGGCCTGCAATGGGCGGAGCGATGATCGTCGCAAGCCCAAGCACGCATAAGGCGATCTCTTCGGCCGGAAACAGGACGCGATGGGCGGGCATCGATTGGATCAGCGTAGCTGACACCCCGGGATTGCCTAAGGAACATTGCCTAATGGACAAGGCAGACTCCGCGAAAATAGGTCAGCGCTCCCGGGTGGATCGGTACCACGGCCTGGCTGAGCACCATGTCCTTGATATCGAGCGTCGACAGCGCGGGGTGCAAGCGCCGGAAATCGGCGAAGTTGTCGAGCACCGCCTTGACCACGCCATAGGCCAGCTCATCCGGCTGATCGCTCGATGTGACAAGCACGGCCTGCGTGCCGATGGTGGGGACATCGTCGGGGTTGCCGGCATACATGGCGCCGGGACCGCGCACCCAAAGGCTTTCCTCGTCGTACCAGATGCTGCCGGCGAGATAGGGCGTGATGAGCGTATAGCGCGTGGCGCGAACCTGGCGGCCGGCGATCACGATTTGCTCGTCGGCCAACTTGCGAGCGCTGACGCCGATG
>DATKQE010000053.1:0-2618 GCA_035532935.1 Allostellaceae bacterium
GACCTTATTTGAAGAAGAAAACGTCCATCGCGTGTTCGAAGTCAGCCTGGTGCTCAAAGGCCTCTTCGCGTTGTCCGAGATCGCCGGCGGCGTCATCGCCTATTTCATTTCCCAGCGGTTCCTGCTCGGCATCGTGACCGCAATAACCCAGGACGAGCTCACGGAAGATTCGCGCGATCTCGTCGCCAACTACCTGTTGCATCAGGCGCAACACTTCTCGGTCAGCGCGCAGCACTTCACCGCATTCTTTCTCCTCAGCCATGGCCTCGTGAAATTGTGGCTGATCGTGGGTTTGCTGCGCGAGAGGCTCTGGTACTACCCGACCGCCATTGTCGTTTTCGCATTATTTATCGGCTACCAAAGCTACCGCTTCAGCTTCACCCACTCGCTCGTTCTGGCGCTGATCACGGCGTTGGACGTCGTGGTCATCGGGCTGACGTGGCACGAATACCGCTACCTGCAACGCCGGAAAGCGGCGCCCGTAAATTAATCGCGCCGAAAACCGCCGGCATTGGGACCCGCCGGCGCGGCGTGCTAGCTTCGAGCGGACGTCCTGCCCGTTCAACCACGCCGCGAGTCGCCATGAATCCGTCGATCGTCAGCGCCTTTGCGGCGATGCTCTGCTACGGCGTCTCGGACTTCATCTACAAGCGCGCCGCGGCGGCGAATGTCCGCGCCGACCATTTCCTAATGGCGCAAGCGTGGTTCTTCTGCCCGCTCGTCATCGTCTACGCGCTCGCGACCGGCACGCTCGCGCTCGCTCCCGCGGCGCTGTGGGGTGCGCTCGCCGGCGCGTTCGTGTTCATCGGCTTCTATTACTTCGTGCGCAGTCTGGCCACCGGCGCCATCAGCACCAACGCGTCGATCTTCCGCCTCAACTTCATTGTCACGGCGGTCCTCGCCATCGCGCTGCTCGGCGAGCCGGTGACCAGACCCAAGCTCGCTGGCCTCGCGTTCGCGCTGCTGGCGACCTGGCTGCTGGTGGGCGGCGGCGGATCGGCCGACCGCGTGCCGAGCGACGCTCGGCGCCGCTCGCTCGCGCAGGTCGGCTTCGCCACGCTTGCCTTCGGTGCGTCGAACTTCTTCCACACTGTCGGGCTGCGCCACGGCGCCGTGCCGGAGACGCTGGCGGTCGCCCAGGCGGCGGTGTTCATGCCGCTCGCGACGGTCGTGGTCTACATCGCCGACCGCAAGCTGGCGCCGCCGCCGCTGACCTTCAAATTCGGCATCGTGTCCGCCGTCGTGCTGCTCGCCGCGACGATCTTCTTGCTGCGCAGCGTGGCGCACGGCCAGGCCAGCATCCTGGTGCCGATCGCGCAGATGGGATTCATCATCGCCGCGCTGCTCGGCATTGTCGTGCTGCGCGAGCCGCTCACGCTCCGCAAGGCGATCGGCCTCGCCGCGGCGCTGGCCGCCCTGGCGGCCCTGGCGGCGAGCTAGGCGGCGCGGCGCTCGGCGCCCGAACCCGCCACTTGGCGCGTCGGGACGTTGATGCGGTTCCAGAAGTTGATCAGCGCGATATCGCGCCGACTCGCTCGCTGAATGCGTCGAATGATTTATGCGGCAGATGCCAGTCGCCGCCATGACGCGCACCGACATCTTTCAACATGAACGGCTTGTGATTCGAGTCGAAGCGACCACGCATTTGTCACGCGCACGCGCAGCCACGTGCGTTACGCACGACGGCGTGGCCACGCCTTTTCACGTCATGGTTAGCGAACGTTAGGACTTTCCACGCGATCCTACGCTCGGCTCGTCCATGTCGGGCGCGGCACCGCTCAATCGAAGGCAGTGAGGTGTTCGGCATGACGAACCTCGATACTTCCGACGTCTCGGCATCCGCGGCATCCTCGAGCGACCCTTTTCTGCCCACGCAATTCCTGGTCTTCGGCGGCGGGCCGGTCAACCTGCCGGGCGCCCGGTTCCATTCCAATCCCAGCCATCCGTATGCCGCGATCGTTTTGGCCGGGCCGGTCGATCCGGCCGAATTGAACGACGTCCTCGATCAGAGCCGCGATCCGGCGGCGCCGATCGCCGATTTCGGCGGCAATCGCGGCGTGCGGCGCGATTTCACCGGCCACGCGCTCGACGCCGACAGCCTGGCGGCGATGCAGCGGAAGCTCGCGCCGATCTGGCGTCGCCTGACCGAGCTACCGTTCCGCGCCCGCCACGACGAGCGCGCCGATATCGTCGTCCTGCGGCTCGCATATTCGCGCGACACGGCGATCGAAGCGCGCTTCTCGACCGACACGGTGATCGAGTATCCGCTCCAGGGCCGCGCGCCGGGCCTGCGCCGGCGGCTCGAGAATCTGGCGGATCTCGGCGCGCTCCGGCGGCGGCACTTCGCGCGCACCCATCTCTGCGGCCGCTGCAACTCGGCGCGGCTGCTGGCCTACGAGGCCTGTCCGAAATGCGGCAGCGCCGACCTGACGGATGAGCCGATCGTGCATCACTATCGCTGCGGCTGCCAGGAGCCAGAATCGCGCTTCATCGCCGGCCGCCTGCTGATCTGCCCGAAATGCCGCCGCGAGCTGCGCCATTTCGGCGTCGACTACAGCAAGCCGGGCTCCGTCGTACAGTGCCGGGCCTGCGGCGCGGCCAATGCCGAGCCCGATCCG
>DATKQE010000054.1:0-28838 GCA_035532935.1 Allostellaceae bacterium
ACCTCGATATCCTTGGCCGAATAGCCCGAACCCGGCTTGCGGGCGGCGTTATCGTCGAACAAATCAGGCATGGGAAGCCGACTATAGGAAGCATGACCGGCGCGGACAAGCTATCGGCAGGGGCAATGGACGCGAATAAACGCTATAGCTTGTAGCATCAAGGAGGTAGCCATGACCGATCCGCAAATTCCCGCCGCCGGCGATCCCGCCCTGCGCACCATCGCCATGCCCGCCGACGCCAATCCGGCCGGCGACATTTTCGGCGGCTGGCTGCTCGCGCAGATGGACTTGGCCGGCGGCGTCATCGCGCATCGCCGCGCGCAAGGCCGCTGCGCCACCGTCGCCGTCACCGGCATGACCTTCCACCTGCCGGTGTTCATCGGCGACGAGGTCAGTTGCTATGCCGAGATCGTCAAGGTCGGGCGGACCTCGATCACGGTGAAGATCGAAAGCTGGGCGCGGCGCAATCTCGAGGGCGAGCGCGTGAAGGTCACCGAAGGCACTTTCACCTATGTCGCGATCGGCTCCGACCGCAAGCCGCGTCCGGTGCCGTAGCAAAGCTGAATCATCGCAGAGCGCTTGCGCCGGCGCTGCGGCCGGCCGCCTGCGGCATCCTCGCATCGTTAAGTGTTACCGAGGCGCACACCCCATCGGGCTCGCGGCGCGCCGCGGGAACCAATCTGTGATCTCGGCGTTGCCGCTTGGGAGGGATCAGAATCATGGTCCGTCACAGCGCGGCGAATTTGTGCCTGCTCGCTTGGGTGATCGCCGATGCGCTGCTGATCGGCGCCGCCGGCATGCGTCCGCGCGCGCCGCCGAGAAGCGCCGCTGTTTTCGTGCCGCCGCCGCCCGTGGCGCCGGCATCCCCGGCATCCCCGCCGTCGGCGAGACCGGCCGCGCCGACCGATGCCGAGCAGATCGGCGTCGCGTCATGGTATGGCGCGCATTGGCAGGGGCGGGTTATGGCAAGCGGCAAGCGCTTCGATGCGCGCAAGCTGACGGCGGCGCATCGCACCTTGCCGCTCAACACGCGGGTGCGGGTGACCGATCTGCAGTCCGGCCGCTCGGTCGACGTCACGATCACCGATCGCGGCCCTTATGCGCGTGGCCGGGTGATCGACCTGTCGGCGGCGGCGGCCAAAAAGCTCGGGATGGTCAAGCAAGGCCTCGCGCCGGTACAGATCGCCACCGTCGTGCCCGACGCCGCGGGTGCGACCGAACCGCCGACGAAAGTCGCCAGCCTCGATATGCGGTAGAATTATTCGGGTACGACCTGCTCAGCGCGCGGCGAAGACGCGCTCGCCGCCGGCCCAGCGCTCCACCAGGTGCGGATCGCGCAGGATTGCGGCGACCGTTTGGGTCATTTCGACGATATCGTCCTGGAGGCCGAGATCGCGGCACAGGCCGCGGGTCGCAGCCTGCTCGCCATTGCACAGGAATTGCAGCACGACATAAATCTCGATCGGCTGCACCCCTTCGCCGGCTTCGAGGCTGCGCATCGCTTCGCGACAGCGCGCCGAATCGGGCGAGACGAGCGAGCGGCACGCCATCGGGCGCGCCTCATAGACCGAGCAGCGCCGGTCGACCAATAGCGGGCAGGGGCGTCCGGTCGCGATGCGTGCTTCGTCATCGAGATCTTTGAAGCGGTCGGCGGCTTCGAGGATCGCGCCGCGGCGCGGATCGTTCTCCTGGGTCAGACGCAGCGCCACCAGGATCGCTTCGGGAATCGTCAGGTCGACATTTTGGTAGCAGCAGAACGCGCAGCCGCTGCGGCATTGGATTTCCGCGGGCGCGGCGGCGAATTCGGCGATCGTGCGGTCGATCTGCGGCAGCATCGCCGAGGTCATGATCTCAAGCATGAATTTAAGCCGCACCCAGGGATTGACGCCAACGGCGACATCGGGCCCGGCGCTCGCCATAGCTTGGCTGTGCAGGGTCGCGGCCTTGATCGCGACGTATTCGATGAAATGCGCCGCGTCTTCCTCGGGAAACCCCTTGGGGCGCTTCAATCCGATATCCTCGATGCGGCGCAAGCTCGCTTCGTTCATGATCTTCTCCTCGCTCGGCGAGGAGTACGCGAACATGGTTAGCGGATCGTAAACGCCGCCGGGCGCAAACGAAAAAACCCCGCCGGCTGGACCGGCGGGGCTCTCTGTCGTGCGACGCTTGCCGCTCAGACCGAATAGTACATTTCGAATTCGATCGGGTGCGGCGTGTGCTCGAACTTGTAGATCTCTTCCCATTTGAGATCGACATAGGCGTCGAGGAAGTCGGTGGAGAACACGTCGCCCTTGGTCAGGAAGGCGTGGTCGGCTTTCAGATTTTCGACGGCCTCGCGCAAGCTGCCGCACACCGTGGGCACGTCTTTCAGCTCTTCCGGCGGCAGGTCGTAGAGGTTCTTGTCCATCGGATTGCCGGGATGAATGCGGTTCTGCACGCCATCGAGGCCAGCCATCAGCATCGCGGCGAAGCCGAGATAGGGATTGGCGGCGGGGTCGGGAAAGCGGACCTCGACGCGCTTGCCCTTGGGGCTCGACACGATCGGAATGCGACACGACGCCGAGCGGTTGCGCGCGGAATAGGCGAGCAGCACCGGCGCCTCGAAGCCCGGGATGAGGCGCTTGTAGCTGTTGGTGGTCGGATTGGTGAAGGCGTTGATCGCCTTGGCGTGGCGGATGATGCCGCCGATGTAGTGCAGCGCCGTGTCCGAGAGATCGGCATAGCCCGAGCCGGCGAAAAGCGGCTTGTCGCCCTTCCACACGGATTGGTGGGTATGCATGCCCGAGCCGTTATCGCCCTTGATCGGCTTGGGCATGAAGGTCGCGGTCTTGCCGTACTGATTGGCGACCTGGGCGACCACGTATTTATAGATCTGCATCTGATCGGCGGCGGTCACCAGCGTCTTGAACACGTTGCCGAGCTCGTGCTGGGAGGGCGCGACCTCGTGGTGGTGCTTTTCGACGTCGAGGCCCATCTCGGCCATGGTCGACAGCATCTCGGCGCGGAGATCGGCGGTGCTGTCCACCGGCGGCACCGGGAAATAGCCGCCCTTGATCGGCGGCCGGTGGCCGGTATTGCCGTCCGGGAACTTCTTGAACGAGGAATCGGGGCTTTCCTCGGCCTCGATCTCGTAGCCGGCGCTCTGCATGCCGACCTTGTAGCGCACGTCGTCGAACACGAAGAATTCCGCCTCGGGGCCGAAGAACGCCTTGTCGGCGATCCCGGTCGAGGCGAGATACTTCTCGGCCTTCTTGGCCATCGAGCGCGGGTCGCGGCCATAGGGCTGGCCCGAGACCGGCTCGTGGCAGTCGCAGAACAGGATGACCGCGGTCTGGGCAGCGAAGGGGTCGAGCACCGCCGTGGCGCAATCCGGCACCAACTGCATGTCGCTCTCGTTGATCGCCTTCCACCCGGCGATCGAGGAACCGTCGAACATGACGCCTTCCGCCAGCACGTCGGCGCTGATCGCCTTGACGTGATAGGTCAAATGCTGCCACTTGCCGCGCGGATCGGTGAAGCGGAAGTCGACAAACTTGGCGTCGTGCTCCTTGATCATATCCATGACTTTTTGTGGATCGGACATGGTCTCTTTCCTGTTGCTGTGCTGCTAGTGCGTGCGGACTTGATCAACTTCCGGTAGAATTTCAGTTAGATCGCATCCTTACCCCTCTCGCCCGTCCGGATGCGGATCGCCTCTTCGATGTCATAGATGAAGATCTTGCCGTCGCCGATCCGCCCGGTATGCGCGGCGTGCTGGATCGCTTCGACGGCGCGCTCGAGGAGGGAGTCGTCCATGACGACCTCGATCTTCACCTTGGGCAGAAAATCAACGACGTATTCGGCGCCGCGGTAGAGTTCGGTGTGGCCCTTCTGGCGACCGAATCCCTTGGCCTCGGTCACGGTGATGCCCTGGATGCCGACCTCGTGAAGGGCTTCCTTCACCTCGTCCAGCTTGAACGGCTTGATGATAGCCTCGACTTTCTTCATGGGATGCCTGTGCCTTTCGGCGGTGGTCGCTCGTCCGGCGCCCGCCGCCGGTGTTCCTGGCGTGGGTTAAGCATGACGCGTGCCAGATTTCCCGCGTCAGGGCTGGGCCGAAGCTAGCGCGAAAACCTGACCGGCGGAACCCGGTTCTCGACTATTTTTTGGGCAGATGCCTATTCGGCGGGCGGCAACCTGCCGTGGCGCTGGAGCCAGGCGCCGATGCGTCCGATCGCCTCCTCGAGCGCCGCGCGGCTCGCGGCATACGAGAATCGGAGATAGCCTTCGCCCCTGGCGCCGAAGCTGGTGCCGGCGATGGTGGCGACCCCGGCCTCGTCGAGGAGCCGGCGCTCGAGCGAGCCGGCGTCGTGTCCGGTGCCGGCAATGTTGGGAAAGGCATAGAACGCGCCGCCGGGCGTGGCGCAGCGGAAGCCGGGGAGCGCGTTGAGGGCGGCAACGACAGAGCGCCGGCGCGCGGCGAATTCCGCGACCATCGCCCGGACCGGCTCGCGCGGCCCTTGGAGCGCGGCGATGCCGGCGAACTGCGCCGCCGCATTGACGCAGGAATGGCAGTTGATCGCGAGCCGCTCGGCCAGCGGGAACAGCGCCTCGGGCCACACGCCATAGCCCAGGCGCCACCCGGTCATCGCGTAGGTCTTGCTCCAGCCGTCGAGCAGGATGAGCCGGTCTTCCAGTTCCGGATAGCGCAGCAGGCTCACATGCGCGGCGCCGTCATAGAGGATTTCGCCGTAGATCTCGTCGCTCAGCACCGCGACGCCGGGATGGCGCGCGAGCCCCGCGGCGAGGCGGTCGAGCTCGTCCCGGGGCACGACACCGCCGCTCGGGTTGCCTGGGGAATTGAGGATGATGAGCCGCGTCCGCGGCGTGATCTTGGCCAGCACCTCGGCGGCGTCGAACGAGAAGCCCTTGTCCTCGTACAGCGGCATCGGCACTGGCGCCGCGCCGGAAAAGCGGATCACGCTCTCATAGATCGGAAAGCCGGGATTGGGATAGAGAATCTCGGCGCCGGGCTCGCCGAACATCAGCACCGCGAAGAACATCGTCACCTTGCCGCCGGGCGCGACCAGCACGCGCGCCGGGGAGACGCTGACGCCATGGCGGCGGTGGAGGTCGGCCGCCACCGCCTCGCGCAGCGCCGGGATGCCGTTCGCCGGGGTGTAGCCGTGATGGCCGTCGGCGAGCGCTTTGCGCCCGGCCTCGACGATATGCGCGGGCGTGGCGAAATCGGGCTGGCCGATGCCGAGATTGATGATCGACCGTCCCGCGGCCTCAAGCGCCTTGGCGCGCGCCAGCACCTCGAACGCCGATTCGGTGCCGAGCTGCGCCATGCGGGCGGCCGTCGTCAGCATCGCGGTGCCTCCCTCGATCGACCCATGCCGGCGCTGCGTCACAGCACGCCGGCCAGGATATTGACGGCGAGCGCGAGCACGCCGGTGTTGAAGAAGAACGACAGCACGCTGTGCGCCAGGGTCAGGCGGCGCATCGCGCGCGAGGTCACCTGCACGTCCGAGACCTGGCTGGTCATGCCGATGACGAAGGAATAGTAGACGAAGTCCCAGTAGTCGGGCGGCGTAGCGCCGGGAAAGACCAGGCCGCCGCGCTCGTGCTCGCCCGGGTCGTCGGGATCGCCGTAATAGGAATGCGCGTAATGCAGCGCGACCGTGGTGTGGGCCAGCAGCCACGACGACGCCACCGCGAGACAGGCGAGGATGATGCGCGGCGCCGCCGTCGCCTCGCCCGCGGGCTTATGCAGCACGAAGCCCAGGGCGCCGAGGCTGGCGGTGGCGCCGGCGACGATCACGGCGATGATGATCGAAGCGCGCGCATCGAGATTGTGGGCGCGCTGGCGCATGCGCTCGGGCGACGCATCCACGATCGCGAGAAACGTCAGCCCGAGATAGGCGGCGACGCCGAGCACCCAGGCCAATGCGAAGCCGAGCGACGGCGCCAAGCCGAACGGCGCCAACGCGAAAACAATGGCGCCGATGATCAACGCGATGACGAGCCGGCCGCCGGAATGAAGGCCGCGGACGTAGGCGAGCGACCTCACGCCGATCGGCGCTTGGCTGGCGCCGCCGCGATCACACCGTGACCGGCGCCGTGTCGAGCGCGGGGAACAGCCCGTGCTTCGCGCCGTCCTGGAACTTCACGCGCTTGTCGAGCTCGATCGAGCACGAGCGCACGCGCTGCGCCGCGGGCTCCAGCGCGGGAAGGGGCTTGCCGTCGCGGTTCGCCTTGGCCATGCGCAGGAGCCAGCGCCGGGCGAAGATGATGCCGTTGTCGGTCATGCACAAATTCTCGCGCGAGCGGTCGATGACCGGCCCCATGCTCTCCTGCAGCGAGGCGTCCTGCATGGCGATGCCGGCAACGCCGCTATAGGTCATTCCCGCCGCCTGCGCCGCGCGGTCCATGAGATAGTCGTTGCTCTTGTTGGCGAGCGGCACGAACGTCCCCGGCACATAGCGCACGTGGATGCCGTGTCCGCCCTTCATCGCCGCGAGTTGCTCCGGCGCGATGGCGCGGTCGGGGTGGTAATTGATGCTCCACGACCAGCAGTGCTCGTCGTCGATCGGAATCCAGGCGTGGCCGCCGATCGGGTGCCCGGCGCGCGGCGGAATGAGCGTGTAGAACGGCGCGATCCACGGCGTGATGCGCCAGTAATAGCGGTCGTCGTCGGCAAGGCGCCGCGCGCCGATGAAGAGCCCGCCGTCCCACTCCACCACCTCGAAATGAGGCATGCGGTCGCGCTCGTTGTAGACATTGCCCTTGGCGCCGCGGAACATCGGGTCGGTGTGCAGCATCGCGCCGTGCAGGAAGGTGACGTGGCTCGAATCGATGCCGCCTTCCATCGCCTGCAGATAGTTGCTTTCCTGGAACCGCTTCGAGACAAAGCGGCGCTCGGGTGGCACCAGTGTCCATTCGAGCGCGGGCAGCGCCGGCTTCAGCTCCGGTGGGCCCATATAGGTCCAGATCACCCCGCCGTGCTCGACGCAGGGGTAGGCCTTGAGCCGGATGCGGCTGCGCATGCCGGTCTCCTCGGGCTCCGAGGGAAGATCGACACACTGGCCCGTCACGTCGTATTTCCAGCCGTGATAGGCGCAGCGCAGGCCGCAATCCTCGTTGCGGCCGAACCACAGCGACACGCGACGGTGGGCGCAGAATTCCTCGATCAGGCCGATGCGGTTCATGCTGTCGCGAAAGGCGACCAGCCGCTCGCCCAGAAGCTGGACCCGGACCGGCGGGCAATCCGGTCCGGGTAGTTCCTCGGGCAGAAGCGCGGGCAGCCAGAAGCGCCGGAACAGATCGCCCACCGGCGTTCCCGCATCGGTCCGGGTCAGGAGTTCGTTGTCTTCCTTCGATGTCGCCATCGCAGCCGCGCCTCGTTCACGCTATTTCAGGAGGAATCCGAATTTCTGCCGCGCCAGGCGCCGCATCTCGGCGGACGGCATGTTCACCTTGGGGAACTTGTCGCGCCAATGCCACGGCCGGCACGCGTCGATGATCGCCCGGCTGTTGGTGAAATCGCCGCGCGCCTTCTGCTCGGGATCGATGCGCGGATCGAGCGGCGTTGACCACGCGTGGTGGATGATGTCGATCGAGGTGGCGGGATCCGACCGCGTCAGCATGGCCCAGATCAGCTCGTCGAGATTGGACGGATCGATATCGTCGTCGACGACGATGACATAGCGCCCGGTATAGGCGCCGACATGGCACATCGCGGCAATATGCCCGGCCTGGGTCGCGTGGCCGGGATAGCGCTGCTTGATCGAGATGCCCAAAAGGAGTCGCGCCGTGCCGGTCTCGTGCGCCCAGGCGGCGACGATGTCGGGCACGCCCGCCTTCTGGATGTTCTCGCGCAGCAGCGCCGAGCGCGTGACGGCGCGATAGCGGGCGAGCTCGTCCGGCGGACGCTGCGGCGGGCAGCCCAAGAGGATCGGCTCGTTGCGGTAATAGATCGCCTTGATGTCGAGCACCGGCTCGTCACGCACGTCCGAAGCATAATATCCCGTCCATTCGCCGAACGGGCCCTCGGGCTTGACATTGCCGGGCTGGACGAAGCCTTCGATCACGATTTCGGCATTGGCGGGGAAGGGGAGGCCGGTATGGCGGCCCTTGACCACCTCGACCGCCTTGCCGCGGATGCCGCCGACGATGTCGAATTCGCTGGTGCCGTAAGGCACCTCGCTACAGCCCATCAGGAACGCCATCGGATCGCCGCCGGCGACGATGCACACCGGCATCGGTTCGCCCCGCGCCATGTACTTGTCGCGCTGGATGCGGCCGTGCTTGCCCGGCGAGATATAGAAGCCCACCCGCTTCTCGTCGTGGATCATGACGCGGTAGGTGCCGCAATTGATCCAGCCCTCGTCGGGGTCGCGGGTGACGTTGAAGCTGCCGGTGCCGATATAGCGGCCGCCGTCCTCCTCGTGCCATTTCGGCGTCGGGAACCGGGTCACGTCGATGGCGTCGCCCTCCATGACGTTCTCGAGAATCGGCGCGTCGGTGACATATTTGGGCGGAATGAGCTTGAGCTCGGCCATGTAGTGCTTGCGGAACTCCTCGGTGAGTTCGAGCTTGGCGAGGTCGGTGGGAAAGCCCAGCGTCATGTTCTGGCGCTTGCCGCCGAAGAAGTTCACCAGCACGCGGCTCCCCGGCAGCGTGCCCGGCACGTCCTCGAACAGCACGGCCGGGGCCTTTTCGTCGTGCAGCACGACCTCGGACGCCATGCCGATGTCTTGCTGCCAGTTCAGGCCCTTCACCTCGCGCAGCTCGCCCAGCTTGCGCGCTTCCTCGATCCATTCCCTGAGATCGCGATAGGCGAGGCGCGGTTCGATGTTGGAGCCGGGGCCGCCATCCGTGCTGCGCCGTTCGCCACCGATGGGATTTGACATCGCATCGGGTTGTTTGCTGTCGTTCGCCATGGTGTCCTCTCTTGCATGCACAGGCGCGGCAGGTCGGCCTTGGACCGCCACGGTGGGAAATCTAGCCGCTTCGCCGCGCCACGACAATCACCGGGCGCCGAGAGGCGAAGCGGTGCGGATCGACCTGCCGAGGCCGAGGGGATGACGCCGCGCGCCCGCTTCCTCGCCGAGGCCGCCAAGGCTGGCCTGCCGGCCGGTCCCGGGCCATCGGCGCCAGTTGAGCCCGAAGAGATCGCCGCTCTGCCCGAACCCGCCCGGCGCTATCTGCGCTTCATGGGCGTGGTCGGGCGGCCGCGCGACTGGTCCTGTCGCGTCGGGTTCGAGGGCCGATTCCGCATCAAGCCGGATCAGCGCTTCAGGAATTGCGCGGTGTGGCAGTACACCAGCGGGCTCGCGGTGGCGCGCCTCGTCCATCTCCGCATGCGCTACGGGTTCGTGTTCCCGGTGGTCGGACGCGACAGCTATCGCGACGGCGCGGGGCGCATGCTGATCCGCCTGTTCGATCTCGTCACTATCGAGGACGAGCACGGCGACGCCTATGACGCCGGCGGGCTCGTCGCCTATCTCAACGACGCGGTGCTGCTCGCGCCCTCGCTGCTGCTCGTGCCCGAGGTCGCGTGGTCCGCCGCCGACGGTGAATCGTTCGATCTCGCGCTCACCGATCGCGGCCGCACCGTGAGCGCGCGCATGCTCGTCGACGCGCACGGCGCGCCCCGCGATTTCAGCAGTTCGGACCGCTCCTGCTACGATCCCGACGCGCCCGACGAACTCGCCCGCGCGCGCTGGACGACGCTCGTCGCGAGCTGGCGCGAGGTGCAGGGACGGCCCGTGCCGACCCACATCGAGGCGATGTGGCATCTGGCCGCGGGGCGGTTCACCTATGCCGAGCTGCACATCGTCCCCGAGACGCTGGCCTTCAACGTCGCCCCCGGGGCGTGAGTCATCGTGTCTCGTCAGGATCGATCGCGATCATGCCGTCGACGACATGCGCGGTGAAGACGCGGATCGGTTCGAAGCAGGGCGGGGCGGTCGGCGCGCCGGTGCGGAGATCGAACCGTCCCTGATGGAACGGGCATTCGATCTCGTCGCCGATGACGGCGCCCTCGGAGAGGTAGCCCGGCCCGTGGGTGCACGCGTCGGCGGTGACGAAATATTCGTCGCCCTTCTTGAACACGGCATAGGCGAAGCCGTCACGTTCGACGCGGAGCGGCTGATCGTCGCTGACATCCGCAGCGGCGCAAAGAGGCACCAGGGTTCCGCTCATCGGTGATCGTCAATCGTCCTCGGCACGGGGCGCGGATCACCGCGCGCGGCATTCGTTCCAGGCGTGGCGTGAAATTGGGGCGAGTGATCGGATTCGAACCGACGACATCCAGATCCACAATCTGGCGCTCTAACCGACTGAGCTACACCCGCCACCGAAGCGCCTGCTCCTAGCGATTCGCCGCGACAGCGTCAAGCGCGCCGGCTAGATTTGGCGATGATGCGGCCCCAGGACAATGCGCTGCTCACGCCGGTGGAAATGGCCGCGGCCGACCGCGCGGCGATGGCCGCAGGCATTCCCGGCACGGCGCTGATGGAGGCGGCGGGCCGGGCCGTGGCGGAAGCGGCGATGCGGCGCTGGTCGCGGCGCCCGGTCGCGGTGCTGTGCGGGCCCGGCAACAACGGCGGCGACGGCTTCGTGGCGGCGCGTCATCTCGCCGCCGCCGGCTGGCCGGTCCGGCTCGGGCTGCTCGGTGAACGCGACCGGCTCCGCGGCGATGCAGCCCACCACGCATCGCTGTGGCAAGGGCCGGTCGAGATACTGACGCCGGCGCTCCTCGACGGCGCCGGCGTGGTCATCGACGCCATCTTCGGCGCCGGCCTCGCCCGGCCGGCCGAGGGCGCGGCGCGCGCGGTCATCGAAGCGATGGCGGCGCGCGGGCTGCCGATCGTCGCGGTCGACGTGCCGAGCGGCCTCGACGGCGCCAGCGGCGCGATCCGGGGCGCGGCGGCGCCGGCGGCGCTCACCGTCACCTTCTTCCGCAAAAAGCCCGGCCATCTGCTGCTGCCCGGACGGGTCCTGTGCGGCAGCATCATCCTCGCCGATATCGGCATTCCCGACCGCGTCCTCGACACGGTGCCGCACAACACGTTCGAGAATGGCCCGGCGCTGTGGCTCGACGCCTACCCCTGGCCCCAATCCGACGGCCACAAATACCGCCGCGGCCATGCCCTGGTGCGCGGCGGGGCGGTGATGACCGGGGCGGCGCGGCTGGCGGCGCGGGCGGCGGCGCGGATCGGCTCGGGGCTCGTCACCGTCGCGGCGCCCGAGGCGGCCTGGCCGGTCTATGCTGCCGCGCTCACCGGCATCATCGTCCGTCCCATCGCTGGCGACGATAGCTTTGCCGCACTGCTCGCCGATCCGCGCCGCAATGCCGTCCTGGTCGGCCCCGGCGCTGGCACCGATGCGGCGACGCGGCGCGACGCGCTCGCGGCGCTCGGGCACCGGCGCGCGGCGGTGCTCGATGCCGACGCGCTGACCGTCTTCGCCGGCGACGCCGAGGCGCTCTTCGCGGCGATCGCGGGCGCCACGGTCCTGACGCCGCACGAGGGCGAGTTCGTGCGCCTGTTCGGGGCAGAAGAAGCGCTCGACAAGCTCGCGCGGGCGCGGGCGGCAGCGGCGCGGAGCGGCGCGGTGGTGTTGCTCAAGGGCCCAGACACCGTGATTGCCGCCCCCGACGGGCCGGCCGCCATTAATGCCAACGCCCCGCCCGACCTTGCCACCGGCGGCAGCGGCGACGTGCTCGCCGGCATGATCCTCGGCCTGCTCGCCCAGGGGCTCGATCCGTTCCGTGCCGCCGCTGCCGCGGCCTGGCTCCATGGCGAGGCGGCGCGGTTCTTCGGCCCCGGCCTCGTCGCCGACGACCTCCCCGAGGAAATCCCGTCCGTGCTGCGTCGCCTGCGCGCCGCCGCGCGCGCGCATGGGACGTCCCGGATGCCACCCTTGTCGCTTTGACACTCCATACGGTAACGATTCCCAACTATAATTCGTGCCATGAGCGAACGCGGCGGCACCGGCTTTCTCGACACGGTCTATGACCGGACCT
Organism: Allostellaceae bacterium; assembly: GCA_035532935.1. Lineage (GTDB taxonomy): Bacteria > Pseudomonadota > Alphaproteobacteria > ATCC43930 > CGMCC-115725 > DATJLY01. The sequence goes on from DATKQE010000054.1 coordinate 12,014, forward strand.
TCGGCAATCTGCGCAATTTGCGCGGCGTGTGGCGCGACATCGCCGCCTCGGCCCGCGGCGTGTGGAGCGGCGCGCCCAAGCCCGAGCTTTCGGGCGAGGACGTCGATCGGCTGCGCTCGCAGTTCCGCGACTGTCTGGACAACAAGGGCGGCCAGGTCTCGGCGCGGGCGCGGGCGGCGGTACTGGGCCGCACCTATCTCGCCCTCAACGCCGCCGGGCGCGAGCGCTTCCTGCGCCTGTTGGCGACCGAGTTCGACATCGACCGCGCCATCGTCCACGAGACCTGGGAGCGGCTGCGCCGCGCCAAGAGCGACGACGAGCAGCGCAAGCTCGAACGTTCGCTGCGCGAGGCGCTGGCACCGCCGCGCATCGAGCTGCTGACGCAGTTCAACGCGTTGCCCGAGGGCGTCAAGTTCCTGGTCGACATGCGTGCCGGTCTCATGGCGCTGGCGCGCAACGACGGGGCGCTCGCGGGGCTCGAGCTCGATCTCAAGGATCTGCTGGCGAACTGGTTCGATGTCGGCTTCCTCGAGCTCAAGCACATCACTTGGGATTCGCCCGCCTCGCTGCTCGAGAAGCTCACCGTCTACGAGGCGGTGCACGAGATCCGGAGCTGGACGGATCTCAAGAACCGGCTCGATACCGACCGCCGCTGCTTCGCCTATTTCCATCCGCGCATGCCCGACGAGCCGCTGATCTTCGTCGAGGTGGCGCTGACCCAGGGCATGGCGGACAACGTCCAGATCCTGCTCGACGAAACCGCGCCGATCGGCGATCCGACCGACGCCGACACGGCGATCTTCTATTCGATCTCGAACTGCCAGCGCGGGCTTGCCGGCATCAGCTTCGGCGACTTCCTGATCAAGCGCGTGGTCGATCAGCTCGCGGCGGAGCTGCCGCATCTCAAGACCCACGCCACGCTCTCGCCGATTCCGGGCTTCCGCGCCTGGCTCGACAAGCGCTTGGCCGAAGAGGGCGACGCGGTGCTGCTCGCGGCCGAGCGCCGCGCGCTTGACGCGCTGCCCATGGCGCCGGGCGAGCGCAGCCTTGCCCGCCTGCTGTCGCGGCCCGGCTGGGCCGATGACGAGGCGGTGGCCCAGGCGGTGAAGGCGCCGATCCTGCGGCTCGCCGCGCGCTACGTGCTTAGCGAGAAGACGGTCTCGGGGCGGGCGCTCGACCCGGTGGCGCATTTCCATCTCAGCAACGGCGCGCGGGTTGAACGCCTCAACTGGCGTGCCGATCTATCCGCCAAGGGGCTGCAGCAAGCCTATGGCCTGATGGTGAACTATCTCTATCGCCTCGCCGACATCGAGGAAAATCACGAGGCCTATACCGGCGAGAACCGGGTGGCCGCGTCGTCGGCGATCGCGCGTCTCGCCAAGGCTTAAGCCGCGGCTCCCGTTCCCCTGCCGGAATGCGTGTGCTATGAACCCGCCCTTACCGGCCGTGGGCAGGGGATTCGGGCGGGCGTGGCGGAACTGGTAGACGCACTGGATTTAGGTTCCAGCGACGCAAGTCATGGGGGTTCGACTCCCTCCGCCCGCACCAGGCCCGAAGGCGTGCCGCTTCATTCCAGGAACGAGCCAAAGACTCCGATGCAGGTCACCGAAACGAGCGCCGAAGGGCTGAAGCACGAATTCACCGTGACGGTCGCTGCCGAAGATATCGAGCGGCAGGTCGCCGAGCGGCTGGCCGAGTTGGGGCGGTCGGCGCGAATCGCCGGCTTCCGCCCGGGCAAGGTGCCGCTCACACTGCTGCGCCAGCGCTATGGCCGATCGGTGATGGGCGAGGTGCTGGAGCGCGCGGTGAGCGACAGCTCGGCCGAAGCCATGCGCGAACGCAACCTCCGCCCGGCGCTGCAACCGAAGATTGACATCGTCTCGTTCAACGAGGGCACGAATCTCGAATACAAGATGGCGGTCGAGGTGCTGCCCGAGATCGAGCCCGTGAACGTCGCCGAGGTGAAGCTGGAGCGGCTTAAGCCCGAGGTGCCCGACGACGAGGTCGACAAGGCGCTCGAGCGCATCGCCCGTCAGCAGCGCAAGAGCGACGTCGTCGACCGTCCCGCCGACAAGGGCGACGTCGTCGTCCTCGACTTTGCCGGCACGCTCGACGATGGAACCCCGGTTCCGGGCGGCAGTGCCAGCGACTATAGCCTGGAGCTGGGCACGGGAAGCTTCATCCCGGGCTTCGAGGACCAGCTCGTCGGCGTCACCGCCGGCGCGCAGCGCAGCCTCGCCGTGACCTTCCCGGCCGATTACGGCAGCACCGAGCTCGCCGGCAAAGCAGCGAATTTCGCCGTTACCGTCAAGGCGGTGCGCGGGGTCGCGCCGCAGCCGATTGACGATTCCCTGGCCACCGCCGTCGGGATGGAGAGTCTTGACGATCTGCGCCAAGCGGTGCGCGAGCGCCTGGCGCTCGACTATGGCCGCATGGCGCGCCAGAAGCTCAAGCAGGACCTGCTCGATCGTTTGGCCGAGCGCTATCACTTCGCCGTGCCCGAGGGCATGGTCGAGCTCGAATTCAACATGCTGTGGCGCCAGGTCGAGGAAGAGCGCAAGCGGGAGGCGCAAGCCGGCGCCGCGGCGACCGGGGCACTGCCGGAAGCGGCAGCGGAGGCAGCGGCGGAAGATGCGCCGGCGCCGGCAGGCGAGCCCGGTGACGACGTACTCAAGGCGGAGTACCGCAAGATTGCCGAGCGGCGGGTGCGGCTCGGCCTGGTCCTCGCCGAATTCGGTCGCGCCCATTCGATCACCGTGACCCAGGAGGAGCTGAACCGCGCTCTCCTAGAGCAAGCGCGCCGCTATCCGGGCCAGGAACGCCAAGTGATCGAGTATTATCGCCAGAACCCGGCGATGATCGACTCCATCCGCGCGCCGGTCTATGAGGACAAGGTGATCGACGCCCTCATCGCCGCGGCGGATGTCAGCGACCGCCCGGTCGCTCCGGCGGAACTGTTTGCAGCCACGAGGGACACGGACGACGCGGCCGGGCCCGATCACGCACAGGACGAGAACCCGTCCGCCTGACGGACGGAAAGGCAGGAGCACATGGACCCGTTTGAGCAATACATGAACACGCTGGTGCCGATGGTGGTCGAGCAGACCAACCGCGGCGAGCGCGCCTACGACATCTTCTCGCGCCTTCTCAAGGAGCGCATCATCTTCCTCGTCGGACCGGTGAACGACGCCGTCGCGAGCCTCGTCTGCGCGCAGCTCCTGTTCCTGGAATCGGAGAACCCGAACAAGGACATATCCTTTTATATCAACTCCCCGGGCGGAATCGTCACCTCGGGCCTCGCGATCTACGATACAATGCAGTACATCCGCTCCGACGTGTCGACCGTGTGCATCGGTCAGGCCGCGTCGATGGGCTCGCTGCTGCTCGCCGCCGGCGCCAAGGGCAAGCGCGTCTCGCTGCCCAATGCGCGGATCATGATCCATCAGCCCTCCGGCGGCGCGCAGGGCCAGGCCACCGACATCGAGATCCAGGCGCGCGAGATCCTGCAACTCCGTGCCCGCCTCAACGACATCTATGTCCGCCATACCGGGCAGTCGCTCGACACCATCGCCACGGCGGTGGAGCGCGACAAGTTCCTGTCCCCGATCGAGGCCAAGGAGTTCGGCATCATCGACGAGGTGATGGTGAGTCGTCCCAGTCGCGACGACGAGATGAAGGGCCGGGCCTGAACCTCGAACGTTGCGAGAACGCGGGGCGGCCCACCGGCCGTGGGGGCGAAACCTGCCTATTGTAAGGACAGTTAACGACCCACATTTAACTGGTTATTGATCGTCGGCGGGTACATATTGTTCAATAAGAAGTTATGCGCGGAAGGTCCCCGAGCCAAGGGGGTGACGCAACACGAGGCCCGTCGCGCGCAAGTCGGTGAGGTATTCAGGGGTCACCCTCGGGTGACGGAGAGCCCATGACCAAGGCAAGCGGCGGCGACTCGAAGAACACGCTTTACTGCTCCTTCTGCGGCAAGAGCCAGCATGAGGTGCGGAAGCTGATCGCCGGTCCGACCGTGTTCATCTGCGACGAGTGCGTCGAGCTCTGCATGGACATCATCCGTGAAGAGCACAAGACCACGCTCGTGAAGTCGCGCGACGGGGTTCCCACCCCGCGCGACATCTGCAAGGTTCTGGACGACTACGTGATCGGCCAGGACCACGCCAAGCGCGTGCTCTCGGTCGCGGTGCACAACCACTACAAGCGCCTGGCGCACGGCGCCAAGAACAACGACGTCGAGCTGGCCAAGTCGAACATTCTTCTGGTCGGTCCGACCGGCTCCGGCAAGACCCTGCTGGCGCAGACGCTGGCGCGCATCATCGATGTGCCGTTCACGATGGCGGATGCGACCACGCTCACCGAGGCCGGCTATGTCGGCGAGGATGTCGAGAACATCATCCTCAAGCTGCTGCAATCGGCCGACTACAACGTGGAGCGGGCGCAGCGCGGCATCGTCTATATCGACGAGGTCGACAAGATCAGCCGCAAATCCGACAACCCGTCGATCACGCGCGACGTCTCGGGCGAGGGCGTGCAGCAGGCGCTGCTGAAGATCATGGAAGGCACCGTCGCCTCGGTGCCGCCCCAGGGCGGGCGCAAGCACCCGCAGCAGGAATTCCTGCAGGTCGACACGACCAACATCCTGTTCATCTGCGGCGGTGCCTTCGCCGGGCTCGAGAAGCTCATCGCGCAGCGTCGGCAGGGCACCTCGATCGGCTTCGGCGCCGAGGTGCATGGGCCCGAGGAGCGCAAGACCGGCGAGATCCTCAAGGATCTAGAGCCCGAGGATCTGCTGAAATTCGGCCTCATCCCCGAGTTCGTCGGGCGGCTCCCGGTGGTCGCGACGCTCGACGATCTCGACGAGAAGGCGCTCGTCGACATCCTGCTCAAGCCCAAGAACGCCCTCATCAAGCAGTATCAGCGGCTGTTCGAGATGGAGGACGTACGGCTCGAGTTCAACGAGGAGGCGTTACACGCCATCTCGCACAAGGCGATCGCGCGCAAGACCGGCGCGCGCGGCCTGCGCTCGATTCTCGAGGCGATCCTGCTCGAGCCGATGTTCGACCTGCCAGGCCTCGACGGCGTTACCGGCATGGTCATCAACAAGGAAGTGGTGGAGGGCCGCGCCAAGCCGCTCTACATCTATTCCGAACGCCGCGGCGACTATATCGAGCGCCGCGGCGATGTCGGGACGAGCGCCTGAGCGCTGCTCCGGGCCCCGATCGCGCCGGCAGGGCGGCGGCGAAATCGCCGCAACGCCAGCTTCCTCTTGACGCAACGCCCCTGCGCTCCACCTAATGAGGGCTGTCATCGGCGGCAGGTGTAGCCGCCGGCGGCGTCGGAGCCGGTTGCGGTTCCGGCTCTGAGAGAAAAGAGGCGATATGCTCGATATTTCCCGCGGTACGCTCTATCCGGTTCTGCCACTCCGCGACATCGTCGTCTTCCCGCACATGATCGTGCCGCTGTTCGTCGGTCGCGAGAAGTCGGTGCGCGCGCTCGAAGACGTGATGAAGGACGACAAGCAGATACTTCTCGTCACGCAGAAGAACGCGGCGCAGGACGATCCCGGTCCGCAGGACATCTATACCGTTGGCACGATTGGCACGGTGCTGCAGCTTCTCAAGCTGCCCGACGGCACGGTCAAGGTCCTGGTCGAGGGCGGGCAGCGTGCCTGCATCCTCCGCTTCACCGAGAACGAGGCGTTCTTTCAGGCCTTCGCCGAACTCGTGCCCGACAAGGCCGGCGACCAGCAGGAACTCGAGGCGCTGGCCCGCACCGCGGTCACCCAGTTCGAGCAGTACATCAAGCTCAACAAGAAGATCCCGCCCGAGGTACTCGTCTCGATCAACCAGATCGAAGAGCCCTCGAAGCTCGCCGACACACTCGCCTCGCACCTGGCGCTCAAGATTCCCGAGAAGCAGGAGCTGCTGGAGTGCGGCACCGTCTCCGAGCGGCTGGAGAAAGTATTCAGCTACATGGAGAACGAGATCGGCGTTCTCCAGGTCGAAAAGCGAATCCGCTCGCGCGTCAAGCGCCAGATGGAGAAGACGCAGCGCGAGTACTATCTCAACGAGCAGTTGAAGGCGATCCAGAAGGAGCTGGGCGAGGGCGAGGACGGCAAGGACGAGCTGGCCGAGCTTGAGGACCGCATCAACAAGACCAAGTTCTCCAAGGAGGCGCGCGAGAAGGCCCAGGCCGAGCTGCGCAAGCTCCGGACCATGAGCCCGATGTCGGCCGAGGCGACCGTCGTGCGCAACTATCTCGACTGGCTCCTGTCGATCCCGTGGCACGTGCGCTCCAAGGTCAAGCGCGACATCCGCGTCGCGGAAAAGGTGCTGAACGACGACCATTACGGCCTCGAGAAGGTCAAGGAACGCATCCTCGAATACCTCGCGGTGCAGCAGCGCATGCGCAAGGTCAAGGGTCCGATCCTGTGCCTCGTCGGTCCGCCGGGCGTCGGCAAGACCTCGCTCGGCAAGTCGATCGCGCGCGCCACCGGCCGCAACTTCGTGCGCATGTCGCTGGGTGGCGTGCGCGACGAGGCCGAGGTCCGTGGCCACCGCCGGACCTATATCGGCTCGATGCCGGGCAAGGTCATCCAGGGCATGAAGAAGGCGAAGGCGTCGAATCCGCTGTTCCTTTTGGACGAGGTCGACAAGCTCGGCGCCGACTGGCGCGGCGACCCGAGCTCGGCGCTGCTCGAGGTGCTTGATCCCGAGCAGAACTCGACCTTCCAGGACCACTATCTCGAGGTCGATTACGATCTCTCGGACGTCATGTTCGTGACGACCGCGAACACGCTCCGGATGCCGCAGCCGCTGCTCGATCGCATGGAGCTGATCCGGCTCCCCGGCTATACCGAGGACGAGAAGGTCGAGATCGCGCGCCGCCACCTCATTCCCAAGCAGATCAAGGCGCACGGCCTCAAGAAGGCCGAGTGGTCGGTCACGGACGATGCGTTGCGCGACATCATTCGCTACTACACGCGCGAAGCCGGCGTCCGCAATCTCGAGCGCGAGATCGCCAATCTGACGCGCAAGGCGATCAAGGAAATCGCCATGCGTCACCTGCCGAAGATCGCGATCACGCGGCGCAATCTCGAGAAATACGCGGGCGTCCGTCGCTTCCGCTACGGCGAGGTCGAGGAGACCGATCTCGTCGGCGTAACCACCGGCCTCGCCTGGACCGAGGTGGGCGGCGAGCTGTTGTCGATCGAGGCGGTGACGGTGCCGGGCAAGGGCAAAGTCACGGCGACCGGCAAGCTCGGCGACGTGATGCGCGAATCGGTGCAGGCGGCGGAAAGCTACGTCAAGTCGCGTTCGATCGTCTTCGGCATCGCGCCCACCATCTTCGAGAAGAAGGACATCCACGTCCACGTGCCCGAGGGCGCGACGCCCAAGGATGGTCCGTCGGCCGGCGTGGCGATGGTGACCTCGATCGTCTCGGTGCTGACCGGCATCCCGGTCAGGCGCGACATCGCGATGACCGGCGAGATCACGCTGCGCGGCCGCGTGCTGCCAATCGGCGGCTTGAAGGAAAAGCTGCTCGCGGCGCTGCGGGGCGGGCTCAAGACGGTGCTGATCCCGAAGGACAACGAGAAGGATCTCGCCGAGATTCCCGACAACGTGAAGCGCGGCATGACGATGATCCCGGTCACCTCGCTCGACGAATTGCTCCGCCACGCGCTGGTGCGCGAGCTGACGCCGATCGAATGGATCGAAGAGCCCGACCGGCCGGTGCTGCCGCCCAAGGTCGAGCCGGACCGCGCCGGTATCATCACCCACTGAACGCGATCACTCCATTGCGTGCGCCGTCACCCCTTCGGGTGATGGCGCCGGAATGCGTCGTCAGCGCGCGGGCGCGCCGCGATTGACGTGCGCGCGAGCACCGATCTACACTGATCCGCGATGTGATGGCGACCATCAACCGTCGTCGCCTCGACGACACAGAGCGCGCAACCACAATGAGGGGGCGGACGGTGAACAAAAATGAGCTTGCGGATTCCGTGGCGATGGTTGCGAGTCTCAAGAAGAGCGAAGCGGAGACCGCCGTCGATGCCATGTTTGACGCGATCGCCGCGGCCCTGAAAAAGGGCGACGAGGTGCGCATCGCCGGCTTCGGCACCTTCCACGTGTCGGAGCGCGCGGCGACCGAAGGGCGCAACCCGCGCACCGGCGAGAAGATGATGATCGCCGCCTCGAAGCAGCCGAAATTCCGCGCCGGCAAGGGCTTGAAGGACACGGTCAATGCGGCACCGGCGCCGCTTGCGGCGGGCGATTAGCTCAGCGGTAGAGCACCTCGTTTACACCGAGGGTGTCGGAGGTTCGATCCCTTCATCGCCCACCAGCGCGATGCTCGTTACGACAAACAAATCGTGTTGATCACGGCGATGGCGCGCGCGACTCAACCGATCTCCTCGCGGAAGAACCCCAGCGCCTCCTGCGCGGCGCGGTCGGAATAGCTGAATAGAACCGTCTCGCTCTCGGCCGCGAGACGATAAGGCGACCACGCCGGCACGACGAAGGTATCGTGCGCGGCAAAGGCGAAACGCGTCTCGGCGATGGCAACGCTGCCGCTGCCCTCGACGACGACGAAGACGGTGCCGTCGGTGGTGCGGCTGCGGTCGCCGGCAAAGCCCGCGGGCAGGAGCTGCATGAACGCCGCCATGGTCGGAAACGGATGGCGGCCATTGGCGGGATTGGCGAAGCGCAGCTTCGTCGCGTGCGCCGGATGCAGCGGCGCATCCGCCGCAAGCCGCGCCAACGCGGCGCGCGTTCGCTCATAAGGATAGACCAGAAGGGGCGAGGCCGGTCCCGCCGGCGCAAAATCCACCGGCAAGAGATTGGCGCCGTAGCGCGCGGCGGCGGCGCCCGGGGGGCGCTGGACCGGCTGCGCCTCCGCATCGGCGTCCTCGCGAAAGATGGCGCCGAAGAATTGCGCGAACGGCGTGTCGAGCCCGTCGAGCCAGACACAGGGTCCGGTGCCGAGATTGCCGTGATCGTGCCATTCCCAGGCCGGCGTGACGACGAAATCGCCGGGCCGCATCGGCGTGCGCTCGCCGGAAACGGTGGTGTAGGCGCCTTCGCCCTCGATCAGGAAGCGCAGCGCATTCTGGCTATGGCGGTGCGAGGGCGCGATTTCGCCCGGCATGATGATCTGCATGCCGGCATAGAGCGTGGTGGCGACATAGGTCGAGCCCCTGAGGCTCGGATTCTCGAACACCAGGACGCGCCGCTCGGCCGCGCGCTTGGTGATGAGGTCACAGGCGGCGAGGAGATGCGGCCGGATTGCTGCGTAGCGCCAGATCATCGGCACGCAGGGTCCGCCCGGACGCTGCGGCGTGGTGCGTTCCCACAGCGGCGACAGGCACAGCGGGTCGATGCGCTGCCGGAATTGCGCGAGATCATCCGTCCTCGGGATCGCCGCCATGCTGTCGCTCGCCATCGCCGCCCCCTGCGCCGCCGCCCGCAGCTTTGCATGAAGCGTCGCGCCTGAAAAGATTGCAAGACAAGGACATAGAACCCCGCTTTCGGCGTCCCCGCGCTTGACACCCAAGGAGGGAGCAGGCTAGTAGTCCGCCGCGCGGAGTCGATGCTGCGGGGGTGTAGCTCAGTTGGTTAGAGCGCCGGCCTGTCACGCCGGAGGCCGCGGGTTCAAGTCCCGTCACTCCCGCCATCTCCGGCGAACGGTCCTTACCCTTTCGGCAGCGCACGCATATATGTCGCGGAGGGCGGCGTTGAATTCAGACGCCCGCCCGGCCCATCCGGCGCAACCCCGGGAGTTTTGTGGCGATGGACAGCCTGCTCGGCGCCTATTTTCCGATCCTGGTCTTCATCGCCATTGCCGTCGGGCTTGCCGTAGCGATCGTGCTCGCCTCGTTCGTCCTTGCGCGCCAGCGCCCCGACTCGGAGAAGCTCTCACCCTACGAGTGCGGCTTCGAGCCCTTCGCCGACGCGCGCGCGCGGTTCGATGTGCGCTTCTATCTCGTCGCCATTCTCTTCATCATCTTCGATCTCGAAGTGGCGTTTCTCTTCCCCTGGGCGGTGACGCTGGGCGCCATCGGCCTGTTCGGCTTCTGGTCGATGGTCGTGTTCCTCGCCGTGCTGACGGTCGGCTTCATCTACGAATGGCGGAAAGGCGCGCTCGAATGGGAATAGACACCGAGCTTCCCGGCGCGCTCCCGCGCGACGCGCTGCTCCGCCAAATGGGCGAGGAAGTGCGCGACAAGGGCTTCATCGTCACCAAACTCGATGCGCTGGTGAACTGGGCGCGCACCGGCTCGCTGTGGCCGATGACGTTCGGGCTCGCCTGCTGCGCCGTCGAGATGATGCACAGCTATGCCAGCCGCTACGACCTCGACCGCTTCGGTGTCGTGCCGCGGCCGAGCCCGCGCCAATCCGACGTTATGATCGTCGCCGGCACGCTGTGCAACAAAATGGCGCCGGCGCTGCGCAAGGTCTACGACCAGATGGCCGAGCCTCGGTGGGTGATCTCGATGGGCTCCTGCGCCAATGGTGGCGGCTATTACCACTATTCCTACTCGGTGGTGCGGGGCTGCGACCGGATCGTGCCAGTGGACGTCTATGTCCCCGGCTGCCCGCCCACCGCCGAAGCGCTGGTCTACGGCATCCTGCAATTGCAGAAGAAGATCAGGCGCGAACACAGCTTCGCCCGCTGAGGGCAGGACCTCGCCATGACCGAGCCGCTCAAGGAACTCGCCGATCACCTCGCCGCCGCCTTTCCGCACGACGTGCTGGCGACGGAGATCAGGCTGGGCGAACTGATGGCCGAGGTGCGTCGCGACGGGATCCTGCGCGTGCTGGCGTTCCTGCGCGACGATCCGCAATGCCTCTTCGCGGTGCTGGCGGACATTTGCGGCGTCGATTATCCCGATCGCGCGGAACGCTTCGACGTCGTCTACAATCTGCTGAGCCTCAGGCACAACCGCCGCATCCGGCTCAAGCTCGCCGCCGACGAGGAGCATCCGGTGCCGTCCGCGACCGGGCTCTACAGCGCCGCCGGCTGGTACGAGCGCGAGGCGTGGGATCTCTACGGCATCTATTTCGCCGACCATCCCGATCTTCGGCGCATCCTCACCGATTACGGTTTCGAGGGTCATCCGCTGCGCAAGGATTTTCCGCTCACCGGCTATGTCGAGTTGCGCTACGACGAGGAGCAGAAGCGCGTCGTCTACGAGCCCGTGCGCCTCAAGCAGGAGTTCCGCAGCTTCGATTTCCTGTCGCCGTGGGAGGGCATGAACCACATCCTTCCCGGTGACGAGAACGCCAAGGAGGAGCGGTCGTGAGCGCCGAGCCGCAGGCCCAGATCAAGAGCTTCACCATGAATTTCGGGCCGCAGCACCCGGCGGCCCACGGCGTGCTGCGCCTCGTACTCGAGATGGACGGCGAGGTGGTGGAGCGCGCCGATCCGCATATCGGCCTCTTGCATCGCGGCACCGAGAAGCTGATCGAGTACAAGACCTATCTCCAGGCGGTGCCGTATTTCGACCGGCTCGACTACGTCTCGCCAATGTGCCAGGAGCACGCCTACGCGCTCGCGGTGGAGAAGCTCCTGGGCATCGTGGTGCCACCCCGCGCGCAATACATCCGCGTGCTCTTCGCCGAGATCACGCGCGTTCTCAACCATCTGCTCAACGTCACCACCTTCGCGCTCGACGTCGGCGCGATCACGCCGCTGCTCTGGGGCTTCGAGGAGCGCGAGAAGCTGATGGAGTTCTACGAGCGCGTCTCGGGCGCGCGGCTCCATTCCGCCTATTTCCGCCCCGGCGGCGTGCATCAGGACATGCCGGCGGGCCTCGTCGACGACATCGCCGCCTTCATCGCGCAATTCCCCAAGCGCATCGACGATCTCGAGCATCTCCTCACCGAGAACCGCATCTTCAAGCAGCGCACGGTCAATATCGGCGTCGTCAGCCGCAAGGACGCGCTCGACTGGGGCTTCGCCGGGCCGATGCTGCGGGCCTCGGGCGTGCCGTGGGATCTGCGCAAGGCCGAGCCCTACGACGCCTACGAGGCGATGGATTTCGACATCCCGATCGGCAAGAACGGCGATTGCTGGGACCGCTATCTCGTCCGCATGGAAGAGATGCGCCAGTCGCTCAGGATCATGCAGCAGGCGCTGGACCGCATGCCCGGCGGCCCGGTCATGGTCAACGACCGCAAGGTAGCGCCGCCGCCGCGCGCCGAGATGAAGCGCTCGATGGAGGCGCTCATCCATCATTTCAAGCTCTACACCGAGGGCTATCACGTGCCGGCGGGCGAGACCTATACCGCGGTCGAGGCGCCCAAGGGCGAGTTCGGCGTCTATCTCGTCGCCGACGGCAGCAACCGGCCCTATCGCTGCAAGATCCGCGCGCCGGACTTCGCGTTCCTCCAGGGCCTCGAATTCATGGCGCGCGGCCACATGCTCGCCGACATGGTGGCGATCATCGGCTCCATGGACATCGTCTTCGGCAGTATCGATCGATGAGCGAAACGCACTCTCAGGCGCCCGTGGCGCAGCCGGCGCAGTTCGCGTTCACGCCCGAGAACCTGGCGAAGGCGCAGGCCTTCATCGCCAAATATCCGCCGGGACGGCAGGCGAGCGCGGTGCTGGCGCTGCTCGACCTGGCGCAGCGTCAGCACGACAACTGGCTGCCGCGCGCGGCGATGGATTACGTGGCGGCGACGCTTGGCATGGCGCCCATTCGCGTCTACGAGGTCGCGACCTTCTACACCATGTTCAACCTGCGCCCGGTCGGGCCGCATTTCTTCCAGATCTGCACCACCACGCCGTGCTGGCTCCGCGGCTCGGACGCGGTGGTGCGGGCGTGCGAGCAAAAGCTCGGCATCGCCGTCGGCGAGACGACGCAAGACGGGCGCTTCACGCTCAAGGAGGTCGAGTGCCTGGGCGCCTGCGTCAACGCGCCGATCATCCAGGTGAACGACGATTTCTACGAGGATCTCGATGCCGCCTCGACCGCGGCGCTGATCGACGCGCTGGCGCGGGGCGAGACGCCGCCCGCGGGCTCAATGCGCGGCCGCCAGGGCTCGATGCCCGAAGGCGGTGCGACCACGCTCAAGGACCTCGAATTCGCCAAGGATGGCGCGTGATGCTGAGCGACCGCGACCGCATTTTCACCAATCTCTACGGGCAGTTCGACTGGCGGCTTGCCGGCGCGCGGCGGCGCGGCGACTGGGACGGCACCAAGGACCTCGTCCTCAAGGGCCGCGATGCGATCGCCAATGAGATCAAGGCCTCGGGCCTGCGCGGCCGCGGCGGCGCAGGCTTCCCGACCGGGCTCAAATGGACGTTCATGCCCAAGGAAAGCGAGCGCCCGACCTATCTCATCGTCAATGCCGACGAGAGCGAGCCCGGCACCTGCAAGGACCGCGACATCATCCGCAACGATCCGCACAAGCTGGTCGAGGGCTGTCTGCTCGCCGCCGTCGGCATGGGTGCGCATCACTGCTACATCTATATCCGCGGCGAGTTCTACAACGAGGCGCAGCGGCTTCAGGCGGCGATCGACGAGGCCTATGAGTCGGGGCTGATCGGTAAGAACGCCTGCGGCTCGGGCTATGATTTCACGCTTTATCTCCATCGCGGCGCCGGCGCCTATATCTGCGGCGAGGAAATGGGGCTGCTCGAGAGCCTCGAAGGCAAGAAGGGCCAGCCGCGCCTCAAGCCGCCTTTCCCGGCGGGGGTCGGCCTCTATGGCTGTCCCTCCACCGTCAACAATGTCGAGACCATCGCCGTGGTGCCGACCATCCTGCGGCGCGGCGCGGCGTGGTTCGCCACGTTCGGCCGGCCCAAGAACGAGGGCACCAAGGTGTTCTGCATCTCGGGCCACGTCGATCATCCGTGCAATGTCGAGGAGGCGATGAGCATCCCGCTGCGCGAGCTGATCGAGCGCCACGCCGGCGGCGTGCGCGGCGGCTGGGACAATCTCCTGGCGATCATCCCCGGCGGCTCGTCGGTCCCGGTGCTGCCGAAATCGATCTGCGACGACGTGCTGATGGATTTCGATGCGCTGCGCGACGTGAAGAGCGGCCTCGGCACCGCGGCGGTCATCGTCATGGACAAATCGACCGACATCATCAAGGCGATCGCGCGGCTGTCGAAGTTCTACAAGCACGAGAGCTGCGGCCAGTGCACGCCTTGCCGCGAGGGCACCGGCTGGCTGTGGCGGGTGATGGAGCGCATGGTCAAGGGCGAGGCTGAGCCGAGCGAGATCGACACGCTGCTCGAGGTCTCCTACGAGATCGAGGGCCACACCATCTGCGCGCTGGGCGATGCCGCGGCCTGGCCGGTGCAGGGTCTCATCCGCCATTTCCGGCCCGAGATGGAACGGCGCATCGCCGCCGCCAAGGAAGCGGCGCAAGCGCGCCAGGCGGCCGAGTGAGACGGCGCGGGAGCGACTGATGCCCAAGCTCACCATCAACGGGATCGCGACCGAGGTGCCGGTGGGCACGACGGTGCTGCAGGCGTGCCAGCGCATCGGCATCGAGGTCGCGCATTTCTGCTTCCACGAGCGCCTGGCGATCGCCGGCAATTGCCGCATGTGCCTGGTCGAGCAGGAAAAGGCGCCGAAGCCGATCGCGTCGTGCGCCATGCCGGTGGCCGACGGCATGGTGATCCTGACCGACAGCGAGAAGGCGAAGAAGGCGCGCAAGGGGGTGATGGAGTTCCTGCTCATCAACCACCCGCTCGACTGCCCCATTTGCGACCAGGGCGGCGAGTGCGACCTGCAGGACGAGGCGATGGCCTATGGCTTCGACCGCGGCCGGTATCAGGAGAACAAGCGCGCGGTGCGCGACAAGGAGCTGGGGCCGCTGGTCAAAACCAGCATGAACCGCTGCATCCACTGCACCCGTTGCGTGCGCTTCCTCAGCGACGTCGCCGGCGTCGAGGAGCTGGGCGCGACCGGGCGCGGCGAGGATATGGAGATCGGCACCTATATCGAGCGCGCGCTCACCTCGGAGCTGTCGGCCAATATCATCGACCTTTGCCCGGTGGGCGCGCTCACCTCCAAGCCCTATGCCTTCGTGGCGCGGCCGTGGGAGCTCACCAAGACCGAATCGGTCGACGTGCTCGACGCCCTCGGCAGCAACATCCGCGTCGATGCGCGCGGTTCGCAGGTGCTGCGCGTGCTGCCGCGCCTCAACGAGGATGTGAACGAGGAGTGGATCTCCGACAAGACGCGCTATGCGATCGACGGACTGACGCGCCGCCGCCTCGACCGGCCCTATGTGCGCCGCGACGGGCGCCTGGTCGAAGCGAGCTGGCGCGAAGCGTTTGACGCGATCGCAGCGCGGTTCAAGGGGCTTGCGCCCGATGCGATCGCCGCCATTGCCGGCGATCTCGCCGATGCCGAGGCGATGCTGGCGCTCAAGGAGCTGATGGCGGCGCTGGGGTCGCCGCATCGCGACTGCCGCCAGGATGGCGCCGCGCTCGATCCGTCGTGCCGCGCGGGCTATCTTTTCAACACCACCATCGCCGGGATCGAACAGGCGGATTTGTGCCTTCTCATCGGCACCAATCCGCGTGCCGAGGCCGCGATCCTCAATGCGCGGCTGCGCAAGCGCTGGCTGCAGGGCGGGTTCCATGTCGGCGCGATCGGGCCGGCGCTCGACTTGACCTACCCGGTGACCCCGCTCGGCACGTCGCCGGCCGATCTCGCGGCGCTCGCCGAGGGAAGGCACGGCTGGAGTGCCACGATCCAGGCAGCAAAGCGGCCGATGCTGATCCTCGGCACCGGCGCGTTGCGGCGGGCGGATGGCGGCGGAATTCTCGCCCTCGCGCGCGGCCTCGCCGAAAGCGCCGGGTTCGTGCGCGGCGACTGGAACGGGTTCAACGTTCTGCACCTTGCCGCTTCGCGGGTGGGCGGGCTCGATCTAGGCTTCGTGCCGGATGCGGGCGGGCGCGACACCGCGGGGATTCTCGCGGGCTGCGAAGACGGCGCGATCCAGGTGGTCTATCTCCTCGGCGCCGACGAACTCGACATGCGGCGCCTCGGCCGCGCCTTCGTCATCTATCAGGGCCATCACGGCGACGCCGGCGCCACGTGCGCGGACGTGGTGCTGCCGGGCGCGGCCTATACCGAGAAGGATGCGACCTACGTCAACACCGAGGGGCGGGTGCAGCAGGCGGAGCGCGCGGTGTTACCGCCGGGCGACGCGCGCGAGGACTGGAAGATCATTCGCGCGCTGAGCGATGGGCTCGGCCACCGGCTGCCCTACGATTCGCTGGCGGCGCTCAGGCGCCATCTCGTCGGCGCCTATCCGAGCTTCGGCGCGCGCGACCAGGCGCCGCGCGCGATCTGGGGGAATTTCGGCCGCAGCGGGCCGGTCGACGCCGCGCCCTTCGCCGATCCCGTCGCCGATTTCTATCGCACCGATCCCATCAGCCGTGCGTCGCCGACCATGGCGGAATGCGTGGCGAGTTTGGGCGCAGTCAAGGGCGTGGCGCTCAAGACCGGAACCCATGGCTGAGTTCTGGGATCAATACGGGCTTCCGACCGTCCTGATGGTCGCGGAAGTGCTGGCGATCATCGTGCCGCTGCTGCTGGCGGTGGCCTATCTCACCTATGCCGAGCGCAAGGTCCTGGCGGCGGCACAGTTGCGCAAGGGGCCCAACGTCGTCGGCTGGTTCGGGTTGTTGCAGCCGATCGCCGACGGGGCGAAGCTCCTGCTCAAGGAAACGGTGATCCCGACCGGCGCCAATCGCGTCGTCTTTGTCGCGGCGCCGATCCTTACCTTCGTGCTGAGCCTCGTCGCCTGGGCGGTGATCCCGTTCGATGCCGGCCTGGTCATCG
>DATKQE010000055.1:0-37316 GCA_035532935.1 Allostellaceae bacterium
CTTGTAGTTGCTGTTGAACGAGCAGAACACGAACCCCGTCGCCGGCAATCCCAACGCCGCCCGCGACGGCGTGGGCTCGCCGATGCGCCGCTTGCGGTCGTTCACCTGGTAGCTGTCGGGCAGATAGACGACCTTCTCGGCATAATGCCGTTGATCTTCTTCCGGGATGACCCACCGGTCGGCGAGGATGTAGTCGATGTAGTCCGCGCCCATCGTGCCGGGATAGCCGAGAAAGTTGACCTGGATCGGGGCCGGACGCAGGGCGAAGATGCCGGTGCGCGCATAGGTCGTGAACCCATTGAGATCGACCGCGATGTCGATTGCCATCTCGCGCAACAGGCCGGCCACCGTGCGGTCGCTCTGCTGGCGCACGTCGATGAACCGGTCGAAGGCCGCCTCGAGCCGCGTGCGCATGTCCCCGGGCCGCGCCGGGCCATAGGAGACGGCGATCGACTCGAAGCGTTTCCGGTCGTGCAGCTCGAACAGCCCCGCCGTCAGATTCGCCATCGCATGATCACGAAAATCGGCCGAGACATACGCGATGCGGATACGGTCGTGGCCGTAGCGCTCGCCGCGCCAGACGGGCGACGCCGAGGCGGGGCAGTTGTCCTGAACCCAGATCTGCGCACATTGCAGCTGATCGGCCGGCGATGGGGAGACGGCAAGAAACTCGAACGGCAGGATGGTTCGCCTGCCCGACCGCACATCGGCCGTGACGCGCGCCACGTCCCGATCGAACGAGTGCCAATCGCAGCAGTGCATCCTCGAAGCGAGAAGTCTTCCTCTTGCATAGTCGCGATCGGGATCCATACCGAGCAAACGATGGAAGTCCTTGGCCGCCTCCTCGTAGCGCTGCAGCCACATCAGCGTCGCGCCGCGATTGTTCAGCGCGTCGACAGAGCCGGGCCTGAGCGCCAGCGTTCGGTCATAGCTGGCCAGCGCCTCTTCATGGCGCTTGAGGCCATTCAAGGCGTTGCCGCGATTGTTGAGTGCCTCGGCGAAGCTGGGCCTGATCCCCAGCGCGCGGTTGCAGCTGGCGAGCGCCTCCTCGTGGCGCCTGAGGTCGTTCAAGGCATTGCTGCGGTCGCTCAGCGCCTCGGCCGAGCCGGGATTGATCGCCAATACGCGGTCATAGCTGGCGAGCGCCTCCTCATGGCGCTTGAGGTCATTCAAGGCATTGCCGCGGATATTGTGGGCCACGGCAAAGTCCGGGTTGATCGCCAGCGCACGGTCGCAGCTCGCCAGCGCCTCCTGATGACGCTTGAGGCCGTTCAAAGCAATGCCGAGGCTTGTCTGTGCCGGCGCAGACTTCGGATTTGCCTTCAGGGCCTGAGCGATGAGCCGTATCGCGGCGTCGTAATGCTGCCTCTGGATTTCGATCACGCCCAACAAATGCAGCGCGTCGAAGTGATCGGGCACCCGGCTGAGGATGGTTCTGTATAGGAACTCCGCTTGCGCGAGCTGCCGTCGTTGATGGAACGCCTGCGCCTTTTGCAGCGTGATCGCAATGTCAGGTGATTGCGGCGGCATCGCCGGCAAGAGCCTATCGGGTGCGCGACGCCCTTTGCCCTTGCGCATCGCGCGGCCGCCGGCTTCGACGATCTCCGCCTGTTACTTCCCTCGCTTGAGCTTCGCGCCGAGCCGCGGAAAGACCTTGAGCGCGTTGCCCTCGAAGATTTTCTGCTTGTCGGCGGCGGCGATCTTGAGCGCGTCGACATAGCGCTTGGTGTCGTCGAAATGGTGGCCGGTCTCCGGGTCGATGCCGCGGACGGCGCCGACCATCTCCGAGGCGAAGAGAATGTTCTCGATCGGCACGACGCGGGTGAGCAGCTCGATCCCGGGCAGGTGATAGACGCAGGTATCGAAATAGACGTTGTTCAGCAGCAGCTCCTTGAACGGCGGCCGCTTCATGTCCTGTGCCAGGCCGCGATAGCGGCCCCAGTGGAACGGCGCCGCGCCGCCGCCGTGCGGAATAATGAAACGCAGCGTCGGGAAATCCTTGAAGATGTCCGAGGTCAGGAACTGCATGAAGGCGGTGGTGTCGCCGTTGATGTAATGCGCGCCGGTGGCGTGGAAGTTGGGATTGCACGACGCGCTGACATGGACCATGGCCGGCACGTCGAGCTCGACCATCTTCTCGTAGAGCGGATACCACCACTTCTTGTCGGTGATCGGCGGGTCCGTCCAATACCCGCCCGACGGGTCGGGGTTGAGGTTGCAGCCGACGAAGCCCAGCTCGTTGACGCAGCGCTCGAGCTCCTGGATGCAGTTCGATGCCGCAGGCGGCACGCCCGGCGTCTGCGGCAGCATGCACACGCCGATGAAGTTTTCGGGGAAGAGCGTGCAGACGCGGTAGATGAGGTCGTTGCACGCCACCGACCATTCGGCGCTGGTCTGGGCATTGCCGAGATGGTGCGACATGCCGGCCGCGCGCGGCGAGAAGATGGTGAGGTCGGTGCCGCGCTCGCGCTGCAGCTTGAGCTGCGCGCCCTCGATGCTCTCGCGGATCTGGGCGTCGGTGATGGTGGGCCGCGGAATGCGCTGGGACGGATCGTCGAGCGCGGCGATCTGGCGCTGGCGCCAGCCCTCGTGCTCCTTGGGCGACGTGGTGTAGTGCCCATGACAGTCGATGATCATGCGGTCCTCCCTCGCGAGACGGGGCCGATGCTATGGATCGGCGCGCCGCCTGTCAAAGCCTGCGCGCCGCCCGGCGCCCGGCTACAATGCGGCATGCGGTTCTGCTACGATGGCGGCCTTGGCACGGGCTCAAACCGCCGCAGGACCGGCGCATCGGAGGCAGAATGGCAGACATCCCGCGATTGAACGGCGTTATCCGCGCGCTCGAGCAGGGCCAGGCGTTCACCGCCTTCGCCACCGCCGATGTCGATGTCGCGCTCGCCTACAGCACGGCGAAATACGACGGCATCGTCTACGAGATGGAGCACAATCCCTGGGACGTGCGCGCGCTTCGCGACTGTCTCCAATACATGCTGAACCGGCGGCAGATCGCCGTCTCGGGCTCGCTCGCGCCCGGCGTGACGCCGATGGTGCGCATCCCGCCCAACGGCGACGAGAAGAACCAGTTCTTCGCCAAGCAGGCGCTCGATCTCGGCGCCTACGGCATCGTCTGGCCGCATATCAGCACCGTGGAGCAGGCCTATAACGCGGTCGCGTCCTGCCGCTATCCGCGCCTCAAGACCGCGCCGCTCTACGAGCCGGCCGGCGTGCGCGGCGACGGGCCGACGGCGGCGGTGCGCTATTGGGGCGTGACGCAGCCCGAATACTATCAGCGCGCCGATGTCTGGCCGCTCAACCCCCAGGGCGAGATCCTGGTGATCCTCATGATCGAGGACACGGTCGGCATCGCCAATCTCCGCGACATGCTGAAGAACGTGCCGGGGATCGGCGTCGTGCTCATCGGCGAGGGCGATCTCAGCCAGGAGCTGGGCTATCCGCGCCAGTACGAGCACCCGACCGTGCTCGAGGCCATGGCCCAGGTGGTGCGCACCTGCAAGGAGTGCAACGTCCCGGTCGGGCATCCCCATGTCGATGCCCGCAACGTCGAACGCATTCTCGGCGAAGGCTACCGCTTCCTCATGGCCGCGCCGGTACGCAGCTATGCCGCGCTCGAGAAGGGCCTGCAGCTCGCCGGCCGCGCCAAGGCCTAGGCACGCGCGGCTCAGTCGCGGTAGGACGGGTCCTTGCGGTCGAGCCAGCGCAGCATCGCCTGCCATTCGTCCCGGCGCGCGTGCTTGGCGGCAAGGGCCTCGAATTGCCGGGCGGTGCGCTCGCACACCTCGGGCAGCGGTTCGTTGAGCTCTTCGCCGGCGGCGAGAATGCGGAGCTGAGTTTCGGCGGCCATGATGAGCGAGCGCAGCCGCAGCGCCGCATCGGCGACCGTGTCGGAGCAGGTCAGCACGCCGTGATTGCGCAGGATCAAGGTCTTGTGCGGGCCGAGATTGGCGGCAAGCCGCTCGCGCTCGCCGATATCGAGCGCGATGCCCTCGAAATCGTGGTAGCCGACGCGGTTGTAGAAAGTCATCGCCTCCTGGCAGAGACACCTTAATCCGCCCTTCAACGCCGCGATGGCGACGCCGGGATCGCTGTGGACATGCATGACGGCGTTGACGTCGGGGCGCGCGCGATAGACCGCCGAGTGGATGGTGAAGCCGGCGGCATTGACGCCCTGGTCGCGGTCGACCGGCGCGCCGTCCTGATCGACCCTGATGAGATTGGACGCGGTCACCTCCTCGAACATCAGTTCGTGGGGCTTGATGAGGAAGTGGCTCGGCTGGTCCGGCACGCGCGCCGTCAGGTGGTTGAAGATGAGGTCGGTCCAGCCGTTGATCTCGGCCATGCGGTGCGCCGCGGCGAGATCGACGCGCACGGCCCATTCCGCGGCCGAGACCGAATTGCGGGGATAGGCCGTGCCGTGCATCGGCTTCGCGTCGTCCATGCCGGGGTCCTCCTGCGCCGCGGCCGTGCCGCCGCGCGCCGGCGAGGATATGGCGGTTCCGCGTGCCGCTCAAGAATGGTGCGGCCGCAGGTCCGAACGGGGTCCTTGCGACGGCGTGCGGCGACGGTTAGGTTTTGCGGAACCACGAGGAGGAAACCATGGCAGCCGAGCCCGCAAACTGGACCACCGTTCCGGCCGATTATCGCGGCGATGCGCTGGTGGCATCGATGGCGCTGGGCGGCGTCGATCACATCTTCTTCACCTCGGGGTCGGAGCTCGCCTTCTACCAGGAATCGCTCGCCAAGGCGCGCTACCACAATCGCCCGGTGCCGCGGCTCATCACCGTGACGCATGAGCATGTCAGCCTGAACGCCGCGTTGGGCTATGCCGCGGTCAGCGGCAAGACCCCGGCCACCGCCGCCCATGTCGATGTCGGGACCCAGCATTACGGCTGCGCCGTCCATACCGCGTGGCGCAGCGGCCTGCCGGTGCTGATCACGGCGGGCGCCGCGCCTTCGGCCTATCCGGGCAGCATGATCGGCTCGCGCGAGGAGGGCGCGCATCTCTGGGCGCAGCAGGTGGTCGACCAGAACAGCATCGTCCGGCAATACACCAAGTGGGACAAGCGGCTCGAGTACCAGGACAATCCTGGCCTGATGGTGAGCCGGGCGCTGCAGGTGGCGAAGTCCGAGCCGTGCGGCCCGGTCTATATGAGCCTGCCGCGCGAGATCATCCTGCTGCCGATGAACGAGGCCAAGTTTCCGACCGTGGATCAGCTCGGCGTGCCGCGCCCGCCCGCGCTGGACTCCGACAGCGCACGCGAGATCGCCGAGCGCCTGATCAAGGCGCGCAATCCCTTCGTCGTCGTCGCGGCCTCGGGCAAGAACCCCGAGACCGTGCCGGCGCTCGTGCAATTGTGCGAGCTCCTGGGCCTGCCGGTGGTGGATGCCGCCGGGCGGCTTTATGGCTCGTTCCCGATGAACCATCCGCTGTTCCAGGGCACGGTGAGCCTCAAGGACGCGGACGCGGTGCTGGTGCTCGAGGCGAACGTGCCGTGGATGCCGGGGCCGAACGCGCCCGGCCCCGATGCGTGGATCGCTGTGGTCGATCACGATCCCGCCAAGCTGCGCTATCCGACCTACGAATTCACCGCCCAGGTGCGGCTGCTGGCGAGCCCGCTGCTCGCGATCCGCGCCATCACCGCGGCGGCGGAAAAGCTCCTCGGCGCGAGCGACCGCAGCCGCGCCGCCGACCGGGCGCAGAAATGGGGCGATGCCGCGCGCGCGCAGCGGCGCAAGGTCGAGGAGGAGGCGCAGGCCAAGGGCAAGAGCACGCCGATCGATCCGACCTGGACCAGCTATCAGCTCGCCCAGGCGCTCGACGACAATTGCATCGTCATCGACGATTCCATGCCGTCGCCGCGCCTCAACACCTTCCTGTCGGTGTCGAAGCCGGGCTCCTATTTCCACAACCCCGGCAGCAGCGGCGGCTGGGGACCGGGCGCCGCCTTGGGCGCCAAGATCGCCGCGCCCGACCGCGACGTCGTGCTCGCCAGCGGCGACGGGTTCTGGCAGTTCGGCGTGTCCAACGCCGCGATCTGGTCGGCGGCGCATCACCGCGCGCCGTTCCTCGCCGTGGTGTTCCAGAACCGCAGCTACACCACCGGCACGATCGGCGTCACCAACGCGTTCGGCAAGGACAGCTTCGCGAAGAAGTACGATTACGAGGGCGGCTATTTCGATCCGCCGATCGACTTCGCCAAGGAAGCCGAGGCGGCGGGCGCCTACGGCGAGAACGTGCGCGACCCGGCCGAGGTCGGCCCGGCGATCCGCCGCGGCCTGGCGCAGACCCGCCGCGGCACGCCGGCCGTCATCGCGGTGTGGCAGCCGCGCCTTCTGCACACCGACTGAAGGCGAAGGCGCGGCGCCGTCCGCGTCTCAGTTCTTGGCGCCGCAGCGCCGCGCCCAGTATTCCCAGGCGCGCGAGGTCGGCCCGTGCACGAGTTGCGACATCTCGGCGATCTCGCCGGGGGAGAGATAGGTCGGATCGCCGAAGCGCATCGCCTCGGCTTGTAGCCGCGCGTTGACCTTGAGATAGACCGAGGTGTGGACCGCGTCGTAGACCGAGAGCCCGGCGACGGCACAGCCGTGGCCGCGCATCAGCACGACCCGGTTCGGGCCCAGCGCCTGGGCGAGGTCGCGGCCATGGTCGAGCGTCGTCACCAGCATGTTGGTGTCGCCGAACTTGGTGCGGATGTCCCAGACCGGGATCTCGGCGCCGATCGCGGCGGCGGTGTGCAGAATGGGGCGCAGCTTCGCACCCTTGCTGACGCCGAACGGGATCAGGTCATAGGCGTGGTTGTGCACCACCGAATTGATCTCGGGCCGGAGGCGGTAGATGCAGCCGTGGATCGGGCGCTCGGTGTACATGGCGCGGCCGCGCTGGTCGATCGGGTTGCAGTCGAGGTCGTATTCGATGATGTCCTCGACCGAGACCAGCTCCGGGCTGCGCGAGCCCGACAGGAAGAACCGGTCGGGCCGGTCGGGGTGGCGGAAGCTGATATGGCCATAGGCATCCACCACATCCTCGTGCGCGAGAATCCGGTTGGCGACCACCAGATCGTGCAGCAGGTCTTGCAAGGCGCTCATCCGCCCCCTCCTCAGCGATTGCGTTCGGCGCCTTCCCTAGCACAGACGGCTCATCGTGGCACGCGGTTGATCATGCCGGCGATGTCGCCGGCGAGGAAATGGCGCAGATTGGTCTCGATGATCGGGAACGCCTTGTCGAAATAGGTCTCGTTGAAGCCGGCGATGTGCGGGGTGATGATGAGGTTGTCGAGGCCCCAGAAGGGATGCGCGGGCGGCAGCGGCTCGGCGGCGAACACGTCGAGCATCGCCCCGCCGATGCGGCGCTCCGCCAGCGCCGCCTGCAGCGCGGTCTCGTCGACGATGCCGCCGCGGGCGAGGTTGATGAGGAACGCCGATGGCTTCATCGCCGCCAGCACCGCCGCATCGACGATGTGATGCGTCGCCGCCGAATAGGGCGTCAGCAGGACGAGGTAATCGAGTTCCGGCACGACGGCGCGCAACTCGCCGCGCGGCTCCATCCGGTCGAAGCCCGGAACCGGGCGCGGCGCCGCGGTGATGCCCACGACCGTCATGCCGAACGCCTTGCAGCGCGGCGCCAGCGCCGCGGCGATCGCGCCGACGCCGAGGATGCCGACGCTCTTGCCGTCCATCACCTTGACCGTCCAGCGCTCCCAGGCGTGGCGCTGCTGCGCGCGCAAGCTGCGCGGCAGGTCGCGCGTCAGGGCGAGCATCGCCAGGAACGCGGCCTCCGACATGGCCGCGCCATAGATGCCGTGCATGCTGGTGACGATCACCTCGCGCCGCAGCGACGGCAGGTCGATGATGTTGTCGAGCCCGGCGCCGAGCCCCTGAATCCAGCGCAGCCGCGCCGCGCCGCCGACCAGGCGGTCGGCGTCGGGACCGAGCGGCGGGCCGAAACTCATCAGCACGTCCGCCTCCGCCAGCAGCGGCGCGAGTTTCCGGTGATGGTCGATGACCGTGACGTTCACCGGGAAACGCTCGCCGAGGAAGCGCGCGAAGCGCTGCCGCGTCTCCTCCGGCAGCGTCAGCAGTACGACCACATTCGTCATCTGGCAGCCTCATCCGGTTCGGTCTCGGGCGGCGCCACCGCGTGGATCATCGACGATCGCGCCCGCGCCGGGCTATCCTAGCAGCGCGGATGCGACCCGAACGAGGTCCCGATGAACGATAGAGTGATCACCGCTCCGCGCTCCGCCGCGAAGCCGGCCGCGCGGCCCTCGCGCGAGGAGCTGCTGGAGCGCGCGGCGGCGCTGGTGCCGGTGCTGCGCGAGCGCGCGGCGACGGCCGAGGCGCTGCGGCATTGTCCGGCCGAGACCGTGGCCGATCTGCACGCGCGCGGTCTCCTGCGCATCTGCCAGCCGGCGCGCTATGGCGGCTATGAGCATGGCTGGGACGTGCTGTGCGAGGTGAGCCAGGTTCTCGCCCGGGGCTGCGCCTCGCAGGCGTGGGTCGGCAACATCTACAACGACCACTCCCAGATGCTCGGAATGTTCGATATCCGCGCCCAGGACGATGTCTGGGGCGACAATCCCGACGCGCGGCTTTCCGCTGCGATCGAGCCCGTCGGCAAGGCGCGACCCGTCGCCGGCGGCGTCGTCTATTCCGGCCGCCACCGCTATTCGAGCGGCATCGATCACGTCCATTGGGTGCTGTGCGGCGGCCACATGCATGAGGACGGCAAGGCGCCGCGGCGCTGCTTCTTCCTCGTCCCCAAGGCCGCGGCAACGGTGATCGACGACTGGCATGTGATCGGCCTCGCCGGTACCGGCAGCAAGAGCTTCGCGGTCGAGGACCTGTTCGTGCCGGCCCATCGCATCCTCGACGGCGACGCCTCGGACGAGGGAACCGGGCCGGGCACGGACGTGAACACGGCGCCGGTCTTCCGCATACCGCGGCACGACATTGCGGGCACCGGATTTGCCGCGATCGCCGTCGGCGTGGCCGAGGGCTTCATCGAGGAATATCTCGCTTATACGAGGACGCGGACGTCGCGCGGCGAGGCGGTGGCGCAGCTCATGGGCACGCAGATCGGCCTCGGCCACGCCGCGATCGAGGTGCGCGCGGCGCAGCAGATCTGCATCGACGGCGCGCGCCAGGCGATGGCGGTGCTGGCGCGCGGCGAGCGTCTGTCGCGCCGGCAGCGCCAGCATACGCGCCTTGCGTCGTCCTACGCCGCCCAGCTCGCGCTCGCCGCGGTGCAGCGCCTGTTCAACGCCGCTGGCGGCCGCGCGCTCTTCACCGACAACGCGATGCAGCGCCTGATGCGCGACCTCTACGCGGTCGCCGCGCATCGCGGCCTCGCCTGGGATGCCGCCGCCGCGGGCTATGGCGCCATCCTGCTCGGCTCCGACGGCGCCGCGCCATGACCGCGGCCGCGCGGCCGGCGGCGCTTGCCGGCCTCAACGTCGTCGATCTGACGCGGGTGCGGGCCGGCCCGACATGCGTGCGCCAGCTCGCCGATTGGGGCGCGAGCGTCATCAAGGTCGAGATGCGCGAAAGCGACCCGGCCACCAGCAGCCAGGCCGATTTCGCCGCCCGCCACGATCCCGATTTCCAGAACCTGCACCGCAACAAGCGCTCGATCGCGATCGATCTCAAGCACCCGGACGGCGCCGCGATCTTCCGCCGCCTGGTCGAACGCGCCGACGTGGTGGTCGAGAATTATCGCCCCGACGTGAAGCATCGCCTCGGCATCGACTACGGAACGCTCCAGGCGATCAACCGGCGGCTCGTCTATGCCAGCATTTCCGGCTTCGGCCAGGACGGGCCGTACAAGGACCGGCCGGGCGTCGATCAAATCGCCCAGGGCATGTCGGGACTGATGTCGGTGACCGGCGAGCCCGGGCGCGGGCCGATGCGCACCGGCATCGCGCTGGCCGATCTCTCGGCCGGCATCTTCGCTGCCTTCGGCATCATGGCCGCGCTCTACGAGCGCCAGCGCTCCGGCGAGGGCCAGCGGGTCGAGACCTCGCTGTTGCAGGCGCAGATCTTCATGCTCGATTTCCAGGGCGCGCGCTATCTGATGAAGGGCGAGGTGCCGGGCCAGGTCGGCAACGACCATCCGACCGGCGCACCCACCGGCACCTACCGCACGCGCGACGGCTATATCAACATCGCGCCGACCCCGCCGATGTGGCGCCGGTTCTGCGCCGCGATCGGGCGGCCGGACCTGATCGACCATCCCGACTACGCGACCGCGGCGGCGCGGCGCAAGAACCGCGCCAGCCTCAACGCGCTGGTCGAGGCGATCACGGTCGAGGCGGATTCCGCGGCGCTGATCGACACGCTCAACGCCGCCGGCATTCCCTGCGGCCCGATCTATTCGATCGACCAGGCCTTCGCCGACCCGCAGGTGCGCCATCTCGGCATCGCGCAACAGGTCGCGTCGGCGAGCCTCGGTCCGATCACGCTGCTCGGGCAGCCGGTATCGTTGAGCCGCACGCCGAGCCGGCTCGCCACGGCCGCGCCGGAATATGGCGAGCACGGCGACGCGATCCTCGCCGAGCTTGGCTACGACGCGGCGGCAATCGCCGCGTTCCGCCGCGCCGGCGCGATCTGAGGGGCCGGACGCGCTATGCCGCGTCCGGCTTGGCGATGACGCGGTTGCGCAGCGTGCCGATGCCGGGGGATTTGACCTCGACCGTGTCGCCGGGCTTGAGGAAGCGCTCGGCCGAGGGCGTGCCGTCCGCCAGCAGCGGGCTCGAATCGGCGGCGGTGCCGGCAGCGGTGCCGCCGCTGATGATGTCGCCCGGATAGAAGGTGAGGTCGCACGACAGGAACTCGAGATACTCGCCGAACGAGAACACCATGTCGCGCGTGTTGAAGTATTGCCGGCGCTCGCCGTTGACGAGGGTCTCGACCTGGAGGTCGAGCGGGTCGAGCTCGCCCACGACGATGCACGGGCCGAGCGAGACCGAGGTGTCGAAATTCTTTTGCATCGCAAAGCGCAGCGGCCCCGGCTCGGGCGCGCCGCGGATGCTCCAGTCATTCACCAGCGTCACGCCCCAGACATGCGATTTGAGATCGCCTTGCTTGAGGTCCTTGCCCGCCTTGGCGATCACGATCGCGGCCTCGCCTTCGTAGTCGAGCCGGCGCGCGCGGGCGGGATAGATCACCTCGCCCTCGGGATCGAGCGCCTCGCGCCCCACCTTCCAGAAGCCCCAGATGCCGGTCTTGCGGATCTCGTCGCGCGCATTGCCGGAAAAGGCGCGCATCTCGCCGCGCGCGGCGGCGCGCTTGGCCATCGCCTCGGCATGATCGGCGAAATTGCCGCCGGCCATGGCGATCCGCGCGGCCTCGGGGCGCGGCGCGTGCAGAATCGCCTCGCTGGCGATGTGGATGATCTGCTCGCCGCGCGTGCCCTGCTGGTCGTGCACGTCGCCGAAGAGGTAATCGACCGCCTTCTGCGTCTGCTCGAGCGCGCGCGGACCGGCCGCGATGAAGCGCGCGAGATCGGGCGGCGCGAGCGCGGCGGCCAACGCGCGCGGATGGGGTTCGCCCTGGCGCTCGTAGAGGAACTTGGCAACCGCGTAGGAGACGTCGACGATGGTCTCGTCGCGCAGGATGCCAACGCGCTTGTCCGGGCCGAACACGACGACTTTCATGGATTCCTCCTCGATTTCAGCGTTCAAGCCTGGCGTCGCCGCCGCCGTCTTGCCGCCTCGCGTCGGCGTCGACCCGGAGCTTTTGCGCGAGTCCCGCTCTGCGGTCAAGCCTCGCGCTCGGCCGGCGTCGGCCAACCATGCTCGAATTTCACCGTCTTCACCACTTCCTTGACCACGCCGCACATCGGCACGCTCACACGCATGCGGTCGGCTTCGGCGAGGACGATGCGCATGTCCTTTTCCGCCCACGGCATCGGCGCTTCCTCAGGGCGGGTCTCGAGCGCCCAATTGCCGGCGCTGCTGTCGATCAGGGCCGCGCGCAGGCGTTCGCGATCGACGCCGAGCGTCGCGGCGAGCTTCAGACCCTCGTGATTGGCCGAGATGCAGGACCACAGGATGAGATTGTTGACCATCTTGCCGACCTGGCCCGCGCCCAGCGCACCGAGATGAAAAATGTCGTCGGCGAAGCTCGCAAGCGCCGGCCGGCATGCGGCGAAGACGTCTTCCTCGCCCCCGGCCATGACCAGAAGCTTGCCCGATTCAGCCGCGGGTTCGCCGCGCATCAGCGGCATGTCGATGAGCGCCACGGCGCCGCCGACGCGCTCGGCGAGCCGCACCATGGTGTGCGGCGCCACGGTCGAGGCGATGCCGACGATGAGGCCCGCCGGCGGACCGGCGGCAATGCCGTCGGCGCCGAACATGACCTGCTCGACCTCGGAATCGAAGCCAACCACGATGATGACGAAATCGCTCGCAGCGGCGAGCGCGCGCGGCGTCGGCGCGAGCGCGATGCCGGCAGAAGCCGCCGCCGCGCAGGCCGCGTCGCTGGCATCGTGGCCCGCCACGTGGAAGCCGGCGCCGGCGAGGTGGCGCGCCATCGGCAGCCCCATCTTGCCCAGCCCGACGATGCCGACGCGGCGAATGGCGGTAATGCTCATGATGCGGCCTCCCGGGTGATGACGCGGCCAGAATGCCGCGGTCGCGGGCGCCGCGACAAGGGTGCGCGCGCGGCGCAGCGTTGACACCCCGTCACCCCTATGCAGAATTGCCGCACGTGGCGCGCCGCCGAGGGAGTTCGCCGTGTTCCGTTCCGTCGATGCCCTGCTGCGGCCCAAGGTGATCGCCATCGTCGGCGCCACCGACCGGGGCGGCGATGGCTGGTCGAAGGCGATCTACGACAATCTCGGCCATTGCGGCTTTCCGGCCAAGGTCTATCTCGTCAATCCGCGCCGCGAAGAATTGTGGGGCGAGCGGGTCTATCCCAATTTCGCCGCCATCCCCGAGACGGTCGATCTCGCGCTCACCATCATTCCCGCGCCGTTCATTCCGGACACGCTCGCCGAAGGCGCCGCGAACGGGCTCAAATGCGCGCTCATCTATGCCGCGCGCTTCGGCGAGGGCGGCGACGCCGAGGGGGCGGCGCGCGCCGCCGCCGTGCGCGGCCTGTGCGCGCGCCATGGCTTGCGCGTGTCGGGCCCCAACTGCATGGGCTCGGTCGCGCTGCGCGAGAAGCTCCTGATGTATCCTGCCGCGCGGGTGCGGGCGCTGCCGGTGGGCCCGGTCGGCGTCGTGTTCCAGTCGGGCGGCACGTTCCAGTTCTGGTTGCAGCAGGCGGCAACGCGCGGGCTCGGATTCTCCTATGCCGTGTCGAGCGGCAACGAACTCGATCTCGATCTCGCCGACTACATCAACTTCCTGGTCGAGGACGAGCACACGACGATCATCGCCTGCATGGTCGAAGGCGTGCGCCGGCCGGACGCGTTCATGGCGGCGGCGGCAAAGGCGCTCGCCGCGAAGAAGCCGCTGCTCGTCCTCAAGCTCGGCCGCAGCGAGCGCGGCCGCGCTGCCGCGGCGAGCCATACCGGCGCGCTCGCCGGCGACGACCAGGTCTTCGATGCGGTGTGCCGCCGCTATGGCGTGCTGCGCTGCCCGACGCTCGACGATCTCATCGAGGGATGCCTCGCCTTCAGCGCCGGGCGTCTGCCGCGCGGGCGGCGGATCGCCATCGCCGGGTATTCCGGCGGCGCCAAGGGCCTGCTGCTCGATTACGCGAGCCAGGAGGGGGCGGAGCTTGCGGTGCTCGCGCCCGCGACCGCGGCCGCGCTTGGCCCCCGCATCGATCCGGGGCTGCCGCCCGAGAACCCGCTCGATGTCGGCGCGACGACCGGCGTGCAGGCGCAAAAATTCAGCGCGATCTGCCGCATCATCGTCGCCGATCCCGCGGTCGATCTTCTCATCATCCAGGGCCAATTGCCGTTCACGGCGGAAGAGAATTATTCGCCCGCTCCGTTCCTCGATGTCATGGCGGCGACGGAGAAGCCGGTCATCGCCTATGGCCGCACCGCGCAGAACGTCACCGAGCCGGGCCGCGACTTCCAGCGCAAGGTCGGCGTGCCCTTCATCCAGGGCCTGCCCGAGACCGTGCGCGCCGCGCAGAACCTCGTTCGCTATGCCGAGGCGGTGGCCGCGGGCGTGGCGCCGATCGCGCCGCCCGGCGGCACGGCGGCATCGCTCGACGGCGCCGCGTTCGCCCGGCTCCTGGCCGCGCATGGGCTGAGCGAGCCCAAGAGTGCGTCCGCGCGAACGCCGAACGACGCGGCGCAGGCGGCCGGTTCGATCGGGTTTCCGGTCGCCTTGAAGCTGCAATCGGTCGATCCGCTGCACAAGACCGAGCTGGGCGGGGTCGCGCTCGGGCTGGGCGATGCGGCGGCGGTGCGCGGCGCGGCCGAGGCGATGCTGCGCGCCATCGCAGGCCGCGCCGAGGCCGCAGCGGTCACGGGCTTCCTGGTGCAGGAGATGGTCCAAGGCGTCGAGATGATCGTCGGCGTGCGCGAGGATCCGCTCTATGGTCCCTTCATGGTGGCGGGGCTGGGCGGCGTTCTGGTCGAGGTGCTGCACGACGTCGCGATCCGTCTCCTTCCGGTCGACGAGGCGGAGGCGGGCGCGATGCTGCGCGCGCTCAAGGGTGCGCCGCTGCTCGGTGCGTTCCGTGGCCGCCCGGCCCGGGACGTGGCGGCGCTGACGCGGGCGATGGCGGGCCTGTCGCGGCTCTTTCTCGAGCACCGCCCGTTCCTGCGCGATCTCGAGATCAATCCGCTGATGGTGCTCGCCGAAGGCCAGGGCGTGCGCGCGGTCGATGTCCGGCCGGTGAGGAGATGAGCCGATGGACGGCATGAATTTCGAGCTGCCGGAAGAACTCCGCATTCTCAAGGACGCGGTGCGGCGCTTCGTCGACCGGGAGCTGATCCCGATCGAGCGAACCGCCTGCGACGGGCCCAAGCTCAAGCCCGACATCCGCCGGCATCTCGAGGTGAAGGCGCGCGAGCTCGGCCTCGCCCAGTACGACGTGCCGCGCGCGTATGGCGGGTTGGGCCTCGGCCTCCTCGCCAAGGTGGTGGTGTGGTCGGAGATCGCGCGGAGCATCGCGCTGCCGTCGCGCGCTGCCGAGATCTTCGGCCCCAATGTCAGCCCGATCCTCTATCACCTCGATCCCGAGCAGAAGGAGCGTTATCTCCTGCCGACGATCCGCGGCGAGCTCAAATGGTGCTTCGCCCAGACCGAGCCCGATGCCGGCGGCGATCCGGGCGGCATGCGCACGACCGCGACGCGCGCCGGCGACCATTACGTCATCACCGGCATGAAGCGCTTCATCACCGGCGCCGACGAGGCCGATTACGCCCAGGTCTTCGCCGCGACCGACCGCGCCAAGGGCTCGCATGGCGGCATCTCGGCCTTCATCGTCGACATGAAGGCGCCGGGGGTGAAGCTCCTGCGCGCGCAGCAGACGATGATGGACGACCGCCCGTGGGAGATCGCGTTCGAGGACGTGAAGGTTCCGGTCTCGAACCGCATCGGCGCCGAGGGCGACGGCTTCAAGCATGCGCAGAACTGGATCAATGCCGGCCGCGTCCGCCACGGCGCGCGCGGCATCGGCGTGATCGAGCGCTGCCTCGAGCTCGCCACCAGCTATGCCAAGCAGCGCGTGACCTTCGGGCGGCCCTTGGCCGATCGCCAGGCGGTGCAGTGGATGCTGGTCGATTCCTACATGGAGCTGCACATGCTGCGGCTCATGGTCCATCACGCGGCGTGGAAATACGACCAGGGCGAGGACATAAGGACCGAGGCCTACATGGCCAAGATCTTCGGCGACACCAAATCCTTCATCGCCGCCGACCGCTGCATGGAAATCCACGGCGGCATCGGCCTCACCACCGACCTCCCGATCGAGAAGTTCTGGCGCAACCAGCGCAGCTTCATGATCACCGAGGGACCGATCGAGATTCTCAAGATGACGCTGGCGCGGCACGTGCTGCGCAGCTTCGCATGACCGACGAATGACGGGAGACGCCGAGATGACCGACTACAACTACGAATGCGTGAAGGTGGAGATCAAGGACGGCATCGGCTGGGCGATCATGAACCGGCCGGAGAAGCGCAACGCGATGAGCCCGCAGCTCCATTACGATATGGACGACGCGCTCGCGAATCTCGAGGTCGATCCGGCGGTGAAGGCGGTCGTGGTCACCGGCGCCGGCGGCAATTTCAGCGCCGGCCAGGACCTGCGCAAATTCTTCCGCGAGCTCGAGGGCAATCCGCGCGAGCGCAAGCGGGCGGCCGAGGCGGCGAACCGCTGGCGCTGGCAGCGGCTCTACAATTTCGACAAGCCGACCATCGCCATGGTGCACGGCTATTGCGTCGGCGGCGCCTTCATGCAGCTGCTCGGCTGCGATTTCGCCGTCGCCGCGGAAAACGCGACTTTCTCGCTGTCGGAAATCAACTGGGGCATCCTGCCCGGCGCGCTGGTGTCCAAGGTGGTGGCCGACATGGTGCTGCCGCGCCATGCGCTCTATTACGCCTGCCTCGGCAAGCCGTTCGACGGCACGGAGGCGGCGCGCATCGGCATGATCAATTTCGCCGTGCCCGCGGCCGAGCTCGAGGCGGCGACGATCGAACTCGCCGGCGAGCTGATGAAGAAGAGCCCCAACGTGCTCCGCGCCACCAAGCAGGCGATCAAGCACGTGCGCACGATGGATTTCGACCAAGCCTACGACTATCTCGCCGAGAAGGGCAAGGCGATCCGGGTCGGCGACAAGGAGGATTCCTACAACACCGGCCTGAGCCAGTTCCTCGACGACAAGAGCTACAAGCCGACCTACGAGCCGTTCGCCCTCGGCCGGAAAAAGAAATAGCGCCGGCTCACGGCTTGCGGTCGGCCGTGGATTTCCAGCCGACCACCTGCATGAGGATGTTGACGGCCTGGCGGAAGGGCGGCGAGCCGACCGGGATGAGCGCGGCCTCGAGCGCCTCGAGAATCTCCTGCTCGCTGCAGCCGAGGCGAAGGGCGCGTTCCATGTGCGCCTTCACGCCCCACATCCGCGCCTGGCCGATCATCGCCCCGATCGCCACCAGCTCGCGGTATTTCGCCGCCAGCGCCTTGCCCTCGCGCGGCACGCCCTCGTGTAGCAGGCCGAGGCCCGAAAGCCGGTTATAGGCCTCGAGAAAGACCGGGTCCCGCTCGGCCAGATATTCCCATTCGGGATAGCTATACCCGCGCGCGGCGCCGAGGCGGCGGGCGGTCTCTTCCGGTTCTTCCTGCATGCGTTCCTCCATGATCGGGTGGCTTGGTCTTGGGCGGCCGCGGGCGCGCCCGGCCGGCGGTGGCGCCTGACAGCGCCCGCACGACGCCGGCCGATTTCCCGACCCAGCCGAATATGCCGCCCTGGGCCTTGATCATCGCCAAGGCCGCGGCGTGGAAGTCGGGGAAATACGAGCCGACGCAATCCTCGAGCACGAGGCAGTCATAGCCGCGGTCATTGGCCTCGCGCACGGTCGTGTTGACGCAGACCTCGGTGGTGACGCCGCAGACGACGAGCTGGCCGATGCCGCGGCTCTTGAGGATGGCGTCGAGGTCGGTGGCGAAGAACGCGCCCTTGCCCGGCTTGTCGATGACGGGCTCGCCGGCGCGCGGCTGCAATTCGTCGACGATGTCGTGGCCGTATTCGCCGCGCACCAGGATGCGCCCCATCGGCCCCATGTCGCCAATGCCGCGCTTCAGCCGGCCGCGGCGCCGCTTGGCGGGCGCGAGATCGGACAGGTCGGGGCGATGGCCCTCGCGGGTGTGAATGACCAGCATCCCCGCGGCGCGCGCCGCCGCGAGCACGCGCCGCGTCGGGCCGAGCGTGCGGCGCAGCAGTGCGACATCGTTGCCGAGCGCCGCGCCGAACCCGCCCGGCTCGAGGAAGTCGCGCTGCATGTCGATGACGACGAGGGCGGCGCCTTCCGGCTCGAACGCGAACGGATAGGGTTCTGCCGCGATCGCACGTGTCATGTCATCCCTCTCTTGCCCGCGCCTTGCCGCAGTATCGCACGCAGGCAACGGAACGACCACGGCCACGCCGCCCATTTCTTAGGCAGTGCGCCGCGCACGATGGCGAATTTACGGGCACTGCGCCGCCGCTTGCGGCACGGAGACGGCGACAGCCAGCCGCGCGGCGAGCGCGGCGAGCCGGCGGTCGGCGAAGGCCGGCGCCATCACCGTCACGCCGAAGGGCGCGCCGTCGCGGCGAAATCCTGCCGGAATGGCGAGTGCCGCGAGGTCGAGCAGATTGACGAAATTGGTGTAGCGGCCGAGCTGGACGTTCCGGCCGAAGGGATCGGCGGCAATCTCGGCGGGCGTGAAGATCGTTCCGGCGGTGGGCAGGAACAGAATGTCGACCGCGCGCCACACCGCCTCGGTCTCGCGCCGCAGCGCCGCCAGCGCATAGGACGCACGAAATGCGTCGAGCGCGCTGAATTGGCGGCCGCGCTCGATGATCGTCCGCGTCATCGGCAGGAGCGCGTCCGGATCGCGCGCGAGCAGCGCCTCGGTCGCCTCGAGCCGTTCGGCGAGCCACGGACCGCTATAGAGCAGTTCGCTGACGCGGCGAAACGGCGCCAGCGGAATCTCGACCGCCACGCCGCCCGCGGCGCGACATCGCGCCACGGCCTCGCCATAGAGCCGCGCATAGTCGCCATCGCCGAAGAACTCGCGCTCGTCCGGCGCCGGCACGCCGAAGCGGAACGGCCCGGCCGCGTCCGGTACGGCGTCGCCGCAGGGTTGCGCGCGCGCGAACGGATCGGCGTCGTCAAAGCTTGCCGCGACCTCGAGCACGTCGCGCGCGTCGGCGACGGTCGCGGCGAAGATCGAGACGCAATCGAGCGAGCGGCACGCCGGAACCACCCCGCGCGTGCTGACGAGGCCGCGCGTCGGCTTGAGC
Source organism: Allostellaceae bacterium (assembly GCA_035532935.1). Lineage (GTDB taxonomy): Bacteria > Pseudomonadota > Alphaproteobacteria > ATCC43930 > CGMCC-115725 > DATJLY01. The sequence continues at coordinate 18,926 of DATKQE010000055.1, forward strand.
CCGACGATATTGTTGAAGGCGGCGGGCACGCGGCCCGACCCCGCGGTGTCGGTCCCGAGCGCGAAGCTCACCAGGCCCGCGGCCACCGCGACCGCCGCTCCCGAGCTCGATCCGCCCGGGATGAAATCCGGCGCCACCGCATTGCGCGGCATGCCATGGGGCGAGCGGGTGCCGACGAGCCCGGTGGCGAACTGGTCCATGTTGGTCTTGCCGACCAGCACGGCGCCCGCCGCGAGCAGGCGCTCGACCACGGGCGCGCTCGCCGCCGGCATATAGGCGAATTCCGGGCAGGCGGCCGTCGTCGGCAGCCCGGCGGCGTCGATATTGTCCTTGATGGCAAACGGAATGCCGAAGAGCGGCAGGCGGTCGACGGCGCCGTCCACGGCCGCGAGCGCGTCGAGCGCGCGGGCGCGCGCCGCGAGCGCCGCCGCCGCGGGCCGCGCGATCCAGAGCGCCGGATCGTCCCAGGCGGCGATGCGCGCGAGCGTGTCCGCGACCATCGCCTCGACCGTAAGCGCGCGCCGGCGATAGGCATCGCGCAGCGCCGCGATCAGCATCCGCCCATCCTCACGCCGCGACCGGCGCCGCCGCGACGCCCGCCTGTTCGAGCGCGAAGGCCGCGCGCAAGGCGTCGGCCTCGCGCCACGGCGCGGCGATGACCTGAACGCCGATCGGCAGCCGGCCCGGCCGGTGCACCGGGACGGCGACGATCGGCAGGCCGATGAACGACAGCGGCTGCGTGAACATGCCGAGATTGGGGCGCACGGCGATCTCGGCGCCGCCCACATTCATCGTCGCCTGACCAATCAGCGGGGCGGGGATCGGTGTCGCCGGCGCGAGGATGATGTCGACGTCGCGGAAGACCTCCATCATGCGGCCATGGAACCAGCGGCGGAAGCGCTGCGCCTGAAACACCCAGGCGGCCGGCGTGAGCGCGCCGGCGAGAAAGCGGTCGCGCGTCGCCGGATCGAAATCGCCGGCGCGGCGCTTCAAATCGGCAAGATGCCGGCTCGCCCCCTCGGCAGCGGTGATGACGAAGGCGGCGGCACGCGCGCGCGCCGCCTCGGGAATTTCGACCGTGCGCGCCGCACCGAGCGCCGCCGCCGCCTGCGCCAGCGCCGCCTGCGCCTCTGCGGTGCCGGCGGGCGCGAAATAGCCGGCAGCGGTGGCGATGCGCAAACCTTGCGCGCCGCGCGAAAGCCCGGGCGCGGCCGGCTCGGGCGGCGCATCGCGGCACACCGGATCGCGCGGATCGGGACCCTGCATCGCGTCATAGCCGGCGGCGAGATCCTCGACCGACCGGGCGAAGGGGCCGATATGGTCGATGCTCGCGACGAACATGGTGCTGCCTGCGCGCGACAGCCGCCCATAGGTCGGCTTCAGGCCGAAAATGCCGCAGAACGACGACGGCACGCGGATCGAGCCGTTGGTGTCGGTGCCGAGCGTCAGCGCGACGAGGCCGCCCGCCACCGCCGCCGCCGAACCACCGGAGGAGCCGCCGGCGACCCGCGCGGTGTCGTGGGGATTGCGGGTCGGCCCGTAATGGGCGTTCTCGGTGGTGAAGCCATAGGCGTATTCGTCCATGTTGAGCGCGCCGACCAGGACCGCGCCGGCCGCCTTGAGCCGCGCAACCGCGGTCGCGTCGGCGCGCGCCGGCGGCTTCTCGGCCTCGATCCGGGCGCCGGCAAGGGTCGTCAGCCCGGCAATGTCGAACAGGTTCTTCACCGCATAGGGCACGCCCGCGAGCGGCCCCGGGTCCTCGCCGCGCGCGCGCTTGGCGTCGATGGCGGCCGCCTCGCTCTGCGCCCGTGCCGCCGTCACCGCAGTGAAGGCATTGAGATGCGGGTTCAGCGCCTCGATCCGCGCCAGCGCCGCGGCGGCGACATCGCTCGCGCTCCGCCGGCCCGCGCGTACCGCGGCAGCGATGGCGAGCGCCGTCTCGGCGCCGCTCATGGACGGAATACCGGCGCCGGCTCTTCGTCCTCCGGCAGCGGGAACGACATCACCGTATCGGCCAGGGCGGCGATCCGCTCGAGATTGAGGATCACGCCCGGCCGATGCTCCGGCGCGATCGCGAGCCCGATCGCCGCAGCCGCGGCGTCGAGATAGGCTTCGGGGTCAATTCCGGCCGGCATGTCGTCCTCCGGTTGGTGGCGCGTGGCGCGTTGCGGCATCCCTGGGGCAAAGCGATTGCAACCCGCGTGCCACGGCGCCGTGCCGATTGCCGGGCCGGAATCCGACCCTTATCATCGCCGGCCGATGACGGAATTCGTCATGGCGAATCCTGCGGCGGCGTGCGCGGATTCGTGTTGAACGCCGCAAGAAGGGAGCGCTGCCATGGGAAATTTCGTGCTCATCGTCGAACTCGAATTCAAGCCCGAGGACGCCGAGCGCTTCCACGCGCTCATCGCCGAGAACGCGCGCCAATCGGTGGCGAACGAGCCCGGCTGCCTGCAGTTCGACGTCGTCCGGCCCGAGGACGGCGCATCGCGCGTCGTGCTCTACGAGGTCTATGCCGATCGCGCGGCCTTCGATGCGCACAGCAAGATGCCGCATGTCGCCGCCTTCTTCGCCCAGGCGAAGCCGCTGATCCTCGGCCAGAAGGCGACCCGGTGCGAGCGCCTCACCGCCGCGAAAAAGGCGCCCTGATCCGGTCCGCCGCGGGACGCGGCGCCGGCCCGGGCATGATGATCTGCCACACCGGCGGCCGCGACGGACGGCACGTCACTCTCCAAGCACCGCCGTGTCCCCGCGAAGAAGCGGGGTGGGAAGCGGCCTAAAGCTTCATTTCCGCCGGCATCGGCACGACGGTGCGGGGCGGGCGCTGCTCCGTTTCTTCGGCGCTGCTGGGCTGGGCCTGGATGTCGCCCGAGATCTGGCCGCCGCATTCGACTTCGAGCTGGCCGTAGCGCACCGTGCCGGTGATCTTGCCGGTGGCCCGAATGAGGAGGCGCTTGCGCACGGTGAGGGTGCCCTCGAAGCGGCCGCGGATCTCGGCGTCGTCGATCGCCGCCGTGCCCTTGAGCAGCCCGGTCTCGGCGATCTCGACTTCGCGGCAGTTGTTGAGGTTGGCCTCGACGCTGCCCTCGACGATGAGCCGGTCGCACGAGGTGATCTCGCCCGTGAGCGAGATTTCGCGGCCGACGATGAGCCGGCGCTGCTCGGTATCGCGCTTGGGCGTCGGGATCATGTGGCCCTCGCCGATCCGGCGCGCCGGCGTGTCGAACGGACGCGGCGGCGCGAGCGGCGTGGTTACCGGCGTCGCGGCCGCGGGCGTGCCGGACGGCGTTGGCGCGGGCGCGGGCTTCGCCGCGGCGATGGTGCCCGCGGGTCGGGCGAGCGATCCCGACAGGGGCTTGGACGTATCGAGACCGTCGGTCGAATCGGTCATGGCAGGACCTCTTTCGAATTCACTCTGCTTGCGGCGGAACATCGGTTCTGCACCTGAAGAGTCGGTTGCGGTGGCCGGAATCCTGATCCGGTGGGGTTAAGCTTTCGTTAACCATCCCCCGCCCGGCACGAATTAGTCTTACCGGCGCGTTAACCATAACTTCCCGGTCGGCGGTCGACCAAGCGGAATATCGCGTTTTGGTCGGTGCGCTTGCCCTCGCGGGCCGAGCCCCTATACTCCGGCGGCATTTTGTTCGGTGTGGAAATCCGCATGGCTCCGCCTTCCCTCGACGTCGTCGGCATCGGCAATGCGATGGTCGATGTGCTTTCGCGCGCCGACGACGCGTTCCTCCAGTCCCAGCTTCTGGTGAAGGGCACCACCGCCCTCATCGACGCCGCCCGCGCCGAATCGCTCTATGCGCAGATGGGGCCGGGCATCGAGATGTCGGGCGGCTCGGTCGCCAACACCATCGCCGGGATCGCCTCGCTCGGCGGCGGCGGCGGCTATATCGGCAAGGTGCGCGACGACGCGCTGGGTGCGGTGTTCGCGCACGATCTGCACGCGCTCGGCGTGCGCTACGAGACGGCGGCGTTGCAGGACGGGCCTGCCACGGCGCGCTGTCTCATCCTGGTGACCCCTGACGCGCAACGGACCATGAACACCTATCTCGGCGCCTGCGTCGAGCTCGGGCTCGAGGACGTCGACCCGGCGCTCGTCGCCGCGGCCCAGGTGACCTATCTCGAGGGCTATCTCTTCGACCCGCCGCGGGCCAAGGAGGCGTTCCGGCGTGCGGCGGAGATCGCCCACGCGGCCGGCCGCAAGGTCAGCCTGTCGCTGAGCGATCCGTTCTGCGTCGAGCGCCATCGCGCCGATTTCCGCGCCCTCGTCCACCACCATATCGACATCCTGTTCGCCAACGAGATCGAGATCTGCTCGCTCTACGGGACCCGTGACTTCGATGAAGCCATGCGGGCGGTGCGCGGCGAGTGCGACATCGCCGTGCTGACGCGCAGCGCCAAGGGCTCGATCGTCGTGACGCCGCACGACACGGTCACGGTCGCGGCGCAGAGCGTGCCGGCGGTGGTCGACACCACCGGCGCCGGCGATCTCTATGCCAGCGGCTTCCTCTATGGCCTGACCCATGGCCGCGACCTCGCGGCCTGCGGCCGGCTCGGCAGCCTGTGCGCGGCCGAAGTGATCGGCCATTTCGGTGCGCGGCCCGAGAGGCCGCTGCGCGAGCTCGCCGCGAAATCCGGTCTCGTGTAAGGCCGCGGCCATTGCCGTGGCGCCCGGCAATCCCCATCTGACGCGCGACCCGCGCTGCGCGTCCCGTTCGATTTTCCCCCATTTTGTTTGGCTCATGGACATCCGCAACATCGCCATCATCGCGCATGTCGATCACGGCAAGACGACGCTGGTCGATCAGCTATTGCGCCAGAGCGGCGCCTTCCGCGCCAATCAGCAGGTGATGGAGCGGGCGCTCGATTCGAACGAGCTCGAGCGCGAGCGCGGCATCACCATCCTCGCCAAATGCACCTCGGTGGTGTGGCAGGGCGTGCGCATCAACATCGTCGACACGCCCGGCCACGCCGATTTCGGCGGCGAGGTCGAGCGCATCCTCAGCATGGTCGACGGCGTCCTCGTGCTGGTAGACGCCGCCGAAGGCCCGATGCCGCAGACCAAGTTCGTCGTCGCCAAGGCGTTGGCGCGCGGCCTCAAGCCGATCGTCGTGATCAACAAGGTCGACCGACCCGACGCGCGGGCGGGCCTTGTCCATAACGAGATCTTCGATCTGTTCGCGCTATTGGACGCGAGCGAGGCGCAGCTCGATTTCCCGACGCTGTTCGCCTCGGGCCGCGACGGCTGGGCGGTCGCCGATCTGGCGGCGCCGCCGCTCGACCTGGCGCCGTTGTTCGAGTTGATCCTCGCGCATGTCCCGCCGCCCGAAGCCGACGAGGACGCCCCGTTTGCGATGCTGGCGACGACCCTCGACTACGACCCGTTCCTGGGGCGCGTGCTGACCGGCCTCATTCATTCCGGGGTCGCGCGGCTCAACATGCCGGTCAAGTCATTGGCCCGCGACGGCCACACGATCGAGCAGGCGCGGCTGACGAAGCTGCTCGCCTATCGCGGTCTCGAGCGGCGGCCGATCGAGGAGGCACGCGCCGGTGACATCATCGCGGTGGCCGGGCTGGCGCTGACCACCGTCGCCGACACGATCTGCGCCCCCGAGGTGACGGCGGCCCTGCCGGCCGACCCGATCGACCCGCCGACCCTGGCGATGACGTTTTCGGTCAATGACGGTCCGCTCGCCGGCCATGACGGCAGCAAGGTCACCTCGCGCGTCATCGCCGAGCGCCTCTACCGCGAGGCCGAGGGCAATGTCGCGATCAAGGTGCGCGAAAGCGCCGAAAAGGATGCGGTCGAGGTGGCCGGCCGCGGCGAATTGCAGCTCGGCGTGCTGATCGAGACGATGCGCCGCGAAGGCTATGAGATGTCGATCTCGCGGCCGCGCGTCTTGTTCACCACCGACCCGGTGAGCGGCCAGCGGCTCGAGCCGATCGAGGAAGTCATCGTCGATGTCGACGAGGATTTCGCCGGGATCGTCGTCGACAAGATGAGCCGTCGCAAGGCCGAGATGCAGGACATGCGGCCCTCGGGCGGCGGCAAGCTGCGGCTGTCGTTCCTGGCGCCGACGCGCGGCCTGATCGGCTACCACGGCGAATTCCTGACCGATACCCGCGGCTCGGGCGTGATGAGCCGGCTGTTCCACGGCTATGCCCCCTACAAGGGGCCGATCGAGGGGCGGCGCAATGGCGTCCTGATCTCGAATTCGCAGGGCGCCGCGGTCGCCTATGCGCTGTGGAACCTGGAAGAGCGCGGCCCCTTGTTCATCGCGCCCGGCGCCGACGTCTATGCCGGCATGATCGTCGGCGCCCACAGCCGCGGCAACGATCTCGACGTCAATCCGCGCAAGGGCAAGCAGCTGACCAATATCCGCACCACCTCGAAGGACGAGGCGGTGCGGCTGACCCCGCCGTTGCAGATGAGCCTCGAAGAGGCGATCGCCTATATCGAGGACGACGAGCTGGTCGAGGTTACCCCGACGGCGATCCGGCTGCGCAAGCGGCTCTTGGATTTCAACGATCGGCGCCGCGCCAATCGCGCTGCGGCGGCGGAGTAGGGTCCGCCGGCGACGCGGCGGCACGCGCCATCGTGAGGATTGCGAACAGCGCCAGGCCGAGCGTGCCGATCCACCATTCCTGCCAGACGCCCCAGCTGGCATCGCCGACGGCGAGCGCCGCGGCGAGACTGCCGCCGGCCGCCGCCGCGTAAAGCGGCGGCCATGCCACCGCGGCGAGGCGCAGCCACAGCCACCCGACGAACAGCGCCAGCAGCGCCGCGCCGGGGGCGCCGAGTTCCAGCCAGAGCTGCAATGCGGCATTGTGCGGGTGCAGCGGCAGCCAGCGCTCGCCCGGGCGGATCTCGATCTTGCCGCCGGGAATCGCCCGCGCCGCATCGAGGCCCCAGCCGGCAAACGGCCGCTCGGCGATGCGGTCGCCGACAAACGACCAGATCAGCAGCCGATGGCCGGCCGACTCCTTGAAGGCGTCGACCGCGGCATACACGCGCGGCAGCTGCGCGAGGCGCGGCAGGGTCAGGGGCGCGGTCAGGATGAAGACGATCGACAGCGCAGCCGCGACGCGGGTGACGGCGCCGCGCCGCAGGCAGATCAGCGCCATCACCGCCAGGCTGAGCGCCAGCGCGACCTTGGCCGCGGTGCCGGCCAGCACAACGACCGTCGCCGCCATCACGAGGCCGGCTGCCAGCGCGAGCAGACGCCGACCGCGGCCGAGCAGCAGCGCCGTGCCCGGGGCGGCCAGCATGGCGAGCCAGGCGGCGATCTGGTTGAGCCGCGGCGCCGCGAAACCCCGAACCGTGACATAGCGGCTCAACCCGCCGCCGCTGGCGAGGTCGTAGAGCGCGAGCGCGACAGCGAGGCCCGTGCCGGCGAGAAAAAAGACGCTGAGGCGCCACGGTGCGGCGATCCGGCGCGCTGCCATAGACAGCACCAGGCCGGCCGCGAACAGCCCGGCGAGGCGCGCGTCGAGGATCAGGCTGCGCCCCGGGCCGATCGACCACGCCGCCGACAGCGCTCCCCATAACAGCAGCGCCACCAGCAGCGAGGCGGGCCACCGCAATGCCGCATCGCGCCACGGCGGCCGCATCAGGACGAGCCCCGCCGCGCCCAGCCCGGCGATTGCGGCGAGCGCCGCCGCGCCGCGCGGCGTCAGGGCCAGCAGCGGCGGCAACAGCAGCGCACAGACGCCAAGCCCCGTTTCCAGCCCGGCGCTCAACAATGCCGCCGCCGCCCGGCCGGCGTGCTGCTCCCTCCCGGTTTGCCGCGGCATCGCCGTGCTGCCCGCCTTCCCTCGCTCGCTACCGCCGGCCGCGAGCAGTCGAGGATATTGCGGTGCCGGTCAAGGGGCACGCAGGTGCGAGATGAATCCGGTCGCGCGCGTTGCCGCTCCGGCGCAAACTGTGCTTGGTAAGCCCAGGGCAAGCCCAGGGCAAGCTCAGGGCAAGCCCAGGAGACGAACACGATGCAATTTGGATTCAACCTGCCGAACAGCGGCGCGCTGGCGGCCCCTGCGATCATGGCAAGGATTGCGGGCGAGGGCGAGGCGCTCGGCTATGACTACCTGACCATGACCGACCACGTCGTGCTGCCCGACATGGCCGAGCCCGGCTATCCCTATTCGGAAAGCGGCGCGTTCTATTCGTCGGACAGCGCGCACCGCCATGAGATGCTGACCGCCGCCGCCTGGCTCGCCGGCATCACGACGCGGCTGCGCCTGGTGCTGGCGGTGCTGGTCGTGCCGCACCGGCCGGCGGTGCTCGCCGCCAAGCAGTTGGCGACGATCGATGTGCTGTCCGGCGGACGGCTGACGGTCGGGATCGGCGCGGGCTGGCTCAAAGCCGAGTTCGACGCCGTGGTCACGACGCCGTTCGCCGAACGCGGCGCCGTCACCGACGAATATGTCGCCGCCTTCAAGACGCTGTGGACCGAGAAAAAGCCGCGGATCGACGGAAACTACGTCCATTTCGACGGGCTGTTGCTGGAGCCGAAACCGGTGCAGACGCCGCACCCGCCGATCTGGGTCGGTGGCGAAAGCGGCCCGTCGCTGCGCCGCGCCGCGCGCCTCGGCGATGCGTGGTATCCGATCGGCAGCAACCAGCAGCATCTGCTCGACACGCTGCCGCGCTATCAGGCCGGCATCGAGCGGCTGCGCCGGGCGACCGAAGCCGCCGGCCGCAAGCGTGACGCGGTGGCGCTGACCTACCGGGTCAAGCGCTACGGCGACGCGGTGCCGGCATTGGCATCGGACGGCCAGCGGCGGCTTTTCTCGGGCAGCGATGACGAGCTGATCGGCGACATCCGCGCCTTGCGCGACCTCGGCGTCACGGCGATCGATTTCGATTTCGAGCGCCCCGAGGAGGATGCCGTGATCGCCGAGATGCGCGGTTTCCGCGAGCGCGTGCTGGCCCGCGCCTAGCGCATGCGCAAAACCGTGGCGTTCGCCGTCGCGCCGTCGCAGACTTGGTGCACGCATAGCCGCATCCGGGAGGTCGCAGAAGATGCAGTCATCCGCCCCCGCCGCCCGCCATCTGCCGATCCGCAAGGACTGGCTGGCGGCGACGCAGGAAAAGGCGCTCGAACCCGAGCGCCCGATCATCGACCCGCACCATCATATGTGGGACCGGCCGGGCAACCGCTATCTGCTCGACGATCTCCTGGAAGACCTCAACAGCGGTCACAACATCCGCGGCACCGTGTTTCTCGAATGCCGCGAGATGTACCGAGCCGAGGGTCCGCCGGAACTGCGCTCGCTGGGCGAGACGCAATTCGTCGCCGGCGTGTCGGCGATGAGCGAGAGCGGCAAATACGGGCCGGCGCGGGCCTGCCAGGGGATCATCGGCAATGTCGATTTCCGCGTCGGCAGCCGCGCCCGGGGCATCCTGGAGCAGCACATCATCCTGTCGGGCGGGCGCTTTCGCGGCATTCGCAACGGCGCCACCTGGCACGCCGACCCGAGCCTCAGAATCTTCACCTCAGGTTCCGGCGAAGGGCTCTATCTCGATCGCGCCTGGCGCGACGGCTTTGCCGCCCTGGCGCCTCTGAACCTGACGTTCGAGGCGTGGATGTTCCATTCGCAGCTCGGCGACCTGATCGACCTGGCGCGCGCCTTCCCGGAAACCAGGATCGTCTTGAACCATATCGGCGGCGCGCTCGGGGTCGGCCCCTATGCCGACCGGCGCGAGGAGGTGTTCGAGGATTGGCGCACCCAGATTTCGAAGCTCGGCCAGTTCCCCAACGTCTACATCAAGCTGGGCGGGCTCGGCATGCCGTCGTTGATGGGCTTCGAGATGGGCCAGCAGGCTTCGGCGCCGTCTTCGGAGCAACTCGCCAAGGCGTGGCGCCCCTATCTTGAAACCTGCATTGCCGCGTTCGGCCCGGACCGCTCGATGTTCGAGAGCAATTTTCCGGTCGACAAGGGAATGTGCAGCTATGCCAATCTGTGGAACGCGTTCAAGCGCGTCGCGGAACCGTATTCGCAGGACGAAAAGAACGCATTGTTCTATAATACGGCGATGAAGTTCTATCGACTGTGGTGAGCCATGCCCCTCACCCTGGCCCTCTCCCCGCAAGCGGGGAGAGGGAGGGACCCGCGAAGCGGGAGGGTGAGGGGCGAAAGTCACGGATCCGGATACTAAGGGAGAGACGCATGCCGTTACCGAGACAGGAGGTCGATGCGACGACCCCGAAATACCTGCGCGACAAATATGCGATCGTCGGGGTGGGGGAGACGACCTACACCCGCGGCTCGAACAAGACGACCCGGGCGCTCGGCACCTGGGCGGTCCGCAACGCGATCCTCGATGCCGGGCTGAAGCCCAGCGACATCGACGGCATGCTCGACTATTCGGGCGGCGATTCGACGAGCGCGACGTTCATCGCGGGCGACCTCGGCATCCGCCTCAATTTCTACATGGACGTGGTCGGCGGCGGCTCGTCGACCGAGGCCTTGGTCGGCATCGCGATCGGCCTCATTGAGGCCGGCTGCTGCAAGACCGTCGTGCTGTTCCGCTCGATGAACGGCTTCAGCCAGGTGCGCATCGGCGGCACCGGGGCGCGCTCGGCGGCGCCGGTTTCCGGTGACATGCTGCACAACCGGGCCTATGGCTGGCAGAGCGCCGGTCAGAGCTTTGCGCCGACCTTCATGCGCCACATGTACGATTACGGCACGACGCCCGAGCAGGTGGCGCACGTCAAGATGTTCCACAGCCGGCACGCCTCGAATAACCCCAAAGCCTATTACAAGAAGCGCTTTACGGTCGAGGACGTGATCAACAGCCGCTTCATCTGCAAGCCGCTGCACCTGTTGGATTGCTGCGTCGAGACTGACAACGCGACCGCGATCGTCATCACCAGCGCCGATCGGGCAAAGGACTGCCGGCATCCGCTCGTCCTGATCCGCGGCGTCGTCGGGCGCTGCAACAAGCCGCGCCTCGACATGCATTATCAGCACGGGCCGATCTCGACCGTCGCCGGGTATTACGCCAAGGAGATCCTGTGGCCCAATGCCGGGGTCGGGCCCGAGGATGTCGACATCACCGGCTCCTACGATGCCTTTACCTTCACGGCGATGCTGCAGCTCGAGGATTACGGGTTCTGCAAGAAGGGCGAGGGCGGCCAATACGTGTCGGACGGCACGATCGGGCTGGGCGGCCGGCGGCCCAACAACACCAGCGGCGGCCATCTGTGCGAGGGCTACACCCACGGCATGAACATGGTCATCGAGAACACCAGACAGTTGCGCCACGACGCCGACGATTCCTGCCCGATCGGGCCGGACGGCAAGCGGGCGCACACCTACGACTATCGCGAGGGCGGCTGCCGCCAGGTCAAGGATGTCGAGGTCAGCGCCAATCTCGGCTGGGCCAACCCCGCGACGGCGTCCTCGATGGTCATGCGACGCGGCTGAGCGAACAGGGAGACAGAACGATGCCAGGACTCCAGGCGCAATATCTCGGCATGCCGCTGCAGGTGGCCGATCTCGACCATGAGAACCTCGACTATTTCAAGCACTGCGCGGCGCACGACTTCCATCTGCAGGCCTGCGCCGGGTGCGGCCGTCTGCGCTATCCGCCGACCACGGCCTGCCCGTGGTGCATGACGCTCGAATCGACGTGGAAGCGGGTCGAGGGCAAGGGCGCGGTGCACTCCTACACCGAGGTGCATCACGCGATCCAGCCGGCCTTCCGTGAGCATACGCCCTATCTCGTGCTGCTGGTCGATCTCGACACGCAGAAGGGCGAGCCGACCGAACACGAAGCGCTGCGCGTCATCGGCAATTTGTGCACCCCGGACGGCAAATTGGCGCCGCCCGAGATGGTCAGGCGCGTCGGCATCGGCACGCGGGTGCGCATGGTGTTCACCGATGTTGCCGAGGGCCTCGCCTTGCCGCAATGGACGATCGACGAGGCGGCGACGCAGCCGGCGCAGGTCTGGCGCTACCCGCAGGAATAAAAGAGGGGCGCCGCGCGGCGGCGGCGCCCCTCGCCTCGGCTGTCGCCAATCAGGCCTGCTGGATCGGATATTTCGTGAAGATCAGCTCGGCCCGGGCAAACGCCTTGTCGACGGCCTGCTTTGTCGACATGCCTTTGGTGACGTCGATCATGGCGCGGTTGAAGACGTGCTCGCTTTCCATCTGCGCCTCGGCCGGGTTGTAGGCGTACCAAGGCGGTATCGTCGGGTCGACCAAACCCTCCTTTGCATATGGCGGCAAATACGATGTCTTGGACTGAAGCCAGAACGGGTCGTTCTTGGCGAGTTCCGGATATACCGGGAGGAACCGGCCGAGCCCGCCCTTCAGCCATTCGTTGTTGACCTCGGGCTGCATGAAGTATTTCGCAAAATCCTTCGCCACCGCGACGTTTTTGGCCCCCTTCGGAACCACGGCATAGGTCGTGCCCATGAACCCCGGTATCTGCTTGCCCTCGTTGTTGAGCGGCAGCCCGAGGGTGATGACGTTCTTCAGCTCGTCCTTCTGCGTCTGCAGCATCGCTAATTCGGTCGATAATGTACCGTCGAAGTCCATTACGCACAGCTTCGAGTGGAAGGCGTTGTTGTCGTCGGCGTCGTTCCAGTTAATCGTGCTCGGCGGGATATAGCCTTCCTTGTACAGGGTGGAGAGCTTGCTCACCGCCCTGACGACCGCCTCCCTGACGTGCGGGTCCCGCGAGTTCAGCTTGCCGTCGGGTGTGACCAGGTCTTTGCCGCCATAGGCGACAATGAAATGGTTGAGCGTATTGACGGGATCGATCCCGACCGTGCCGACCACAAAGCCGTAGGAGTAGGTGTGGTTCATCCCCTGCGCCTGCAGCTTCTGCTGCATCGGCTTGAAGAAATCGATGAAGGCATCCCAGGTCTTCGGGAAATCCGAGGTCTTGTAGCCCGCCTTTTCGACCAGGCTGCCCCAGATATGGAACGGGGTCATCGCGGCGGAATAGGGGATCGCGTAGAAGCTGCGCTTTTTGGTGGCATTGTTGTAGCAGCTGGCGTTGAGAAGCGCGGTTGCGCTGTAGCGCGATTTATCAGCGTCGATGACATCAGTCAGATCGACGAGCCTGTCGTTCCACGCCTCCTCGGGGACATAGGGACCGAACGCTGGATTGACGAGGTCCGGCACCTCGCCGCTGGTGATCGCCGTGATGAATTTCTGGCGCAGCGGGGCGAACGGCACAATGCTGTAGTCCAGCTTGTTGCCGCTTGCCTTCTCGTAATCCGCGCAAAGCTTCTTGAACGCGGCATCCTCCTGCGGAATGAAGCCCTGCACCCACCACACGGTGGCGGTCTTGGCCTGGGCATTGGCGACATAGGGACGCGCCAATGTCCCCGCAGCGGCCAGCCCGACGGAGGCGCGCAGCAACGAACGTCTGGTCAATTTGGTCATCTCGGTGGTTTCCTCCTGTTCACAGCCAAGCCGCCGTTTTCGGGGCCTGTGCTTCTTGACGGATTGGATCATAGCGTGGCAAAGCGCGCCGCGCTAGGTCTCGGCGGGACGAGTCGTCCCGACCGACGAGGCCTTTGCCAAATACGCGATCCAATCGGCCCAAGGGCCGCTTCGATCCGCTTGGCCGCCGTGTCGGCGGGGGCGCCGGCGCCATGCGCCGCCACGAGTGTCGTACCAGGCGCCGCAGGGCGACGCCGGACGTCACACAGAAAACCTCCCCCGGAGTGCTCCGGGGGAGGTTTTCTTGTAACCGCGTTTTCGGGCCGGCCGGGGCGATCTTACCCCGCCGAAAGCTCAGCCCTTGACGCCACCCATTGTCAGTCCGGATGTCATGCGGCGCCGGAACCAGTAGTACACGATGACCGGCGGCAGGGCATAGACGACCGCCGTCGCCATCATATAATTCCACGGTGCCTCGTCGCTGTTGAGGAACTGCGCGAGCGCCACCGGCACCGTCATGCTGCGTTTATCCGACAGCATCAGGAACTGATAGAGATATTCGTTCCAGGCGGCCAGCAGCGCAAAGGTGCCGACCGCGACCAAGGCCGGCGCCATCAATGGCAGGTAGATGCGGACATAAATCTGGATCGGCGACGCGCCGTCGATGCGAGCCGACTCGTCGAGTTCGATTGGGATGCTGCGGCCATATTGCTGAAAGATGAACATCGCATAGGGCGTCGTGAAGGTCACCAACGCGGCGATGACCGACCATAGATTGTTGATCAGCCCGTAAATCTGCATGATGCGATAGAACGGGATCGCCAGAAACGATGCCGGGATCACATACGTCATCAGCGCCGCGTTGGAGATCAGCCAACCGTGTGGGATGCGCAACCGCGAGATCGAAAAACTCGCCAGCGAAGCAATCAACAACGTCAGGAATGTCGTAGCCGCGCCGACATAGATGCTGTTGCCGAACTGGTGCCAGAAATTGGCGAGATACCAGTATCCCTCGGTGAGGACGATCCAATACGGCTTAGCCGATGCCGCCGGCGGCCAGAGCGCCCCGCTGAATACGTCGCTATGGCCTTCGAAGGAGACCATCAGGACGTTGTAGATCGGCAGCAGCGTCCAGAAGATCAAGAACATGCTGAATACCGCGGTCGCGCCGGTCTCGAGATAGCGGCGGCGCCGCGCGCCGCGCCGCATCACCTCCGACTTCGACCGGTCAACAGCGGACAGACGGGGGGTTTCGACGAAACTCGTCGTGGTCATAGCTGCACCTGCGAGGTCCGGAACTTGCGCATCAGGATAATGACGAGGGGGATCAGCAGCGGCAGGGCAGAGATCACCGCCGCTACGCCGAGACGCGGCTGCGCGAGCTCAAACGCGTAGCGAATGCCGAGCGTCGCCAGAACGTGGGTCGAATCTGCAGGCCCGCCACCGGTCACGAACGTCACCGTGTTGAAGTCGCCGAGCGAGAAGATGGTCGAGAGCAGGGTGCAGATCAGATAGAGGTTGGCGAGCAACGGAAAACTGACGTGCATGAAGCTCCGCAGTCCGGTGGCGCCATCGACCTTGGCGGCATCCTTGATCTCGGAGGGGATCGCCATGCGCCCGGCCAGCAGGATCACGGTCCAGAACGGCATCCACTTCCAGATATGCGCCAGCATCGCCGAGCCGAGCGAGGTCCACCGTTCGGTGAGCCAATCCGGCGCCGTGACGTGGAAGACATCGTAAATCAGGTTATTGAGAAGGCCGTATTCCCCGTTCAGCAGCCAATGGATCGAGATGAACACGGGCAGCGACGGCACCGCCCACGGCAGCACGAAGACCATCAGCATCGCCTTGCTCCACCATCCCGGGCGCATGAAGAAGCCCGACATCAGGAGGGCGCAAAACATCTTCAGGTTGATCGCGACGCCGAGGAACAGGGCGGTGTTAACGAGCGTCTCGAGATAAATCGGATCGGAGAACAGCGTCACGTACAGGCTCGGCTGGTCGCCCATCCACAGGCCGAAAGCGATCGGATAGACGACAAACAGCAGAAATACCACGGCGTACGGCACGCAGAACGCAAGGGCCCAGGCATATTCCGAGCCCTGCATGTGACCCCGCCAGAATCGGCTCCGAAGCTGCTCGCCGACACCCGCCGGGCCGGGCAGCGCCTGACCGGGCTGAAGAACCGATGTGCCGTCCGCCATGGTTTCCTCTCAGGCTTTGATTTGATATTTGGCGAAGATGTCGTTGATATGCGAGAACGCCTTCGCCACGGCGTCGGTGGATTTCATCCCGCCGGACGTGACATCGTGGATCGCGATGTTGAACGGGTGCGTCGTGCGGACTTCGGCCCAGGCCGGAGTATAGGCGTAATAGAACGGCACCAGCGGCCGTCCGCCGAAGGCCTCGTCCGAATAGGGCTTGCGGTGCGGGTCTTCCTTCCACCACGGATCGTTGGCCAACTCCGCCATCGGCGGCAGCCAGCGGCCGAGCCCGCCCTTCAGGAACTTGCTGAAAACTTCAGGCTGGATCGAATACTTGATGAAATCCTTGGCGACCGCGACATTCTTGGCACCCTTGGGGATGCTGACACAGTTGACGCCGAACTGGACCGGCATTTCCTTGCCGTTGTTCTGCGCCGGCGGCGGGTAGGTGATGACGTCTTTCACCTCTTCCTTCTGCATCTTGAGCATGCCCAGCTCGGTCGACAGCGTGCCGTCGAAATCCATCACGCACAGCTTTGAGTGAAAGGCGTTATTATCGTCGGCATCGTTCCAGTTGATCGAGCTCGGCGGGATGTAGCCATCCTTGAACAAGGAAGACAGCCGCTCCACCGCCTTGACGACCGCCTCGTGAACCTGCGGGTCCTTGCCGTTGAACTTGCCGTCCTTGCTGACGATGTTCTCGCCGCCATAGGCGATCATGAATTGCTGGAACGTATTCGTCGGGTCGTTGCCGATCGTGCTGACCACAAAGCCGCTGGCATAGGTGTGGCGCATGCCCAGTTCTTGCAGCTTCTTCTGCACGGGCTTGAAGAAATCGATGAAGGCGTCCCATTTGTTGGGGATGTCGGACTCCTTATAGCCTGCCTTCTCGACCAGGGTGCGCCAGATGTGAAAGGGCACGACTGCGCAGGTGCTCGGCACGCCGTAATAGCTGCGCTTCTTTGCGACGTTGTCGTAGCAATACGCAGATTCGAGCGCGATCGGCAGGAATTTCGACTTCTGGGTCTCAACCACGTCGCTCACGTCGAGCAATCGGCCGGCCCAGGCTTGCTCGGGGACCATCTCGGGCGGGTCGGAGGGGATCACATCCGGGACGACGCCACTGGTGATCGCCGAGACGATCTTCTGTCGCAACGGGGCGAAGGGGACAATGCTATAGTTGATCTTGTTGCCGCTTTGCTTTTCGTATTCCGCCACCATTACACGGAATGCCGCGTCTTCCTCGGGGAGGAACCCCTGCACCCACCACACCTCGGCAGTCTTGGCCTGCGCGTTGGCGATATAGGGTCGTCCGAACGTTCCAGCGGCGACGAGGCCGATCGAACTGTTAATTAGCGTGCGACGGGTCACCCCCGGCATAAGCGTGCTCCTTCCCTATGTGCCCCGAGACGCGGGGCTTCGGTCTGTCCAGCGTACTCGGTACCAGATGGCAGCTTCACGGAAGCGAGTCAATGCCCCTATAGTGGGTAGCTGTTTACGTCGGCGCAGCAGGCCGCCCCGCCCTGTGGGTAGCAAGCCGCGCGGCCGCTGGCGCTGGTCGCCACCGGCCGGCCGCGCCGGCAGCATTGTGGGTCGTGCTAACGACGGCCGGCCCCGGATGCGCCCCGCTCAGGTCGCGCCGTCGGGGTCTCCCGGGCGCGCATAGGATGCGGCGCTGCGGCCGGCGATGCGGCCGAACACGGCGCCGGCCATCAGCCCGGTGCCGCTCGCGTAGTTATGATAAAAGAGCCCGCCGACGATCTCGCCGGCGGCGAAGAGGCCGGGGATCGGCTGCCCGGTCACGTCCTCGACGGCGGCCTCGTTGGTGATCTTCAGGCCGCCGAAGGTAAAGGTGATGCCAGTCGTCACCGCATAGGCCTCGTAGGGCGGGGTGTCGAGCCGCGTTGCCCAGTTGCTCTTGTCGAGCGTCAGGCCCGCGGTGCGCAGCCCGTCATGGATATTGGGGTTGAACGGCACATCGGGGCGCGGCGCCGCGTTGAAAGCGCGCACGGTCTCGAGAAAGCCCCGCGGATCGACGCCCTCCAGGCGGGCCGCCAGCGCCTCCAGCGTGTCGGCCTTCTCCTTGGTGGTGCGCGGGATGCGGTATTCGTCGCGCAGCAGGTGCACGGCTTTCTGATCAAACACTTGCCAGGCGAACATGCCAGGTTGCTTGAGGATCTCGCCGCCGTAACGGGCGTAGGTGTAGCTGTGGAAATCGAGGCCCTCGTCGAGAAAGCGCTGCCCCTTGGCGTTGACGACGATGCCGAACGGGTAGCCGTGCTTCTGGAAGCGGTCGCCGACATCGAGGTCGCCGACCGGCGGCGCGTTCAAATCCCAGGCGCAGGCATGCGCCCCCGACCAGTGCCCGGCCGGCGCCGCGCCGATCTCGAGCGCCATCTTCAGCCCCTGCCCGGTATTGAAGCGCGAGCCGCGCACCTTGGCGAGGTCCCAGCCCGGCCCCAGATAGCGCGCCCGCATCTCGGCATTGGCCTCGAACCCGCCGCATGCCAGCACGACCGCGCGTGCGCGCAGATCGACCAGCCGCCCCTGGCGGCGC
This sequence comes from Allostellaceae bacterium, assembly GCA_035532935.1. Taxonomy (GTDB): domain Bacteria; phylum Pseudomonadota; class Alphaproteobacteria; order ATCC43930; family CGMCC-115725; genus DATJLY01. The sequence goes on from DATKQE010000055.1 coordinate 37,097, forward strand.
ACCCGCACCCCGGCGACGCCGCGGTCGCCCTGCAGCAATGCGACGGCCGGCGTGTCGTGGAACACCGGGATGCCGGCGCGATCGGCGCGGGCGCCCAGCGCCTTGATCAATTCCTTGCCGCCGCCCCAGATGTGGCAGGCCAGCCCACCCCAGAACTTGAATTTGCCGTCCACCCGGAACGCCTGCCGCCCGAGGCCGAGCTGAAAGCGCACGCCCTGCT
>DATKQE010000056.1:0-48215 GCA_035532935.1 Allostellaceae bacterium
ACGCCCAATTCGCCGATCTTGAGCGACATGTCGTAATGCTCGGCCTCGTAGCCGAACGCACCGGCCATGCCGCAGCAGGTCGAATCGAAGCTTTCGACCGCGAGGCCCGGCACCAGCTTCAGCGCGGCGACGCTCGCCGCCGCGGCGTTGAACGCCTTCTGGTGGCAATGGGTGTGGAGCACGGCCTTGGCCGCGACCGGCGCGAGCGGCAGGGCAAAGCGGCCGGCCTCGGCCTCGGCGGCAACGAATTCGTCGAAGAGCCGCGCGCCCGCGGCGATGGCGGCGGCATCCGGCCCCGGCAGCAGCGCGCCCAGCTCGTCGCGCAAGGTAAAGAGACAGGACGGCTCGAGCCCGACGATCGGAACGCCCGCCGCCGCTGCGGGCGCGAGCGCCGCCACCAGCCGCCGCGCCTCGGCGCGCGCCTCGGCGACCAGGCCGACGCTGAGGAAGGTGCGGCCGCAACAAAGCGGGCGGACGCCGTCATGCGCCGGCCCGCGCACGTCGTAGCCGGCGCGGCGCAGCACCCGCTCGGCCGCCCGCGCGTTCCCGGGCTCGAACCAGCGATTGAAGCAATCGGCGAGCAGCACGACCGGACGGCCCGCACCGCCCGGCGCGGGTGGCGGATCGCGATAGGGTGCCTGCCAGCGCGGCAAAGGGCGGCGCGCGGCGAAGCCCAGCAGCCGCTCGCTCGCCGCGGCGAGACCGGGGATCGCGTCGCGCAGATTGAGCAGCGCGCGAAACCGCGCCGCCGCGGTCGCGTAATGCGGCAGATAGGCGACCAGACGCTCGCGCCGGCTGAGCGGATGCGCCGCGCGCCAGTGATGCAGGAATTCGATCTTCATCCGCGCCATGTCGACGCCGACCGGGCATTCGCGCTTGCACCCTTTGCACGAGACGCACAGCGCCATGGTCGCGTGCATCGCGTCCGAGGCGAGCGCGCCGCCGCCGAGCTGGCCCGACAGCGCGAGACGCAGCGTGTTGGCGCGCCCGCGCGTCAGGTGCTGCTCGTCGAAGGTGGCGCGATAGGAGGGACACATCACGCCGGGATCGGTCTTGCGGCAGGCGCCGTTGTTGTTGCACATCTCGACGGCGCCGGCGAAGCCGCCCCATTCCGACCAGTCGAGCGCCCAGTCCCGCGTCTCGGCCGCATAGCCGGGCGGATAGCGGAACAGCGAACGGTCGTCCATCCGAGGCGGATGCACGATCCGTCCCGGATTGAACAATCCCGAGGGATCGAACGCGTCCTTCACCGCCTCGAAGGCGCGGACGATGCGCGCGCCGAACATCGGCTCGTGGAATTCCGAGCGCACGATGCCGTCGCCGTGCTCGCCCGAATGCGAGCCCTTGTATTCGCGCACGATCGCGAACGCCTCCTCGGCGATGGCGCGCATCTTCTTGACCTCGAGCTCCTGCTTGAGGTTGAGCACGGGCCGGACATGGAGCGTGCCGACCGAGGCATGCGCGTACCACGTGCCGTAGGTGCCGTGCTTGCGGAAAACGGCGTCGAGCCGCGCGGTGTAGTCGGCGAGGTCGTCGAGCGGCACGGCGCAGTCCTCGATGAACGAGACCGGCTTCCCCTCGCCCTTCATCGACATCATGATGTTGAGCCCGTGCTGGCGCACCTCCCATACCGCAGCCTGAAAGGCGTTGTCGGTCGCCTCGATGACCGCATCGGGCAAGCCGAGATCGCCCATCAGCTCGACCAGCCGCGCCAGGCGCCGGCGGTTGTCGGCCGGATCCTCGCCCGCGAACTCGACCAGCAGCAGCGCCTCGGGCGCGCCCCGGACGAAGCGCTCCACCACCGGGCGGAACATGGCGATGTCGCGCGCGAGCTCGATCATGGTGCGATCGACCAGTTCGACCGCGCTCGGGCCCAGCGCCACGATCGCCTTGGTCGCCGCCATCGCGCCGTGGAAGCTCGGGAAGTGACAGATGCCGAGCACGCGGTCGCTCGGGATCGGCTGCAACTGCAATTCGACCGCCGTGAAGAACGCGAGCGTGCCTTCCGAGCCGACGAGAAGATGCGCCATGTTGTGGCCGGCATCATCGATCATGTCGATGTTGTAGCCGCCGACGCGGCGCAACAGCTTGGGAAAGCGCGCCTCGATCTCGGCCGCTTCGCTGCGGTGGAGCGCGCGCATCCGCCGTACCAGGTCGCGATAGCGCTCGGGCCCCGTCGCCGCGTCGAAATTACCGGCGACGGCGCCGAACTGCGCTGCGGTGCCATCGGCCAGGAGCGCGTCGATCGCGCGCACGTTGTGCACCATGTTGCCGTAGCGCAGCGAGCGCGCACCGCAACTGTTGTTGGCGGCCATGCCGCCGATGGTGGCGCGGCTCCCGGTCGAAATGTCGACCGGGAAGAACAGGCCGCGCGGCCGGAGCGCGCGGTTGAGACGGTCGAGCACGACGCCGGGCTCGACCCGGACGGTGCGGCGCGCGACATCGAGCGCGAGCACCGAATTCATGTGCTTGCTGCAATCGACGACGAGCGCGCGGTTGACGGTCTGGCCGCATTGCGAGGTGCCACCGCCGCGCGGCAGCACCGGCACGCCCTCTGCGCGCGCGATCGCGAGCGCCGCCGCCACGTCCGCTTCGTCCTTCGGCACCACCACGCCCAAGGGCTCAACTTGATAGATCGAGGCATCGGTGGCGTAGCGCCCGCGGGTGAAGGCGTCGAACAGGACCTCGCCCTTGAGTGCGGCCTTAAGCCGCGCCGCCAGTCGTGGATCGCCCGCCGCCACTGCCATCATGCCCCTCCTTGCGGCGGCGGATTAGACGGGATCGGACCCGAAAACGCCAGCGCCGCGGCGGCTGTCCGGCGGTGCGGCGAGCCGGGACTTGCGGTGGGACGGAATTTGCCGGCACATTGCCGTCGCTCAAAGCCTAGGAGAATTGCGACATGACCGCCCGCAGCGGCAGGCACTTCCTGCAAGTCCCCGGTCCGACCAATGTGCCGGACCGCATCCAGCGCGCCATCGACAATCCCGTCATCGATCACCGCGGCCCGGAATTCGTGGCGCTGTGCCGGACCGTGATCGCGGGGCTCAAACGCGTGCTGCGCTGCTCGGGTCCGATCCTGATCTATCCGTCCTCGGGCACCGGGGCGTGGGAGGCGGCGATCCTCAACACGCTGTCGCCCGGCGACCGGGTTCTCGCCTTCGAGACCGGGCATTTCGCCAATCTCTGGCACGTGATGGCGAAGCGCCACGGGCTCGAGGTCGATTTCGTGCCGGGCGACTGGCGCCACGGCGTCGATGCGGGCGTGCTCGAGGAGAAGCTCGTCGCCGACACCGGGCATCGGATCAAGGCGGTGATGGTCGTGCACAACGAGACCGCAACCGGCGTGACGAGCCGCGTCGCGACGCTGCGCCAGGCGATCGACCGCGCCCGTCATCCGGCGCTCTTCATGGTGGACGGCATCTCCTCGATCGGCGCCATCGACTACCGCCACGACGAGTGGGGCGTCGACGTGACGGTGCTGGGCTCGCAGAAGGGGCTGATGCTGCCGCCGGGCCTGAGCTTCAATGCGGTCTCGGCCAAGGCGCTCGCCGCGCACAAGACGGCGAAGCTGCCGCGCGGCTATTTCGAATGGCAGCCGATGATCGAGGCGAACGAGAGCGGCCTCTACCCGTACACGCCGCCGACGACGCTGTTCTTCGGCCTCAAGGAATCGATTGCGATGCTCGAGGCGGAAGGCCTCGACAACGTGTTCGCGCGCCACGACCGGCTCGCCGAGGCGACGCGGCGTGCGGTGCGCGCCTGGGGGCTCGACTTCCTCAGCGTCGATCCCAAGGAGCATTCGAGCGCGCTCACCGCGGTGATGGCGCCCGAGGGGCACAATGCCGACGCGATCCGCGCGGCCATTCTCGAGCGCTACGATCTGTCGCTGGGCGCCGGGCTCGGCAAGGTCGCGGGCAAGGTGTTCCGCATCGGCCATCTCGGCTGGTTCAACGACCTCATGCTGATGGGAACGCTGGCCGGGGTCGAGATGGGACTTGGCGCCGCCGGCGTGCCGCACCGCAAGGGCGGGGTCGCCGCGGCGATGGACTATCTCGGCGGCAACCGCGCCGGAGCGCCGTGAGCACCGCCGCCGGCAGCGCCGCGGCGCTGCTGGTCGAGGCGCGGCAGAGCGGCCGGCGCCTTCCCGGCCTCGCCGCCGAACGGCTGCCGGGCGACGACGAAGCCGCCTATGCCGTGCAGGAAGCGGTGATCCGCCGCCTCGGCGTCGCCGTCGCGGGCTGGAAAGTCGGCGCCGCGAACGCCGCGGCCGCGCCCAGCGCGGCGCCGCTCTTCGCCCCGCTGGTACGGCCGAGCCCGGCGGTCTTCGCCGTGACGCCGGAGAACTTCCGCGCCGTCGAGGCGGAGCTGGCACTGTCGCTCGCGCGGGACCTGCCGCCGCGCGCCCGCCCCTATGGCGAGGACGAGGTCTGGGACGCGGTCGCGGCCGCCCATGTCGCGATCGAACTGCTCGATACCCGCTATGAGAGCCGCGACAAGATGTCGCCCGCGGCCCTGCTCGCCGACAACCTGTCGAATGCCGGGTTCTGCCATGGGCCGCCCATCGCCGGCTGGCGCGCGATCGACTTCCTTACGGTCGAGGCGCGGCTCGCCATCGATGGGCACGAGGTGAAGCGCGCGGTCGGCGGCAATCCGGCCGGGCATCCGCGCCGTCTCCTGGCCTGGCTCGCCAACCATGCCGCGAGTCGCGGGAGACCGCTCCGTTCGGGCGACATCGTGACGACCGGAAGCCATACCGGCGTCGCGATCGCGCCGCCGGGAGCGCGCGTGGCGGTCCGGTTCGCGGGGCTGGGCGAGGCCGTCCTCACGCTTGCCGGCCCGGACGAGCGCTGCTAACGATTCGTTAAGCATGTTGCCACGAAAATTAACTTTGGCCGAAACTTAACCCTGTCCCTGCGGTTCGCGCCGCGCCCAGGATGGAGCCCATTTCCCCGCACCAGACCATCGCCATCGTCGACGACCGCCTGACCAATCTCAAGATCCTGGAGCGGCTGGCGCGTTCGCTCGACCACGACATCGAGGTCGCGACCTTCGACCGGGCGGAGGACGCGCTGGCGGCGATCGCGAGCGGCCCGCCCGATCTGCTGGTCACCGATCTCAAGATGCCGGACGTCGACGGGATCACGCTGATCCGCCGCTTCCGAGCGTTGGCGAATTGCGACCAGGTGCCGATCATGGCGCTGACCGCGTCGGAGGATCGCGCGCTGCGGCTCGAGGCGCTCGAAGCCGGCGCCACCGATTTCCTGCAAAGCCCGATCGACCACGACGAGTTCCGCGTCCGCGCGCGCAATCTCCTCACCCTGCGCCGGCAGCAGCTTGCCCTGGCGGCGCGCGCCTCCTCGCTCGAAGAGCGCATCGCGGCCGAGCAGCGCCGCCATCAGGACGCGCTGCGCGAGAGCCACGAGTTGCTGATGCGCGTGATCGACGCGGTCCCGGTGATGGTGAGCGCCACCGACCGCGACGGCCGCTTCGTGTTCGTCAACGAGACCTACGCACGGCGCGCCGGCAAGCCCGCGGCCGCGCTTATCGGCCTGACGCCGGCGCAGGTGCGCGACGATCTGCAGGCGCGCGCCGCGATGGACCGGGATCGGCGCATCGTCGCGCGCAGCGAGGCACCCGGCACGTTCGAGGAAGTGGTGGCCAGCCCCGAGGGCGAGCGCCGCGTCCTCCTTACCACCAAGGCGCTGCTGCAGGACCGGTCCGGCCCGTCAACGCTGGTGGTGACCGTGTCGCTCGACATCACCGACCGCAAGGCGGCCGAGATGGCGCTGCTCGCGGCCAAGGAGGAAGCCGAGCTGGCGAGCCGCAGCAAGACCGAATTCCTCGCCAATATGAGCCACGAGCTGCGCACGCCGCTGAACGCGATCATCGGCTTCTCGCAGGTGATGGCGGACGAGCTGATGGGCCCGCTCGGCAGCCAGCGCTACACCGGCTATGCCCGCGACATCTGCACCAGCGCGCAGCATCTTCTCGGCATCATCAGCGACATCCTCGACGTCTCCAAGCTCGAGGCCGGCAAGGCCGAGCTCGACGAGGAAGAGGGCGAGATCGCCGGCATCGTCGGCGACGTGCTCCAGCTCGTGCGCGAGCGCGCCCACGCCCTCGAAGTCGAGCTCGATGTCGACGTCTCCGCCGAGCTGCCGCCGATCCGCGTCGACGTGCTGAAGCTGAAGCAGGTGCTGCTCAACCTCGTCACCAACGCCATCAAATTCAGCCATGCCGGCGGCCGGGTCGTGCTGCGCGCGCGCCTTGGCCCGGACGGGCTCTTCGTCGCGGTCAGCGATAACGGCATCGGCATGGATGAGGACGAGGTTGCCACCGCGGTCAGCCGCTTCGGCCAGGTCGCGAGCGCCTGGAGCCGCAAGCACCCTGGCACCGGCTTGGGCCTGCCGCTCGCCATCGGCCTCGTCGAGCTCCACGGCGGCAACCTCAATATCGAAAGCCGCAAGGGCGTCGGCACCGTCGTGACCGTCCGCCTGCCGCGCGAGCGCCTCGTCCGGCGCCAGGAAGCGGCCTCCGCCTGACCCCCCTGAGACGACGAACCGATCCAATATCTCGTGGAAGTTTGCGTTCAGCCTAACAACTTATAGATTTTTGTTTAAAATACCGGCAGAATCGGTGTGCGATTCCCGGGCGTCCGGCCACCCCTGAGGACGGCCGGAGACCAGACCGGGAAGCGCGGGGAAAAGGCCGAAAGCAACGTCCAAATGACGCTACGGCAAGAGGCAGCGAGTCCGCCTGCCCCGCCGCTGGGCCGGAGAGAGAGGCTTGCCGCCGCGGGCCTCGCGCTTTGTGCCGTCATCGCCCCGCTCGCGGTAGCGGCGCTCGCCGGGCCCTTGCCGCTGCGCTACGCCGGCACCTTGGCATTGGCGCTGAGCCTGCTCGGGCCGGGGCTCGCCACGATCCTGGTCGGATGGCGCGGGCTTGGCGTGATCGCCCAAGAACTATCCCTGCGGCCCGACGGGGAGCCGCAGCAGGCGCTCATCCGCATCTTCGTTTCCGCCGCGGCGCTGGCCTATATCGGCGGCCTCGCCGCCGCCGGGGTCCCGCTCGACCGGCTGCAGCCGGTGCTGGCGATCGACGTCCTCGGGGCGCTCGCATCGTGGCTCATCCTCCTCGCCGTCATGCTCGGCCCGGCGGCGGCGGCGCGGCGGCGCGCGGCGGCGCTCGCGGGCGACGTGGCGCTGATCTCGGTCTTCCTGCATTACGGCGGGGCGGCGGGTGCGCCCTGGGTCTCGGCCTATCTCTGGGTCAGCCTCGGCTATGGCTGGCGCTATGGCGCGCCGGCGCTGCTCGTCGCGGCGCTGCTCGGCGCGATCGGCTTCGGCGGGGTCGTTCTCGCCACGCCGTTCTGGCGCGACATGCCCGGCGTCTCCTGCGGCATCCTTGTCGCGCTGATCGTGCCGGCGCTGTCGGCGGCCGCCTTTGCGCAGCGCCTGGGTGCGGTCGGCGCCGAGGCCGAAGCGACGCGCACCGCGCGCAGCCGCCTCCTCGCCGTCATGAGCCACGAGTTGCGCACGCCGCTCAACGCGCTCATCGGCATGGGCTCGCTGCTGGCCCGCACCCGCCTCGACAGCGAGCAGCGCGACATGCTCGGCACGATGCAGCTCTCGGCCCGGACCCTGCTCGGGCTCATCAACGATCTGCTCGATCTCTCCAAGCTGGAAGCGGGCAAGCTCGCGCCGAAGACCGAGAGCTTCGTGCTGCGCGAGGTACTGGGGGGCGCGGTGGCGATCCTCCGGCCGCAGGCCGAGGCCAAAGGGCTCGAACTCGCGCTAACCATCGACCCGCGCCTGCCGCATGTCTGCCGCGGCCTGCCGCTGCAGTTCCGCCAGGTGCTGATGAATCTGCTCGCCAACGCGATCAAGTTCACGCCGCGCGGCCATGTCGGCGTTGCCGCCACGCTCGCCGGCCGCGGCGCCGGCGTGGTACGGCTCCGGCTTGCGGTGCGCGATGAAGGAATCGGCGTCCCCGCCGCCGCGCGCGAGCGCATCTTCCATATCTTCGCCCAGGGCGACGACACCGTGCCCGACCGGTATGGCGGCACCGGCCTCGGTCTCGCCATCGCCAAGCAGCTCATCGACCTGATGGGCGGAACCATCACGCTCGAGAGCGAGTTGGGCGCCGGCAGCACGTTCACCGTCGAGCTGCCGCTCGCCTGCGAGGAGGATGCGACGCTGCGTCCGCCCGATCTCATCGGCCGGCGCGTCGTCGTCGTCACCCCCGACCGCGAGCTGGCCGCGACGCTCCAGGCCTGGCTGCGCGCCTGGCGCGCCGAGACCCAATGGTACGTCACCGGCGACGATGCGCTCGCCGTGCTCGGCGGCGAGCGCGGCGCGGCGCGGCATATCCTCCTGATCGACGGGCGCAGCGACCCGGTCGCGGGGCTGAGCCTTGCGCACCGCTTCGCCAGCGGCGCCGCGCAGCGGCCGTCGGTCGTGTTCATCGCACCGGCCCAGGCGAGCGAGGCGGTGGCGGGCCTCGCCGCGACGCAGCTCGCCGCCGCGATCGAGGAGCCGGTGACCGAGACGGCGCTCGCCAGCGCCTTTCTGAGCGTATTGGCGATGGCGGCGGAAGAGGTCTTCGCGCCGCCGCCCGAAGCGGCCGAGCCGCGCCGTCTCCACATCCTGGTCGCCGAGGACGACGCCGCCAGCCGCGAAATTCTCAAGAACCTGCTCGGCCGGGCCGGGCACCAGATCGAATTCGCGACCGAAGGCGGCGCCGCGCTCGCCGCGCTCGACAAGGGCGGGGTCGACCTGGCGCTGCTCGACCTCAACATGCCGGGCGTGAGCGGCGATGCCGTCGCCAAGCTGCATCGCCTGCGCCATCCCGGCGATTTCGTGCCGCTCATCGCCCTCACCGCCGATGCGACCGAGGAGACCGAGCTCATGTGCCGCGAGGCCGGCTTCGACACCGTGCTGACCAAGCCGGTCGAAGCCGCAAGGCTGCTCGCCGCCATCGACGAGACCTGCGCGGGCCGCGCCGCCGCGCCGCCGCCCGAGACGACGCAAGTGGTAACGCCGATCACCGACCACCCGCGCTTCGGCAGCGAAGCCATCGAGGTCATCGACAGCGCCCGCATCGAATCGCTGCGCGGGCTGGGCGGCAACGAATTCGTCGCCGAGGTGGTGGAAACGTTCGAGGCCGATGCGTCGCGGATTCTCGCCCGGCTCAAACAGGCGATCGAGCGCGGCGACATCGGCGAGTTCGGCGAACTGGCCCATTCGCTGCGCAGCGGCGCCGCCAATCTCGGCGGCACGCGGCTGTGCCAGACGCTCACCGCGATCGAGGACGTGACGGCGAAAGACCTGCGCCAGGCCGGTTTCGCCTATTTCGAGAAGATCGAGACCGAGGTCGGGCGTCTGGAACTCGCGCTCGATCAGCTCAGCCGCAGCCATCGCCACGCCTGACGCTCTATAACTCCCCGCATCCGCTCCGCGCGGCCGGCCCTCTGGCATGGCCGGGTGGGAGTTTTGCCGCGTCTTGGGAGGTCGTACGTGCGGCTGGACATGGCGGCTGGGCCGATGACACGCAGTTACCGCATCTGGCTTCTCGTCCTTGTCGGCGGCTGGCTCGCCTGTGCCGCGCCGGCGGTCGCGGACGAGCCCTATCGCGTCGATTTCACCGGGGTCACCGTGCCGGCGCTAAGGGATGCGCTGAAAAACGCCTCGCAGCTGGTGGCGCTGGCCGACCGACCGCCGCCCTCGCCCGCGGCGCTGCGGCGCCGCGCCCAGGACGATCTGCCCCGGCTCGAGGCGGTGCTGCATGCCGAGGGCTATTGGCAGGCCAGGATCGCCTACCGGGTCGATACCACCGAGCATCCCGCCCGCGTGACCGTGACGGTGATGCCAGGACCGCTGTTTCATCTTGCCCGGGTCACTTTCGCGCTCGCCTCGGGGACGCCGGCGACCCTGGTCGCGGCGCAGGGCGCAGCGGCGATCGGCCTCGCCCCGGGCGGCGCCGCGCGCTCGGAGCCGGTCGAGGCCGGAAACGCGCGTATCGTCGCGATCTACGAGCAAAACGGCTTTCCCTTCGCCCGGGTGAGCGACCGCCACGTCGTCGTCGACGTCGCGACCCACACCATGTCGGTCAGCTACACGATCGATCCCGGGGCTCCGGCGCGCTTCGGCGCCACCGCCGTCGCGGGCCTGCGCCGCGTCGCCCGCGATTTCGTAACGCGGCGCATCGCCTGGAAAGAAGGCGCAGCCTTCGATGAGCGCGCGGTCGAGACGACGCGCCAGGACCTGGTGCATTCCGGGCTCTTCAGCGCCGTTCGCATCAGCCATGCCGCGGCGCCCGCCGCAGACGGCACGGTCGCGATGACGATCGACGTGACCGAGGGTCCGCCGCGCTCGGTCGGCGCGGGCGTCGGCTACAACACCAATCTCGGTCTCGGCGCGAGCACGTTCTGGGAGGACCGCAATCTCTTCGGCGAGGGCGAGGACCTGCGGTTCACGGCCGGCGCGGCGCAGAAACAGCTCGGGGTCGGCGCCGATTTCCGCCGGCCCGACTTTCTCGGGCGCAAGATCGACCTTGTCGCCAATGCCGGGCTGCTGCAGGAGAGCACCCCGGCCTATGACAGCCGCCGCCGGCGCGGCTATATCGGGCTCGAAGATCTGGTGCACCCGCCCTACACACTGGGCGGCGGCGTGTCGATCGAGCGCGCCTATCTCGCCGAAACGACCCGCGACGAGAATTATCTCCTGATCGGCCTGCCATTCTATCTGCTGCGCGACACCAGCAACGACTTGCTCAACCCCACCACCGGCACGCGTACGACATTCACGTTCACACCGTATCACGGCCTGCTCGCGAACGACCTCGACTTCTTCTCGGCGCGGCTCGAGGCACGCGCCTATCACAGCCTCGACCAGAGCGGATACGCCGTGCTTGCAGGCTATGCCGCCGTGGGAACGGTGGTCGGGACGAGTCTCGAGGACCTGCCGGCGGACAAGCGCCTTTATGCCGGTGGCACCGGCTCGGTCCGCGGCTTTGCCTATCAGACGGCGGGGCCGCTCGACTCGAGCGGCACGCCGATCGGCGGCCGCTCGAGCCTCGAGTTCGGCACCGAATTGCGCTACCGCATCACGCCGACGATCGGGTTGGTGCCGTTCTTCGACGCCGGCGACGTCTATGCGGCGAACCTGCCGGACCGGATCAGACTTTTCTATAGTGCCGGGCTCGGCCTGCGATATTACACGGCGATCGGACCGATCCGGCTCGATCTCGCGTTTCCCATCAACAAGCGCGCGAGCGACAGCGCATTCCAGGTCTATATCAGCATCGGGCAGGCGTTCTGATCGCGTGTTGAGAGCATGGTGAAGCGGGCATTAGGGATCGCAGCCGGCGCCGGCGTGGCGGCGCTGCTCATGCTCGTGCTCGCCTTCGCCGCGGTTCAGACCGGCGCCGGCAAGGCCTGGCTGGCGGGCGCGATCGGAACGGCGCTGTCCGACCCGAGCGAACGGGTGACGGTGAGCGGCCTCGACGGCGTCGTGCCGTTCGACCTGCGCATTGGCGGCATCGTCTGGACCGACGCCGCCGGCCCGCGCCTGCGTGTCGACGGCGTGCGGCTCGAATTGTCGGCGCGCGACCTCCTCGCCGGAAGCGTGACGATTTCGCGGCTGACCATCGCGCGGGTCGAAATCCTGCGCCCGGGCACCGCGCACGGCGAGACCGATTGGGCGGCGCTGCTGCATCCGCCGCTGCCCGTGTCCATCCGCCATTTCGCGGTCGGCACCGTCGTGCTGGGCAAGCCGGTGCTCGGCACCGCGCTGACAGTCGCCGCGAGCGGCGACTTCGCGCTGGGCACCGGCCGGGCCGACGCCGATCTGGCGCTGCATCGAACCGACGGCGCGCCGGGATCGGCGACGCTGCATGTCGCCTATGGCGGTGCCGTGCCGCGGCTCCAAATGCGCGCCGCGGTGAGCGAGCCCACCGGGACCGTGCTCGCCGCGCTGCTCGATCGCAACGAAAGCCTGCCGCTCGCGCTGAGCCTGACGGGCGACGGCCCGCTCGACGATTGGCGCGGACGGCTGCAGGCGACGGCCGGAAGCGCGGCCTCGGCCACCGCGTCGTTCCGCATCTCGGGCAGCGCGCCCTATCGCCTGTCGGCGAGCGCCGAAGCGCATGTGGCGGCGCTGCTGCCGCCGGCGCTGCGGCAAGCGATCGGCGCGACGATCGCCGTGCAGGCGAGTGCGGCGATCGCGGCCGATAGCATCGCCGTCGATCGTCTCGACGTGACCGCGGCCGGATTCGTCCTCGATGCGCAAGGACACTATGCGTTGGACGGGGGCGCGCTTGCGGCAACGGCGCATGTGAGCGCGGCCGATCTCGCCAGACTGATGCCCGCACTGGGCGGCAGCGGCGAGGCCACCCTTACGTTCGGCGGCACGCTCGCCGCGCCCGTCGCCGTAACCGGAACCGGGACCGTCGTCGGCCTCACCATTGCCGGCACCGCGCTGCCGGCGCAACTCGGCGCCATGATCGGCTGGCAGATCGAGGCGCGCGTCGATCCGCAGAAACGCGAGATCGCGGCACAGCATCTCGTCATCAGCGATCGGGGCAACGCGGTCACGGCGCGCGTGACGGCGACACTGGAGGGCGCGGTCGGAACGCTCGGCCTCACCGTGCCGGACCTGGCGCCGCTCGACCGGGGTACGCTGGCGGGCGCGCTCGATCTCGCCGCCGATTTCCGCGTGGCGGCGGACGGCACGGCAACCGTTTCCCTGTCCGGCAATGTCGCCGCCCCGCGCAGCGGGGTGGCACGACTCGATGCGCTGCTCGGCAATCGCATCGCCTTCGCCGGCACGATCGAGCGCCGTGGCGACGGCACCCTTGCCGCAAGGCAGGTCTCGGCCGATGCGGCGGCCGTGCGGCTTTCCGGAACGGCCGAGCGCCGTCCCGACGGCACGCTCGCCACCGATTTCGAAATCGCCCTGCCGCGCCTTGCCACGCTCGATCCGCGGCTTGTCGGAGCGGCGACGGTGACGGGTCATCTTGCCGGCCCGCCGGCAGCCCTTGCGGGCAAGCTCGACATCGCCGCGCCGTCGCTGCGCGCCGCTTCCGTGGACCTCGGGCCTTTCACGGCGCAGGTCGCGCTCGCCGGCATCGCCCCGCCGCACGGGACGATCAAGGCACATTTCCGCGCGGCCGGGATCGATACGACAGTGACCGCCGCCGGCGGGCTCGTTCCCGGCGGCGTCCGCATCACCCGGTTCGCCGCCTCGGCCCCGGACGGGGCGCGGCTCGATGGCAGCCTCACGCTCGCGGCCGGACGCCTCGACGGCAAGGTCCATGGCAGCATCCCCGACCTTCGCCCCTGGTCGAGCCTCGCCGGAATGCCGCTTTCGGGCCGCGTCGCGGCCGATGCCACGCTGGCCGGCAAGCGCGTCAGCGCGACGCTCGATGCGCGGGACCTGCGCCGCGGCGGCGCCGCGCCGGCGCGGATCGGACGGCTGCACGTCGCCGCGGAAATCGCCGATCCGCTGGGCCGACCGACCGGCCGCGCCACGCTCACTGTGAGTGATGCCGCGTTCGGGCGCCTGACGGCAAGCACGGTGAGGTTCGGCGCCCGCAGCCTCCGGCCCGGACATTTCACCCTCGACGCGGCGGCGCGCGGGCGGGCCGGCGAAGATTTCGCGCTCGCCGCCGGCGCGAGCCTCGGGCTCGAGCGCGGCGTCGGCACCTTGGCGGTCGAGCGGCTCGGCGGCACGATCGGTCCGACCAAGATCGGATTGCGCGCGCCGCTGGCCCTCGCCTGGCGCGCCGGCACGGCGCGGTTCTCGGGCCTCGATCTGGCCATCGGCGGCGGGTCCGTGCGCGGCGATGGTGCGATCGCGCGCGGCAAGCTGACGCTGCGCGTCGTGGCCGGCAAATTGCCGCTTCACGATCTCGCGCGGATCGCCGGCGCGGACCTGACCGGCACGCTCGGCTTCAATCTTGCTTTGGCGGGAACGCGCCGGGCGCCGCAAGGGCATCTCGTGCTCGACGCGGAGTCCGTGAGCCTCGTCGCCGCCGGCATCGCGATGCCGGCGCTTGGCGTCGTGGCGGAGGGGGATTGGCGCGACGGGCGGCTCGACATGAAGGGCCGGATCGCCGCACCGCACGGCACCGCGATCGGCTGGACTGCCCAGGGGCCGCTTTTGCTCGCACCCGACCGGCTCGCGCCCGAAATGCCGGGCAAGGGTGCGGTGAAGGCGCATGTCGAAGGCGGCGGCGATCTCGCCGACTTCGCCGGCCTGCTGCCCGACGCCGAGGATCGGATCGCCGGCCGTTTCACCATCGACGTGAGCGTCGCCGGAACCGTGGCGCATCCCGCGGCGAGCGGCCGGATCGCGGTCACCGGCGGGCGCTACGAGAGCTTCGCGACCGGGGCCATTCTCACCGGCGTGCATTTCACCCTCGCCGGCGAGCGCGACCGCCTGGTGCTCAGCGATTTCACCGCGAACGACGGTGCCGGCGGGACCCTCGCCATGAACGGCTCGGTCGATCTCGGCGCGGCCGTCGTGCCGACGCTGGCCTTGTCGGCGACGTTCCATCGTCTGCGTGCCCTCAACCGCGACGAGGCGACGGCGACGGCGAGCGGCACGTTGCGGCTCGAGGGTCCGGTCACGGCACCGCGCGTCACGGCGGCGGTGACGATCGACCGTGCCGAGATCGCCGTGCCCGAGCGGCTGCCGCAATCGCTGCAGCCGGTCGCCGCCACGGTAATCGACAGCGCGACCGGGGCCACGCTCAGGGCGCCGGCGGCGGCGCAGCCGCCCGTACTTCTGACACTCCACCTCGACGTGTCGGTCGATCTGCCGGGCAGCACCTTCGTGCGCGGCCGCGGCCTCGACAGCGAGTGGCGCGGGCGCCTGCATATCGCCGGCAGCCCCGGCGCGCCGGTCATCACCGGCAAGCTCGAGGTCGTGCGCGGCACCTACGACTTCCTGGGCAAGACCTTTGTCGTGAGCAAGGGCACGATCGCCTTCCTGGGCGCGGGCACCATCGACCCGACCATCGACATCGCGGCGCGCGCGCAGTCGAGCGACGTGACCGCCATCGTCACCCTCACCGGCACCGCGACGCGGCCCTCGATCCAGCTCTCTTCGCAGCCGGCGCTGCCGCGCGACGAGATTCTCGCCCGGCTCCTGTTCGGCACCAGCTTGAGCCAGGTCGGGCCGGCACAGGCGTTCGGGATCGCCAGCGCCGCCGCCTCGCTCGCCGGCGGCCAAGGGCTCGATGTGCTGGGCCGGATCAGGCGCGGGCTCGGTCTCGACCGGCTGGCGCTGGGCGCAGCGCCCACGTCGGTCGTGTCCACCACCGGCATCCCGTCGCTGTCCTCGCAGCCGGGCCAACCGCCGGCAACCGGGATCGGCACCACCCCGATCACACCGGGTGCCGGCACCAATACCTCGGTCACCGGCGCCACGATCAGCGCCGGGAAATACGTCGCCAACGGCGTCTATGTCGGCGTCAGCCAGGGGCTCCAGGCGAGTTCGAGCAGCGTCAACGTCAACATCGCCGTGTCCCGCCACATCAGCATCGATACCGAGGCCGGGCAGAGCAGCGGCACCGGCATCGGCGTCAACTGGAAGCTCGACTACTGAATGTGTATGGTGCCCTGACCCTCGAAGCCGCACGGGACGATCATGGACGCCTTGCAAGCCCTCACCTCGCGCCGCAGCCCGCCCAAGCTGATCGAGCCGGCGCCCAGCGACGAGCAGCTTTCCGAAATCCTCGCCGCCGCCATCCGCGCGCCGGATCACGGCCGCCTCAGGCCGTGGCGCTTCATCCTGCTGCGCGGCGAAGCGCGCGAGCGGCTGGGCACGGTGCTCGCCGATGCCCTCAAGGCGCGCGCCCCGGACGTGCCGGACGACGCCCTCGCGCGCGAGCGCCAGAAGCCGCTCCGCGCACCGCTCATGGTGGTGGTGGCGGCGAGCCTGGTCGAAGGCCACAAGATCCCGGTTATCGAGCAGGTGCTGGCGGCCGGCGCGGCGGCGCAGAACCTCGTCGTCGCGGCCCATGCGATGGGCTTCGGCGCGATGTGGCGCACCGGCGAGCCGGCCTACGACACGCGGGTGAAGACGGCGCTGGGCCTGGCCCCCGGCGATGCGATCGTCGGCTTCATGTATCTCGGGACGCCGCAAGGCCGTCCGGCGATCCCGCCCAACGAGCCCGGCGTCAAGGATTTCGTGCGCGAATGGTCGGGCGCGGCGGGGTGATCAGCCGACCGCGAGCTTGAGCGCGGCGCCGGCGGCGCTCGCGACAACCATCGCCAGGAGGGCGTTCCAGCGCCGGATCGTGATCAGCCCCAAGGTGAGGCCGAACGCCACCCAGGTCAAAGGACTGCCCAGGGTGTCGCGGCCGATGTCGTAGGTCACCGACAGCATCAGGCTGACCGACACGGCGGTCAGGCCGCGGGTGAACCCGCCGACCGCGCGCACGTCGCGGAAGCGCTCGTAGCCCTTGACCAGCGGCAGCACGAGATAGCCCGGAAGCTGGATCGCCGCGACGGTGGCCGCCGCCCCAAGCCAGCCATAGGCCATGTAGCCGATCGCCGCGACGTAGAGATTGGCCTGACCCGGCGTCGCCCGGCCGATGGCATAGGCGTAGAGGAACTGATCGAGGGTCAGGACACCGCTCGTCTCGACGAGATGGCGCTGCAGCAGCGGCACCATCACCGGCCCGTTGCCGAAGGTGAGCAGGTTGAAGCCGAGGATGAGCCCGACCAGGGCGCCGAGACTCATGGCCGCGCCCTCGCCGGACGGCGGAGAAACACGGCGCCGACCACGCCGCCGCCGATCAAGAGCAAGGTCGGATTGACGCGGAAGACGACCGCCGCCACCAGCGCCGCGGCGGCCAGAACCAGTTCGGGCGACGGCCGCGCGATCTCGCTGCCGAGCCGGATCGCCGACACCAGGATCAGCGCGAGCGAGGCGGGAATGAGGGTGACGCGCACATAATCGAGCGCGGCGCCGTGCCCGAGCACCGAATAGGCCGCCGCCAACGCGACCGTCGTGAAGAAGCCGGGCACGATCACCGCCACCAGCGCCACCACGCTCCCGGTCAGTCCGCCGAGGCGGTGACCGATCGCGACCGTCACCGCGGTCATGGTGCCGGAGGGGACGATGCGCCCGATGCTCCACAGCGCGATGAGGTCGCTGCGGGTCATGATGCGGCGGCGCGCGACCAGCTCCTCCTCGAGCAGGGCGAGAATGCCGAGACCGCCGCCGAAGGCGCAGCCGGCCTTGAAGAACACCAGGAAGATCTGGACCGGCCCGAGTCTGCCGCGTCCATCCGCGATGCTGGCCAATGACGCCTCCGCTGTCGCCCCAGCGTTCCGGAATACGGCGGCGCGGCGGCGATTGCCAGCCTCCTCGCCGCCGGATGCGCGGAATGTCGCGGGCGGGGCCGTGTTGCATGCCCGAAAGGGCTGTGTTAGAACGCGCCGCGCTTTCCGGGCGGGGGCCTTGCGCGGGTGGTTCGGCAACGAAAGCGCCGTGAAAAGGCCCGTCCTTCAGGCATTCCGTCGGCAACAGGCTTATCGCCCCGGGCAAACGAGGACTGATCAGGCGTGGCATCCGAAGCGACAGGCGCAGCTGGCCTTGCCGGGCGTTATGCGACCGCGCTCTTCGCGCTTGCCGACGAGCGCAAGCTGCTCGATCGCGTGGCCGAGGATCTGCGCGGCCTGCGCGCGCTCGTCGCCGAGAGCGCCGATCTGAAGCGGCTGATCCGCAGTCCGGTGCTGGCCCGCGAGGCGCAGGGACGGGCGGTCGCCGCGCTGGCCGAGCGCGCCGGGCTCGATCCGCTGACGCGCAACTTTCTCGGCCTCCTCGCCCGGAACCGGCGGCTGTTCGCGCTGCCGGCGATGATCGAGCGGTTCCTCGCGACGCTCGCCCACCGCCGCGGCGAGGTGACGGCCGAGGTGGTCGCGGCCCAGGAACTCACGCCGGCGCAGCGCGACAGCCTCGATCAGCAGCTCCGCAAATCGGTCGGACAGAAGGTCGCGGTCGACATTCGCGTCGATCCGAGCCTGCTCGGCGGGCTCGTCGTCAGGCTCGGCTCGCGCATGGTCGACGCCTCGCTCAAGAGCAAGCTCCAGCGCCTCGAGATGGCATTGAAGGGGGTTCGGTAGATGGACATCCGCGCGGCGGAAATCTCCGCCATCCTGAAGCAGCAGATCGCCGATTTCGGCAGCGAAGCCGATGTCGCCGAGGTGGGACAGGTGCTGTCGGTCGGCGACGGCATCGCGCGCATCTATGGGCTCGACCAGGTCCAGGCCGGCGAGATGGTCGAGTTCCCGAACGGCGTCAAGGGCATGGCGCTCAACCTCGAGACCGACAACGTCGGCGTCGTGATCTTCGGCGACGACAGCGGCATCCGCGAGGGCGACACGGTGAAGCGCACCGGCGCCATTGTCGACGTGCCGGTCGGACGCGGGCTCCTGGGCCGGGTCGTCGACGCGCTCGGCAACCCGATCGACGGCAAGGGCGAGCTGACCGACGTGACCCGCACCCGCGTCGAGGTCAAGGCGCCGGGCATCGTGCCGCGCCGTTCGGTGCACGAGCCGGTGCAGACCGGCTTGAAGGCGATCGACGCGCTGGTGCCGGTCGGCCGCGGCCAGCGCGAACTCATCATCGGCGACCGCCAGACCGGCAAGACCGCGCTGGCGATCGACACCTTCCTCAACCAGAAGACGGTCAACCAGTCGGGCGATGAGTCGCGCAAGCTTTATTGCGTCTATGTCGCGATCGGCCAGAAGCGCTCGACCGTGGCGCAGATCGTCAAGACGCTGCAGGATTACGGCGCGCTCGAGTACACCATCGTCGTCGCCGCGACCGCATCGGAGCCGGCGCCGCTGCAGTTCATCGCGCCCTATGCCGGCTGCGCCATGGGCGAGTTCTTCCGCGACAACGGCATGCACGCGGTGATCGTCTATGACGATCTGTCGAAGCAGGCGGTGGCCTATCGCCAGATGTCGCTGCTGCTGCGCCGGCCGCCGGGACGCGAAGCCTATCCCGGCGACGTGTTCTATCTCCATTCGCGGCTCCTGGAGCGGGCGGCGAAGATGAATCCCGACCATGGCTCGGGCTCGCTCACCGCGCTTCCCGTGATCGAGACCCAGGCGGGCGACGTCTCGGCCTATATTCCGACCAACGTGATCTCGATCACCGACGGCCAGATCTTCCTCGAGACCGATCTGTTCTATCGCGGCATTCGCCCGGCCATCAATGTCGGCTTGAGCGTGAGCCGCGTCGGCTCGGCGGCGCAGATCAAGGCGATGAAACAGGTCGCGGGCCGCATCAAGCTCGAACTCGCGCAGTACCGCGAGATGGCGGCCTTCGCGCAGTTCTCCTCGGACCTCGACGCGGCGACGCAGCGGCTTCTGGCGCGGGGCGCGCGGCTGACCGAACTCCTGAAGCAGCCACAATTCGCGCCCGTGCCGGTCGAGGAGCAGGTGGTTTCGATCTTCGCTGGCACGCGCGGATATCTCGACAAGGTCGCGGTTGACGCGGTGACGCGGTTCGAGACGGCGATGCTCGGCGAGTTGCGCGCCCAGGCGCCGCAGCTCCTGCAATCGATCCGCGACAAGCGCGAGATCCTGCCCGAGACCGAGAAGGCGCTCGGCGCCTTCCTCGACAGCTTCGCCCAAACCTTCGCCTGACGAGGCGCGCCGGCCCATGCCCAGCCTCAAGGATTTGCGGCTCCGCATCCGCAGCGTTCGCTCGACCCAGAAGATCACCTCGGCGATGAAGATGGTGGCCGCCTCGCGATTGCGGCGGGCGCAGGAACAGGCCGAGGCGGCGCGGCCCTATGCGACGCGGATGGAGCGCATGCTCGGCTCGCTCGCGGCCAATCTCGTCGGCATGGCGAATGCGCCGCCGCTTCTCGCCGGCACCGGCAAGGACGCGACCCATCTCCTGGTCGTCGCCTGCTCCGACCGCGGGCTCGCCGGCGGGTTCAACGCCACCATCCTGCGCGAGGCGCGGCGCACCGTTCGCGAGCTGCAGGGCGCGGGCAAGACCGTGCGGCTCTTCACCATCGGCCGCAAGGGACGCGACGCGCTGCGCCGCGATTATGCCGAGCTGATCGTCGACAGCCTCGTCGATGTCGGCCGGCCGCGTCTCACCTTCGAGAGCGCGCAAGGAATCGCCCAGCGCCTCATCCAGCGCTACGACGCCGGCGAATTCGACCGCGCGACCATCGTCTACAACCGCTTCCGCTCGGCGATCAGCCAGATCGTGACGAAGCAGCAGCTCGTCCCATTCGCGCCGCCTGCCGAGATCGCGCCCTCGACAACGGGTGCGATCTATGAGTTCGAGCCGGACGAGGAGGAGATCCTCAAGGATCTGCTGCCGCGGGCGCTCGCGATTCAACTGTTCGCGGCGCTGCTCGAGAACGCGGCGAGCGAACAGGGCGCGCGCATGACGGCGATGGACAACGCCACGCGCAATGCCGGCGACATGATCGACCGGCTCAACATGACCTACAACCGCACGCGCCAGGCCTCGATCACCAAGGAGCTGATCGAGATCATCTCCGGCGCCGAGGCGCTCTAGAGGGCAGCACCATGGCAAGGAACAATGTCGGCACCATCACCCAGGTCATCGGCGCCGTCGTCGATGTGAAGTTCGAGGGCGAGCTGCCGCCGATCCTGACGGCGCTCCACACGCAGAATCAGGGCAAGACGCTGGTGCTCGAGGTGGCGCAGCATCTCGGCGAGGCGACGGTGCGCACCATCGCCATGGATACGACCGACGGGCTCGTGCGCGGCGCGACGGTGACGGACACCGGCGGCCCGATCAGCGTGCCGGTGGGACCGGAGACGCTGGGGCGCATCCTCAACGTCGTCGGCGAGCCGGTGGACGAACGCGGGCCGGTCAAGACCAAGACAAGAGCGCCGATCCACCGGCCCGCGCCCGAGTTCATCGACCAGTCGACCGAGGCCGAGATCCTGGTCACCGGCATCAAGGTGGTCGATCTTCTCGCGCCCTATGCCCGCGGCGGCAAGGTCGGGCTGTTTGGCGGCGCCGGCGTCGGCAAGACCGTCATCATCATGGAGCTGATCAACAACATCGCCAAGGCGCATGGCGGCTATTCGGTGTTCGCCGGCGTCGGCGAGCGCACCCGCGAGGGCAACGACCTCTATCACGAGATGATGGAATCGAAGGTCATCATCCCCGACGGGCCGGGTTCCAAGGCGGCGCTCGTCTATGGCCAGATGAACGAGCCGCCCGGCGCGCGGGCGCGCGTCGGGCTGACCGGGCTGACGCTCGCCGAGTATTTCCGCGACGAGGAAGGGCAGGACGTGCTGTTCTTCGTCGACAACATCTTCCGCTTCACCCAGGCCGGGTCGGAAGTGTCGGCGCTGTTGGGCCGCATCCCATCGGCGGTGGGCTATCAGCCGACGCTCGCCACCGACATGGGCGCACTGCAGGAGCGCATCACCACCACGCGCAAGGGCTCGATCACCTCGGTGCAGGCGATCTACGTTCCCGCCGACGACTTGACCGATCCCGCGCCCGCGACCTCGTTCGCGCATCTCGACGCGACCACGGTGCTGTCGCGGCAGATCGCCGAGCTCGGCATCTATCCCGCGGTCGATCCGCTCGATTCGACCTCGCGCATGCTCGACCCGCGCGTCGTCGGCGACGAGCACTACCGCATCGCGCGCGACGTGCAGCGCGTGCTCCAGACCTACAAGTCGCTCCAGGACATCATCGCCATCCTCGGCATGGACGAGCTCTCGGAGGAGGACCGCCTGACGGTCGCGCGCGCGCGCAAGATCCAGCGCTTCCTGTCGCAGCCCTTTCACGTCGCCGAGGTGTTCACCGGCACGCCCGGCGTGTTCGTCAAGCTCGAGGACACCATCAAGGGCTTCAAGGCCATCGTCGCCGGCGAATACGACGAGCTGCCGGAAAGCGCCTTCTACATGGTCGGCACGATCGAGGAAGCGGTCGAAAAGGCGCGCAAGATCGCGGCCGAGACGGCCTGAGAGCGATGGCCGACAAGCTGCAATTCGAACTGGTCTCGCCGGAGAAGCTGCTCTTGTCCGAGCCCGTCGGCATGGTGGTGGTGCCGGGGACGGAAGGCAATTTCGGCGTGCTGCCGGGACATGCGCTGTTCATCTCGACGGTGCGGCCGGGCGTGATCGACGTCTACGAGGACGCCACCGTGAGCGAGCGCATCTTCGTCTCGGGCGGGTTCGCCGAAGTGACGCCGGAACGCTGCACCGTCCTCGCCGACGAGGCGATCCCGCTCGCCGCGCTCGACCGCGCCGCGATCGAGGCGGAGGCGCGCACGCTCGAGAACGCAGTCGCGGCACTCGGCGACCAGATCGCGCGGCTGCAAGGCGAGGAACGCGACAACGCGGTCCTGGAACGCGCCGGCGCCGAACGACGCCTGGTGGTTGCGCGGGCAAAGTTGGCGGCCGCCGGTCAAGCCTAGGCGGCGCCCAACCCGGACATCGGGCTGCATCCTCCGGTCCGAACGTCTATAATAAGGCCCATGTCGAGCGACGACGGGCTGCGCTGGTGCCTCTTCACCAGCGCCGGCGATAGAAACGCCATCCGCCTCTGGACCGAAGGGGAGGCAGAGCGGCGATGGGATCTCGTCATCGCCTATTACGGCGACAGCGACGCGGAATTCGCCGCGCTCAGCCGGCGCGCGACCCACGCCTTCCGTGACAAAGGCAGCAAGTTCCAGAACCTGCGCAAACTCGTGCTGCGCGAACCGAAATACTTCGATCGCTATTCGCATGTCTGGGTGTGCGACGACGACATCCACATGTCGCCGCCACAGATCGACGAAGCCTTCGCGATTGCCGAAAGCTTCGATTTCTGGGTGGCACAACCGGCATTCCGCGCCGAGGGAAAGATCTCCTATTGGTTCACCTACTCCGCCGCGCCGCCATGGGATTTTCACATCGTCGATTTCATCGAGGAGAACACGCCGATCTTCCGCCGCGATAAACTGCTGGAGTTTCTCGCCGCCTATGATGGGAGTCATGCCGCATACGGCATCGATTTCTGGTACATGACCGTGCTGAAATTCGCCACGGCTGGGAAATTCGCGATCATCGACCGGGTGCAAGTCGCCAATCCGTTCGACGATGCCAAAGGCGGCATACGCGAGATCCTGCGCATGGAGTCCGACGAGACATATCTCGCCGGCTTCGAGGCGCTGCGCACGAAGGGTATCATCGCCGATATCCCGCAAAAGATCCTTGCCTACGGGAAGATCGCGTCGCTCGCCGAGAAGCGGGCCGAGATCACCGCTGGGGCCAACGTCTCCCCGCCCGAGCTGCAGGCGATCATCGACTGGATCGAGGCGCGGCAGCCGGACGGCTGGCGCGAGGCCGCCGCCCGGCTCCGCGCCTTCGACGACAGACTGCGTTGGGAAATGGCGATCTATCTCGCGCGCGGCGTGGCGGCATTGCGAAGCCAGCCCCTCAACCGGATCACCCGGCCGGCACCGCCGCACGTATGCCTCCTGCAATATCTTGCGGCGACGCCGCTCACGCCGGCGAGGTTCCGCGAGATCGGCGCGGCGACGGCGCAAACGCTACAGGCCGAATTGTTGCCGGTCTACGGGATCGCTTACGCCCAGAGCGGCGCGATCGCTAGCGTTCAGATCAGCACGCTCCGCAAGACCCGCCAGACGCAGGAGAGCGCCGCGGCCGCCCCGTCACCGCCGGTCGGCAACCGCCGGCAGCGCCGGGCGGCGCAGCGGCGCCGCGAAGCCGCGCGACCAAAGGTCGAGACCGGCGATCGGTCATAGGCCGCGCGTCCTTCGCCCTCAACTCCGCGCGCGGTCGACCTCGTCCTTGAGGTGACCCCAGATGCCGTAGACGATCTCGCCGTAGCGCGGATCGTGGCGCAGCTCGAGCACATGGCGCGGGCGTTCCAGCGGCACGTCGATGATGGTCTTGGTCCGGCCCGGGCCTGCCGTCATCACCATGATCTTGTCGCCCAAGGTCACCGCCTCGTCGACGCTGTGGGTGATGAACACGACGGTCTTCTTGTCGGCCTCCCAGATGCGCAGCAGCTCCTGTTGCAGGATGGTCTTGTTCTGCTCGTCGAGCGCCGAGAACGGCTCGTCCATCAGCAGGATCTCGGGATCGTTGGCGAAGGCGCGAGCGATCGAGACGCGCTGGCGCATGCCGCCCGAGAGCTGATGCGGATAGAGATCGGCGAAGCGCATGAGACCGGTACGGTCGAGCCATTGGCGCACCACCGTTTCGATCTGATGCTTGGGCGCGCGGCGCATGCGCAGGCCATAGGCGGCGTTGTCCCACACCGTCATCCACGGGAAGATCGAATCGCCCTGGAACACCATCGAGTATTGCGGCCGGCCGTGCGCCGGGTCGGTGAGCTCGACGGTGCCGCTCGTCACCTGCTCGAGCCCGCCCAGGATGCGCAACAGCGTGGTCTTGCCGCAGCCGGACGGACCGACGATGACGAAGAACGTGCCTTCGGCGATCTCGATCGACACATCGTCGATCGCACGCAGCGACCCGAAATGCTTGTAGAGGTTGCGAATGCGGATCTTGGCGGGGCGCGTCGCCGCCGCCGCCGTGGCCGCACCCGGCCCAGTCAGGAGTCCGTCTTCCACGGTATCAGCCATCGTTCCAGTTCGTTGAGACCAAGCGTCATGACGAAGCCGATGATGGCGATCACGAACAGGCCGACATACATCCGCTCCACCGAAAAGGTTTCCCACGCGCTCCAGATCATATAGCCGATGCCGCTCTTGGCGCCTACCATCTCGGCGATCGCGATGAGGATGAGCCCGAGCCCGGCACCGAGCTTGACGCCGGTCATGATGAAGGGCAGCGCGCCGGGGAGCGCGATGGTGCGGAACGTTTCATAGGGGTTCGCCTTGAAGCTCCTGCCGACATCGATATAGACCCGGTTGATCTGCAACACGCCGGCCGTTGCATTGATGGCGATGGGATAGAACACGCCGATCGCCACCATGACGATCTTCGACATCTCGCCGAGGCCGAAGATGAGGAGAATGAGCGGCAGGATCGAGCTTTTCGGAATGGGATATGTCGCGGCGATGAGCGGATCGACGAAGGCGCGAACCGGCCGCGAAATGCCCATGATGATGCCGAGGATCAGCGCCGGTATGCCGCCGAGGAGAAAACCGAAGAACAGCCGCTGCAGGCTGATCGACGTATTGGTCCAGAGCTCGCCCGACTGCGCGATGGTGATGAGCGCCCGCACGATGCTGCTCGGCGCCGGAAAGAAGCGCACGTCGATGAAATTGAGCTGCGCCGCGATCTCCCATGCGGCGAGCAACCCCAACGGCGAGGCGATATTGATGATGAGGTCGCGCCGCTTGGCGTTGGCCCGCCTGCGCTCGCTGGCATCTTCGATGGTGATCGCCGCCATGCTGGCCTCCATGCCCGCCTCGTGGCCATGCCGGCCTCGAGCCGACAAGAACAACTGCCAGTCTTTGCCGAGCCTGTCCAGATCGATCTTGCCGCCGGCCCTTCGGCGGCGCCAAAAGCGAACGAAACGGGGACAAATGCCGGCTTCGGCGCCGACCGCCTTCCCCGAGGCCGCACCGCGCGCCTATATTCCGGTCTGCGCAGCAGTTGCATGGAACGGAGGCCGATAGGGTGGGCCATTGGACGCTCGACGACATCCCGTGGCACCGGTTCGACCCGGACAAGGTCGATGCCGAGCTCGTTCGCATCGTCAAGGCGGCGAGCCTGGTCGAGCAGAACGGCGCCGACTACGCGCTTTATCTCTGCAACGTCTTTGCCGACGATCCGGGCTTCCAGACGGTGGCGCGGCGCTGGGGCGAGGAGGAAATTCAGCACGGGCAGGCGCTCGGCCGCTGGGCCGCGCTCGCCGATCCGGGCTTCGACCACGCCGCCGCCTGCGCCCGCTTCACCGCGGGATTTCGCGTACCGCTCGGGGCCAAGGCATCGGTGCGCGGTTCGCGCGCGGGCGAACTCGTCGCCCGCTGCATCGTCGAGACCGGCACCAGCAACTATTACACGGCGCTCGGCGAGGCCGCGACCGAGCCGGCGCTCAAGGAGATCTGCCGGCGCATCGCCGCCGACGAGCTGCGCCACTACAAGCTCTTCTACACGCATCTCAAGCGCTATCTCGAGTCCGAAGGGCTCGGGCTGTGGGCTCGGGCGCGGGTGGCGCTCGGCCGCGTCGCCGAAACCGAGGACGACGAACTGGCCTTTGCCTACCACGTGGCGAACCAGCCCGACCGTCCCTATGACCGACACCGCGCGGTCGACGCCTATGCGCGGCGCGCCTATGCGCTGGTGCGGCCGCATCATGTCGAGCGCGGCACCGCCATGATCATGAAGGCGGTCGGATTGAAGCCGAACGGCCGCCTCAACCGCGTCGCCGCGCGTCTTGCCTGGTGGCAAATCGCCCGCCGCAACCGGCGGCTGCAACGGCTGCCGGCCTAGGCCGGCCCGCGGCCGGCGAGGATATCCGCGAACGCGGCCAGAACCGCCGCGTAGATCGCGCGCTTGAACGGGACGACGAGAGCCGGCAGCGACGCCGCCGGGACCCATTTCCAAGCGTCGAATTCGGGATGATGGGTGGCGAGGTCGATGTCGCCATCATTGCCGAGGAAGCGCATCGCGAACCATTTCTGCTCCTGGCCGCGGTAATGGCCGCCCCAGATCCGCTTTCCTTGCAGCGCCGGCGGCAGCTCGTAGCGCAGCCAGTCTGGCGTCTCGGCGATGATCGCCGCGCGGTCGGTCCCGATCTCCTCCTTGAGCTCGCGCAAGGCGGCGGCGCGCGGGGTCTCGCCGGCATCGATGCCGCCCTGCGGCATCTGCCAGGCGCCCGGCGTGTCGATGCGCTGGCCGACGAAGACCCGGCCGGCCGGGTCGAGCAGCATGATGCCGACGCCGCGGCGCCAGGGCAATGCGGCGCTCATGGCGTCGGACTTGCCGGGACCTGCTGACGGCCGGCGATGGCGCTCGCCGGCGCGAGCACGATCCCCTTGCTCGCGAGCGTCGGCGCCCAGGCGATGACACGCTCCACCGTCAGCGGATAGGCGGCGCCGACGCCGAGCGCCACCCCCTGCTGCGCCGCTATCGTCTCGAGCGAAGCGAGGCTCTGGTCGATCGCCGCGGCATCGGTCTCGCCATCGAGCCGCCGGTCCGCGACGGCCCAGGCCATGCCGAGATCGCGGCCGATCTCGCCAGCGACGCTCGCACCGGCGGCGTGGTTGTCGACGTACATGACGCCGCGCTGCTTCATCGCCTCGAGTACCGGCTCGAGGCTGGTCCGCACGGTGCTGAAGCGCTGGCCCATGATGCCGACGAGGCCGACATAGTTGGTGCCGCGGCTCATCACCCATTTGAGCCGCAGCAGATTCTGCGAGGGATCGAGCGTCGTCAGCAGGGTCTCCGGTCCCGGATCCTGGCGCGGAAAATCGGCGGGCTCCAGCGGCAGCCCGATCAGCACCTCGTGCCCGGCCTTGCGGGCGGCCGCGATCTCGGCCGCAAGATCGCGCGTGTAAGGGCTGAACCCGAGCGTCACGGAAGCGGGCAAGCGCGCTACGGCATCGCGCGTCAACGCTGCATCGAGCCCGAGCCCCGAAATCACCACCGCCACGAGCGGCCGGTGATCGGTGGCATCGAAAGGACGCGCATAAACCCGCCACGGCTCTCGCCCGTCGCGGCCGATGATCGGCAGCGGTCCGTCGGGGCTCTGCTCGACGAGATCCGGATCAGGCGCCGTGCTCGGCGCCGCGGCGAGCGGCGGCAGCACGACCTCGACCCGGTCGCCGCGCACCGCCGGGCCGCCGGGCCCGAGCATGATAACCGCCAGCACCGCCCCCAGTCCCGCCGCTACCACCGCGCCAATGATCCAGAGGAGGCGCCGCGAGGCCGGACGCCGCCGCGGTCCCGGCGCGGTGTCGCTCACTGCTCGACGTTGTGGCTGAACAGCGCCAGACCGCGCAGCATGTCGACGGCGCGCGCGAGCTGATAGTCCTCGGGCGTGCCGAACACGCTCGCGTCGGCGATCTCGGGCGGGCGGAGCGCGGGCGTCGTGCCCGGCGGCACGTTAGGCGCCGCCGCCCCCTGATCGTTCGCGGGCTTTGCCGGCGCCTGGCCCGGCGGCGGCACGTCGGTATTCTTGAGCGCGCCGGGGAGATCGGCCTCGTGCAGGCTCTCGGCCTGGGCGATGCGCTCGATCCGCGCCGGCTCGACGACGATGTCGGGCTCGATCCCCCGGGCCTGGATCGAGCGGCCCGACGGCGTGTAGTAGCGCGCCGTGGTGAGCCGCATGGCGCCGTGGCCGGGAAGCTGGATGATGGTCTGCACCGAGCCCTTGCCGAAGGACCGCGTGCCGAGCAGCACGGCGCGGTGATGGTCCTGGAGCGCGCCGGCGACGATCTCTGACGCCGAGGCCGAGCCGCCATTGATCAGCACCACCATCGGCAGGCCGCTGGTGATGTCGCCCGGCGGCTGGGCGTCATAGCGCTGCGCGTCTTCGGGGTGCCGGCCGCGGGTCGAGACGATCTCGCCCTGGCTCAGGAAGTCGTTGGCGACGGCAACCGCCTGGTCCAGCAGCCCGCCCGGATTGTTGCGCAGATCGAGCACGATACCGTGAAGGTTTTTCCCGGCCTTCGCCTTCAGCGACTTGATCGCCGCCTTGACGCCGCTGTCGGCCTGCTCGTTGAAGCTCGAGATGCGGATGTAGCCGATGTCGTTGCCTTCGAGCTCGGATTTCACCGACTGGATCTTGACAACCGCGCGCCGCATGGTGACGACGAAGGGATCGCGCCCCTGGCGCCGCACCGTGAGCTTGATGGCGCTGCCGATCGGGCCGCGCATGCGTTCGATCGCGTCGTTGAGGCTCATGCCGAGCACCGGCGTGCCGTCGATCTCGGTAATGAGGTCGCCGGGCTTCAGCCCTGCCTTGGCCGCCGGCGTGCCGTCGATCGGCGACACCACCTTGATGATGCCGTCCTGCATCGTGACCTCGATGCCGAGCCCGCCGAACTCGCCCTGCACCTCCACCTGCATGTCGCGGAAGCTCTTGGCGTCCATATAGTTCGAATGGGGATCGAGCGCGGTCAGCATGCCGTTGATGGCGGCCTCGATGAGCTGCTTGTCGCTCACTTTGTCGACGTAGTCGGCGCGGACCCGCTCGAACACCTCGCCGAACAGGTCGAGTTGCTGATAGGTATCGGAGTTCGAGGGCGGCACCGGCTTGTCGGCCGCCGCGACCGGCAGGGCCAGGAACGCGAGAACGGTTGCGGCGCATGCCGCGGTCACTGTGAGACGCATTATCCGTTTACCTTTTCAACGCGTGTCGGGAGCCACGGCGCGGGGTTGATCGGCTGGTCGTTGTGGCGCAGCTCGAGATAAAGGCGAGGCTTGTCCGCTGCATCGGACATTGTCCCAACCGGTTCACCAGCCACCAGCCATTGTCCGACGCTGCTCTCGAGCCGGTCGAGTCCTGCCAGAAGCGAATGATATCCGTCGCCATGGGAGATGATCAAGATTTGCCCGTAGCCGCGGAACGGACCGGCGAACAGAACCTGCCCATCGAACGGCGCCACCACGATCGCGCCAGGCCGGGCCGCGAAGGACAGCCCTTGCGACGGCTGGCCGTATCGATCGGGCGCGCCAAAGCGGCGGATCAGCGTCCCGGTCACGGGATAAACCATGCCGCCGCGCGCCGCGGCAAAGGAACGGATATGCGGCGGCCGGCCGGAACCGGGGTGCACCGGCGGCGGCGCGACCACCGCCACCGCCGTATCGTGCCGGGGCTCGGGCGCGGCCGCGGATTTGCGCGCCGCCTCCGCCTGACGCCGTTCGGCTTCGGCCGCCGCTGCGGCCTCGGCCTTGCGCCGCGCCGCCTCGACTTTTCGATGCTGCGCCTCGACCCGTTCGATCAGGTCGCGCAGGCTCGCGGCCTGGGCCGCCAGGCCCTGGGCGCGCTTGGCCTCGGCATCGGCGCTCGCCGTCGCCGATTGTCGCAGCGCGCCCTTGTGCGCGATCAGCCGGTCGATCCGCGCCCGGTCGCCGTCGAGCGCCACCTGCTCGCCGCGCTGATGCGCGCGCGCGGCCTCGATCGCGCTGCGTACCGCGGCAAGTGCCGCCAACGAAGCTTTGAGCGCGCGCGCCTCGACGACGAGCGGCGCCACCGCGCGTCCCATGACCAGCGCCCCGCGCAACGCATCAACCGGCGCCGCCGGCGCGAGCGCGAAGCTTTCGGGCGGCGACGAGGCCAGCCGGGCGAGCGCCATGAGGAGCGCGGTCTCGCGCTTCCGGCCGCGCGCGAGCGCCTCGGTCTTGGCGTGCTCATCGGCGGCGAGCGCGGCGAGTTGCGCATCGATGCGGTCGAGCGCGGCCTCGTGCGCCTGGGCCGCGGCGGCGGCGGCGACCGAGGCGGCGCGCAATTGCTGCAGCTCGGCCGCGAGCTTGTCCGCACGCTTGGCCGCGTCGCTCTGGTTCTGGCGGGCGGCTTCGATCGCCTTCTCGACCGCGCCAAGCTTGGCCTGCGGCGACGGATCGGCGCGCGCCGCGGCGCAACACGTGGCGCCCGCCAGGAGGAGCGGCAGCAGCAGCGAACGCGGGCGTTCAGGGAGCGACACGCGCGGCGGCGCGAAGCAGCGAGCGCCCGGTCATCGCCCGCGGCGGATCGAGTCCGAGCAGCGCCAGCAGCGTCGGCGCGACGTCCGCGAGCCTGCCGTCGCCGAGGCCGGCGACGCCCGGCGGCGGATTGACCAGGACCACCGGTACGGGATTGGTCGTGTGGGCGGTATGCGGCTGCCCGGTCGCCGGGTCGCGCATCATCTCGGCATTGCCATGGTCGGCGGTGACGAGCATGGTCCCGCCGGCGCGCGCGAGCGCGGCCGCAAGCCGGCCGAGACAGGCATCGACCGCTTCCACCGCCTTGATCGCGGCGCCGATATCGCCGGTGTGGCCGACCATGTCGGCATTGGCGAAATTCACCACGATCGCGTCGAACGTGCCGGCATCGATCGCGGCGACCAGCCGGTCGGTCACCTCGGGCGCCGACATCTCGGGATGCAAATCGTAGGTCGCGACCTTGGGCGACGGGACGAGAATGCGCGTCTCGCCGGGGAATTCCTCCTCCTGGCCACCATTGAAGAAAAACGTGACGTGCGCGTATTTCTCGGTCTCGGCAATGCGGAGCTGCGTGAGGCCGGCTTTGGCGACGCACTCGCCGAACGTGTCGTTCATCGGCTCCGGCGGGAACAGCGCGGCGAGCAAGCGCTTGAGCTCGGACGAATATTCGGTCAGGCCGGCGGCGGCGGCAAAGCGCACGACGCGCTGCCGCGCAAACGCTTTGAAGTCCGGATCGAGCAGCGCCGCCAGGATCTGACGCACGCGGTCGGCACGGAAATTCCCCATCAGGACGCCGTCGCCGTCCGCCATGCCGCGATACGTGCCGATGATGCGCGGCAGCACGAACTCGTCGCTCTTGCCGGCCTCATAGGACTGCGTGACCGCGGCGGCGGCGTCCGGAGCGGCGATGCCTTCGGCCGCAACGAGCGCGCGATAGGCGACTTCGATCCGATCCCAGCGATGATCGCGGTCCATGGCGTAATAGCGGCCGCTCACCGTGCCGAACGCGACGCGCTTGCATCCCGATAGGGCGTCGGTGAAGCGTTGGAGAAAGCCGAGCGCGCTGCGCGGCGGCGTGTCGCGCCCATCGAGAAAGGCGTGCACGCAGACCTTGATCCCCGCCGCGTCGAGGATGCGCGCGAGCGCGGCGATGTGGTCCTGATGCGAATGCACGCCGCCGGGCGAGATCAGTCCGAGCAGATGCGCGGTGCCGCCGCTCGCCTTGAGCGCGGCGATGAAGCGGTCGAGTGCCGCATTATGGGCGAGCGAGCCGTCGGCCACCGCCTGATCGATCCGCGGCAGGTCCTGCATCACGACGCGGCCCGCGCCGAGATTCATGTGGCCGACCTCGGAATTGCCCATCTGCCCGTGCGGCAGGCCGACATATTCCTCGCTCGCCTGCATGTGGGCATGCGGATAGCGCGACAGGAACTTGTCCCAGTTCGGCGTGCGCGCCAGCAGGATGGCGTTGTCGGCACGATCGGCCCGTTCCCCCCAGCCATCGAGAATGCACAGGACGACGGGGCGGGGACGGCGCATTTCCGGCATGTGCGGTTATATAATCGAACCGCCATGCCGATGACAGGGCAAACGGGCGCCGGGCGCGCGGCGGCGATGTCAATTCCGTGGCCCGAGCCGCTCAGCCGCGGTGATAAGGATGGCCGGCGAGGATCTGCTGCGCGCGATAGAGCTGCTCGAGCAGCATGCCGCGCACGAGGAAATGCGGCCAGGTCATGGGGCCGAGCGACAGCGTCAGCGGCGCCCGCGCGCGCACCGCCTCGTCGAGGCCGTCGGCGCCGCCGATCAGGAACGCGACCTCGGCATCGCGGTCGCGCCAGGAGGCGAGGCGCGCCGCCAAGCCCTCGCTCGACAGCGCCGTGCCGGCGGCATCGAGCGCCACGGCGGTCGCCGCGCGCGGCAGCGCCGCCAGCAGCAGCGCGCCCTCGCGCGCCTTCATTTCTGCCAGCGGCAGCTTGCGCCGCTCCTCGACCTCGCGGATGACGAGCGGCCAGCGGATGCGCTCGGCGTAATGGCGTTCCAGGTCCTTGAGCGGTCCCGCCCGGAGCCGGCCGACCGCGATCAGCGAAAGCCGCATCCTGCCGCAGCCGCGCGGTTGTTATGGGGCGGTGCCCGCCGCCTCGGCCAGCGACGCGCCCCACATCTTCTCGATGTTGTAGTAGGTCCGCGGCTCGGGCCGGAACAGATGGACGATGACATCGCCCGCGTCGATCAGTACCCAGTCGCCGTGCCGCAGGCCCTCGACCGAGGGCTTGGCATGGCCCTCGGCCTTCAGCGCCTCAACCAGGTGGTCGGCGAGCGCCACTACCTGACGCTGCGAGCGCCCGGTGGCGACGAGCATGTAATCGGCGATATCGGATTTTCCCGCGAGGCCGATGACGACGATGTCTTCGGCCTTGCCGTCCTCGAGGACCTTTTCGGCGAGCGCACGCAGCGCCTCGCCCTCGGCCGCGCGGCGGCGCGGCTTGGTCGTGCTACGGGCGATGGCTGCCACCCTTGATGCGAGGCTCCTTCTTGCCCGCCCGCCGGCGCGGTGCGGCGAGCGAGCGGATTTCGGTCGCCGAGCGCGGATCGAGCCGCACCGGCAGGAACGTCCACGCGGGCGCGGCCATCTCCGCGAGACGGCGCGCTGCGCCCGGCTTGATGCGATGGCGCCGGAAGCGATGCGCCGCGATCTCGGCCAGCGCCCTATGACAATAGGTAGGCCGGGCGAAGACTGCAACGGGCGTGCGGCGGAAGATTTCCGCCCAGTCCCGCCAATGGCGCAGCTCGACCAGGATATCCGCCCCCATCAGCCAGACGAAATGCACGCGCGGAAAGCGGCGCCGCAGCGCCCGGAGCGTGTCGACGGTGTAGTGGGTGCCGAGCCGCGCCTCGAGATCGAGCACGGCCACGCGCGGATCGCGGGCCAGCGCCGCCGCGCTCGCCATCCGGCGCGCGAAACTGGCCATGCCGCGCCGCGCCTTGAGCGGATTCTGCGGCGACACGAGCCACCACACCGCGTCGAGATCGAGCCGCTTCAACGCCTCGAGGCTGATGTGGCGATGGCCGGGATGGGCGGGGTTGAACGAGCCGCCCAGCAACCCGACGCGACGCGGGACGGGATGGCCGATGCCGAGCTTGCCCGACGCCGGTCGCGGCCGCGACGTGATATTGCTCAGGGGCGCACCTGGCCGTTGCCGCGGACGATGTATTTGTAGGTGGTGAGCTGCTCGGCGCCCACCGGTCCGCGCGGCGGCAGCCGGTTGGTCGAGATGCCGATCTCGGCGCCCATGCCAAACTCGCCACCGTCGGCGAACTGGGTCGAGGCGTTCCACAGCACGATGGCGCTGTCCACTTCGTCGAGGAAGCGCGCGGCCGCGGCGCCGTCCTCGGTCACGATCGCATCGGTGTGATGCGAGCCGTAATGGTTGATGTGGGCGATCGCGCCGCCGACGCCGTCGACCACGCGCACGGCGAGAATGGCGTCGAGATATTCGGTGGACCAGTCCGCCTCGGTCGCCGGCTTGGCCGCGGGATCGAGGGCGCGCGTCGCCTCGTCGCCCCTGATCTCGCAACGGGCGGCGTGGAGATCGGCGAGGATCGGCGGCAGGTGGCTGCGCGCCACGGCACGGTCGACGAGCAGCGTCTCGGTCGCGCCGCAGACGCCGGTGCGCCGCATCTTGGCATTGAGCACGACGCGGCGCGCCTGGTCGAGATCGGCGCCGCGATCGACATAGGTGTGGCACAGGCCTTCGAGATGCGCGATCACGGGAATGCGGCTCTCGCGCTGCACCCGCTCGATCAGCGAGCGGCCGCCGCGCGGCACGATCACGTCGATGAATTCGGACATCGCGAGCATCATGCCCACGGCCGCGCGGTCGCGCGTCGGCACGAGTTGGATCGCCGCCTCCGGCAGGCCCGCGGCGGCAAGCGCGCGCGTCAGGCTGGCGACGATGGCATGGGAAGAGTGAAAGCTCTCGGAGCCGCCGCGCAGAATCACCGCATTGCCGGCCCTAAGGCACAGCGCCGCGGCGTCGGCGGTGACGTTGGGGCGCGACTCGTAGATGATGCCGATCACGCCCAGGGGGATGCGCACGCGGGCGATGTCGAGCCCATTGGGCCGGGTCCAGCGCGCGAGTTCGGTGCCGACGGGATCGGGCAGGCGCGCGACATCGTCGATCCCCTGCGCCATCGCCGCGACGCGTTTTTCATCGAGCGCGAGGCGGTCGAGCAGCGCCGCCGATTGCGACGGACCCGCGGCAGCTTCCATGTCACGGCGATTGGCGGCGAGGATGGCCGCGCGGTCCTCGCGCAGGCACGACGCGGCGGCCTGGAGCGCCGCCGTCCGCCGCTCGGGCGCGAGCCGGGCGAGCGCCGCCGCCGCCTGACGCGCCGCCGCGCCGAGGCCGTGCATCGTCGCCGCAAGATCGCCGGCCACCCCTTCGAGCACGCTCATCGCCTGCCCCCTTCAATGGCAGGATAGTCCAGTGAAGCCGTTAAGGAAACGGTAGCGCCTCAGGCGCTCACCACGAGGTCGTCGCGGTGGATCATCTCGTCGCGGCCGCGATAGCCGAGGATGGCTTCGATCTCGGCGCTCTTGTGGCCGGCGATGGCGCGGGCGTCGGCGCTGGAATAGGCGCTCAGGCCGCGCGCCAGCTCGCGCCCGTCATCACCGCGCACGACCACGGCATCGCCGCGCTCGAACGCACCCTCGACCGCGACGACGCCGGCGGGAAGCAGGCTGGTGCCGCGGCGCAGCGCCGCGGCGGCGCCGGCATCGACGGTGAACGCGCCCACCGGATTGACAGCGCCGGCGATCCAGCGCTTGCGCGCGGTGCGCGGCTCGGCGGACGGCACGAACCAGGTCGCGCGCGCGCCCGACGCGAGCGCCGCGAGCGGATGCAGGCCATCGCCCTTGGCGATCGCCATGCGGCAACCGGCGCCCATCGCGATCCGCGCCGCCATCAGCTTGGTCACCATGCCGCCCGAGCTGTAGCCGGGCGGGGCGCGCCCGGCCATTGCCTCGACCGCCGGCGTGATGTCGTGCAGCTCGGGCACGTGCTGCGCGTCCTGGTCGCGGCGCGGATCGGCGGTGTAGAGCCCGTCGATGTCGGACAGCAGAACGAGCGTGTCGGCGCTGATCATCTGCGCCACCCGCGCGGCGAGGCGGTCGTTGTCGCCGAAGCGGATCTCCGACGTCGCAACGGTGTCGTTCTCGTTGACCACCGGCACCGCGCCCAGGGCCAGGAGCTGCTCGAAGGTGGCGCGGGCGTTGAGATGGCGGCGGCGCTCCTCGGTGTCGTCAGGGGTCAGCAGAATCTGCGCGACGCCGATGCCGTGGCGGCCGAGCGCCTCGAGCCAGGCATGGGCGAGGCGGATCTGGCCGGCGGCGGCGGCGGCCTGCTTTTCCTCGAGGCGGAGCGCGCGTCCGGCGAGACCGAGATGGCGCCGCCCGACCGCGACCGCGCCCGAGGACACGATCACCACCTCCTGGCCGTTGCGACGCAACGCGGCGATATCATCGGTCAGCGCATCGAGCCAGGCGCGGCGGATGTCGCCGGTCGCGTCGTCGACCAGCAGCGCCGAGCCGATCTTGACGATCAGCCGGCGCGCGGTGGCGAGGGTCTGGGTCACCCGACCGGATCCGCCACGGCGACGGATGCCGGTTGGCGCGCCTCGTGAATGACGGCGAGAAGCGCCGCCATCGCCGCCTCGACCCCGGCGCCGGTCGCGCCCGAAAGCGTCAGCACCGGCCGCTTTGCGGCGCGGCGGAGCTGGCGCCGCCGCTCGGCCAGCAGCTCGGGCGGGACGGCGTCGGATTTGCTGAGGGCGATGATCTCGGGCTTGGCGTCGAGGTCGTGGCCATAGGCGGCAAGCTCGCGGCGGATGGTGCGCCAGGCGCCGACCACGTCATCGCCGGTGCCGTCGACAAGGTGGAGGATGACGGCGCAGCGTTCGACATGGCCGAGAAAGCGGTGGCCGAGCCCCGCGCCCGCGCTCGCGCCTTCGATCAGGCCGGGCAGGTCGGCGAGCACGAATTCCTGGTCGTGGACGCGGACGACGCCCAGTTGCGGCCGCAGCGTGGTGAAGGGATAGTCGGCGATCTTGGGCCGGGCGCGCGACACTACGGCGAGCAGCGTCGACTTGCCGGCATTGGGCAAGCCGACCAGGCCGGCATCGGCGATCAGCTTGAGGCGCAGCCAGATCCAGCGTTCGGCCCCGGGCCAGCCGGGACCGGAGCGGCGCGGCGCGCGGTTGGTCGCGCTCTTGTAATGGGCGTTGCCGAAGCCGCCGTCGCCGCCGCGCAGCAGCACGTGCCGATCCCCCGGGCGGGTCAGGTCGAGCAGCACGGTCTCGTTGTCGTCATCGAGGATCTGGGTCCCCGCCGGCACGCGCAGCACCACCGCCGCGCCGTCGGCGCCGGTCCGGTTCTGGCCCATGCCGTGGTGGCCGTTCTCGGCGCGGAAATGCTGGCGGTAGCGATAGTCGATGAGGGTGTTGAGGCCGGCGGCGGCCTCGATCACGACATCGCCGCCGCGGCCGCCGTCGCCGCCGTCGGGACCGCCGAATTCGATGAATTTCTCGCGCCGGAAGCCGACCGCGCCGGCACCGCCGTCGCCGCTCTTGACGTAGATCTTGGCCTGGTCGAGGAACTTCATGGCGGGGTCTCGGGCGAGACCGCCGGGCGCGGCCTAATCGGCGGCCTCGACCACCGGCGGCACCACCGATACGAACACGCGGCCGCCGCTCGTGGTGTGAAAGGTGACGGCGCCGGTGACGGTGGCGAAGATCGTGTGATCGCGGCCGAGCCCGACATTGCGGCCGGGATGGAATTTGGTGCCGCGCTGGCGCACCAGGATGTTGCCCGGGATCACGACCTCGCCGCCGAATTTCTTGACGCCGAGGCGGCGGCCCTTGGAATCACGGCCGTTGCGCGACGAGCCGCCGGCTTTCTTGTGGGCCATCGCGTTGCTCCTTATCCGGCCGAGATGCCGGTGATGCGCAAGACGGTGAGCGCCTGGCGGTGCCCGTTCTTGCGCCGGTAGTTGTGGCGGCGGCGCTTCTTGAACACCAGGATCTTGTCGCTGCGGCGCTGCGCCACGACCTCGGCGGTGACGGCGGCGCCCGCAAGCGTGGGCGTGCCCGCGCGCGCCTCGGCGCCGTCGCCGACCATGAGCACCTCGTCGAGGGTCACGGTGGCGCCGGGTTCGGCCGCCAGCTTCTCGACCTCGATGAGGTCGTTCGGGGCGACCCGGTACTGCTTGCCGCCGGTGCGGATGACTGCGAACATGGGGTCCAGTGCTGATGCGGTGAAGCGAACGGATGGGGACGCCCGTCCGCGGCCGGCGGCACTATAGCGGCGAGGGTCGGGCTGTCAATCGCCATCGGCCGGTCGCGTTGCAGCGCGCCCGCGCGTGCGCTATAGCCGCGCCCGCCCTGGGGAGAGGTGCCGGAGTGGTCGATCGGGGCGGTCTCGAAAACCGTTGTGCCCTTTGCGGGGCACCGAGGGTTCGAATCCCTCCCTCTCCGCCAGCCAATAAGTTTCTGATATATATGGTAATTTTCACTCCTAGGGCGCGCCGAATGTGGTCCACATTTCCGCCGGTTGCGGCCTTTGCAGAGCGTGTGGACGTCGTCCGAGTCGCATTTGGTGCCGCAAATGGCGCGCTCGAAACGGCAAAGTCTCTTACGGCAGTTCGTGTGGTACGGCGAGCGTCGGCGAGAACCGAAGACCGAAGCGCTGCGCGCTCTGAACTGCGATGGGAGTGCTGGTGATCTTCATGCGCGTTATCGCCTTTGATCAGTCGGCGACCAGGAGACCGCGGTGCTCGTCCCAGGCGATCGGAATGCGGCTCTCGTTCACCAGCCGTTTGGCCGTGAGCGTGATGGGATGGCGATTGCGCAGAATTGCCTTCACCACGTTGGGTGCGAGAAAGCTGAGCCGCAGGATGCGCGTGAAGTAGGAGCCGGCAACGCCGGCCTCCCCAGCGATCTCCACGATGGTTTTGCCGCGCGAAGCCATCACCATGGCCCTAAACCGGTGAGCTTGCGCAAGAACACGGTGGAGGCTGTGGTCCGGCTTCACCCGGGCACTCGTGGTCGGATCTATGGGGAGCCGGCTCTCCATGCCGGTGCGCCGGAGCCGGGCCGGCACGCTGATGGTGATGGAGGATTCGCCTCCCTCGCCGGTTGGTCGGCGGTTCGATGAGGCCTGTCCTTCCAGGACAGCGGAAAGGCGTTGCGGCAGCACCTGGATTTCGATCGTCTCGCGGGTGAGATTGAGGCGGCCGCCCGCCGCCGTTGCCGCCGTCAATGGACGAAGCGAATGTCGCCGCGCCTTCCGCCCCTATCGATCTTTCGAAGTGTCTGACGATGCTTTTGCCGCGAAAAGTCCATGCTTCAGAAGGAATTCGATCATCATCTTGTCAAACAGCCATGGCTGCTCAAGTTGGCAGGCATGGCCGGCACCTGGCAGCACCCGCATTTCGCACCCGGGAACCCGATCCTTGAGCGCGAAAGCGCTCGCGTGCGCACTATCCTCCGTGCCGCTTAGGATGATCATCGGGCACGCAATTCGCGCGTGATGGCTTTCCGGGTCAGGCCTCGCCAACGCTTCAAACTGGTATAGTATCGTCTGAAGATCCGCCTGATCGTCGCGCTCGGAAAACAGATCGGCGAAATAATGCGCGAGCGGCGTCGCCCGATAGGCCGGGCTCATGTCCTCAAAGCTATAAGCCCATCGATAGTGAATCCCGAAACGGGAATAATCCTTGATCCGGCGTGCGGCAAATTCCTTGGCCTGGGTATAGCCCGTGCCACAGACGATCAACGCCTTGGTCCGCGCGGGCAGCAGATGGTGCATATAGGGAACGATGGCCGAGCCGACCGAGCAGCCGACAAGGACAGCGCTTTCGTTGGGCCAGGCATCGTCGATGGCCTCCCAACAAGCCTCGGCCATGTCCTCCATGGTAAGTCCCGCATCGGCCTTGGGAGACCGGCCGTAGCCCGGAATATCGATGGCGATGCAGCGATACCATGTCGAAAAATGCGCCATCTGGAAAATCCAACATGACTGGTCCATCGGGTTCGGGTGGACGAAAGCGATAACGGGTCCGGTACGCCCCATCCGCTCGTAATAGAGCGGCCCATGGATATGCTTCGCCACGATCCTATCTCCCTATCGGGTACGATGCCGCAGATGACAGCACGCTGGCACCATCGGGGCGCCCGCCAGCTCGCGGCACACGCACATCAATGCGCATAGCTGTAAGAACGCAATAACTGTGCCACTCGCCGCTGAGCGCGAAGGATATGGAACCGGGGCACGGACACGCTGCTCGCCCTAGCCCGCCTGCCGGGTAGGGCGCAGGCTTGTGAGGCCATCAGGCCCGACATCGAAGGACGCTGACGGGCGAATTTTGGACGAAGCGGCAAGCCCCCCTAAAGAGCGGCATCGAGGGCTTCCTGCCGACTGATTGAACAGTTGGTGAAAGCGAAGGCGAATGTTCGCAGCGACGATCGTCCCGATCTGCATCGCGCACCTTTCTTTGCGTTGTTTTAAGTGACGTCCGCCATTGGCACGTCATTTGCAGCCGTCGTGATCAGAAAGCGGCATTGCGGCGGCCCATTGAGCATTCGGTGCGGCCGCCGCGTGGTGACGACAATGCTGCTTAGGGAGGGGTGGTCGTCAGCTACGGAGAACGTCCCATGCACCGAAGATCATTTCTGAAGGCCAGCGCTGCCGCAGCGTTATTGCCGATGGCCGCCTCCACGACGGCGACCGCCGCACAAAAGCAGCAGGTCCTGCGGCTCGCCATGACGTTGAGCGACATTCCATTGACAACAGGCCAGGCGACCGGGGGTGCGGAAGGAATCCGGTTCATCGGCAACAGCCTTTACGACGGACTATTTCAATGGGAGTTGAGGCATCGCGACCGGACGTCAAAACTGATCCCCTCGTTGGCTGAGAGCTACACGATTGACCCGGAAACGAAGACAACGTGGACCTTCCGATTGCGCAAAGGCGTGAAATTTCATGATGGGTCTGAATTCACGGCCGATGCCGTGATCTGGAATATTGATAAATTACTCAATCGAAAAGCACCGCAATTTGACCCGGCGCAAAATGCTGCCGGCGGTTTCTTCATCGCCGATTTGAAATCATATCGCAAGGTCGACGACTATACGGTGGCCCTGACCACGGCTAAGCCCGATTCGATGTTCTTCTATCGAATCAGCTATATCATGATGTCATCGCCGGACCGATGGAAGGCGCTTGGTGGCGACTGGCGCAAATTCGCCCAACATCCGTCCGGGACGGGGCCATGGATTCTCGACAGCCTCGTGCCGCATCAACGAGCCGAGCTGGTCAGGAACCCCCATTACTGGGACCCGTCGCGGGTGCCAAAGCTTGATCGGCTGATCTTGTTCCCGATGCCCGACGCGACGACACGTGCATCGGCGCTCCTTGCCGGCCAAGTCGATTGGATCGAAGCGCCGCCGCCCGACACGGTGCCGCGGCTCAGAGCGGCCGGCAAGCAGATCATCACGAACGTCTATCCGCATATCTGGCCCTATTTCATCAGCTATACGAAAGATTCCCCGTTCAGCGATATCCGCGTGCGCAAGGCCGCAAATCTTGGCATCGACCGCGATGGCCTGGTGCAATTCCTCGGGGGCCTCGCCAAGCCGGCAGTCGGGTCCGTCGATGTGAGCAGCCCGTGGTTCGGCAAGCCGACGTTCGAGATCAAGCATGATCCGGCGCAGGCCAAGGCGCTGCTCGCCGCGGCCGGCTACGGGCCCAACAAGCCGTGCAAGGTCAAGTTTCTCACGTCGCAGGCGGGCTCGGGTCAGATGCAGCCGGTGCCGATGAACGAGTTCGTTCAGGAAAGCCTTAAAGACGTCGGCTTTGATGTTTCTATCGAGGTGATCGACTGGGAGGCGTTGCGGGCGCGACGGGGCGACCGTGCGGACGGGCCTGAGAACAAGGGCATCTACGGCCTGAACAACAGCTGGTCGACCCAGGATCCCGATTTCGGGTTGCTCAGCGTCATCTCGTCAAAGCGGTTTCCGCCTGCCGGCAACAATTGGGGGCTCTACAGCGATCCCGCGGCCGACGCCATCATCACCCGGGTCGTGAACGAATTTGATCCTGACAAGCGCGACGGCATTCTGGCGGAACTTCATCAGCATGTTGTCGATCAATCCATGTGGATTTGGGTCGTCCACGACCTCAATCCGCGTGGCCTTGCGCCAGACGTTAAAGGCTTTGTGCCGCCGCGAAACTGGTTTGTTGATCTGACCACGGTCTACATCGCCTGAGGCGGGCGGCATGCTGCGGTTCGCGTTCAAGCGGTTGCTTTATGTGGTGCCCGTCGCGCTTGGCGTCACGGTGATCTGTTTTGCCCTCGTCTATTGTGCGCCCGGCGATCCGGCGAGCGCGCTCATCCCCGATAATACGCCGCCGGCGATGGCGGCCCAAATTCGTGCGGAATATGGGCTCGACCGCCCCATTCCGGTTCAATACTTGCTTTGGTTGTCGCATGTGGTGGTGGGCGATTTCGGCACATCGCTCTCCACCCAGCGCAGCGTCGTATCGGAAGTCGTGCCGGCGGTGCTCAACACCTTCAAGCTGGCCTGCGGCGCCATCGCGCTAAGCTGTTTCTTTGGCATTCTGTTCGGGTCGCTGGCGGCCTTCCGCGGCGGCCGGCCATCCGATCGGGCCATCACCGCGGTCGGCATCACCGGGATGTCGATTCCGCAATACTGGCTGGGGATGGTGCTGATCGTCATTTTTGCCGTCAACTTCGGAATCCTGCCTGCGACCGGCATGGGCGATCCGAGTACTGCCACCACCGGCGAATTGCTTCAGCACCTGATATTGCCGACCCTGACGCTGGCGGTGGTGCCAACCGGCATTATCACCAGATCCGTGCGATCGACGGTGTTGGAAACCCTCCAACAGGAATTCGTCGTCGCTCTTTACGCGAGAGGGCTCCCCACGCGCAGAGTTGTCCTGCACGTGGCGAAGAGCGCCGCGCCGCCGCTCCTGGCCATTCTTGGTTTGCAGTTTGGCTACATTCTCGGCGGGTCGATCCTGGTAGAGACGGTCTTTACGTGGCCAGGGACCGGCTATCTTCTCAATAACGCCATTTTCATGCGGGATCTGCCGCTCATCCAAGGCACCGTTCTTGTGCTTGCCATGTTTTTCGTCTTCATAAATCTGGTCGTCGATCTTCTTCAGATGTTGTTGGACCCGCGCCTTAAGCGTTCTCGTCGGCAGGGGGACTAGGCGCGTGACGAGTCAGATATATGAGGTCGCGGAACAGACCGTCGACGAGACGCTGCGAGGCAAGGCACGCGGCGGCTATTGGCTCGGCGTTGCGCGGCAGTTGCGTCGCGACCCCGTGACAATGCTGTGCGCGATCATCCTGACGCTCATCGCGCTGGCGGCGATCTTCGCTCCTTATCTTTCGCCGCTCGATCCCTTCCAAACCAGCATGGTGCATCGACTGAAGCCGCCAGGCACACCGGGCCATTGGCTCGGGACCGACGAACTCGGCCGCGATCTTTTAACACGGTTGCTCTATGGCGGCCGGCTGTCGCTGTTCATGGGATTCGTGCCGGTGCTGATCGCCTCACTGG
Organism: Allostellaceae bacterium; assembly: GCA_035532935.1. Classification (GTDB taxonomy): domain Bacteria; phylum Pseudomonadota; class Alphaproteobacteria; order ATCC43930; family CGMCC-115725; genus DATJLY01. Next base: position 43,247 of record DATKQE010000056.1, read on the forward strand.
TTGGCGGCACGCTTGGCATCCTGGCCGGATATGCCGGCGGCTGGGTCAACACCGCGATCATGCGGACGATGGATGTGTTCTACGCGTTCCCATCGGTTCTCCTTGCCGTCGCCGTGTCCGGAGCGCTCGGGGGCGGCCTGATCAACGGACTTGCATCGCTGACCCTGGTCTTCATACCGCCGATCACGCGCGTGTCCGAAAGCTTCGCCATTCAGGTGCGGACCCAGGATTATGTCGAGGCGGCGCGGGCCACCGGCGCACGCGCCCATCAAGTCCTGATCAGCCACGTTCTGAAGAACGTCAGCGGCCCGATTTTGGTGTATTCGTCAAGCCTCATTAGCGTGTCCATCGTCATCGCGTCCGGACTGAGCTTTCTCGGACTTGGCGTGTCGCCGCCGGCCGCCGAATGGGGCCTCATGCTGAGTGACCTGCGTCAGGCCATCTACGTTGCCCCAGTAAACGCGGTGCTGCCGGGCGTGATAATCTTTCTCACCTCGATGTGCTTCAACCTGGTGAGCGACGGTTTGCGCACCGCCATGAACGTCAAATTGTAAGGGGCGGGTCCGGATGAAGCCACCCGCTCCGAACGTGCCGCCGGCCCTGCGCCCGTTCGGTCCCGACATGCGCGACGTGGGCGGACCGCGCCAACCGCTCTACATTGTCAAAGATCTCGTCAAGCATTTCACGGTCGGCGGCGGCCGTCTTGGCAGGGCGGCCGTTGTCCAGGCGGTCGATGGTGTTAATTTCGACGTGCACAAGGGAGAAACGCTCGGCGTCGTCGGCGAATCCGGCTGCGGCAAGTCAACGATGGGGCGGCTTCTGATCCGGCTCGTGAGGCCTGATCGCGGTGAGCTCATTCTCGATGGTGAAGAGGTCGGCGCGCCCGATGGCATCACGGTTCGTCAGTTGCAACGCAACGTGCAAATGGTTTTTCAGGACAGCTATATGTCGCTCAATCCGCGGCTTACCGTGGAAGACACCATCGCCTTCGGGCCGCGCGCCAACGCGGTTCGACGCGATGAAGCGCGCGAGCGGGCACACAACACGTTGACCATGGTCGGCCTCAGGCCCGAACTCTTTGCGCAGCGCTATCCGCACGAGTTGTCCGGCGGGCAACGACAGCGCGTCAACATCGCCCGCGCGCTTGCCATGAACCCGCGCATGCTGATCCTCGACGAGGCCGTCTCCGCACTCGACAAGTCGATCGGCGCCCAGGTCATCAATCTGCTGCAAGACCTGAAGCGTCATCTATCGCTGACTTATTTCTTCATTTCGCACGACCTCGGCGTGGTTCGTTATATCAGCGACCGAGTTCTGGTCATGTATCTCGGCAAGGTGGTGGAGATCGGCTCGGTCGACGCCGTCTACGACAACCCGCGCCATCCCTATACGCGTGCGCTGTTGGCATCTCAATTGTCGATGAACGCCACCGAACGCCGGACTAAGCCGCCGCTCCTCGGCGATCCGCCAAGCTCGATCAATCCGCCGACCGGGTGCCGGTTTCGGACGCGCTGCCCGCTTGCCGAGGAGATTTGCGCGAACCGCGAGCCGGAACTGGTCGGATTCGCACGCGACAGCTTGGTTGCGTGCCACGCCGCCACGCCCGGGTCGGGGCACGCCAGCGCGCCGCCTTTGTGCCCGCAGCACACCGCCAAAGCTTCGGCGAGAATGACATGATCACGTCGGAGGCGGCAGCCCCTGCAGCGGCCGACGCCCTGGCGCCCTCACAGGCCGGCGTGGCGAAGCCGCTCGTCGATGTCCGGGACCTCACGCTGCGTCTGGTTTCAAGGCAATCGGATGTCACGCTTCTTCATGGCCTCTCTTTCACATTGGCAGAAAGGGAGGTGCTGTGCGTGATCGGCGAGTCGGGATCGGGCAAGAGCATCGCAATGCGCACGCTGATGCGCCTGCTGCCGCCGAATGCCCGCGTCGGCGGTACGATCACCATTGGCGGCATTGACATTCTTGGCCTGAAGCCGCGAGAGCTTGTCGGCATTCGCGGCTCGTTCATCTCGATGATCTTTCAAGAACCGTCGAGCGCCCTTGACCCGGCCTTCACCATCGGCAACCAGATTGCCGAGGTGGTACGCGTGCACGAGCGCGTCTCCCGCGCAACGGCCCGGGAGCGCGCCCTCGAACTCCTCGAGATGGTGCAGATCCCGTCCGCGCGGCGGCGTCTTGATGCCTATGCGCACGAATTGTCGGGCGGCCTCAAGCAGCGCGCGATGATCGCGCTGGCGCTCTCCTGCCGCCCCAAGGTCTTGATCGCCGACGAGCCCACCACCGCGCTCGATGCGACGGTACAAATTCAGGTGCTGCTGCTGCTGCGCGCGTTGCAGCGCGAATTCGGGATGGGCACGATCTTCGTCACGCATGACGTCGGCGTTGCGCACGAAATCGCCGACCGCACGGCGGTCATGTATGCCGGCCGAATTGTTGAAACCGGGCCGTCGCACGCCGTCCTACACGCGCCGGCCCATCCGTACACGGCCGCGCTGCTTCGGTCGGTCGTGGCGCCGGAAGCGCGCGGCACACGGATCGCGCAGATTTCCGGTGCACCGCCGGATTTGTCCGTTCTGCCGCCCGGGTGCAGTTTTGCGCCGCGCTGTTCCCTTGCGGCCCGACGCTGTATCGAGTCGGTGCCGGATCTTCGCCCCGCGACGGCGGACCATTGGGCGCGATGCGTCCTCCTCGACGAGGCGGTCACCGATACCGCTGCCTCTGGCAATTGAATGCGAGCATGCTCATGGATGCCGCCGCCCTTGAACTCACCCATCTCAGCATCGCCGAAGCTGGCCGCATGCTGCTCGCCCACGACATCTCGCCGGTTGATCTGGTGGAAGCCTTTCTCGATCGCATCGCCGCCGTTGACGGAGCGATCAAGAGTTACCTTCTCATCGACGCCGAGGGTGCCCGCGCCAAGGCGAAAAGGGCGGAAGCGGAGATCTTGGTCGGGCGATGGCGCGGCATGCTCCATGGCATCCCCTTTGGTGCCAAGGACAATTACTACACGAAAGGCTTGAGGACGACCGCCAATTCGCGCGTCCTCATAGACCATGTGCCGGATTTCGACGCTGCCGTGATCGAACGGCTCGATGCCGCCGGGGCCATTCTTCTCGGCAAGCTCAACACGTGGGAATACGGCACGGGGCTTGGCGCGGTATTCCATGATGCGGCGTTCGAGCAGGCCCGGAATCCCTGGAAGGACAACTATTTTACCGGCGGTTCGTCCACTGGCTCGGGAGCGGCGGTCGCCGCCGGCACGGCGATGTTCGCGCTCGGCTCGGATACCGGAGGATCCGTTCGCGCACCAGCGGCCGGGTGCGGTGTTCAGGCGCTGAAGCCGACCTACGGCCGCATCAGCCGCTATGGCATCCTGCCAAACAGCTGGTCGCTTGACGTGCCGGGCGCGCTCACCTGGACGATCGAGGACTGCGCCATCGTCATGCAGGCGCTCTGCGGCCACGATCCCCGCGACGGCGCGACGGCGACGGCCGATGTGCCGATTTTTCTCGATCATGTGAACCGCGGCGTTTCGGGTCTGCGCATTGCCGTCGTGCGCGAGCTCGGCAGCGGTTTCGCGCCCGATCCGGCAGTGAAGGCGGGTCTTGACGACGTTGCCTCCGTTTTCGCCGATGCCGGCGCAGAACTGGTCGAGGTGCGTCTGCCGGCTCCGCTGCCGGATTATCGCGACGTCACCATCCTGATCAGCAGCTCCGAGCGGGCGGCGGCACATGAGCGCGATTTCATCGAGCATGCGGAACTGATGGGCCGCGAGCTCAGGGAGTCGATCATGGCGGGCTCCGCTGCGCGCGCCGTGGACTATCTTGCAGCCCAGCGCCGCCGCCGCGAGCTCGCCCATGCAACGGACGCCCTGATCCACGGGTTCGATGTGCTGTTGCTCCCATGCGCCTGCCACGCCGCTCCCTCTTTCAATGATCCTAAAGCGGTCCAGGCCTTCATGAGCGACAGCGTCACGACGCCGTTCAGCCTCTCCGGTCATCCGGCGTTGGCGATGCGCACCGGTTTCGACGAGACCGATCTCCCCGTTGGCGCCCAACTCGTTGGCCGCTATTTCGATGAGGCGATGGTGCTGAGAGCGGCGCGCGCCTACGAACGGACGCGGACGTGGCATCGGCGTCGTCCGCGGCTTTGATGCACCTGTCATAGCGGAGGGAAGCCATGGACCAGGACGGGGCCTTCACCTTCACCGTCGAGGAAGCGGCAGCTTTTGCAGCACGGCTGGGCCTCGGCAGGCTCGGCGCCGAACAGATCATGGCACTGGCCGTAGCGATGGGTCGCATCGCGCAGGCCGGAGCAAAAGTGCCGCGGGTGTCGAGCAAATTCGACGCGCCGGCTTCGCTGTTTTCGGTGCCGGTTCCTTAGACGCCGGAGCTTGGTGTGAACCGGCGCCGAAGTGCGGCTCCGTTTCTGAGCAGGTTCAACTTATGGAAATGTCAGAAAACACTTCATTCTGGGTGGGATCCCGATCGGCGCCGATCGCGATCCCACCTCAACGCCATTTTCCTTCCTTCTGTCAGATATTTAGATAGCAACTGAGTGGGGTTCGACTTCAGTGCTGAAACACAACCGCAACCGCGCAGTATCAGGCGGCCCAGGGTGATATGACGCGCCGTCTCCTTCGCAGGGCATAGCGTTCTGGTGGATCAGAGGGCGCCTTGGGCCAGAGGAGCGATAGGTCGGAATCGCAAATTCGCGAGAGCGCGTCCAGCATGTCTTCGTGCAGCCCGACCGGAAAGGGCTTGTACTCTTCCTCGACGAACGCGCTGACGAGATCAATCTCGCGCCCCTCCCAATCGAGCTTGCGGATCACATCCTGGATATAGATGCGCCCCGTCTCGAAGAGCGGCACGAGGCGTCGAATGCGATCATGCTTTGCCAGCGTGCCGCCCAGCTCCGTGATGTCGAACCGATAATTCTCGCCCTCTTGGCGCAGCTTGATGAACTC
>DATKQE010000057.1:0-30860 GCA_035532935.1 Allostellaceae bacterium
CCGGGACGAGGATTGCATCTGTCTCATCGCCACGGAAGGTCCGCTCCGCTTCGAGAGCATGATCGCGCGCCTGTTCCAGCGCTTCGCGGGCATCTGATCTCGTCCGCGGCCGGGTGATCCGGCCGCCGCATTCCAGCCTAGGCCATCGCTTGCGGGCAGAACCGCGTCCGACCGGATGCGGGTCTTTTCTGCGGCTGGTCCGGACCAGCTCCCCGTCGCCGGACGCGGCCTTTGTCGGCGCGGGCCGGGAACGCGCGGCTGCCCTGCGGCGATGATCCAGCGCGGCGCAGCGCGCGTATTAACCACCAGACACGTGAACAGCAGGCCCGAAGAGAAAGCCCATGAACACACAATTGCATGTCGTCTCGCTGGGAGCTTTCGTCCATGCGCTCGAGCGCGCGCAACGGGCCTATCTCATCTCCGGCGTCGCCAGCGAACTCGCCTCGAAGCCCGGCCGGGTCGTCTCCTCGAGCGAGTTGCTCGAGGCGGTGTATGGCTGCAGCACGCGCGAGCCCGAGGAGGCCGCGATCGGCCTCAAGGTTGCAATCTGCAAGCTGCGCAAGACCGGCTTCAACATCACCACCCATCCCTGGCGCGGCTATAGCCATCACGCACCCTGATCGCGGCGCACCGCCTCGAGGCCGGTGATGCGGATGCCGGAGCCCGGTAATTTGTAGCGGCGGTTGATGGCGATGAGCACGGAGGTAAGCGCCTCCGCCGCCGCGGAATTGCAGATCGGCCCGGCATCGACGCCGCGCAGGCCGATCGCCCCGGCCAGAGCGATGACGCGCGCGCGCGCGCCCTCGTCGTCGCCGCAGACGAGAACGTCGCCCTCGACCGTCGCGCCGGCCTTCTTGAGCTTCGCCGCCGCGACGGTCTGAAACGCCGAGACGACGCGCACGTCCTTGCCCAGCAGCGCCTGAACCGCGGCGACCGCCGAGCCGCCTTCGGGAAGCTGCACGCGGCCGACGCGCGGTGGCACCAGCGGCGCCGTCGCGTCGATCAGGAGCTTGCCGGCGAGCGCCGCGCGAATCTCGGCGACGGTCGCGCGCTCGGCGGCATAGGGAACGGCGAGGATCACGAGCGCGGCTTCCGCCGCGGCGCTCGCATTGTCGGCGCTGGCAATCGCTTCCGCGCCGAGCGCGCCGTTGAGCGCGCGCGCGGCCGCGGCGGCCTTGGCCGCATCGCGCGAGCCGATGACCACGCGATAATGCGCCCGCGCGAGGCGCAGCGCGAGCGCGCTGCCGAGCGCGCCGGTGCCGCCGATGACGGCGATGGTCTCGTCCGTGCCGCTCATTCTTCACCCCCGGAGATGCGATGCCGCAGCCATTATCCCGGGATCGCGGCATTGACAGCAACCGCGTTTGCCGCGATGAAGGCGGCGGTCTTCGCGTTCCCCCGTCGGCCGCATGCCGCAATCCCTACAGCTCATCGCACTCGAGGGCGTGCCGCTGATCCGGCCCGGCGACGACCTCGCCGCTCTCGTCATCGCCGCGTTGGCGCGCAGCGGCGCCGCGCCGGCCGACGGCGACGTCGTCGTTGTGGCGCAGAAGGTCGTGTCGAAGGCCGAAGGCCGCTATGTCGATCTCGCGACGGTCGCGCCCTCGGCGCGGGCGCTGGGCCTCGCGCGCGAGGTCGACAAGGACCCGCGCCTCGTCGAGCTGATCCTGCGCGAATCGCGCCGCGTCGTGCGGCACCGTCCGGGCGTGCTGATCGTCGAGCATCGTCTCGGCTTTGTCATGGCGAATGCGGGGATCGACCGTTCCAACATCGATCCCGATGCGGCGGAAGAGCCGGTGCTGCTGCTGCCGCTCGATCCCGACGCATCGGCCGCGGCGCTGCGCGCGCGGCTCGTGACGCAATTCGCCGTGGCGATGGGGGTCGTCGTCAGCGACAGCTTCGGTCGCGCCTGGCGCCGCGGCACGGTCGGCATCGCGCTCGGCGCCGCGGGGCTGCCGTCCTGCATCGACTTGCGCGGCCGGGCCGACCTCTATGGCCGGGCGCTGCGGGTGAGCGAGACCGGGTTCGCCGACGAGATCGCGGCCGCCGCCTCGCTGCTGATGGGGCAGGCGGACGAGGGCGTACCGGCAGTGCTGGTACGCGGCCTCTCCTGGCTGGCGCCGGCGACGCCGGCGGCCGATCTCTTGCGTGCGGCCGGCGAGGACCTGTTCCGCTGATGGGAGGGGCGCGGAATCGCGTCGTCGCCCTGTCGGGTGGCGTCGGCGGGGCGAAGCTGGCGCTGGGGCTGGCCCGCGCGCTCGCGCCGGGATGCCTGACGGTCGTCGCCAATACCGGCGACGATTTCGAGCATCTCGGCCTCGCCGTCTCGCCCGATCTCGACACGCTGCTTTATACCCTCGCCGGCACCGACAACCCGGCGACGGGATGGGGCCGGCGCGACGAGACCTGGACCTTCATGGCGGCGCTGGCGGCGCTGGGCGGCGAGACCTGGTTCCGGCTCGGCGACGGCGATCTCGCGACCCATGTCGAGCGCACGCGCCGGCTGCGCGCGGGCGAGACGCTGGCGCAGATCACCGCCGATTTCCGCCGCCGCCTCGGCATCGCCTCGGCCATCGTGCCGATGAGCGACGATCCGGTGCGCACGCGCGTGCGCACGGCGGAGGGATGGCTCGATTTCCAGGACTATTTCGTGCGCCGCCAATGCGCGCCGGCGGTCACGGAACTCGCTTTCGCCGGCGCGGCGGCGGCGCGGCCTTGTGCGGATTTTCTGGCGGCGCTGACGGCGCCCGACCTGCGCGCCGTGGTCATCTGCCCGTCGAACCCGTTCATCAGCATCGACCCGATCCTCGCCGTTCCGGGCGTGCGCGCGGCGCTCGCCGCCTGCGCCGCGCCGGTCGTCGCGGTGGCGCCGCTCATCGCTGGCCGCGCGGTCAAGGGGCCGACGGCGAAGATCATGGCGGAGCTTGGCCTCGAAGCGAGTGCCGCCGCGGTCGCGCGCCATTACGGCGACCTGATCGATGCCTATGTTGTCGATCATGGCGATGCGGCCGAAGCCGCCGCCGCGCTCGCGGTCGAGGTGGTTCCGGCACGGGCGCTGATGGCGACGCTCGCCGACCGCGAGGCGCTCGCCCGCCTCGTCCTTGCCGCCGCGGACGCGGTCGCGGTCGCGGCGCGGCGATGAGCGCCATCCGCGCGGTCGTGCCGGTGAAGGCGTTCGCGCTCGCCAAGCAGCGGCTGGCCGGCGTTCTTCCGGCCGCGCTGCGCCAGGCGCTGGCGCGCGCCATGCTCGAGGACGTGCTCGATGCGCTCGCCCGCACCGACGGGCTCGCCGGAATCCTGGTCGTGACGGCAGATGATGACGCGGCGCGGATCGCCGCGCGCTTCGGCGCGGGCGTGACGGAGGTGGCCGCGCGCGACGGGCACAGCGAAGCCGTCGCCGCGGCGGCCGGCCGGCTCGCGCAAGCGGGCGAGGGCATGCTGACGATTGCTGCCGACGTGCCGCTCGCCGCGCCTGCCGATTTCGCGGCGATGCTGGATGCATGTCCGCGCGGCGGCGGCTTCGTCATTGTTCCGGCGCGCGACGGGCACGGCTCCAATGCGGTGCTGTGCGTGCCGGCCGTTGCTGTGCCGCTGCGCTTCGGCGCCGACAGCTATGCGCCGCACGCGGCGGCGGCGGCGGCGCACGGCATGGCGCCCGTGACGTTGCGCCTGGCGCGCCTCGCGCTCGACATCGACGGCCCCGACGACCTCGCCGAATTCCTGAGCGTGGAGCAGGATACGCGCGCGCGCGACGTGCTCCGCCGCCACGGCATCGGCCATCGGCCTTGAGGATGCCGGCGCGGCGGTGGCACTATCGCCAAGGCCAACGAGGCATGGGGAGGCGGCAGCCAATGGATTTCGGGATTCAGCTCGCGACATCGTCGCATTCCTGGCGCGTGGCGAAACGCGCCGAGGAGCTGGGCTTCACCCATGCCTGGTTCTACGACACCCAGCTCCTCAATGCCGACTTGTTCGTGGCGATGGGCGCGGCGGCGGTGCAGACGCGGCGCATCCGGCTCGGCACCGGCGTGCTGATCCCGTCGAACCGGATCGCGCCGGTCGCGGCGAGCGCGCTCGCCTCGCTCAACGCGCTCGCGCCGGGCCGGATCGATTTCGGGGTCTCCACCGGCTTCACCGCGCGCCGCACCATGGGCCTGCCGGCGATCACGCTCGCCCGGCTCGAGGAATACGTTCGCGTGGTCGAGGGACTGCTCGGCGGCGAGACCGTCGACTGGTCGGAAGAGGGCGGAACGCACAAGATCCGATTCCTCAATCCCGAGCTGAAGCTGATCAATCTCGACGATCCGATCCCGCTGCATGTTTCGGCGTTCGGGCCGCGCGGGCGCCGCCTCGTCGCCAAGCTCGGCGCGCGCTGGATCTGCGCGTCGCGCAATGCCGCGGGCGCGGGCGCCGTGCTCGCCGATATGCGCCAGTCGTGGCAGGAGGCCGGGCGCGACGCCAAGGACCTCTATGCGACCTCGTTCGCCGCCGGCTGCGTGCTTGCGCCGGGCGAACCCTATGACAGCCCGCGCGCCAAGGCGCAGGCCGGACCCGCCGCCGCGATCGTGTTCCACAACTCGGTCGAGGGCGAATTCGGGCCGATGGGCTTTCCGGCGCCGCCGCATCTCAAGGCGCAGTTCGACGCCTACCGCGCCATCTACGACGCCTACGAGCCCAAGGACGCGCGCTATCTCGCCAACCATCGCGGCCATCTGATGTTCCTGCGCCCGGAGGAGCAGGCCATCATCGATGCCGACGTGATCCGCACCTTGACCTTCACCGGAACCCAGGCGGAACTCGTGGACGGCGTGCGGGCGATCAGGGACCTCGGCTACAGCCAGTTCGGCGTCCACATCCGCACCGGCCACGAGATGGCGATGCTGGATGACTGGGCCGAGATCATCGCCAAGGTGTAGCGGCGCAAGCCTGTCATGGCGCCGGGGCCGGGGCCTCGCCGAGCCGCTTCGCCGCCGCGTCGATGATGCCGAGATCGGCGAATTTCTTCACGTCGATGTCGATCTTGAGGAAGCCGAACGCCTTCTGCTCGTCGATATCGTGCTGCATCGCCGCGAGATTGGGCCGTCCGTTCGGGTCGTGGTACTGATCGGCCGTGGTGAGCAGCCACGGCTCGAAGCGCGCGGGCGGCTGCTTGGTGAAGGCGGCGACGATCGCCACCGCCTGCGCGTGGTTGGCGGGATCGAGATACCAGCGCAGCGAGCGCAGGAAATCCACCTCGTAATCCACCAGCGCGGCCCGGTTCTTGTCGAGAAAGCCGGTGCGCGCGGCGAGCACCAGAATCTGCGTCGGCCCCATCACGTCCTTGAGCCGGAACAGCGGATGCGCGATCTGGCGCAGCGGCGGCGTGTCGAAATAGGCGATGGTGGTGACGAGGTCGGCCTTGCGGTCCGCGAGCAGCGCCGGCATGTTGGCATAGCTCGCCTCGATGACGGTGTAGTCGCGCCGGTCCTCGAGCCCGTGCTTGCGCAGCATGGCGCGCAGCCCGATATCGGTGCCGGCGCCGATGATGTTGGTCGCCAGCACCTTGCCCTTGAGGTCCTCGACCCGGTGCACCGGGCCGTTTTTCAGCACCATGTACGCGGTCGAGAAATAGTCGCCGACACCGTCCTGAATTTCGTCGGCGATGATGCGCAAATCCATCATGTGGGCGTTCTGGATGGCATAGGCGAAAGAGGAATAGGACAGCTCGGCGATGTCGAGATCGCCCGACCCGAGCGCCGTCGTCATCGCCGAACTGCCGTTGAAATGCATCGGCTCGACCATGTAGGACTTGCCGAGATGCGGCGCGAGTTCGGGCTTGGCGAAGAGGATGGGCGCGAGCGAGGTCGGCACCGTGATCCAGCCGATCCGGATTTTCACCGGCGCGGCGCGCGCCGCCGTGCCGCACGCCAGCAGCCCAACGACCGCAAGCGAAGCGGCGATCCCCCGCAACAGGGCCATGGTTCCCTCCCCTCGTATTACCGTGCCGCGCGGCGCCGTTCGACCGCGTCGATGAAGTCCGCGACCAGGCGGTTGACGATGTCGGGCGCCTCGAGATTGACGAGGTGGCCCGTCCCGGCGATCACCTCGAGGCGCGCGCCCGGCAGCGTCTCGGCGAGGAAATGGCTGGGCCTGACGCAGGGCTCGTCCTCGGCGCCGAGGACGACGAGCGCGGGCGTCGCCATGGCGGCGACCCGGTCCTTGTGGACATAGAGCGGCGGCCGTCGGCTCTGCACCCCGCGCATGGTGTTGGCGATGCCGTGCGCCGAGAGCGACGCGAGCCCATCGACGAATTTGCGGTATTCGGCCGGGTTCTTCTCCTTGAGCCGCCGGCGCGTCGGCTGCTCGGCATAATGCTCGGCCAGGCGGCGCATGTCGGTGGCCGCAACGAACCGCGCCATCGCCTCCATGTTGGCGGCGTATTCGCCGGGCTTCAGATCGGAGCCGCTGCCGATGCTGCACAGCACGATCGAGCGCACGCGCGCGGGATTGCGGAGGGCGAAGTGCAGCGTCGCCGCCGCGCCCATCGACACCCCCATGACATGCGCGTCGTCAAGCGCCAGCGCGTCGAGCACGGCGCCGATATCGGCCGCTGCGATGTCCTGGCCATAGGACGGGACCGCCGCCGGCACGTCCGATGGCGGATATCCGCGCGCGTTGAAGGCGATGCATTGAAAGCGCGCCTGCCATGCCGCTTGCTGCGGATCGAACGAGCGGCACGAGCCGGCAAGCTCGTGCACGCACACGACCGGCGGCCCGCTCCCCTGCGTTTCGTAATAGAGGCGGACGCCGTCCGCGGCGGTGGCATAGGGCATCGTCGGCCTCAGGTGCCGGTGTGGCGATGGGCGATCCCGCCGTCGATGGTGACGACGGTGCCGCTGATGTAATGGGCGCGGTCGGAGGCGAGGAACACCACCATCGGCGCGATCTCCTCGACCTTGGCGGGACGGCCATAGGGCATGCGCTTGAAATGCTCCTGCCAGCGGCTCTCGTCGCCGTGCACGCGCTGGGCGCGCTCCTTGGCGAGATAGACGACGCGGTCGGTCTCGACCGGACCGGGGTTCACGGCGACGACGCGGATGCCGAAATCGATGCTGGTGCCGCCGAGCGCGCGCGAGAACGCCATGAGCGAGGCATTGCCGGCCGCGCCCGCGATGTAGCCGGGGCTCAGCGTCTCGCCGCCCGCGCCGCAGATGTTGATGATGACGCCGCGCCCGCGCGCCTTCATCAGTGCGAAATAGGCGCGGGTCAGATTGACATAGCCGAACACCTTGAGCTCCCAGCCGGTGCGCCACGCCGCGTCATCCACCGTCATGATGTCGCCGCCGGGAATGGCGCCGGCATTGTTGACGAGGATGTCGATCTCGGGCGCGGCCGCCGCCAGCCGGTCGCGCTGCGCCTGGTCGGCAAGATCGAGCGCGAGCGTGCGGACGTTCACCTGCGCGGTCTTGCGGATGGCGTCGGCCGCCGCCTCGAGCGCAGCGGCGGTTCGCGACACGAGCACGAGATCACAGCCCTCGGCCGCGAAGCCGCGGGCGATGCCGAGGCCGATGCCCTTCGATCCGCCGCTGACGAGGACGGTGCGGCCCGCGAGGTTCAAGTCCATGGCGATGTCCTGCCGTTGCTGCCGTGCGGAGGATAGGCGCCGCGCGGGGCCTCGGGCAATGTCGCGGTTTCGTGGACTGAGGGCGATCGCATTCGGCTGGAATTCGGCCGTGCGTCCTTCGACTCGCAGCTTTGCCGCGAGTCGAAGGACGCAGGATGGCGCTGCAGCGCCAAAAGCGATTGCCCTGTCCGTGGACTCGGCCGGCCGCGCGGCACTATTCTGGCGCGCCGCGAGGGAACCCCGAGGAAGCCATGGCCGACCGTCCGATCGTCGATGTGCACCATCATCTGTGCCCGCCCGTCTATCTCGACGTGGCGGTCCAGCGCGCCGACATACGCCCGTTCCAGGTGCAGACGCTGAAGAACGGCTCGCCCGAGAAGTCGCTCGAGGACATGGACCGCGCCGGCGTCACGCGCGCCATCGTCTCGCTGACCACGCCGGGCGTGTGGTTCGGCGACGCCGCCGAGGCGCGCCGTCTGGCGCGGCAATGCAACGAGCATTTCGCCAAGGTGGTCGCCGACCATCCCCGGCGCTACGGCATGTTCGCGGTGCTGCCGCTGCCCGATGTCGAGGGCAGCCTCAAGGAGATCGAATACGCGCTCGATACGCTCAAGGCCGACGGCATCGGGCTCTACACCAGCTACAACGACCGCCATCAGGGCGATCCCGCCTTCGCCCCGGTGTTCGAGGAGCTGAACCGGCGCAAGGCCGTGGTCTATACCCATCCGTGCCGGCCCGATTGCTGCGTCAACATGCTGCCGGAGATCTCGGAAGCGATCATCGAATACGGCACCGACACGACGCGCACGATCGCGAGCCTGTTGTTCAGCGGCATGGCCGCGCGCTGCCCGGACATCAGCTTCTTGTGGTCGCATGCCGGCGGCACCATGCCGTTCCTGATCGGCCGCTTCCAGGCCGTGGCGGCGCTGCCCAATTTCGCCGCGCGCCTGCCCAAGGGGTTGATGAACGAGCTGCGGCGCTTCCATTACGACCTGGCGCAGGCGGCCAATCCCGGCGCCACGGCGTCGCTGATGAAGCTGGTGACGATCTCGCAGGTGCTGTTCGGCACCGATTTCCCCTACCAGACCGCCGCCTCGCATCTCCAGGGCCTGGGCGAATGCGGCTTCAGCGCCGCCGACCGCCGCGCCATCGAGTACGACAACGCCGCGCGCCTGCTGCCGCGCTGCCGTGCGTAGGCATCGCGTTCCCGGCCTATGGCAAGAACGGGCGCGCCGACTCTGCACCGGCTCCGGTTCAACCCACGCCGCGCGTGCCGCTAGGCGTCGAGCTCGGGGTAGTGGCGGAAGATGCCCTGTTCGTTGAACGCGAGCCGGCGCGGGGAAGCGAGGTAGGCGCGGATGCGCGGGCGCTCGGCGATCGCGTCATGGAGCTTGCGCACCCGCGCGTGGCCGCGCGCGAGCCGCGCCATCGTGTTGGGGAAGGCGTAATCGAGCCCCGCCACCACCTGGAACAGCGACAGATCGGCGTAACTGAGCCGGCCGCCCACCAGAAACCGCGCGCCGCGCGGGTTACGCTGGAGCACGCGCTCGAAATAGCCCATGTATTTCGGAATCCGCGTCTTGACGAATTCCGCAGTATAGCGGCGCGCCTCGGACTTCTGGTCCTCGTAATAGAGGCTCGAGGCGATCGGATGGTGCGTATCGTGGGTCTCGTCGACGAGATCGGCGACGGTGAGCTGAAGCTGGTTCGTCCACAGCCGTCCCGCCTCGTTGGCCGGGGCAAGCCCGTGACGTGCGCCGAGAAACATCAGGATATTGGCGGTCTGGGCGATCAGCAGCCGTCCGGCCTTGAGGAAGGGCGGCGCGAAGGGCGGTCGCTCGACCGCCTTGTCCTCGAGCCATCGCATGAGGGCGGCCGTGCCGCCATTCGCCGCGTCGCGAGCGACATCGACGTAATCGGCGCCGGCCTCCTCGAGCGCGAGGCGCACGAACTCGCCGCGGCCCTGGATCGATGGCCAGTAGTAAAGCTCGTAGCGCACGGGACCTCCGCAAGCAGCCGGCCGTGCCCGATCGCGGCGCCGGCCCGGGGAATGAGGCGGCCCATTATAGGGCCGGAAGCCTCATCCGGCCATGCGCGTTCAGGCGGTCTCGGCGATGTCCTCGAGCTGCGCGCGGTCGCGAATGACGACCTCGTGGCTGTTCTTGAAGGCGATGACGCCGGCGCTCTTGAGCTGGCTCAGGGCGCGGCTCACCGTCTCCATGGTGAGGCCGAGATGGTCGCCGATATCGGTGCGCGTCATCGGCAGCACGATGTGCTCGCCGTCGCCGCTCCGCGCGGCCATCGCGAGCAGGAAGGAGGCGATGCGCTCGTCCGCGGTCTTGCGGCCGAGCAGAAGCATCTGGTGCTGCGCCGCCGTCAGCCCGCGGCAGGCGAGGCTCAACAGCCGGCGCCCGATGCCCGGCTCCTGCCAGGCGAGCGCGTCGACGCTGCGGCGCTGATAGCGTACCAGCGTCGTGTCGGTGACGGCCTCGGCGGTGAAGATGTAACGCGTGTCGGCATCGAGCCCGATGAAGTCGCCGGCGAGATAGAAATCGCCGACGTGGCGCCGCCCGTCGGCGAGAAGCTTGCAGCCCCGCACCGCTCCGGTCACCACCTTGAAATAATACTCGGCCGCATCGTCCTCGTAGAACAGCGAGTCGTCGTGGCGCAGCGTCACCACGGTGCCGACCCGGTCGAGCGCGGCAAGCGCGTCCGGGCGTTCGCCCCTTGCCCCCGGCCCACGCAAGGCCGGAACGATGCTCGGCGTATCAGCGCGTTGCGCGAGATGGGCTGCCATAACCGGATCCTCCTGTTCACTCTCGACCCGGGTCAACGCTACAGGTCCTTGGCGCATCGCGAAATTCGGAGGACTACCTAAGGGGTTCTACCTATGTCCCGATGCGGCGGCGGCGGCGACCGCGTCATGGATGGCGGCGACGAGGCGCTCGCCGTCGAGCGGCTTCTCGAGATAGGCGGCGGCTCCTGCCCGTCGCGCCCGGTCCCGGATCGCGGCGCTGCCTTGCCCCGTCACCAGGATCACCGGCAGATCGAGGCTCGCACCCGCCGCCGAGGCGAGGAAATCGAGGCCGGTCGTTCCCGCCAGATGCTGATCGAGGACGAGGCACCGGCGCGGCACCGGACGATAGTTCCGGGCAAAGCGGACCGGCGCGTCATAGGCTTCCACCTGGAGCCCGTGCGCTTCGAGCAGCACGACCAACGATTCGCGCACCGCGTCGTCGTCCTCGATGATGAAGACCGTCGTTTCGGCCGCCATGCTGCACCGCCCTCGCGCACTCGTTCGCTACTCGGCAGATGGCCCCGCGGCGGCGCGGCGAAAATACGGGAAAGTGCCTATCGCCGCGTCACGAGCGGCTTCGGCAGATCGCGATGGGGCGGAAGCGGTGCGTCCCGGCCGGCGGCATGCGCTCTATGGTGCGGACGGCGGGAGGTGGGAGCGCAAGAGCGCGATCAGCACCGCCCCGTCGAACGGCTTTTCGATCACCGTCACGGCCCGCGCGGCGGCCGCCTGCTGGAGGATCGCCGGGCTGATCTGGCCGGTGATGATGATCGCCGGCACGGTTTGGGCGCGGCGGCGCAACTGCGACAGCAGCTCGAGCCCGGTCATCCCCAGCATGTGAACGTCGAGCACGAGGCAGGCGCCTTCGAGCGGGGGGTTGGCGCCGAGGAACGCCTCGCACGACGCGAAGCTGCGGCACGGAAGCCCCTCGCATTCGAGCAGGAGTGCCAGCGAATCGCGCGTGGCGTCATCGTCTTCGACGATATAGATCATGGCGGACCCTGCGGCCGCGGCCGCCTAGACGATCTCGATGCGGTTTTCAACGGCCGTGACTCCGGGCGCGGACCACGCGGCGCGCTCGGCGTCCTGGCGTTCGGTCCAGCTTCGCACCTTGCCGCTGAGGACGATCTTTCCGTTGACGACGTCGACGGCGACCCGGCTCGCATCGAGTTCGGCGCTGCGTTCGAATGCACCGCGGATCTGGGCGCGCACGTCGGCGACATTCGCTTGCGGGCGGATGCGGAGGTCGTTGATGACCGCCTTGACGCCGCTCAGCTTGCGCACGTCGTATTCGGCCTCGGCGCTCTGATAGGCCCAGTCGACCGTGCCGTTGAGCGTGACGATGCCGTGCGTGACCTTCACCTGGATCGCCGCGTGCGGCACGGCCACGTCCCATTCCAGCAGCTTGACCGCCCGCGCCGCGATCTCGTCGTCGTCGGTTTTCTTGTCGCCCGGAAGCCGCACCTCGATCTCCTGGGCGACGGCCTTGACGCCCTTGACCCGGCGGGCGGCCCGTTCGGCCGCGGCCTTCTCGACGAAGCTGTCGACATGGCCGCTCAGCGCCACGACGCCGTCGCGCACGCTCACGCCGATATGGGCCGCGGCGATGCTCGGATCGAATTGCAGCTCGTCGATGACACGCTGCTGCAGGATGGCATCTTCGTTCATGGGTCTCTCCTCGATCGGCGGCTGGTTCGATCTGAGGGAGACGCTAGACCCGGCGCGTCCCCGGCGCCTTGATCTGCCTCAACGGGGCTCGGGCTTCGGCCGCCTCGGCGCGCCGTAGCGCAGCACGCGCACCGGTTGCAGTGTCATCATGCCGGCATCCATCATCGCCTCGACGATCGGAACGAAGCGATTGATCTTCTCCGCGCTATCGACGATCTCGATCACGACCGGGAGGTCTTCGGACAGGCGCAGCACGATCTCGAGCTCGCGGCTTGCGGGCCCGAACCCCGACGTGCCGCGCAGCACGGTCGCGCCGGCGAGTTCCATCGCGCGCGCCTTGAGCACGATCGCGTCCGCGAGCGGCCGATTCTCGAACGTGTCGTCGTCGCCGATGAAGATGCGCAGCAGCGCGGCCTCGCCCACTCTGTCCACGACAGCCTCCTGCGCCGGCGCCGCTCACCCCGGCGATTGGATCGCGCCGGCCCGCTAGAACGGAAGCCGCTCGGGCCGCCGGCGCGGCGCGCGAACGATAGCCGGTAGCGCACGCCGTTTCGCGCGTGATTTGGCGACCGCGTCCGCAGTCGCCCAGCTCGCCGCCACGATCGCCACGGCGACCGGAATCGGCATCGAGAGAAGGATATCGATCATGTCGGGCACCTCCGCAACGCATTCTGCCATCGGCGCCGCAAATGTCCTTGATTTGCATCAACGGCCCGGCGGGGCGTCGCTACTCGGCCGCGCGCCCGATGCCGAGCTGCCGCTCGACCAGTTCGGCATAGAGACCGCCGCGCGCGAGCAGGCTTGCATGGGTCCCGATCTCAACCAGCCGTCCGGCGTCGAGCACGGCGATGCGATCGGCGTCGCGGACGGTCGAGAGCCGGTGTGCGATCACGATCGTGGTGCGCTCGCGCATCAGCGCCGCCAGCGCGTGGCGCACCTGGGCCTCGCTCACCGCATCGAGATGCGAGGTCGCCTCGTCCAGGATCAGGACCGGTGCATTCTTGAGGAAGGCGCGCGCGATCGCCACGCGCTGCCGCTGCCCGCCCGAGAGCTGAACCCCGCGCTCGCCGACGCGCGTGCCGAGGCGTTCGGGCAGACTGGCCACGAACCCCGCGAGCGCCGCCTGCTCGATCGCCGCGCCGAGCTCGTCGTCGCCGGCCTCGGGCCGCGCGAGCCGCACATTCGCCGCGAGCGTGTCGTTGAAGAGATAGGTGTCCTGTGCCACCAGGGCGATGCGCCGGCGCAGGTGATCGAGCCGGTACGCGCGCAGATCGACCCCGTCGAGCCGGATCACGCCCTCGGTCGGGTCCCAGAAGCGCAGCAGCAAATTGGCGATCGTGGTCTTGCCCGCACCCGAGCGGCCGACCAGCGCCAGCGTCTCGCCCGGCCTGACCTCGAGGCTGAGACGGCCGAGCGCCGCCCGATGGCTGCTCGGATAGACGAAACCGACGCCGTCGAACGTGATGGCGGAGCCGCCGGCGGCGGGCGGGGCGGGCGAAGCCGGCCCGTCGGTGACCGGGACCGGCTCGGCATAGACGGATTTGAGCCGGCGCGTCGCAGCGAAGGTGTCGGCGAGCTGACGGCTGACATTGGCGATCTCGGAAACCGGCAGGAACGCCTCGACCGCCAGGAGCGTGAGGAGCGGCAGGTACGCCGCCTGGAACCGCCCCGTCGCCGCGAGCCACGCGCCGGTCAGCGCGACCGCAAGCCCGCCGAGCGACGCGGTCATGTCGAGCCGCGCCGTCTGGATCGAGAGATCGCGCAGCAATTCGAGCCGCAGCCCGTGATAGTCCCGGGCCAGCCGCATGAATTCCTCGCGGCGGCGCGGGATCGCCTGGAAGGCGACCAGCTCGGCCATGCCGTGGATCGTGTCGGCGGCATGCGCGCTGAGACGGCCCAAACTTTCGCGCGCCGCGGCGCCGAGCCGGTCGATGCGGCGCCGCACGAACGCCGGGGTGAGGCCGACGAACAACAGGAACGGCAGCAGCACCAGCGCCGTCGGCCCGGCAAGAATGGCGAGCGCGCCAAGCACGGCGAGCGGAACCAGGACCGCGACGATCGCCGGCGCCACCGTATGCGCGAAGAAATATTCGATCGTCTCGACGTCCTGGGTCGCGAGCCCGACCAGGTCGCCGGTGCGGCGGCGCAGCAGATAGGCCGGCGCCAGCGCATCGAGCTTGGCGAAAAGGGCGATGCGCATCTCGGCCAGCAGCCGATAGGCCATGTCGTGCGCCATCCACGATTCGAGCCAATGCAGCAGTCCCGCGAGCGGCGCCACCGCCGCGAGGATCAGGAGGAGCGTGCCGAACGGCAGATCCCGCTTGATCGCGGCGACCGCGAGCGCGCTGACCACGCCGACCCCGATATAGGCGGCAACGCGGCCGATCCCGGCAGTGACGATCAGCGCCAGCCGGCGCCGCCAGGGCAGGATGAAACCCAGCAGCGTCGCCACCGTCGCGCGCCATGAATGACCGTCCGCGCGCAGGATCGAATCGGCGGCCTCGCCGTCGGCCTCGGCATGATCCGTGTCATCCGACGCCAGCAGGTCGGGCCGGTGCGGCGCTACTGTCGCCGCCGCGATTGTGCCGCGCTCGCCCGCCTGGGCCCCCATCAGCCGGCGATAGGCGCCGTCCTCGCGCATGAGCGCGTCGTGGCTGCCGCTCTCGGCGACGCGGCCGTCGTCGAGCACGAGGATGCGGTCGGCGCCGATCACGCTCGACAGGCGATGGGCGAGGATGAGCGTCGTGCGCCCCGCCATCAGCCGGTCGAGCGCACGCTGGATGATCGCCTCGTTCTCGGCGTCGACCGAGGACAGCGCCTCGTCGAGGATCAGGATCGGAGCGTCGCGCAACAGCGCCCGGGCGATGGCCAGGCGCTGACGCTGGCCGCCCGACAGCTTGGCGCCGCGCTCGCCGATGAACGTGGCATAGCCGGACGGCAAGGCGGCGATGAAGTCGTGCGCATTGGCGGCGCGCGCGGCGGCCTCGATCGCGGCACGGCTCGCGTCCGGCTTGCCGAGCCGCAGATTGTCCTCGATCGTGCCGTGGAACAGATAGGTGTCCTGCTGCACCACGGCGATCTGGGCGCGCACCGCCTCGGGGTCGAGCGTCGTGAGATCGCTGCCGCCGATCCTGATGGCGCCCGATTGCGGGTCGTAGAGCCTGAGCAGCAGCAGCGCGATGGTCGATTTGCCGCTACCCGAGGGACCGACGACGCCGACGCGCTCGCCGGCGGCGACCGCAAAGCTGAGGCCGTTCAGCGCCGCGCGCCGTCCGCCCGGATAGGCGAAGCCGACGTCCTCGAACGCGATCGAGGGCTCGAGGCGGCCCGGGCGCGCGCCGTCGCCCGGCGGCAGCGTCGCCTCGGTCGCGAGCAGTTGGTTGATCGCGACCGCCGCCGCCTGGCCGTTCATCCCGTCATGGAGCACGGTGCGGAAATCGCGCAGCGGCCGGAACACCTCCGTCCCTGCCATCAGTACGATCAAGAGCGCCTGGAGACTCATGAGCCCGTGCGAGACGCGATAGACCCCGAGGCTCAAGGCCGCGGCGGCGCCGGTCGCGATGCCGACATCGATCACGCCGCGCGTCATCAGCCCGGTCGAGAGCACCCACATCGTCGCGTTCGACAGCCCGCGCGCCTTGTCGGCGAGCATGCGCCCCCACGACGCGCTCTGGCCGAACGCCTTGAGCGTGGCGAGGCCCTGGATGGCGTCGAGGAACTCCGCGCCGAAGGCGCGGAACGCTTGCTGGCGCGCGCGTGCCGCCTGCCGGTCCAAACGCTGGAACGACCACGGCAGGAACAGGCAGACCAGCGCGAAGCCGAGCATGACCGCCGCCACCGGCACGTCCCACCAGGCGATGAAGAGGAAGATCGCGAGCGGGGTGAGGGTGGCGATGATGAGCTGCGGCACGTATTGGCCGAAGAAGGTCTGAAGCTGCTCCACCCCGTCGATGACCGAGAGCACGATGCCGCCGCTGCGCTCGCCCGCGAACCAGGCGGGACCGAGTGCCGTCACCTTGTCGTAGAGCTTGCCGCGCAGGATCGCCTGGACCTGCGCCGCGGTGCGGTGCGCGACCATGGTGCGCGTGTGCTCGAGCACGGCGCGCAGCAGCACCGCGGCGACGACCAGCGCCGCCGGCAGCGCCAGCGCCGCCGTGGCCGCGCCGCGGAACACCGCCGCCATCAGCGAGCCCAGGAGGACGAAGCGCAGGATGCCGACCGCGGCGGCGCCGAGCCCGACCGCCACCGTCAGCGCGATCCGCCCGCGCAGGCCGCGCGTCAACTGCCATAGGCGCCAATCGAAATACATCGCCGTTCCCGTCCCCTTGCGGCGGCCATTCTAGCAGCGCCCGCGGTTGCGACGTACCCTCCGAACCGCGGCCCGAACCGCGGGCGCTTGTCAGCGGCGGCGCGGGGGCGTACCCATAGTGGACGCGGCGCCCGTGCCATGAGGATCGGCCGATGGAACTCAAGGATCTCCTCGTCCATGTGGATGCCTCGCCCGAAAGCGAGGTCCGGGTCGAGATCGCCGCCGAATTGGCGCGCCGGCACGGCGCGCATCTGATCGGTCTCTATGTCGTCGATCTGGTGCCGATCCTGGCCAATGTGGAGATGGGGTCGATCGCCGGCAGGTCCGGCATGCTCGAAGCGGTCGGCGCGCTGCGCGCCGACGCGATGGCCGAGCCGGAGCGCGTCGCGGAGCGGTTCCGCGCGCGGCTTGACGCTGCTGGCGTCACCGGCGAATGGCGGCTCGAGGAAAACGTGGTCGCGCCCACGGTCGCACTGCACGCGCGCTATGCCGACCTCGCCATCCTGGGCCAGGTGAATCCCGACCATCCGCCGCCGGGAAGTGCCGCCGAGCTCGTCCCGCACGTGCTGCTCGCGTCGGGGCGGCCGGTCCTGGTGATTCCGTATGTCGCCCGGTTCGGGCCGCTCGGCCGCAACGTGCTCGTCGGCTGGAACGGCAGCCGCGAGGCCGCGCGCGCGCTCAACGACGCCATCCCGTTCATCGCCGGCGCGCAGGCGGTGACGGTGGTGTCGATCAATCCCCGGCACGGCATCGGCGGCCACGGCGATGTTCCGGCGGCGGACATCGCGCTCCATCTCGCGCGGCACGGGCTGCGCGTCGAGGCCGACCACATGATGACCGAGATCGCCGAGGGCGATGCGCTGCTCGATTGTGCGGCCGATCGCGGCTGCGACCTCATCGTCGCCGGCGGCTACGGCCATTCGCGGCTGCGCGAATTCGCGCTCGGCGGCGTGACGCGCACGCTGCTGCGGTCGATGACCGTGCCGGTGCTGCTGTCGCACTGAGCGGGGACGCCGCGCTCAGCGCATCTCGCGGATGAAGCCGTCGAGCCGCGGCAGGACCTCGCGCTGCCACAGCGCGCCGTGGAACGTGCCGAAATGGCTCGCGCCTAGCTGCAAGTAATGGGCCCGACGGCCGCGCGGGACGTTGCGGCACAGGGTATGCGCGACACGGGTCTGGCCAGGTCCCGAGACATCGTCGTATTCGCCTTCGATGGTCATGAGTGCTGTCGCGCGGATGGCGGCAGGATCGACCGCGCTGCCGCGCCAGGCGAGCCGGCCGCGCGGCAGCGCGAATTCCTGGAACACGAGACGGATGGAATCGAGGAAGAACTCGGCCGGCAGGTCCATGACCGAGAGGTAGAGCTCGAGGAACGGATGGGCGGCCGCATCTAGTCCGTCATCGTCGACGACCTTGCGCAGCAGTTCGCCCCCGGTCGTGATGTGGCGCATCAGATAGGCGACGAGCGCGGCATGCTGCATCGTCGCGGGATAGACCGCGCGGCCGGCGCCGCGATAGGGCGGCGGCACGGTGGCGAGCGCGAACTGCCGGAACCAGGCGGGCGAGCGCCGCGCCGCGATGCGGTCGATCCGGGTCGGCCGCAGCCGCGTGTCGATCATGCCGTTGAGCAGGATCAGCGAGGCGGGCGTCGGCGCCTCGTGCTGCGCGGCGAGGAGCGCCGTCGCCGCGAGCGCCGGCATGGCCGACTGGCATAGCGCGACGACGTGAAGTTCGCCGGCGAGGCGTCGGATGCAGTCGATGACGGCGCCGATATTGTCTTCGAGGCCGAAGCCGCCGGCCGCGGGCGTTACGTCGCGGGCGTCTTCCCAGTCGAGGAGGCGGAGATCATAGCTCGGCAAAAGCCCGGCGAGCATGTCGCGCAACAGCGCCGAGAAATGGCCCGAGAGCGGAGCCACCACCAGGACCGGTGGCCCTTGCCGCGCCGCGTCCTTCTCGAAATGGATCAGGCGGAAGAATGGCGACCGGAGCTCCGTCCGTTCGCGCACGGCGACCCGGCGGCCGCCGGTCTCGGCGAAATCGAGGCCGAGCGCAGGCCGGCGTGCCCGCCGCGTCGGCTCGAACGTCGCGATGAGGGAGGAAAGCCAGGCTGTGTGATGAGGGATGACCCGCACGGGATCGCCTCGGCGCCGACCATGTTCGGCAAGTGTGCTGCCGTCCTCGACCCGGATCAACGGGAATCGCTTGCGGCCGACCCGGAGGCGGCCCCGACGTCAACCCCTTCGATCCGGCTCGGGTTTGGACTCGCGTTCCATCGCTTCCGCGAGCTGCGCAAATTCGAGCGCGCGGCGTGCCAGCATCAGCTTGATGGTCGGATCGCTGGCACACACCGCTTCTTCCCGGCAGCGCCGGGATTCCTCGCGTAATTCCGCTGCGGTCCGATTCTCCGGCAACGCCCTGCCTCGCGCGATCCGGCACGTCGCCCGTTTCATTAGGGCGACGGCCGGAGTCTACAACCGGAGCGGTGGCGCACCAATGACAAACTGGAAGCGGGAGGCGGGCGGTTCGGCCGACGCCGGTGCCGGTCCCGGCGCGCGCCACATGATTCGGCGATCGCATCGCCGGCTTGCGCGACGCGCTTTGCGAAGGCGGCGGCGCCCGCTACATTCTGCGTGACGGCGAGAACGTGAACGGGCCGCAGCCGCGTGCGGTCCACCGGAACGAAAAGCATCGCCCCGGCTGCGATGGGAATTGGCCGGCTGCCAGGTGTTCGTCGGAGCGCCGCGCCACCGCGGCCGGGCAGCCGGCCGCCGCTACGATGCTGCTTCAAGGAGGTGCCACATGTTGACCGTCCCGATCGACGTAATTGCCGATCTTCTCGACAAGGCTTCCATCGTCGAGCTCTCCGTGCTCGAGATGATCGAGGACGAGGAGACCGCGGAGCCTGAGACGGCCGATGCCGTCGCCGAGGACGACGACGCCGAGAATCCCGACGATGACGCCTATCGCGAGCTGGTGGCGGCAATCGAAGCGTTGTCGCCCGACCAGGTCTATGAACTCCTGACACTCGCCCAGCTCGGCGCCGAGGAATCCGAAGCCGAAACCTGGGACGAAGCCGCCGCCGAGGCCCGCGCGATCCCCGAGGACGTGACCGGCGAGGAGCTGATCCGGGCGCTGGTGCTCACCGATGCGATCGAGAACGCGCTCGAGCAGCTCGGCTACACGTTCGAGGATGATGACGACGACGACGACGACATGATCGAAACCGAGGACGAGGACGAGGACGACGACGACGAGGAGGAGGACGAAGCGGACCGCGGCAAGGACAAGAACCAACGCTGAGCCGTGGCGCGATCGCGCCCGTCCCGTTCCGTCATCCGGCCGCCCGACGTCGCCCCTTGATCGCGGGCCGGTCCGGTCGGACAGTGTCCTGCGGCGGCGGTTGTCACCGCGCGGAAGGAGGCGGGCGATGGGCGTTCTGATCGATGGCAAGTGGCGCGACGCGGAACTGCCGCAGGAGACCGGCACGGCCGGCGAGTTCCGGCGCGCCGACAGCGTCTTTCGCGACCGGATTACCGCCGAGGGCTCGTCCGGCTACAAGGCCGAGGCCGGCCGCTATCATCTCTATGTCGCCTATGGCTGCCCGTGGGCGCATCGCACGCTGATCTATCGCGCGGTGAAGAAGCTCGATCACGCCATCACCGTCGCCTATGCGGTCCCGGGGATCAAGGAGCAGGGCTGGACCTTCGAGACGAACGCCGCCTGGCCCGATTGCACGCCCGATACCGTCGAGGGGTTTCACTACCTGCACGAGGTCTATACCGCGTGCGAGCCGCATTACACCGGCAAGGTGACGGTGCCGACGCTGTGGGACCGCAAGACGCGGCGCGTCGTCAACAACGAATCGTCCGAGATCATCCGGATGCTCAATGCCGAGTTCAAGGGCATCGCCGGGGACGACACCGATTTCTACCCGCCGCCTCTGCGCGCCGAGATCGACCGCATCAACGAGCGCGTCTATGCCACCGTCAACAACGGCGTCTATCGCTGCTGCTTCGCCCGCTCGCAGCACGCCTATGAAGAATCGTATGACGCGCTGTTCGCGACGCTCGACGAACTCGAGGCGCGGCTCGGGCGCCAGCGCTATCTCGTTGGAAGCCGCATCACCGAGGCCGACTGGCGCCTGTTCCCGACGCTGGTGCGCTTCGACGTCGCCTATTTCTCGCTATTCAAGTGCAACCGCCAGCGCATCGCCGATTACCCGAACCTGCTCAACTATATGCGCGAGCTCTATCGGGTTCCGGGCGTGGCCGCGACGGTGACGCCGCGCCAGTACATCGCCAATTACTGGTCGATCAAGCGCCTCAATCCCACCGGCATCATCCCCAAGGGAACGCCGGTGGACTATACGCAACCGCATGACCGCGCCCGCTTCGCGGCCTGAGCACGACGCGGACGGGGCAAGGAGGAGTGCCGATGAGCGATGTCACCGCATCCGGCAACAAGGCGCCCGGCTTCGTCACGAAGCCGGACCATCGCGTCGATCTTTCGCCCGCGCGCGGGCAGCGCGTCCGGGTCATGTTCGCCGGCACTACCGTCGCCGACAGCGTCGATGCGATCGCGCTCGCCGAGACCGGCCACGATCCGGTCTACTACATCCCGCGCAAGGACGTGCGCATGGAGCTGATGTCGCGCACCGCGCATCACACCTATTGCCCCTACAAGGGCGATTGTTCCTACTGGACGCTCGCCGCCGGCGGCCGCACTGCGGAGAACGCGGTGTGGAGCTACGAGCGCCCTTATGACGAGGTGATGGCGATCAAGGAACACCTCGCCTTCTACCGCAGCAGGGTCGATGCGGTGACGGTCGAGCCGGCCGGCTAGACCGCGCCGCGTCGGCACGGGCGTCTGCCGCCGTCGGCATCCGTTCGGGTGACGTCATCGCCACAACGCGCGAGGCGCGAAACGAAGTCTAGACGTCACGCGGCCGAGTGTCGGCTGCGGCGCGAACAATCGCCAACATTATTGCGGCGCGGCTTTTCAAGCATTTCGTTTGCGGGCGCGACTTTGCCGTTCGGTTCGGTTGCGATCGACTGCCACAATGCTTATCTGAAGCGAGGAACATCGAAGGGGGCGTCCCACGCAAGGGCGCGGCGTTTTCGTGCGGTGATGAATTGGAGGGAAATGATGGCGCAGCCGATTCCGGCACCGCGGCGCGACTGGGCGATTTTCCTCGATGTCGACGGCACGCTCCTCGAGATTGCAGCCGCGCCCGATGCCGTCGTCGTGCCCGCGGATCTGCCGGCGCGGCTGGCGACGCTCGCGCACGCGCTCGACGGCGCGGTCGCGCTGATCAGCGGGCGGCCCGTCGCCGCGCTCGATCGCCTGTTCGCGCCGCTGCGCCTCGCCGCTGCCGGCCTGCACGGCGGCGAGTTGCGTCTTATCGCCGATGGCGCGGTGGTACGGTCGCCGCCTTCTGCCGGACTGCCGACGATCCGCGCCGCGCTCGAGCGTTTTGCCGCGATGCGGCCGGGCCTTCGCGTCGAGGACAAGGGCGCCACCATCGCCGTGCATTATCGCCAGGCCGCGCACGAGCGCGCCGCGCTCGACGCGCTTTTACGGCGCGCCGTGGCGGCGGCCGACGACGATCTTGTCGTCATGCCGGCGCACATGGCCTTCGAGATCAAGCCGCGCGCGTTCGACAAGGGCGCGGCGATCGCAACGCTGATGCGTGTCGCGCCCTTTCGCGGGCGCGTGCCGCTCTTCATCGGCGACGACCGGACCGACGAGGACGGTTTCGCCGCGCTCGAAGCGTTCCATGGCCATGGCATCCGCGTCGGACGCGACGGCGAAAGCCGCGCGCGCTGGCGCATCGACGATCCCGCGGCGGTGCGGCGCTGGCTCGCCGGCGTCGCTGCGGCGCTCGCTGCCGGCAATGTCCCGCCGGCGGCGAGCGAAACCAAGAAAAACGGAACAGGGAGGCGAGCGTGAGTCGACTCATCGTGGTATCGAACCGGGTCAGCGCGCCGGGCAACCGCGCCGCTGCTGGCGGGCTCGCCGTCGGGCTGAGGGACGCGCTGCGCCGCAGCGACGGCGTGTGGTTCGGCTGGAGCGGCGAGGTCGCGCCGGTCACGTCGCATACCCCGCGCATCGTGACCGCGGCGAAGATCACCTATGTCACGGTCGATCTCGGCGAGGCGCATCATCTCGAATACTACGTGAGCTACTCGAACAGCACGCTGTGGCCGCTGCTGCACTACCGTCTGGGTCTGGTCGAATACCGCCGCCATGCGTTCGAGGGCTATCTCGAGGTCAATCGCCATCTGGCGCGGATGCTCATGCCGCTCCTGCGGCCGGACGATGTCATCTGGGTGCACGACTACCACCTGGTGCCGTTCGGCGCGGAGCTCCGCCGGCTCGGCTCGCGGCATCGGATCGGCTATTTCCTGCACACGCCGTTCCCGGCCGCCGAGGTGATGGTCGCGCTGCCGCATCATCGCCGGCTGATGGAAACGTTCTGCGCCTATGACCTGATCGGATTCCAGACGATCAACGATCTGCACGCCTTTGCCGGCTATATCCGCGAGGTTGCGCATGGCAGCATGGACGCCGACGGCACTTTCACCGCGTTCGGCCAGCACGCGCGCGCCGCGGTGTTTCCGATCGGAATCGATACCGAAACCTTCGCCGATCTGGCGGAGCAGGCCGCCATGTCGGCCGAGGCCCGGCGGCTCGAGCAGAGCCTCTCCGGCCGCCGTCTCATCATCGGTGTCGACCGTCTCGACTACAGCAAGGGCATCCCCAACCGGTTCGAGGCGATCGACGGGCTGTTGTCGGATTGGCCCGAGCACCGCGGCACGTTCAACTACCTGCAGATCGCGCCCCATTCCCGCGGCGAGGTGGCGCAATACCGGGCGCTGCGCCGCGAGATCGAGGCTGCGGCCGGCCGGATCAATGGCAAGTTCGCCGAATTCGACTGGACGCCGATACGCTATGTCAACAAGAGCTCCACGCGCGCGACGCTCGCCGGCTTCTACCGCGTCGCCCATGTCGGCCTGGTGACGCCGTTCCGCGACGGCATGAATCTCGTTGCCAAGGAATTCGTCGCGGCGCAGGACGCGGCGGATCCCGGCGTGCTGATCCTGTCGGAGTTCGCCGGCGCCGCCCGCGAACTCGACGCGGCGCTTATCGTCAACCCGTTCGATCTCGATGCGATGGGGGCGGCGCTGCATCGCAGCCTCACGATGTCGCTCGACGAGCGGCGCGACCGTTGGTACGCGATGATGGCGGCCGTGCGGAAGAACACGGTCACGACGTGGCGCAAGTCCTTCCTCGATGCGCTGCGGGCGCCGCTGCGGCACGAGCAGTCGATCGCCGGCTGAGGCGCCTGCGCCCGTCGGCAAGACGGATGCCCGATGCGGGCATGGCCTGTTATCCTGCCCGTTCCGTCAAGCGTGAGTCACCGGGAGGCAAGGCCATGGGTCAAGAAAACCGCATCGTCGTCAGCCATGTCGGCAGCCTGGTCCGGCCGCCGGCGCTGATCGAATTCCTGCGGCGGATTCAGGACAGCGAGCCTTATGACGCGGCCGCCTTCGAGGCCTGCCTGACGCAATCGGTCGCCGAAGCCGTGCGCCGCCAGGCGGAGGCGGGGGTCGATATCGTCAGCGACGGCGAATACGGCAAATCGGTGAACTGGGCGTTCTATGTCCATCGCCGCCTGAGTGGCCTCGAGCGCCGGCCGCTGACGCCGGCGGAGGCGAAGGTCGCGACCAACATCGTCATCGGCGGCCGCGACCGCGAAGCCCTTCCCGAGTTCTACGCGGAATACGACGCCCGCGTCCTGCGCAATGCCAGCGCCCCGGTGCGCCCGGTCGTGACCGGCCCCATCGCCTATACCGGCCAGGCCGAATTGCAGCACGATATCGCCAACCTCAGGGCGGGGCTCGCGGCGGTCAAGGTGACGGGCGGCTTCCTGCCGGTGGTGGCGCCGGCGAGCGCGCTCCCCAATGCGAAGAACGAATACTATCGCGACGAGGAGAGCTTTCTCTTCGCCCTCGCCGACGCCCTCGGCGTCGAATACCGCGCGATCATCGAGGCCGGGCTCACCCTCCAGGTCGATGACGCCTTCCTGCCCTATATGTACGAGAAGATGGTTCCGCCCAGCACGTTCGCCGAATATCGCGCCTGGGCGGAGTTGCGCGTCGCCGCGCTCAATCGCGCGCTCGCGGGCATTCCGCGCGAGCGGTCGCGCTATCACATCTGCTGGGGAAGCTGGAACGGGCCGCACATGTTCGACGTGCCGCTGAAGGAGATCGTCGACCTCGTGCTCAAGGTCGATGTCGGGACCTACAGCTTCGAAGCGGCCAATCCCCGCCACGAACACGAGTGGCAGGTGTGGAAGACGGTGAAGCTTCCGCCGGGCAAGGCGATCATGCCGGGCGTGGTCACGCATTCGACCAACATCGTCGAGCACCCGGAACTGGTGGCCGAGCGTCTCGTCCGCTTCGCCGAGCTGGTCGGGCGCGAGAATGTCGTCGCCGGCACCGATTGCGGCTTCTCCCAGAGCCCGCTCGCCGGCCGGGTCCATTGGACCATCATGTGGGCGAAGCTCAAATCGCTCGCCGAGGGCGCAAGGATCGCGTCCGCGCATTTGTGGCGATGACCGCGCGCATCGACGCCACCGGCGCAAAGCGCGGCGGCGGCCGCTTTCTGCGCGGCATGTCGCGGGAAATGTCGCAAAATTGCACGCGATAGGTTTTGCGCCGCGCCGCGGCGCGACCGCATACTCCGCGGCCGCATCGAGGTGACGCCATGACAAGCTTCCGCCGTCCGTGCCGGCATGACAGTTTCCATGACGCGAGCCGCTTCCGCTGGCACCGCCAGGGTGCGGCTCCCGGCGGCACGGCTTCGCCCGCTTCCGGTGCGGGCGATCCGTCGTTCGATCTCGGAAGTGCCGACCTCGTTCAGTTCTCCGTCCCGTCCGGCAGCAACGATCATGTCACGGCCGGCAACGGCAACGACGACGCGCTCAACATCGATGCCGGAAGCAACAACGTGCTCATCACCGGGAACGGTGTCGGCGACACGGTGATGATCGGGGCCGGCGACGGCAATCAGCTCCGCGTCGGCAACGGCGAATACGCCACGCTCATGATCGGGAGCGGCAACGGCAACCTGCTCTGGGCCGGCAACGGCGGCTACGACTATCTCAATGTCGGCAGCGGCGACCACAACGTCCTGTTCGCGGCGGGACACAACGATCTTGTCGCGGTCGGCAGCGGCGACGGCAACCTGATGACGACATTTGCCGGCGACAACGAGACGCTCACGGTCGGGACCGGAAATCGCAATCTGCTGCGCGCCGGCAACGGCAACGGCGATGTCGCCCACGTGATGTCGGGCGACGACAATGGGCTCTGGGCCGGCAATGGCCGCCACGATCTCGTCGCGGTCGACGGCGGCAACGGCAACCTTCTCGCCCTCGGCGACGGCGCGCAGGACACGATCCTGTTCGGGACCGGGAACGACAATGTCCTGATGCTCGGCAACGGCGATGGGGACTTTGCCGGCTTCACCTCCGGCAACGGCAACCGCATCGTCGCGGGCAACGGCCGGAACGACGTGGTTCGGGGACCCGACGGCAGCGGCAACGTCTTGGTCGGCGGCGGCGGCACCGACACCCTGATCGGCGGCAACGGCAACGACACGCTCATCGCCGGCACCGGCGGCGGCACGCTGACGGGCGGCGGTGGCGGCGATACCTATGTGCTGAACGGCGTCGGCGCCGATACCGTGCAGGACAACGCCGCCGATCTCAACGGCGCGACGATCCGGAATTTCTCGGCGCTCGACACGATCGACGTGACCGATCTCGGATTCGCTGCGGGCACGACGATGAGTTATGTGGCAGGTCAGGGAAGCGGCGCGCTGACGCTCTCGGACGGCACGCACAGCGCCGCCATTCTCCTCCTCGGCCAGATGAGCGGCAGCTTCCTCGATGCGAGCGACGGCGGCGCCGGCACGGTCGTCACCTACGTGCCGCCGCCGGCGCACACGGCGGCGCTCGTCGCCCCCGCCCACTGAGCGCGGCGGCGGGCGCTATTTCTTCTTGGCGGCGGCGTATTCCCCCTTCGCGCGCGTCAGCTTCTCGGGATGGACGATGGTCTTGTGCGCCGCCGTCCGCGCCGCGCCGAGATTGGCGAACTCGGTATCGACCCCGTCGCGCTGCAGCACATAGACGGCGGAGACCGGCCGCGTCGTCCTTTGATCCGCGACCGTGCGCTTGACGATGGTCCATGCGATGCGCCGCGTCGCGCCGTCATTGGCGTCGTCGGCCACGTCCTCGAAGCCGCGATCGACCACCGACTCGAACGAGATCAGAACCGGTTCGGGCCGCTTCGACGGGAAGCCGCGGTCGCCGCCGGCGGGCCGGTTCCGCGCGCCGGGCTTGCCGCGCCCGCGCCCGGGCTTGCCTTGTCCGCCGGGGCCGCGCGCGCCGGCTTCCCTGGAGCGGTCCTGCCGCGGTCGCTCCGCACCGTCGCGGCGCTCGCCCGGCGGCCGGTCGGCGCCGGGGCGGCGTTCCGATGCTGCCTGCTCCACGCCGGGTTGCTGGTCGGTCGGCGGCGTCGCCGCGCTCGGTCGGGGGCCGCGCGGCCGCCGTCGCCCGCGTCCACGGTGATCGGGCGGCCGGTTCGCCGGCGCGGAAGCGGGCGCAGCCGGCAGCGGCGGACGCGCGATCGTCAGCCGCTCGCGCATCTGACCGTCGCCGCCCGGCGGCGCGATGACGGCATCCCCTTCGCCGGCGGCCTGCGGCGGCGCGTCGGCGCCGTCGGGCGGCCTGGCCGGGCGCCGCCGCCGCCGCCGCCGGCGGCGCGGCCGTTCGGGCGCCCCCGATGGCTGTGCCGATCCGCTGTCGGCCGGATCCGATGGCGCGCCCGGCGGCGCCTCGGCCGGCCGGTCGTCGGCAGCCGGCGCATCCCGGTTCTCGGTCGGCGGCGGCGCGTCGGCGGCGGTGTTCGGGTGGTCGTCGGAAGCGGCATTCATCGGCGGCGTTACCTCGGGCGAGAACCAGGCAGGCGTGACGGTACCACGGGCACTTGCCCCATCAAACCGGACAAGAGAGCAGGATCGGACCGATTGCGCCTCATGTCTTGAGGCCGAGCTTGTCGAGGGCGGCCGGAATGTGCCGCTCCAGCGGCTTCCCGACCAGATATCCGACCTGGGCCGCCGCCGGGATCCGTCCCGCCTTGCGCATCGCGCGGTCGAAATTCGCATCGATGCCGTGCGCGATCCAGGTCAGCGCGATGAGTTCCCGTCGCGCCTCCGGCGAGAGCGTGGCGACGCGCGCCTCGAGCCGTCGCCGCTCGGGGCTGTCGAACGCCGCGGGATCGGCGGCGACAAGCTGCAGCGATCCCCGCGCGCCGATGTCGCGCCGCCGCGTTCCGACGTTGAGATAGGCGACCATGGCCTTCTCGTCGCGGCTCACGGAAGCCGCCAGGTCCGCGATCGCCAGAGCCTCGGGAATGGAAAGTGTGCGCAGCATGACATCATGGTAGCATAACAGAACGCAGCGAAAGGGGCACACCATCGCGACCGAATCGAAGCTGCTCACCGTCCAGTTCCTGACCTGGGTCGCGGACCGGCCGCGGAGCTATGCCGACGTGCAGCTTGCGTGGCAAAGCACCTGTCCCCTCAACTGCGCATGGGAGGACGCCATTGCCGATGATCTCGTGGCATTCGGCGGCGACGGGCGGCTGATCCTCACGCAACGGGGACGCGCCGCGATCGAAGGGTCGAGGGCGGGAGGCATCGCGCGGGCCATGGCGAAGCCGTCCGCGGGGCAAAGGGAAACGGAATGGCCAAATTACGTCACTTCGCCATCGTCGTCCGCGACCTCGAGCGCGCCGCGCGGTTCTACGAGCAGGTCTTCGATCTGAAGCGCGTCGGCCGCGACGATCTCGCGATCGGCTCGGGGGTCTATCTCTCCGACGGGGTCGTCAATCTCGCGCTCCTGCAATACAAATCGGCCGCCGCCGCCGGCGTCGACAGCCTCGACGATCTGGTCGGCGCGCATCATTTCGGCTTCAAAGTGGAAAACCTGGAAGCGACGCAGCGGCGGATCGAAGCGGCCGGCGGCAGGTTCTTCTTCGATCTCGGCAAGACCCGCGACGACGTCAATTTCGAACGCAAGTTCAAGGATCCCGAGGGGATCATCTTCGACATCTCGGAGAAGGGCTGGCTCGGCAACGAGCGCGACTGAGCCGGCACCGATGTCCCGGGCCGCCGCGCGTCGATTGCCCCGCTATGCGCCGGGTGCGGCGCCGGCGTCGCAGATGCCGTGCCAATAGAGCGTCCACACCCGGAGGTTCACCTCGCAGGCGTGGATCACCTCGTCCTCCATCCCGAGCCGCTCGGCATGCGCCGCGACGGCTTCCCAGGCGAGGTTGGAATGGTCGATATCGGCCACCTCGTGCACGGTGAAGAATTCGAGCTGCGCCTCGTCGAGATTGAAGAGCTTGCGCCAGCGCTGCCGCTGCACCCAGGAATTGCCGTGCTCGCGCGCCGCGCCGTTGCCGTAGCCCGGCACGTTGGCGCGTTCCGCGCAGGCATTGGCGACGATGCCTTCGAGCCAATGGCGGTTCGACATCAGCCCTTCCCACGCCGCCCAGGCAATCTCGGTCGAGGGCAGCGGCTTGGCGTTCAAGATTTCGTCGCGCTTCATGCCGATCGCGGCGCCGAGGTCTTCGAGGATCTGCCAGTGCGCCTTGCCGCCGGCGAATTCGTTGTCGGCGATCACTTCCTGGCTGCACGCCTTGAGCACCCTGATCCGCGTGTCCCAGTCGGGACAGTTGGTCGCGACGCGAAGCTTCAGCACGGAGTTGCGCTGGCGCGTATTGAGCCGGTGCTGCTTGACGAAGGCGCGGGCGCGCCCCGGCGTGAGTTCCTCCTGCTGAAAGCGGTTGCCCTTGCAATAGGCATCGACCACCACGTCCATGCGCTGCAATACGTCCCTGGCGCTCATCGGCGTTGCTCCCGTCTTGTCCCGCGGCCCTACCGTTGCCCTTAATGCTAGGCTCGTCCACGCCCTTATTGCAACCGGGGCCGGCGATCATTTACCATCCTCAATGATAACCGGCCGATCACAGGCCGGGATGCGCCGAAACAACGGCGAACCAGGGAGGATGACCGACATGCGCCTTATGAAAAGGATTGTTTGCGCGCGCGCAGGATACGCCGCCTGCGCCGTCGCTTTGGCGTTGGCCGTGGCGCCGGGTGCAGCGCGCGGGGCGGATCAGAAGACCTACGTGATGAAGATCTCGCTGCCCACGCTCAACGATGCGCCGCACCAGTTCGCCAAGAACTACGCCGCCGCGGTCGCGAAGGATTCGGGCGGCCGCATCAAGCCCGAGGTCTACCCGTTGAGCCAGTTGGGCTCGATCCCGCGGCAGATCGAAGGCACTCAGTTCGGCTCGATCCAATGCGCGGTCATTCCGCCCGAGTTCTTCGTCGGCGTCGACACGCGGTTCCAGGTGATGGCGGCCCCCGGCCTCGTCGAAACCCTGGCGCAGGGGCAGCGCCTGGCGCGGGACCCGGCGGTGCTGAAGCTCATGCTCGGGCTCGGCGCCAACAAGGGCCTGCACGGCGTCGGACTTTTCATCGCCGCGCAGTCCGCGATCATCGCGCGCTCGCCGATCCGGCATCTCGCCGATTTCAAGGGCAAGAAAATCCGCATCTTCGCGTCGGACTTCCAGTCCGTAGCGTACGATCGCCTGGGTGCGACGCCGGTGGCGATGACCTTGGGCGACGTCCTGCCGGCGATCCAGCAGGGAACGATCGACGGCGCGGTCGCCGCCGTGCCCGTCTTCACCAACCTGCATTACGCCAACGTGGCGAAATACGTGACCGAAACCGGCCAGCCCGCCATCTTCATCGCCGTCGAACTCAGCAAGAAATGGTACGAATCCCTGCCCAAGGATCTGCAGAAGATCGTCGACCATGATGCCGCGGCGCAAGCCGTGGCGATCGATCCGTGGGCCGCCAATTACGACGA
This sequence comes from Allostellaceae bacterium, assembly GCA_035532935.1. Taxonomy (GTDB): domain Bacteria; phylum Pseudomonadota; class Alphaproteobacteria; order ATCC43930; family CGMCC-115725; genus DATJLY01. The sequence goes on from DATKQE010000057.1 coordinate 30,386, forward strand.
GGCGGCGCGCGGGGTCTGGCGCAAGCAAGGCGGCGAACTCATCAGCCTGCCGCCGCAAGAGCAGTCGGCGATGATGGAAACGCTCGACAGCGTCGGCGAGGACGTCGCGAAGAAGAATCCAGCGCTGAACGCCGCCTACAAGGTGGTGACCGAGGCGGCGAAACGCCTACGATAGGCGCCGCGGCACGGGCCACGGCTGGACGCACGCCGGCCGGCCGGGCTCGGTGTTCAGCGAACGAACACTTGACGTTCATGGCGTGAAAATGGTAGGCATCCGCCTTCTCCGGCAGAAGGCGGGGGCGGCTCTTTGTCGCTCGGACGGCGCGAGGAGGCGAGGAACGGCGAGCTCGGCATCGTGCTCGGCATGCTGAATGCGGTCGAGCGCGACAGCCACGTGACGCAGCGCCATCTCGCGCGCGAGCTCGGGATCGCGCTCGGCCTCGCCAACGCCTATTTGAAGCGCTGCGCCAAGAAG
>DATKQE010000058.1:0-27895 GCA_035532935.1 Allostellaceae bacterium
CCCGCTCCAGCAAAATCAACAACTTAGAAAAATCAGCGGGCTTTTTTGGCACAATTTGGCACACTCGCCGGCCGCGAGACTGTGCCAGAGGGTAAGCTATGCCGACGGCCGGGATTCAGGTTCGCGAGCCGCAGACGGTCATTCACCGGCTCAACGCGCTTTCGAAGCTGGTACAGACCTGGGCGCGGCTGCCGGGCGGCAAGCTCAACAAATAAGGCGCACGAAGCGGTGCGCAGGATTCGACGCGCTGACAGCGCGCAGGTGACTTGAGCCGGGATTAGCGAAGCTTCACGGCCGCATCTCGTCAGCGCGGCGTCAGTGGCGCGTCGACTCTCGATCCACGCGAGAATCTATCAGCCAAGATTCCGCCATTCATCATGCCGGCGGCGCCCATTGGACCTTAGCCCGGCTCGGTCTTCGGCTGAGTCACGGCAACGGCCGAAACGCCGGCGCGAGTGATGAATGTGAAGCGAACGCGCAAATGAATATACGACTATTCGAGAAATATCGTTGACAGCGCCGCTCCCGTCCGTATATTTTGATCATTATCGAAATGTAAGGACGGCGACATGAACCAGAAACAGGTCGTCGCGGCATTGGGTGCCATTGCCCACGATCACCGGCTGGCAGCCTACCGCATGTTGGTTGAACAGGGACCCGATGGGCTGCCCGCTGGCACGATCGCCGAGCGGCTCGATGTGCCCCCCTCGTCACTGACCTTCCATCTTCAGCAATTGTTGCATGCCGGTTTGGTGACGCAGCGGCGGCTTGGTCGTCAGCTCATCTACGCCGCCGATTTTGCAGCGATGAATGGACTCGTTTCGTATCTGACAGAGAACTGCTGCGGCAGCGGCAACGATGCCGAATGCTGCGGCCCAGCATGCAACCCCGCCGTCGTCGTTAACGCCACGGCAAAGGGCCGAAAGCAAAGGAGATCGGCATGAAACGCATGCACGTCCACGTATCGGTTGAGAACGTCGAGCAGTCGATCCGCTTCTACACAACCCTTTTCGCCGCCGAACCTACAGTGCTCAAATCGGATTACGCCAAGTGGATGCTGGAAGATCCCCGCGTCAATTTTGCGATCTCGAAGCGCGGCGCCCGTCTCGGCATCGAGCATCTCGGCATTCAGGTCGAGAATGAAGGTGAACTCGTGGAAGTCTATGACAGGCTCAGCCGGGCCGAGCGTCCCATTGTTGAAGAGAAGGCCACCACGTGCTGCTACGCGAACTCGGACAAGCGATGGATCGCCGATCCGCAGGGCGTGGCATGGGAAACCTTTCTGACGAAGGGCGAAGCCACCGTCTATGGCGTCGAACGGCGCGCCGCCGCCAGCCACACTGCGGGGGCTTCCTGCTGCACACCGCCATTGGCAGAACTCGCAGCGGTAAAGGCTATTCCGCCTCTACGCGATCCCCGCTCCTGCGGATGCGGGACGAAAGCGGTGGGCGAATAAGATGTCGCGCGTCTTCAATGTCCTGTTTCTGTGTACGGGAAATTCCGCACGGAGCATCCTCGGCGAAGTCCTGCTAAAGCACTGGGGCAGAGGGCGCTTCAACGTGTTCAGCGCCGGTAGCTTCCCAAAGGGCGGAGTCAACCCGATGGCGTTGGAGTTGCTGCGGATACTCAAGCTGCCAACCGAAGGGCTGCGGTCGAAAAGCTGGAACGAATTTGCTAAGCCCGACGCGCCCGTCATGGACTTCGTCGTCACCGTTTGTGACCAAGCGGCGAATGAAGTGTGTCCCGTCTGGCCGGGACAGCCCATCACGGCGCACTGGGGCATCCCTGATCCTGCGGCGGTTGACGGGTCGGAAATCGAGCGCATGGCGGCGTTCAAGGAAGCCCACCGGCGCCTCGACGCACGCATCAAACTGTTCGTCTCTCTGCCCATCGAAAAGCTTGACCGCTTGGCGCTCAAACGGGAAGCCGACAAGATTGGCAACATGAGCACTATCGCGACTGCCGAAGGTGAAACGCGATGAGCACTGTTGCCACGGACGTTGCCGGAACAAAGCTTAAAGCGTCGCTGGGACTTTTCGAGCGGTATCTGACGTTATGGGTCGCGCTTTGCATCGTTGCCGGGGTCGGACTGGGCCGCGTAGTACCAATGCCATTTCAGTTTCTCGGGCGCGTCACGGTAGCCGAGGTCAATCTTCCGGTCGCGATCCTGGTCTGGCTCATGATCATCCCGATGCTATTGAAAATTGACTTTGGCGCCCTCTATCGAGTTCGCGAACATTGGCGTGGGGTCGGCGTGACGCTCTTCGTCAACTGGGCGATCAAACCTTTCTCGATGGCCTTTCTTGCCTGGATTTTCATCAGCCATGCTTTCGCGTCGTTGCTGCCGGCGGACCAGATTCCGTCTTATGTCGCCGGCTTGATTCTGCTGGCGGCAGCACCATGCACGGCAATGGTGTTTGTGTGGAGCAATCTTCTTGACGGGGAACCGCACTTCACGTTGACCCAGGTTGCCCTCAATGATGTGATCATGGTGTTCGCCTTTGCTCCTATCGTGGGCCTCCTTCTCGGACTCTCGTCAATCACGGTTCCCTGGCAAACACTGCTTCTCTCGGTCGTCCTTTATATCGTGGTGCCGGTTATCGTGGCGCAGCTTTGGCGCCGTCGATTGCTATCGCACGGCAGCGAAGAACAATTGGCGGCAACGCTGAAGCGGCTCGGACCGGTTTCGCTCGGCGCGTTGCTTCTCACGTTGGTTCTGCTATTCGGCTTTCAAGGCGAGCAAATCCTGGCGCAGCCGTTGGTGATCCTGCTGTTGGCCGTTCCAATTCTGATCCAGGTTTATCTCAACGCAGGATTGGCATATTGGCTGAATCGGCAGCTAGGGTCGGCCTTTTGCGTGGCCGGTCCCTCCGCCCTGATCGGTGCGAGTAACTTCTTCGAGCTCGCGGTGGCCACCGCTATTGCACTTTTTGGCCTGAATTCTGGCGCCGCGCTGGCAACGGTCGTCGGAGTCCTGATCGAAGTTCCGGTCATGCTCTCTGTCGTACGGATCGTGCTACGGACGCGTCGCTGGTACGAACGTGGCTGACGGCGGCTCCGGCCGATCGGTGCTTGGCGATGCTCTGCGCCGCCTCAGCGCGCCGGCATGGATCGGCGCCACGAACGGATGACGGATCATCGCGTTTTGCGCGACGATTTCGGCGGCCGGCTCGATCCGGGATCGCCGCGATATTTCGGACAGGATGCCGCCCGGCGGCGTCATCCAATACTTGTGCGACGGCCCCAAGCGGCGAAGGCGACGCCGGTGCCGGTGCCGGCCAGCGAGCGGTAGCACGGGATGTAGTCGGACCAGGCGAAGGCGAGTTCCTCCGCCGCGCCGGCGGCGACGATCCAGTTGCGGATCTCGGAATTGCCCGACTGGAGCCGCTGCGGCGGGAGCGCGGAGAGCGCCGCGCCATCGTTGTCCCGGCACGCCTTCAGCACCATCCGGTCGAGCGCCTCATCGACGACGAAATGGCTGAGTCCGCCCGAGGCGAGGATGCCGACGGCCGCGTCACGCTCCCAGCCTTCGACCGCGTGCCGGATCGCCTGCCCCAGCCGGTAACTGCGGCGGGGCAGCGGCTGATTGGGCGCGTAATAGGTGTTCAAGGCGACCGGCACGATCGGAATCGCGTGCTCCGGCATGAGCCGGCGGTGCACGAAGCCGAACGCGTGCCCCTCGCCCCGCGCGAACCGCAACTCGCGGGAGGCGCTGACGTCGAACTCCCGCTCCGTCAGCGCTTCGATCAGATGCCGCGCCAGATCCGCGGCGACCGGATAGCGGCGCGTGCCGGACGGCTCATGGTACTGCGCGCGGGCCAGCTTCCAGAAATCCGGCGCGTTCTCCGGCAGATCCGACACCGTATTCGGAATGTCGTCGCCCCAATAGATCGAGATCGCCGGCATGTTGTCGTCGATGAACTGCTCGCGCTGGTCATCGCCGACCACGATCAGGACATCGAGCGCCGCAGCGCCGATGGCCTCGGCAAGGCGACGAACGCCCGCCTGGCAGCGCGCCACCTTTTCGCGAAGCATCTCCGGCGTGATCTCGCGCAACAGCGCGGGATCGCCCGCGCGCTCGAGCGCGTCGTAGCTCGTGCGGCGGCCCTCCATATCGAGCAGCGCCCGCCCGGTCCGATCGATCGCCGCGTGTTTGGGAATATCCTCGGCCGGGCTGTTCAGCATCGGCGTATGCGACGTGCCGAACGCCGCTCGCAACTTCGCCATCGCTCATGCCCCGCGTGCCGCCCCAGGGCCCGGCGCGTCGACGCACAAGGGCTCGCGCCCGGGTTGATGCAAGCTTAGCCCAGCACGGCGGCAGGTGGAAAGGCGCGCGTCACCGGTTGCCGGCTATGCCCGACATGCGAGGCGGACGCAGGGTATCAGCACTCGGCCAAAAGGCGGCCGAACCCTTGAAGCTTGTCGTTGATCCCGGCAAGGCGCAGGGCATGCCAGATGGTGACGAGGTTGCTCGTGATCACCGGCTTGCCGCACGCAGCCTCGATCTCGGCCAGCTCTTCGACGCCCGAGACGTTGGCGCAGCTGAAGAAGATCGCATCCGCCTCGGGATGGTCGATATGCCGCGCAAAGCGATGGAGCGACTGCGGCGGCACGCGGCCGATGCCGCGTCGCTCCTCCTGCGTCGCGCCAAGCTCGAGGCCGTACATCGACACGACCTTAAACCCTTCCTTCTCCAGGACCTCGATCTCGGTCTCGTTGATGAAGCCGACATAAGGCGTGCCGAGGGCGATCCGCTTGATGTCGAGCGCCTTCAGCGCGGCGATGGCGGAGGTGAGCGTGCTGGCGGCCGGGCAGCCGATGATGCGGGTGATTTTCTCCTCGATCTTGTGCCGGTCGAGCAGCGCGCCGCCCGAGGTGCAGACCCAGGTGGCCACGTCCACTTCCGCGGTTTCGAGCTCCGCGGCGGCGCGTTCGATGTCGCGCTCCATGCGCAGATAGGATTCCGGCGTCGCCTTTCCGGTCAGCATCACGCGGGTGGTGTGAATCGAGACGCCCCGCGGCGCGATGCGATAGAATTCCGGCTCGGTGATCGTGTTCACGCCGGGCAGGACCATGCCGATTTTCGCGCGGTAGCCATAAGGACTATAGAACTGAACCGCCTTCATGACGTTGGCGGCGATCTTCTCCGGCGGCGCCGCCTTGGCCTTCGGACGAAGCACCTCCACGCGGCGGAATTCCGAGACGTTCGTCATGGGCCGATCTTTCATAAGCCGCATCCCTTCGGCTGTGACGTTCAGTCGCCGACGGCACCGAGCTTGGCATTCGTCTTCGCCCGAAGCGCCGCATACCGCTTCAGCAGTTCGGTCCTCTCGGCCTCGGCGATCCCCATCTGCGGCGGGCGCACCGTGTCATGCGCGATGAGTCCCTCGTTCTTCAGAACGGCCTTGATCCGCGCCACCGCTTCGACGATCGGCTCCGCAAAGATGAGGTCGCTCAGCGGCGCGAGCTCGTGCTGGAGCGCAAGCGCGCGGTCGAACTGGCCGGCGCGTCCGGCGCGGTCAAGCGCCGCCCACTGGTCGGGTGCGACATTGGCCATGCCGATGAGCGCGCCCACCGCGCCCAGCTCGTAGCTCTTGCCGACGAAGCGATCATTGCCGGTCAGGATCCGCATCTCCAGCCCGCTTTGCTTAAGGCGGCGGCAGGTCTCGGTAAAGAGCTCGACGTTGAAGGACGCCTCCTTGAACGAGACGACATGCTTCAGCGCGGCGATGCGGCAAATCGTGTCGGGATCGTACCAGTAGTTCGCCACCGGAATCTGAAAGAGCGTAATCGGCATCGCGGTCGCGTTGACGATATCCTCGTAGAACCGCACCTTCAGGTCGCCGCCGACCTTTCCCCAGGCGAAGAGCAGTGGCGGAAAGATCATGACGGCATCGACCGGCATCGTCTCGAGCGCGCGGATCAGGCCGATCGCCTCTCGCGTCGATTGTGGCGCGATCGCAGCGGTATGCACCTTGCCATGCGCGCGGGCGGCGGCCCCCATGGTCTCGTAGACTTTCATCTTCTCGTCGAGACCGAGCACCGTCCCTTCGCCGATGCGCGCGCAAGACACGATGCCGGCGACACCCGGGATGGATGCCTGATACCGCGCCACGCGGTCGAGGCTCTTGAGATCGAGCTCGCCCCTTGGATCGAATGGCGTAACGGTCGGAATGAACAGACCCTCGTACTTGGCGAACATATAATCGTGCATGTGCCTCTCCATGGCCTTCGCCGCGTCGATTGCGCATTCTCCGCCGGGAGCTCCACGCCGCATGAAACGGATCGCGCCGCCTGTGCTCAGCTTCCGCGCTCCGCCAATCGCGTCAATCGCCAGCCCATTACATATCGGAAGCAAGTGATGTGCCGATATTCGACCATAGGGCAGTGTCGCGCGTCAAGGCTGCGCGGGGACACGTTCGCCGCGGTTTCCAGCTTGGATCGCATCGGAAGGCGTCGCGCGAAGGTCGAAACGTCGCGCCCGAGGGTCAGCGGGCGAACGCATTCATTCGGCCTCGATCGCCCGACGCCGCGGGTCCGGTCCTTCGTCGTGCTCGGGCAGGCCGAAAACCTCTTCGTCGTCGCTGAGCCCGCGGATCGGATGGCGTCCCAGCGGGGCGAGCGCCTCCGCCTCCGCTGCCGCCGCGGCGAAGTCGGCCGAGGCGAGCACCGGGCGGCCGAGGCCCTTGGTCAACTCCTCGAGCCGGAACGCGAGGTTGACGGCAGGGCCGATCGCCGTGAAGTCGAGCCGGTCGGGCGCGCCGACATTGCCGTACATGACCGTGCCGAGGTGAAGACCGATTCCGGCCCGAAGCACGACCCGCCGCGCGCTCGCCGCCGCGGCGTTATGGGCCTCGAGTCCGGCGAGGATGGCGCGCGCCGCGGCAAGCCCGGCGGAAGCGGCCGCACCGTCATGCCCCTCCTCGGCCGCGACAATGGCAAGCACGCCGTCGCCGATGAATTTGAGGACGTGCCCGCCGACGGCGTGGACGGCAACCGTCACAAGCTCGAAATAGGCGTCGAGAGCGCCGATCACCGCCTCGCCCGGCAGGCGGTCGGACATCCCGGTAAATCCCCGCAGATCGGTGGCCATGATGACCGCGCGCAGGAGATCGACGCCGCCGCGCAGGATCTTTCCCTCGAAGATGCGGTCACCGACATGGCGGCCGTGATAGATCGAGAACAGGCTGCGCGCCGTGCGGCGCAGCACCGCAGCCTCGATCACCGCAGCCAGCGCCGGGCGGATCGCCTCGAGCAGCGCGCGGTCGCCGGCCGAAAATCCGCCGGCCCGATCGGTCGCCCAGGCCACCGCCGGGAAGCGCTCGCCGATGCGGTTGAGCGGCGCGGCGATATATTCCGTGCCGCCCTCGCGCGCCAGATCGTCGAGCAACGGAAGCGCGCCCGCACCGCCGTCGAGCCGACGGTCGAACGCGGCTCCGGTCTCGATGACGCCGCGCAGCGGGCTGTCGAGATATTCGGCGCTGCGCTCGATGCCCCGCGCGATCCGCACCTCCTCGGTGACGCTACGGTTGCGCCACCAGCGCCAGCCGAATCCGCGCAGCTGCGGGTGCAGCGTCGCGGCATAGATCGTCGCGCGCCACAGCGGCACGCCCGCGGCAACGAGGTGACGGCACAGCCCGCCGATGAAGCGCGCGACGCTCGGGGCCGACCTTCCCTCGGTCAGGATCCAGCGGATGATCGCATCTTCCGCCGCGCGCTCCGCCGGCGCTTCCCGATCGGGGCTCACTCCCGACTGGTCCTTGGGCAGCCGCCGGGTCGATCCGAGCGCGGCACGGCGGCGTCAGTCGATCGACCGGGGGTGAAGGATCACTTTGCCAAGGCCCGAACGCGCGGCGACGATGCGGTGCGCCTCGGCGGCGGCGGACAATGGCAGGCTCCGGTCGATGAGGACGTGCAGGTGGCCTTGGGCGGCGGCCTTGAGGCTGTCGTTCACGTCGGCATCGCTCTGCCCGGTCCAGCCGATGATGGTGAGATGGTTGATGTAGAGATGGCTCACATTGACCGGCACGATGCCGCCGCCATGCGCGCCGGCGGTGACCAGCCTGCCGCCGCGGCCGAGGCTTATGAAGGCGCGGCTGAAGAGATCGGGATCGCCGATATTCTCGAGCACGATGTCGGCACCGGTGCCGCCGGTGATCCGCTTCACCTCGGCGGTCAGGTCGGCGGCGCGATAGTTGACGCCGAAATCGGCGCCGAGCCGTAGCGCCGCCGCGACGCGCTCGTCGGCGCCGGCGCCCGCGATCACGCGCGCGCCGAGATATTTCGCCGTCTGCACGGCGCTGCTGCCGAGCCCGCCGGCCGCGCCCATGACGAGCACCCACTCGCGCGGCACAAGCTTCGCCTTGTCGCGCAGCATGCTGAAGGCCAGCGGCGCGTGCCGCGCCACCACGGTCGCGGTGTCGAGGTCGAGACCGTCGGGAACGAGATAGGTGCGCGCCGCCGGAAGCTTCACATATTGCGCATAGCCGCCCCACACCGTCAGGCCGAGCAGCTCGGGCGCCGACTTGCCGTCCTCGGGATTGAGCCGCAGATAAGTCGCGACGCGGTCGCCGACCCGGCGCGACGTCACCCCCGGCCCGAGCTTGACGATGACGCCCGAGGGATCGACGCCAAGCACATGCGGCAGCCGCACCGGCCGCGGATATTGTCCCGCGCGCACGGTCAGGTCGAGCGTGCGATTGACCGAGACGGCATGCACCTCGATCAGCACCTCGCCCGGACCGGGCTCGGGCGTCGGCACGTCCTCGAGCTGCATGACCTCGGGCGGACCGAACCCGCGCATCACCATCGCCTTCATCGACCGTTTCCTCACCGCCGTTTTATGGCTTGGCGGCTCTATGAGAGTTGCAGCCTCGTCAACACCGAGGGGAGAAACGTCACGACCGCCGCGCGGCCGCCAGCGCGCGCCACACCCGCTCGCTCGTCGCCGGCATGTCGAGATCGCGGACGCCCAGCGGCGCGAGCGCGTCGATGATCGCGTTCATCACCGCCGGCAGCGCGCCCACCGTCCCGGCTTCGCCCGCCCCCTTCGCGCCGAGCGGATTGAGCGCGGTCGGCACCGGATTGCTCTCGACCGCGAAGTCGGGAAACGAGTCGGCGCGCGGCATCGCATAATCCATGAACGACGCGGTGAGGAGCTGGCCCGACTCGCCGTCATAGACGACCTGCTCCATCAGCACCTGCCCCGCGCCCTGGGCGACGCCGCCGTGGATCTGGCCCTTGAGCGTCTTGGGATTGATCACCGTGCCGACATCGTCGACGACCGCATAGGCGACGATCTGAACGGCGCCGGTATCGGGATCGATTTCGACCTCGCAGACATGGCAGCCATTGGGATAGGTGTCCTGCACCGGCGCGAAGGTGCCGGTCTCGTAGAGTCCCGGCTCCATCCCCTTGGGCAGGCGCGGCACGAGATAGGAGGTGCGCGCCACTTCCTTGAGGGTGACGCCGCGGTCGGTGCCGGCGACGACGAAGCGGCCGTCGGCAAGGGTGAGATCGGCCTCGCTCGCCTCGAGCATGTGGGCAGCGAGCTTCTTTGCCTTGGCAATCACCTTGTCCGCGGCGATGGTGACGGCGGTGCCGCCGATCACGGTCGAGCGCGAGCCGTTGGTGCCGATGCCGAAGGCGACGAGATCGGTGTCACCGTCGGTGTAGCGGATGTCCTCGGGCGCGAGGCCGAGCTTCTCGATCAGGATCTGGCGGAAGATCGTGGCATGGCCCTGGCCCTGGTTCTTGGAGCCCATCAGCAGCGTGGCGCCGCCGCTGGTGTCGAAGCGGACTTCGGCAAATTCGGCGCCGGGCCCGGCCGCGCGCTCGATCGCGTTGACGACGGCAAGCCCGCGCAGCCTGCCGCGCTTGGCCGATGCCGCGCGCCGCGCCTCGAAACCGGCGACGTCGGCGAGCGAAGCAGCCATGTCCATGTTGCGCTGGAACTCGCCGCAATCGTAGTTGAGGCCGCCGAGCGGCGTCTTGTAGGGCATCGCCGCGGACGGAATCAGGTTCATCCGCCGCAACGCGACGCGGTCGCGGCCCAATTCGCGCGCCGCATCGTCGATGATGCGCTCGATGATATAGATCGCCTCGGGCCGGCCGGCGCCGCGATAGGGCGCGGTCGCGTTGGCGTTCGAGAACGCGACGGTGAGATGCGCGTAGGCCGCCGGGATCGCATAGGTGCCGACCACCGCACCCAGGCTGGTGAAGGTGGCCAAGAGGTTGCGGTCGGACGAGAGATAGGCGCCGACATTGCTGATCGTGTGCACGCGCAAGGCCAGGAACTTGCCGCTCGCATCGAGCGCGAGTTCGGCATCGGCGATGACGTCGCGGCCGTGCTCGTCGGCAAGCACCGCCTCGCTGCGCTCGCAGCGCCATTTCACCGGCCGGCCGAGCTTGCGCGACGCCCATAGCATCAGCCGGTGCTCGGGATACTGCCAGCCCTTGGTGCCGAACCCGCCGCCGACATCGCCGGCGATGACGCGGATGCTCTGCTCCGGCAGCTTGAAGATGTTGTTCGCGAGCATCTGGCGCACGCGGTGCGGATACTGCACGTCGGCATGGAGCGTGAAGCGCTCCTCGCGGGCATCCCACGATCCCAGCACGCCGCGCGGCTCCATGTACTGCGCATGCACGCGGCTGATGACATAGCGCCGCTTCACCACATGCGCAGCGGCGGCGAAGGCGGCATCGGTCGCGGCCTTGTTGCCGGTCTCGAACACGTGCGAGACGTTGTCGGGGCACTCGTCCCATACCGAAGGCGCGCCCGGCGCGGTCGCCGCCGCGGTCGCGGTCACCGCCGGCAGCGGCGTGAAGTCGATCGCGATCGCCTCGGCCGCGTCCTTGGCCTGGTCGAGCGTCGCGGCGACGACGAGGACGATGGGATCGCCGACATAGCGCACGCGCTCGCGCGCGAGCCCGGGATGGGGCCGCGCGAACAGCGGCGAGCCGTCCGGCCGCTTGCGCTGGAAATTCACCCGCGTGGTGCCGAGCCCGTCGGCGGCGAGATCGGCCTGCGTGAAAATGCCGACGACGCCCGGCATCGCCTTGGCCGCCGCAAGATCGATCCGGTCCATCCGCGCATGTGCGTGCGGCGAGCGCAGGACATAGGCATAGGCTTGGCCCGGCAGGTTGAAATCGTCGATGAACCGCCCGCCGCCGCGCAGCAGCCGCGGATCCTCGAACCGGCTCACCGCCTGCCCAATGCCGAACGCGCCCATGGAATGCCCCGTCATCGCAGCCGCAACGCGGCCATTAAAGGGTGCGGAGGCGGCGACCTCAAGGGTGACGCGGGGAAGCGAGCCGGAGCGCACCCCGCCGCGCCGCGATCACCCCAACGCCGCGCCGCCCGAGAGCAGAGCCACAGAAGCGCAGCGACGAGGCGAGCGCCGTCAACGGCGCGGGGGATATGCATAAATCAAGAATTTCGAACCAAAATTAGGCCGCTGAACCGGCAGGGCTTTTCTGGTGCGTAATTCTGGTGCAGTTCATGGTCGACGCCCCCGCCTGTCATCGACTTGACCAGGTAAAGGATCGTGCCCAACTGAACCGGGTCAGCGAAAGGAGGTCATGTTGACCAAGCTTTTGACTGACCCGGAAACACCCCCGAGCGCGGGGTGACACGGCCTCCGGGCAAAACGGCGTGATAGGCGCTGAAAGGCGAAAGGGCTTCGGCCCCGTGAGATCGCGGCAACGCAAGGCGTGGATACCCTTCCCTACGGGAGTGTAGCGATCCATGAGGGATCGCCAACCATACGGACGGCGCTTCCTATCCGGCGCGAGCCGTATTTCGAGAGCCCCGGTCAGCGATGACCGGGGCTTTCACCGTCGAGACGATGTGCGTGATAATCCGGTTTATCGCTGCCCCAACTTCCAGCCGACGCACCTCCCCCCATCTTGACGTTGGCGTGCGTACACCTTATGTTTGTGTCACTGGTTTCGGCGGTTCGCCGCCACAACGGGCTAGACGGGCTAAGCGTTCGGCGCTGCCCAACCCTTTCCAGTATTATTTCGGCTCAAGCGCCTTCGCTACCATCGTCTTGACCGCCGTGGTCAAGATCAGGTCGTGCAGCGCTTTGGCGTACCGCTTGAAGCTTTCAACGGTCGTAGGCTTGTTCCACTCGGCCGAGAGATCGTGAAGTTTCGCTACCAGATCGTCGATACGCCCGGCATAGGCTCTAGCAAAGAGCCGCATACCTTCTGCAAATCCTTTGTCAGTCTCGTTATCTTCGATCTGCGAAAACCGACCGAAACGTTCAATCATCTTTGAAATAGCGGCGCGCAGGACATCCCGTCCATTGAGGCCGCTAATCTCCCGACCGGCCTTCACGAATTGCGCGTGGGCAAATAGCAGCGCATTGAGATGGGCAAAGAGTACGCGCGTGACGCGCTCGCCTGCACTTTCGTCCCGCACCCCGTGGGCTGACGCTTGAACCAGAACATTATTTCGTGTGTCAGAGTCGCGGGCCGACGTGATAAAAAATTCCGGCTCATCGTCGGCGTTCAAACAACGCCGGTCGTTGCTGGTTTTAATCTCGAGGCCCAAGGGGATGCGAATATGCAAAGTGGGCTTACCAACGAAGACTTCCGCACCATAGGTCTCTGCTATCGGGAATTCGCTTAGGGCATCATTTCGCGTCGTGCTGGCGAGATACGCTAGACCCAGTGGTTCAGAACAGGCGGCAAAGGCCACTCGTCGCTTCGAACCGTCGACGGAGTGAACCTCAACATAATTCGAGAGGATTGCCTGTGCGATCAAAGGCGGGTCCACAGGTTGGTTTCTGAACGTGTCGAGCATATCTCCTTGGGGCACCATAAATCCGACCTCGAAACGGCCAGCCATCTCACCGTCGAAATAGAGGCGGCGGAACCAGAGCGCGAGCGGCAACGATTTGTTCCACCCCGACTGACGGAAACCCACCGGACCAAAACGGATCGCATTGTTCATATCAGCGAAGGAGCGTTCACCTCCCAAGCCGAGGCTGGACCCATTTCGAGCTGAGATTTGGCCGAATCCCCTGATGAAGCCCGAATCAAGATTATCAGACGCCCAATCCGGGACAGAGAGTTGTCCCTTTCCGCCTTTGATGAGCGGCCGGAAGTCGGCCAGCGGGAACTGCGCGATTATGAACATTGGTCCCCAGAACGTTTGTAGCTTGCGATTTATAGCAGGTTCTTGGCCTAAATCCCGATCCGCTCAACTTCATCGAGACTCACCTCGTCGCGCCGGCGACCATAGAGCTGCGTCGTGCGTGTGGAGGCGTGGTCCGCCATCGCGGCGGCCTTTTCGAGCGTGCCGCCGTTCTTCAGATAGGCCGTGATCCCCGTTGCCCGGAACGTGTGATTGCCGATCTTGGTGGCGATGCCGGCAGCATCGGCGCGGCGGCGGATCATCGCGTAGGCATTCGCCTGCGGCAGCGCCGTGCGCGTGAGCTGGCCGGTGCCGCGGCCGATGGTGCGGAACAGCGGCCCCTTGGGATCGTCGCGCAGGCCCGCGCCGTCGAGATAGGCGGCCAGGTACTCATCGAGGTTATGATGGCACGGCATGGCATGGCGCTTGCCGCCTTTCTCGCGCAACCGCACCCAGAGCCGCCGGTGCTGGGTGAACACGTCCTCGAGCTTCATCGCGAGCGCCGCGCCGATGCGCGCGAAGGAATAGACCATGAGCCCGATCAGCGCGCGGTCACGCAAGCCCGCCAGCGTCGTCACGTCGATGCTGTCGAGCACCGCGCGCCTCGGCCGGGTCGAGCACCGGCGTCTTGCCGGATTTCACGATGTGGGCGGGGCCGCGCACCGCGGCGGCCATACGCCGGTGACGCGCGCGCATCGCCCATCGCCGGCAACAGCGATCCCGAGCGGCGGAAAGGCGCTTCCAAGGCGCTGGCGGAGCCGGCGCCGTCGCCAAATCTACGTGCTATATCAAATGATTAGAGGTAAAGTTCAGAACTCCGGCGTGCCGCAATAGGCATTCATGGTCATTTGCGCGCGCGGCGCGGCGACGAGCCATGCCCACGCGTCAGACCGGATGCCGCGGCCGCTCGATGTCAGGTGCCCGCGTAGGGGTTCTTGCCCTTGCGCAGCATGACGCGGATGGGGACGCCCTGGAGGTCGAAGGCGTCGCGCAGCAGATTGACCAGATAGCGGCGCCAGCTTTCGGGCAGTTCGCCCGGCCTCGAGGCGAAGAGCGCGAAGGTGGGCGGGCGGATATTCGCCTGCGTCATATAGCGCAGCTTGAGTCGCCTTCCGGCGACGAGCGGCGGCGGATGGCGTTCCTGTGCCTGCGCCAGAAGGCGGTTGAGGCGCGGCGTCGGGACGTGCCGGTTCCAGGCCGCCTCGGCGGCGAGGACGGCCGGCATGAGCCGCGCGATCCCCGTCCCGGTGAGCGCCGACAGCGGCACCGCCGCCAGTCCTGCAAGCTGCGGCAGCGCCTGCGCGATGGAGTCCTTGAGCCGTGCCAGCGCCTGCGTCTTGTCTTCGACCAGGTCCCACTTGTTGACCGCCAGCACCAGCGCGCGGCCCTCGTCGGCGACGAGCCGCGCCAGGGTCAGGTCCTGGCGCTCCAGGAGCTGGGTCGCATCGACCACCAGCACCACCACCTCGGCAAAGCGGATGGTGCGCAGCGTATCGGCAACCGAGAGCTTCTCGATCTTCCCCTCGATCCGCGGCCGGCGCCGCAGCCCGGCGGTATCGATCAGCCGCACCGCCCGGTCATGCCAGCGCCATTCGCTCGCGACCGCATCGCGCGTGATCCCCGGCTCGGGCCCGGTGAGCATGCGGTCCTCGCCGAGCAGCCGGTTGACGAGGGTGGACTTGCCGACATTGGGCCGGCCGATGACCGCGAGCTGCAGCGGCCGCGCTTCCGCCGCTTCGGGCGCCGGCGGGGCGGCAGGCTCGGCGTGCGCGGCGAGCGCTTCGTAGAGATCGGCCAGACCCTCGCCATGCTCGGCCGAGATCGGAATGGGAACGCCGAGCCCCAGTTCATGGGCTTCGATCGCGCCGCTGCCGCCGCGTCCCTCGGTCTTGTTGGCGACGAGGATCACGGGCTTGCCCGCGCGGCGCAGCCAGGTGGCGAAATGGCGGTCGAGCGGCGTCACGCCGGCGCGCGCATCGACGACGAACAGCGCGACATCGGCCTGGGCCAGCGCGCGTGCGGTCTGGGCCTGGACGCGCCACGCGAGCGCGCCTTGGTCCGTTTCCGCGTCGAGGCCCGCGGTATCGATGATGCGGAAGTGCAGGCCGCCGAGACTGGCCTCGGCCTCGCGGCGGTCGCGCGTCACGCCCGGCGTGTCATCCACGAGCGCCAGGCGCCGCCCGGCGAGGCGGTTGAACAAGGTCGATTTTCCGACATTGGGACGGCCGATGATGGCCACCGTCAGCGTCATGGTCCGCTAGCGCAACGCGATGAGTTCGGCCCCGTCGGTCAGCACGTACAGCGTCTTGTCCGCGACCGCCGGCATGATGTACACGCGGTCCGGGAATTCCGTCTCCCCGAGCGGCTTGCCGTCATAGGGCGAGATCGACAGCGCCTCGCCGGTCGAAGCCACGACGATGATGCGGTTGCCGGCAAGGACCGGCCCGGTCCACTCGATCGCGTCGCTGCGCTTGGCCTCGTCTTCCCAATGCGGCAGCTCGCGCACCCACCGCACCTGGCCGTCGTCGCGGGTCAGGCAGACGAGTTCGTTGTCATTATTGAGCACGTAGATGTAGTGGCCGGCCGCCCACGGCGCATGCGAGCTGCCGACGTTCTGCTCCCACACGCGGTCGCCGGTCCGCAGATCGATGGCCACCATGAGCCCGCTCTGGCTCACCGCGAACACCCGGTCGCGGTCGATCACCGGCTGCCCGCGCACGTCGGCGATCGAATTGAGCGCCCCCAGCGGCCGCGCCATGGCGAGATTGTCCGACCACAGCACCCGCCCGTTCTCCACCCTGAGCGCGAAAATCTCGCCCGAGGTATAGGGCACGACGACGATGTCGCCGGCGACCGCCGGGCTCGCCGCACCCAAGAGGCTGGCGGGCTCGGGAATGCCGCTATGCGTCCACAATACGTGGCCGTCGGCGGCATCGAGCACTTCGAGCTGATTGATAACGGTGATGGCAAAGACGCGGCCGTCGGCGACAGTGGGCGAGCCATGCACCGGCGCGCCGACATTCTCGACCCAGATGCGCTTGCCGGTGGCGGCATCGAGGGCCAGAACCTGGCCATAGCCGGTGGCGACGAAGACCCGGCCGGCGGTAGCCGCAACCCCGCCGCCATAGGTCTCGTCCTGGGCATTCTTGGGCCGGGGGTCGAACCGCCACAGCCGCTTGCCGGTCTCGGCCTCGAAGGCCGAAACCACGTCGAAGGCATCCATCGTGAACACCCGGCCGCCGTCGATCACCGGCTGCGCCACGACACGGCCGTAGCGGCCGGCGCCGTCGCCGGCATCGGCCGACCAGACCTTCTTGATCACATTGCCGAGCGCGAGATGGTACATGGCATGGCTGGGATAGCCCCCGGCATCGGGCCAGGCCGGATTGTCATAAGGCGGCGGCAGCCGCACCGGCACGGCCTCGACCTTGGGATCGACCACCATCGGACGGTCGAGGCTCAGCACCGCGATCCGCTTGCCCGGCAGCGGCTCCTTGTTCGTGGTGAAGAGGTCGCCGACCCAGTCGCAGCCGGCGAGTGCGGCGACGGCGACGAGCGCGAAACCGAGCCGCGCGACGGCGCGGAGCCGTGTCATGGAGCGAGTGCCGCGGTCATCTCCGTCGCGCGGGCGCGCAGCCCTCGCGGCGCCGCGAGGTCGTCGGCGAGTTGACGATAGATCTTGCGCGCCGACGCGACGTCGCCCAGCCCCATGTCGGCCACGGCGGTCAGCTCGCGCGCGCTGTAGTGCCACGGGTTGGACGCATCGGTGAGCGGCTTCAAGCGCGCGACCGCTGCCTTGGGGTCGGTGGTGATGGCGAGGTCGCCCACGAGCAGGTTCGCGAGATCGCGATAGATCCGCGCATTGTCGCTGTTCGAAGCGATCTGATCGTAAAGGGCCGTGGCACCGGCAAAGTCGTTCGCCTTGGCCTTGATCGACGCCTGTTCGAACTTGATCAGCATGGCGCGGCTGCCGGTCGCCGTCGCGCCCATCGCCGCGAAGGCCGCGGCGGCATCTTTCGCCTTGCCTTGAGTCAAGAGGTCGAGCGCGGCGGCATAGCGCACGCCTTCGGCCTGGCTCGCGCGCACGCGGTACTGGCGCCAACCCACCGCCAGCGCCGTCGCCACGACCGCGATCACCGCCAGCGCGATGACGTACTTGCCATAGCGCTGCCACAGCTTGAAGAAGTTGTCGCGCCGCAACTCCTCTTCGATTTCGCGGAAGATATCGCTCACCAAGCGCCTCGCATCGCCGGTTTCAGGGCGGTGCCATTACCATAGCTTCCGCTCCCGAGCGAAGCAAATTCGTGCCCCCTAAGGACGATTTGTCGCGCCACCTTGGGCCTGGACCTCGGCCGGGAAATGGGAAAGACTGGTCTCATGTCACATCCATGACAGGCGGCCGATGAGCCAGGTTCTCCGCCTCGCCGATTTTCGCCGCCGGCACAAGCGCATCTTTTTCACTCGCCTCGAGCTCCATCAGCTGCTGTCGCTCTACAGCCGTCAGGTGGCGCGCGGCGCCTGGCGCGACTATGCCATCGACCAATACGAGGGCGCGGCCGTGTTCTCGGTCTTCCGCCATACCCACGCGAGCCCGCTCTACACCATCGTCAAGGCGGCGCCCGGCGCCGGCCGGCACGGCGACTACGCGGTGCTCGAGGGACGCCACCGCCTGGCCAGCGGCGCAGCTTTGGGCGAGGTCCTGGTGCCGCTCCTCAAGGCGATCGGACCTTTCATGGAGGCGCTCGACGGCGGCGGCTGCGGTTAGCCGCCGCGGGACGGCGCCAGCGCCGACTCCAGACCCTGCCCGATGGCGAGCAGCCGGCGGTCCTCGTCGTGCCGGGCCACGACCATGAGCCCGACCGGCAGCGCCCCCCGCGGCGCGACCGGCAGTGTGAGCGCGCAACGGTCGAGAAAGTTAACGATCGCCGGATTGCGCAGAATGAGCATATTGAGGCGGGCGAAGTCGCGGTCGTCGGCGAAGGCGGCAATGGGCGGCGCGATCACCGGCACCGTCGGCAGGACAAGCGCGTCGAAAGAAACGGTCTCGGCATCGACCCGGGCGATGAGATCGGCCCGCTCCCGGACCAGCGTGACGTAATCGGCAGCGCTCATCTGCCCGCCGCGCTCGATGCGCACGCGCACGCGCGGATCGTATTCGCCACCGCGGCGCTCAAGCAGCTTGCGATGCCAGGCGAAGGCCTCGGCAGCGGAGAATCCGCCGGTGGCGTTGATCGCGACATAGTCCGTGAGCGCGTCAAGCGGCAGGTCGACGAGGCGCGCGCCCGCGCGCGACAAGGCCGTGCATGCACGCGCGAATCCGGCCGCCACCTGATCGTCGAGCCCATCGAGCACGACGCGCTGCGGCACGCCGAGCCGCAACCCGGCAACCGGCAGCGGCGGCGGCACTTCCGGCGAATCGCCCGCGAGGACGGCGTCGGCGAGCGCGCAGCAGGCGACGCTGCGCCCGAGCGGGCCGATCGAATCGAGCGTCGGCGACAATGGCAGCGTGCCCGCCAGCGGTACGCGATGCTGCGTCGGCTTCATTCCGACGAGGCCGCACAGCGCCGCGGGAATCCGTACCGAGCCGCCGGTATCGGTGCCGATGGCCAGCGCGGCGAAGCCGTCCGCGACCGAGACCGCCGCACCCGACGACGAACCCCCCGGAATGCGCGTGCGGTCGAAGGGGTTGCCGGGCGTGCCGTAATGCGGATTGATGCCGACGCCGGAGAATGCGAACTCGGTCATGTTGGTGCGACCCACGAGCACCGCGCCTGCCGTCTTGAGGCGCGCCACGATGGCGGCATCGCGCGGTGCCGGCGGCGCGTCGTCGAGCGCCTTCGAGCCCGCCAGCGTGCGCTCGCCCGCCACGTCGAACAGATCCTTGATCGAGACCGGGAGCCCGGCGAGCGGCGAGGCGACGTAGCCGGCCTGGCGCAGCTTGTCCTGCGCGTCGGCAGCTTGGCGCGCGTGCGAGGCGGCGACGGCGATGAAGGCGCGCCCGCCTTCGCCGCCGGGGTCGGCAATCCGTGCCAGCGCCTCCTCGACGAGCGCGCGGCTCGAGGTGCGGCCGGTGGCAAGCGCGGCGGCAAGCTGCGGAAGAGTTTCCTCGTGCATCGTCTCGGTCCTCGCGGGCACCAGCGAGGAAACATCGTCGCGGCCGCGGACGCAACCGGAAAGGCAATGGCGGCCGGCGGCTTTGGACCCACACCGCGGCGGCGATTCCCCTCTGTTTCGGCCGGACATGGCGACGCCTTGCCGTGATCGAAGCTTGGCAAACCTGGCGATTTGTGCGACATGCGGGCGCGCGCGTGGACTTACCATCGGAAAAAGATGAGAACCGGGACCGTCATATGCCTTGCCGGCTGCATTGCCCTGACGGCGCCACCGCGGGCCTTCGCCGCCCAAGGCATCTTCGATGAGGCGAAAATCGGCATCCTCGATCACGACATCCCCATCGGCGCGGACCACGACGAGCCCGGTGCCGATTTCAACGGCGAGCTGCTGTTCCTCTCGCCAGGGTTGCTCGCCCCGGTTTTCGCCCCGCGGCCTCATATCGGCGTCACCGTCAACAGCGCTGGCAAGACCAGCTATGCCTATGCCGGGCTCACGTGGCTGGCGCCAGTCACCGAAGCCCTGTTTGCCGATCTCGGCCTTGGCGGCGCGGTGCACAGCGGCCCGAACGAAAGCACGGCGCGCGATCACAAGGGCCTGGGCACGCGGCTCCTCTTCCACGAGAGTGTCGAGATCGGCTACCGCGTGACGCCGGTCGCGAGCGTGGCGGTCTATATCGATCACGTCTCCAACGCCGACATCGGCAAGCACAACCCAGGCATCACCAATGTCGGCCTCCGGCTGGGCTGGTCATTGTAATGGGACGAGGCGCGCCGGCCGGCCGCGACGATTCCCGGGCTTGCGCCGCGGCGCCGGCTCTTCGATAAAGGCGCGCATGGTCCGCCTCCGGCGCCGCCTCCGGGTGGCCCATGTTCGCCCCGCCCCCGCATTCGGCCGCCGTCCCGCCGGCGAGGCGTGAGCGATGGAGCAGCTTCTTGCCACCGTGGTCGATGCGTGCCGCCGCCATGCCGGCGCGGTAACGCTCGCCATGCTGCTGCTCGCGCTGGCGGGCGGCGTCTTCACGGCGAGCCGTATCAGCATCGACACCGACGTTAACAATCTCATCTCGCCCCATTTGCCGTGGCGGCAGCGCGATGCCCAGATGGACCGGCTCTTTCCGCAGCGCGTCGACGTGCTGGCGATCGTCATCGACGGTGCCACCCCCGACCTGGCCGCCGACTCGGCCGCCGCGCTCGCCGCGCGCCTCCGGGCGATGCCGGCGCTGTTCAAGAGCGTCGAGGAACCCGAAGGCGGCCCGTTCTTCCGGCGCGAGGGCATCCTGTTCCTACCGACCGCGGAGGTGCAGGACTTCACCAATCAGATGATCGCGGCACAGCCGATGATCGGGACGCTGGCCGCCGACCCCAGCCTTAGGGGCATCTTTGCCGCGCTTGACCTGTTGGCGCAGGGGGCGAGCCGGGGCGACATCGCCGCCCCGGCACTCGCCGCGCCGCTCGCCGCCGTTACCGATGCCGTCACGAATGCCCAGGCCGGCCGCTTCGCGCCGCTGTCGTGGCAGACGCTGCTCAGCGGGCGCAAGCCGCTGAAGCGGGAACTGCGGCGCTTCGTGCTGGTGCAGCCGGTGCTTGATTACAACGCGCTTGAGCCCGGCGCGCGCGCCACTGCAGCGGTGCGCAGCGCCGCCGAGGCGCTGGGCCTCACGCCTGCGCGCGGCGTGAGCATCGGCATCACCGGCTCGGTCGCGCTCGACGACGCGCAGCTCGCCACCTTGTCCGAGGGGGCGGGGTTCACCACCGCGCTGTCGATCGGCCTCTTGTGCCTGTGGCTGCTGCTGGCGCTGCGCTCGCCGCGCCTCGTCGCTGCGATCGTCGTCACGCTCGTCGTCGGGCTCATCGCATGCGCCACGTTCGCGGTCGCTGCGGTCGGGCCGCTCAACCCGATCTCGGCCGCCTTCGCCGTCCTGTTCATCGGGCTCGCGGTCGATTTCGGCATCCAGTTCGGCGTACGCTATCGCGACGAGCGGTTCCGTACCGGCGACCTCGCCACGGCGCTGCGCGAGACCGCGCGCGGCATCGGTGGTCCGCTCACGGTGGCGGCGGCGGCGACCGCGGTCGGATTCTTTTCCTTCGTGCCGACGGATTACACCGGCGTTTCCGAGCTCGGCCTCATTGCCGGGGTGGGCATGGTGGTAGCGCTGGCGCTGAGCTTCACGCTGTTGCCGGCGCTGCTGACACTGCTGCGTCCGCACGGCGAGCGGCGTCCGGTGGGCTTCGCCTGGGCTGCACCTGTCGACCGGTTCCTGGTCGAGCGCCGGCGCCTGGTGCTGATCGTTGCCGCCATCGTCACGGCCGCGGCGCTCGCGCTGATGCCGTGGCTCAATTTCGATTTCAATCCGCTCGATCTCCAGAATCAGCACACCGAGGCGATGCGGGTCATCAACATGCTGCGCTCGGACCCGAACGACACGCCGAATACGATCGAGATACTGGCGCCATCGCTCGACGCCGCCCAGGCGCTCGCCGCCCGGCTCGACAAGCTGCCGGACGTGGCGCAGACCGTCACCGCCGCAAGCTTCGTCCCCGAGGACCAGAAAGCGAAGCTCGCGCTGCTCGCCGACGCGGCGACGCTGTTCGGCCCGACGCTGTCGCCAACTTCGACCAAGCCGCCGCCGAGCGACGCCGACACGCTCGCGGCGATCGCAGCCACGGCCACGGATATGGAGGAAGCCGGCAAGCACGGCGTTACCGCGGCGCAGTCTCTCGCCGCGCAGCTACGCCAGGTTCTGACGCGCGGTGCGGCCGCGCTGCCGATGCTGCGCGCCGATCTCACGACCGGCCTCAGCGAGCGGCTCGACGATCTACGGCTGTCGCTGACGGCGGGTCCGGTCTCGATCGCCACGCTGCCGGCCGCTCTCAAGCGCGAATGGATCGCGCCCGACGACAGGGCGCGGATCGAGGTCTTTCCCAAGGGCGGCGCGCCCGACAATGCGGCGTTGCGTCGCTTCGTCGATCAGGTGACGCCGGTCGCGCCCGACGCCACGGGAACGCCCGTCACGATCATCGAATCCGCCAACACCGTGACGAGCGCGTTCGCGACCGCGGGGATCATCGCCGTCATCGCCATCGCCATTCTGCTGCTGGCGGTGATGCGGTGGCCGCGCGATGTCGCGCTGGTGCTGGTGCCGCTCGCCGTCGCCGGGGTGCTGACGCTGGCGACGGGCGTGCTGTTCGGCATGTCGCTCAATTTCGCCAACATCATCACCCTGCCCTTGCTGCTCGGCATCGGCGTCGCCTTCGACGTCTATTTTGTCATGCGCTGGCGCAACGGGCAGGGCGGGCTGCTGCAGTCGAGTACCGCCCGTGCCATTCTGTTCAGCGCGCTGACGACGGGGACGGCGTTCGGCAGCCTCGTGCTTTCGAACAACACCGGCATGTCCGAGATGGGCAAGCTGCTCTCGATCGCGCTCGCCTACACGCTGGTCTCGACCTTCCTCGTCCTGCCGGCGCTGCTGGGCCCGGTGCGCGGCGACGGGGATCAGCCGAGCGCGCGGTAGCCGATCAGCGCGATCGCGCCGGCAGCGACGCGCTGGCGCACCGCCGGACTCACGAGCGCGTCGAATTCATCCCTGTGTCGGTAATACGGCATGGCGCGCACCAGCGGCGCGGGCCGCGACATGGCCGGATGGCAGTAGACCTCGCTCACGCCCGGCGGAAGCGCATCGAGCAGCCGCAGCAGCCGGGATTCGGTGAGCCCGCCGCTCCAGGCGAGGCCAAGCAGGCGGTCGTTGGCGACAAGCCCTGCCCGGCGCACGCGGCGGCGCAACAATGCCGCGAACGGCGCATGGAACGCGGCCGTGGCGCAGGCCGCCGGGTCCGCGCCGGCGCGCCGCAGGACCGCGACCGGCTCGGCCGGGATGCGCACCGCCCGCACGCCGTAATCGCGCGCGAGCGCGACCACGAGCCGGCCGACGGTCGGATGAAGATGCATGTGACAGTGCGCATTGACGTGATCGAGCGCGAGCCCGGTCGCACGATAAGCATCGAACTGCGCGGCGATCTCGCGCGCGAGCTGTTGGCGCGCGCGGCGCCGGAAGAAGAATCGGAACCCGGCGCGAACCAGTCCGGCACGAAAGGCACCGTCGCTGCCCACCAGCGCCGGGACCTGCTGCGCCGGCAAGACCGGCCGGCCGGCGACGAGAACGAGGTGCAGACCGACATGAAGCCCCGGCAGGCGCCGGGCCCGCGCGACCGCATCGGCAGCGGCGGGCGCGCCCACCATCAGGCTCGCGGCGGTGAGGATGCCGTCGCGGTGCGCGCACTCGACCGCCTCGTTGACGGCCGCGTCGAGCCCGAAATCGTCGGCGCAAACGATGAGGCGCCGCAGCGTCAGTGCGCCATCTCCCGCTCGCGCAGGAATTGGAAGAACTCGACCCCCTCGCGCAGGCGGCGGCGCATCATTTCAGGGCTGCGCACCATCTCCGAGACGATCGAAGCGATCTTGCCGGCCCGGAAATAGAACCGCTTGTAGAAGACCTCGACCGAATCGAAGATCTCGCGGTGCGAGAGATGGGGATATTGGAGCGGCGCGATCTGGATGCCGTGCTCGTCCACCAGCTCGGCATGCGCGGCATCGAGCCAGCCGTTTTCCACCGCCTGGCGATGCAGGAACGTGCCGGGATAGGGCGCGGCCAGCGAGACCTGGATGGTGTGCGGGTTGATCTCGGTGGCGAAGCGGATCGTCTCCTCGATCGTCGCCTTGGTCTCGCCGGGCAGCCCGAGAATGAAGGTGCCGTGAATGGTGATGCCGAGCTCGTGGCAATCCTTGGTGAAGCGCCGCGCCACGTCGATCAGCATGCCCTTCTTGATGTTGTGCAGGATCTGCTGGTTGCCCGATTCGTAGCCGACGAGCAGCAGGCGCAGACCATTGTCGCGCAGCACTTTGAGCGTGGCGCGCGGCACGTTGGCCTTGGCATTGCATGACCAGGTGACACCGAGCCGGCCGAGTTCGCGGGCGATCGCCTCGGCGCGCGGCAGATTGTCGGTGAAGGTGTCGTCGTCGAAGAAGAACTCCCTCACCTGCGGGAAGCAGCTCTTGGCATAGCGGATCTCGTCGATGACGTGGCCGACGCTGCGCACGCGGTAGCGGTGCCCGCCGACCGTCTGCGGCCACAGGCAGAAGGTGCAGCGCGACTTGCACCCGCGCCCCGTATAGAGCGACAAATAGGGATGCTTGAGGTAGCCGATGAAGTAATCCTCGATCGCGAGATCGCGCTTGTAGACCGTGGTGACGAAGGGCAGCAGGTCCATGTTCTCGAGAATGGCGCGCTCGGGGTTGTGCTGGATCACGCCCGCCGCGTTGCGATAGCTCAGCCCGTCAATGCGGTCGAACGGCCGGCCTTCGGCGACCTCCTTGATCGTGAAATCGAATTCGTTGCGGGCGACAAAATCCACCGGGGCAGCGGCCGCGAGGCTGCCCGCGGGATCGACCGCAACCTTGGCGCCGACGAAGCCGATCTTGAGCGCGGGATTGGCGTCCTTCATCGCCGCCGCGACGCGCACGTCGTTGGGGAAGGACGGCGACGACGTGTGGAGCACGGCCAGTTCGTAGTGCGGCGCGAGCGGCAGGACGTCGGCGAGCGCCAATCGCGCCGGCGGCGCATCGACGAGACGGCTGCCTTCGACCAGCGCCGCCGGCTGCGCGAGCCACGTCGGATACCAGAACGAGCGGATCTCCCGCCGCGCCTGATAACGCGAGCCCGCGCCGCCGTCGAACCCGTCGAAGGACGGCGGCTGCAGAAAGAGTGTTTTCATCATGCGGGACTGTCTCCGTCGAGGGTCATCTCGCCGCTCGGGCTCACCCGGAAGGTGCGATCCCGCCAGGCCACGCGTCGGGCGAAGAAACTAGCGACAAAAACCGTAAACGACAACACGTCGCGCAACGGCAGGAGATGAAGCGGCGCGGGCGGCAGGCCGAGGCTGCGGTCGATCGCCCGTGCCGTCGCGGCGCGGCAGACGAGGGCAAGGACCAGCATCGCCGGCGCGGCAGCCGGCAGCGCCCCCAACGCCACCGCGAGCAGCGCCACGGCGACGGGCTGCGTCACGATCGAGCCCGCGAAGCCCGCCGGCGCCACCAGCCGGATCGTGCGCGCCCAGCGCAGCTCGTGGCGCATGAGCGCCGCGAGACCGGGCTCGGCAATGACGTTATCGACGAGCTGCGCCGACAGCTCGATTCGCCGCCCGATCCGCCGCACCGCCGCACCCAGCGCATAGTCGTCGGCGAGCGCGTCGGCGACCGCGGCGAAGCCGCCGATGCGCTCGAGCGTGTCGCGACGGAGCGCGATCGAGGCGCCGAAGCAACCGGCGCCCGCACCGATCACCGCGGCAACCGCCGCCTGGGGCAGGAACCCGTGATTGACATGGAGGCAGCCAAACGTGGACCAGATGCCGCCGGCGGGGATGCCGCGATAGAGACAGGTGACGATCCCCACGGCGGGATCGGCCAGCGGCGCGGTCACCGCGGCGAGATAACCGGGCGTCACGCGCATGTCGCTGTCGGAGATGACGAGAATGTCGTGCCGGGCCGCCGGCAGCATGTTGAGGAGATTGGCGACCTTGAGGTTGCTGGCGTGGTGCGGCGGCGCGACGACGAGCCGCAGGTCCCGGTCCGGAAACGCGGCCATGACGCGGCGCACAACGGGAAGCGCGGGATCGCCGTCGTCGCGCACGCCGAACACGACCTGGAAATGGGGATAGTCCTGGCGGCAGAACGAGCGCAGGTTGTCCTCGAGTTCCGCGTCCTCGCCACAGAGCGGCTTGAGCACACTCACCGGTGCAGCGGCGGCGCCGGGCACTTGCCGCCGGCGTGCGAGCCGCCGGACCGCCCAGGCCGAGAGCACGAGGTAAGCGCAGCCCGCGCCGCTCAACGCGACCAGCGCGGCCGCCGCGACTGCCATTGCATTCACGATCATATCATCGTCCCCGCCGCCCTCCGCCCGGCAGCGTGCAAAATTGCTGTTGCATTCGTCCCCTTCCTTGTCAACCATGCCGCGCCCTCGGGAACGCGGGCGAATATCAAGAACATCATGCGTGGCTCAACCGTGGAATCCATACTCGCCGCCTTGGCCCGACCTCTGACGATGCTCGCCGCCCTGGGGTTCATCGCGCTCGCCGCAGGCTGCGCGACGCCGCCCACCAATCCCGCGGCGCGCGCCGATTTCGAGGCGACCAACGATCCGCTCGAACCGATGAACCGCGACATCTTCGCGTTCAATCAATTCGCCGACCGGATTCTCATCAAGCCGGTGGCGCAAGGCTATCAAACGGTCGTGCCGGAATTCGGCCGCAATGCCATCCGCCACTTCCTTGACAATCTCGGCGAGCCGGTGATTTTTGCCAATGATATGATGCAGGGCGAATTCAAGCTCGCGAACGACTCCTTCGCCCGGTTTCTCATCAACAGCACCTTCGGCGTCGGCGGCATCCTCGACTTCGCAGGTGCCACCGGCATCGAACGGCAATCGGGCGATTTCGGCCAGACGCTCTATAGCTGGGGGGTGCCCGCCGGGCCATACCTCGTCCTGCCGATCTTCGGCCCCTCCGATCCGCGCGACGCCATCGGCATGGGGGTCGACGGCCTCATGGATCCGTTCGGCTATCTCGCCGGCGCCTATGGCGCCGCCAACAGCGCCACCATCGGCCGCATGGCGGCCTCGGGCGTCGATCTGCGCGCACGCAACATCGAAAACATCGACGAATTGCAGCGTACGGCCCTCGATTTCTATGCCGAAATCCGCAGCCTCTACCGCCAGCACCGCGCCAGCGAGCTGCGCCATGGCAGGCCGGCTCCGCTGCCGAGCTTCGATCCGCCCGCGGCCGCGCCGCAGCAGCCGCAGTGACGGAGGGCGACGGCTAGCTGCTCAGCTCCGCCGTCTTGCGCTGTAGCAGGGTAACGAGCGCCGCCGCGCCGCCGCGCTGCATGACCGAGGAGAATTCCGAGCGGCGCACCGCCAACTCGCTCACGGTGCCGCTGAGATAGACGTCGATGATCCGCCACGCGCCGCTGTTCTGGGTCATGAGATAGTCGAGCTCGACCTTGCTGCCGTCGCTTTTGATCAACTGGCTCTTCACGACGTCGTTGCCGTTGGGGAGATGCTGCGGCGCGTCGTTTACGGCAAACTGCTCGCCGGAATAGCCATCGAATCGATTGGCGTAAGTGGCAATGCTGAAGGCGGTGAAGGCGTCGATGATCTGCGTCTGCTCGTCACTATTGAGCTCCTGCCAGCGCGGTCCGACCGTCAGCCGCGTCATGAGAGGAAAGTCGTAGGCCTGCCGGATCGCCGGGGCGAGCCGGTCGCGCCGTCCGGCAAAGCCCAGCTTCTGGCCGTCTTTCATGACGCCAAGCAGCGTGCCATAGAACGAACGGATGACCGCGACCGGATCGGATGCCGCGCCGGCCGACTTCGCCGGCCGGCCAGCGACGAGCAGCAGGCCGATGCCCGCAACAAGCGTGCGGCGCGAGATCATGGCCGGGCCGGTGCCGCGCCGGCGCTGCGGCCGATGGCGTCGAGGGCGGTTTGGACGATGTGGCGGGCGTTGAGGCGGGCCTCGTCGTATTGCTTCATGGGCTGGTCGTGGTCGATGAAGCGGTCGGGCAGCACCATCGGGCGGAGCTTGAGCCCGTGCT
>DATKQE010000059.1:0-2456 GCA_035532935.1 Allostellaceae bacterium
CATGAGGCCGATGGCGCCCTTCGGCGATATGGCTCGCACGTCGCCGAAGCTCTCCGCGCGCATCACGGCGCTTATCCACGCCGCTGGAATGCCAAACCGCTGCGAGGCCTCGGCGACGAAGGCGGCGAACGGCGTGCGGGCAGCAACGATCACGACAGGCCGCGCGGTCGCAGGCTCAGCGCGCACTTTGTTGCAGCCGAGCGCGACCACAATCGCAAGGCCGAAGGCGAGCGACACGTGGCGGCGGCGCGTGCATTCTCTCGGCGACGTGCGCGCGGCGAATGCGAACCTGGCCGGAACGGAGGAAGGGGGTTTGCGGGGAGCGTGTGAGAGGCCTGCGATTGCGTTGCGGTCGAGTGGCATGATCAATCCTCCTCGCCGGTCCAGAGAGGATCAGCCCGGCCGACGATCGTGGTGACGGGGAGCAGGCCAAAATACCGGCCGTCGAGGGAGTCTTCGGACTGCCGGTTCATCAGGAAGACTTCGCCGGCAGGAATGCGCCGGCAGCCCTGCCAGACGGGAAGCGGTCGGCCGCTTCTATCGCGATTGAGGGCATCGCCCATGGCGATCCCGTCGACGGCGATTGCGCGATCGGTGCGGCAGACGGTTTGCCCAGGAAGCGCGAGCACACGCTTCAGCATCGGCACGCCCCTGGGCAGATAGCGGCGCTCGTCGAGGAAGCTCGCGAGGGCCTCGGGCGGCTGCACCACGACGAGCTCAGTGACGTGCAGCGCGCCGGCCGGATGCACGGCGTAGAGGCCGGTCGGCACACTGGCGCTGGCGTTCCAGATCAACCGCGGCAGCGGATGGAAGAGCGCTGATGCTCCGATGCCGAGCGAGACGAAATACGTCGTCATGACGTAGCCGAAGCGCGTCATGACAGCACCCTCCGCCGCAGGAGCCAAGCGCGATGCTGGTCGCGGCTATAGGGATGCGGCTCGTATCCGGCGCCGAGACGATTGTGGACATGCCGCCAGTGCTCAGGCGCGGCGTCGGCTGGATCGATGTCGAAGGCCTCGATGGCGTCGATCGCGGCGAACACCCGCTCGACCTTGGGCCATCCGCTGATGCGCAGCAGAATCTCGCCGCCGGGACGGACGCAGGGTAGTGTCTGATAGGCCTCGCCCGGCGCGATCGCGCGCACGATGTCGATGCGCGAAACGACAGTCCCGTAATCGTTGGAGGCCCAGCGGACGAAGGCGAAGATCGTGTTCGGCGCGAAGCTCAGCACGCGGCGACGGCGATCGATGATCGTCTCGCCGACATCGCGGCCGAACCTGATCCAGTGCTCGACGCGCTTTTCGAGCCAGGTGAGCTCGACGGCCGTTAGGGCGTCAGGCGAACAAGGCAGTGCCTCCGCGAAGGCGGGGTTCGCCATCATGTCTGTCCTCCATCGGTTGCGGGAAATTCGCGGGCGAGCAAGTCGCGCAGCATGTCCGCGACGGTCTGGCCGCGCTGGAAGGCCGTGATCTTGATCCGGCCCCGCAGCTCCGGCGTCACGTCGACGGTGAGCCGCGCGGTGTAGAGATCGCCGGTGGCGGGCGGCGCAGCCGAAGGCTCGGGCGTGCGGACCCACGTGTCGGGATCGGCCGGCCGAGCGGCGAAGCGGCGATTGGACGGGCGCACGGTCATCGCATCACCCGATCGACTTCCGCTGCCAGAGCAGAGACCTCGCGCGCGGCGTGACATGCGGCTCGACGTCGAAGACGAGGCGTCCGGTGCGCGCGGAGTCCGCAAAGGCGACGCGCTGGCCGATACGAGAGGCAAGCACCGGCGGATCGTGATCGGCGAGACCGTCGGCAGTCTCGCGGGCGATCACGGTGCGCGCAGCGCAGCGGTTGAGCACGAAACGCGCGACAAGCTGCGGGCGGAGGATGCGCGCTTCCTGCAGCAGCTTCAGCATCTCGGCAGAGCCCCAGCCGTCAAAGGGAGACGGCTGCGCGGGGATCAGGACGAGATCGGCGGCGAGCAAGGCCGAGCGCAGCAGGCCGGCGACGCGCGGCGGACCATCGATGACCACGTGGTCGGCGTCGCGGGCGAGTTCCGGCGCTTCCCGGTGGAGGGTGTCGCGCGCGAGGCCGATTACGCCGAACAGGCGCGGCACAGCCTCCTTGGCGCGCTGCGCGGACCAGTCAAGAGCCGACCCTTGCGGATCGGCGTCGATGACCGTGACGCGCTTTCCCTGAGCCGCCCAGGCGCCGGCCAAGTGCAGGGCGAGCGTCGTCTTGCCGACGCCGCCTTTCTGGTTGAGGAGCGCGACGATCATCGCCGCTCCTCCTTCCCGGCTTTTCCCCGGCCGAGCGTGCCGCCAACAGCAGAAGAGTTAGATTCTTCGTTAGACTCTAAGTTAGGCGGCGCGGAAGCATTTGATTGGCTTGATGAAAATGCCGTTTCCGGTTCCTGATAGCACGATGATGCGGTTCCTGATGGCACGTGCCTCGCGGTTCCCGATAGCA
>DATKQE010000060.1:0-22396 GCA_035532935.1 Allostellaceae bacterium
CGACAAGCTCGCCGCCTACCTGAAGAAGGCGACCTTCAAGACCGTGATGGGCCCGATCAAGTTCGGCAAGAAGGGCGAATGGGAGAAAGGGCGCATGCTCACGGTCCAGTATCACGGCATCACCGACAAGGCGAACCTGGAGACCTGGCGCGGCATGAGCTACCAGACCGTGCTCGAGCCGAGCAACCTCGCCACCGGCAAGGTGATCTACCCTTACGAGAAGGCGCACAAGTAAGCCTTCGAGCAGGACAAACAGACGGCGCCGCGGGCAACCGCGGCGCCGTTTGCGATTTGCGGCATGATTTCTGGCTCGGTCTATTTCGATCCGTCATCCTGAGGTGCGAGCCAACGGGTCGGCGCGAAGCGCCGCCCGATCAAAACACCGCAAGCCTCGAGGGACGGCCCGGGCCGCGCATCTGCGCGGCGCGCCTTACAGCGCGCATCCCAGGATGACGGCGCGAGGTCGGCGGGCCGCCTTACGCCTCCAGCCCCAGATAGAACTGGCGGATGAGATCGTTGTTGTTGAGCTCGTCGGCGGAGCCGCCCTCGAAGGCGATCTTGCCGTGCACGATGACATAGCCGCGGTCGGCGATGCGCACCGCCTGCATGAAGTTCTGCTCGGCCATCAGCACCGTGAGCTGGTAATGCTCCTTGAGCTGCTTGATGGCGTCGATGGTGCGGCTGACCAGCACCGGCGCAAGGCCCACCGATGGTTCGTCGATCAAGAGAATGCGGGGGTCGAGCATCAGCGCGCGCGCGAGCGCCAGCATCTGCTGCTCGCCGCCCGACATCGAGCCGGCGAGCTGGCCGCGCCGCTCGGCGAGGCGCGGGAAGATCTCGAAGCAGAAATCCATGTTCTCGCGGATGCGCGGGCGCGCCTTGCGGCGGCTGGCGCCGAGCAGCAGGTTTTCCTCCACCGTCTGGCGCGGGAACAGGCGGCGGCCCTCTGGCACCAGCGCGATGCCGAGGTCGACGATCTGTTCCGTAGTCATGCCGACCAGGTTGTGGACGGCGCCGTCGATCTCGGCAGTGATCGCGCCGGCGGCCGGCCGCACCATGCCCATGATGCATTTCATGAGCGTGCTCTTGCCGTTGCCGTTGGTGCCGAGCAGCACCACGGTCTCGCCGCTCCGCGCCTCGAGCGAGATGTCCTCGAGCACCCGCACCGAGCCATAGGCGGCGCTGACGCCCCGGATCGCGAGGCTACTCGCCAAGATAGGCCCTCTCGACTTCGGGATTTCGGATCACCTCCTGCGGCAGGCCGTCGGCGATCTTGCGCCCGGCGACGAGCACGACGAGCCGCTCGGAAAAGCTCATCACCGCGCGCATGATGTGCTCGATGAGGATGATGGTGATGCCCTGATCGACCAGGCGGCCGAGCAGCACCAGGATCTCGTCGACTTCCGAATGCGACAGGCCGGCCATCGACTCGTCGGCGATGAGGAGCTTGGGATCCGCGGCGAGCGCACGCGCCAGTTCGAGCTTGCGCATTTCGATCTGGGTGAGATCGCTCGGCCGGCGATCGGCCTTCTCGGCGAGGCCGACAACGCCGAGGAGCTGGGCGCAGCGCTCCCCGATCGCGGCCTCGGTGAGACGGCGCCCCGTGCGCCGCGCGTTCACCGTGTAGACCAGGGGAATGCGCAGGTTCTGGGCGATGGTCAGGCTCCGGAACGGCCGCGGTAGCTGGAAGCTGCGCGCGAGGCCGAGGCGCGTGCGCTTGTAGGCGGGAAGCCCGTTCAGCGCTTGGCCGTCGAATTGCACCGTGCCGGTCTCGTTGCGCAGCACCCCCGAGAGGCAGTTGACGAACGTGCTCTTGCCCGAGCCGTTCGGACCGATGAGGCCGACGCGCTCGCCCCGCTCGACCGCGAGATCGATGCCGTCGAGCGCGACGAAGCCGCCGAAGCGCTTGCCCATCCCCGCGACCTGGAGCAGCGGCCCGCTCACCTGTCCCCCCGGCGCGTGCGGCTCTGGAACATCCCCATGACGCCATTGGGTGCGACCACGACGAAGAATACCAGCAGCACGCCGACGATCAAAAGATTGAGCGCGGAAGAGATGGTGACGGTCGCAACCTGCTCGATGGTGCCGAGGAAGATCGCGCCGATCACCGGCCCGAGCCAGTTCGCCGTGCCGCCAATGAGCGGCATGGCGATGGCGTTCACGGCATAGGAAAGACTGAAGCCCGAGGCGGGGTCGAGATAGGTCACGTAATAGGGCATCGGCGCCCCCGCCATGCCCATGAGCGCGCCGCTCAACACGGTCGCGACGAGCTTGAGGCGGAGCGTCGGCACGCCCGAGGCCTCGGCCGCCATCTCGTCGTCGCGCACGGTGGCGAGGCCGAAGCCGAGGATCGAGTGCTCGACCGTTCGCGCGATCGCGACCGACATGCCGGCCAGGATCAGCATGACGAGAAAGAGATACTCGATGTAATTGCCGACGAGCGGCGCCGTCGCCGGCCGGATGATATAGACGCCGCGCGAGCCGCCAACGTAGTCCCAGTTGGTGATGAAGGTCTGGATCACGATGGCGAGCGCGAGCGTCGCGATCCCGAAGAACACGCCGCGCACGCGCAGTGTCAAATAGCCCATCCCCAGGCCGACGATGCCCGAGACGATCCCGCCCACGACGATCAGCACCGGGATCGGCGGACCCCAGAGCTTGTGCAGCACCACCGTGGAATAGGCACCGAGCGCGAAGAACCCGGCGACACCGAAATTAACATAGCCGGTATAGCCGCCGAGAATGTTCCAGGCGGTCGCCAGCACGATGTATTGCAGCACGAGATAGGCCGCAAAGAAGTAATAGTCGTTGGTGACATAGCGCGACAGGCCGAAGACAGCGGCGACTACGGCTGCGGTCAGGAGCCAGAACGTCGTTGTCCTCACGGCCTATCTTCCCATGATGCCGGACGGCCGGAAGGCCAGGGTCAGCAGCAGGAAGCCGAAGGCCACCGCGGGCGACCAGGACGGCCCGTAGAAGGTCGCGGTGAGGCTTTCGACGATGCCGAGCACCAGCGCGGCGATCACCATGCCGGGGAAGCTGCCCATGCCGCCCATCACGGTGACGGCGAAGACACGGCCGATGTAGTCGCGGCCGATCGACGGCTCGACCGGCTGGATGATGATGAGGCACGAGCCGGCGATCGCCGCGGTGGCGATCGACAGCGAGAACGCCACGCGCTTGACATGCTTCGGGCTCACCGCCATCAGCCGCAGCGCCTGACCGTCCTGCGCCACCGCCAGGATCGCACGGCCGATGAACGTGCGCGACAGGAACAACTGGAGCACACCGATCAGCACGAACGCGGTGATGCACGGCACCAGCATCCTGAGCGGCAGATCGACCAGCCCGATATCGATGCTCCGCCCGATATAGGGCGCCTCGACGAAGCGGTAGTCGACGCCGAAGATGAGAATGAGAGCCACTTCGGTGATGAAGAGCAGGCCGAAGAAGAACGACAGGCCCCGCACACCCTCTTCGCCGCGCCGCTCGAAGGACCAGTAGTAGGTCTCGTAGATCACGGCGCCCAGCAGCGCGAAGCCCGGAAGAACGATGATCCCCGCCACGATCGGATCGATGCCGTAACGCGAATTGAGGATATAGGCGGTGAACGAACCAAGAATGACGAACGCCGGATGAGCGAGATTGCCGACATCGAGCATCCCGAACGAGATCGCGAGGCCGACCGTCATCACCGCATAAAAGCCCCCGAGCAGCACCCCCGAGGCAATGGCGTTGAGAAAGAGATCGAGCATGCCCGGGCTCCCCCTGCGGCTGCCGGGCTAAGGCACGAGGATAGCGCAACCGCCAAGGGCGGCCGACCAACGAGCCGAGGATCCGTGCATAGGCGTTTCGCTCCCGATTTCACCCCGGCAACGCGTCGCACCGTGGCGGCCCCTTTCCGAGGCACCCCTTGTCTTCCGCCTTAACTAGCCTCGTTCCGCTTGCAAGGCAATTGCAATCCCGCCCCCACGCCGCGGCGCAAGGCCGCGCCGGCGGGAACGCGAAGAAGCGCCGTCGCCACGGCAGCAGCACGGCGCCAGCACACGCAAAGTAAATCTCGTACCGGCGAGACCGCGCAACGGCACAAGCAGTACGGCACGCAAGCGCGCCCGAGTCGTTAATGAATAGGCCCGATGCGTGTGGCGACAAGCGCCGCGTCCATCGATGTTTATTTTGTGAGCATTTCGCGAAAATCGTTTGCTCTCGGGATCGGCGACTCATAGAATATTTCCGACATTCCGCGGTTTACA
This sequence comes from Allostellaceae bacterium, assembly GCA_035532935.1. Taxonomy (GTDB): domain Bacteria; phylum Pseudomonadota; class Alphaproteobacteria; order ATCC43930; family CGMCC-115725; genus DATJLY01. The sequence continues at coordinate 4,254 of DATKQE010000060.1, forward strand.
ATAGGGAGGCCGGCATGCGGATATTTACCGTAACATGCAACGGCAGGCCCGCGGCGATTGTTCGTGCGGACAATCCGGCCGAGGCGGTGCAGATCGGCCGCGAACTGGCCGAGCCGTTCGGCCTGCACGGCAATCTTGCCACACGCGAGCCGGATGATGGCGAAATGGTGAGTTGGCTCGAGCATCGCAGCGACCACCTTTTGCCCGCCGCGTCGCTCGCCGAAGCATCCTGACCCCAGGAGAGCCATGCACTCGAGCCTGCTCGACGAAGACGAGGCGCACCGCATCGCCGCGACGCTCGCGGCGAAATACGGGGCCGATGCGCTGGCCTTCGTGCAGGCGCGGGCGCAGCGCGCGCTCGAGGTCGGCGACGATCTCGCCTATTCCGCCTGGCGCGCGGTGCATGATGCGACCGAGCACATGCTCGGCGACGTCAACGCGACGGCGCCTTAGCGTCCCGGCGGCAGCGGCCGCGTTGACGGGCGCCGGCCTGGCGTAATAGCGTAGCCGCGTCCAAACGCGCGGCGCCCATGGCCACCGACGAGACGCTTCTGACCGAACTGGTGCAGCCGCCCCTCTTGCGGGTGACACTTAACCGTCCGCAGGCCGCCAACGCGTTCAACACGCAGATGGCCCACGCGTTGCTCGCGCTGTGGAGCGGTCTTGCCGCCGATCCAGGGGCGGTGCGCTGCGTCGTGCTGACCGGCGCGGGCGACCGCGCCTTCTGCGCCGGGGCCGATCTCAAGGAACGGCGCGGCATGAGCGACGCCGATTGGCAGGCCCAGCATGCCGTGTTCGAGCGGCAGTATTGGGCCCTGCTCGACGTCCCGGTGCCGGTGATTGCCGCGGTGAACGGACATGCCTTTGCCGGCGGCCTCGAGACAATGCTCGCGTGCGATTTCGCCTATGCCGTGCCGGATGCGCGGTTCGCGCTGACCGAGGTGACGCTCGGCATCATGCCGGGAGCCGGCGGCACGCAGTTCCTGCCGCGCGCCGTCGGCGAGCGTCGCGCCAAGGAGATCATCCTCACGGGCCGGCCGTTCGGCGCCGAGGAAGCGCTGCAATGGGGGATGGTGAACCGGCTGGTGCCGCGCGAGGCGCTGATGGACGAGGTCATGGCCGCCGCCGCGGCCATCTGCGACAACGCGCCGCTGGCCGTGCGGCAGGCGAAGAAATCCATCCATACCGGCCTGCAGCTCGATCTCAGGAGCGGCTTCCTGTTCGAAATCGAGGCCTATAACCGTCTCGTCCCGACCGCCGACCGGCGCGAAGGGATCGACGCCTTCAATGCCAGGCGCAAGCCGCGCTTCGAGGGGCGCTGAGGCGGCATGAGCGACGCGGCGGTCAGTCTGGCACTCGGCGACGACTTTGCCGAGATCCGTGCGGCGGTGCGCCAGATCTGCGACGGATTTCCCGGCAGCTATTGGCGCGAGCGCGAGGCCGGCGAGGAATATCCCGAGGCTTTCGTCGCCGCCCTCACCACGGCGGGTTATTTGGGCGCGCTCATCCCCGAGCACTACGGCGGATCGGGCCTGCCGCTGCGCGCGGCCGCGGTCATCCTCGAGGAGATCCATGCCGCCGGCTGCAATGCCGGCGCGTGCCATGCCCAGATGTACATCATGGGCACGCTGCTGCGCCACGGCAGCGATGCGCAAAAGCAGCGCTATCTGCCGCAGATCGCCAGCGGCGCGCTCCGGCTCCAGGCCTTCGGCGTGACCGAGCCCACCACCGGCTCCGATACGACCAGGCTCAAGACGCGGGCGGTGCGGCGCGGCGACCGCTACGTCGTGCGCGGCCAGAAGGTGTGGACGTCGCGCGCGCGCCAGTCGGATCTGATGCTGCTCCTGGCGCGGACGACGCCGGTGGAAGAGGTCAAGCGCCGCGGCGACGGGCTTTCGGTCTTTCTCGTCGATCTCGGCGCCACCCACGGCAAGGGCCTCGAGATCCGGCCGCTCAGGGCGATGATCAACCACAATACCAACGAGATCTTCTTCGACGACGTGGAAATCCCGGCGGAGAACCTGATCGGCGAGGAGGGCAAGGGCTTCCGCTACATTCTCGACGGCATGAACGCCGAGCGGATTCTCATTGCCGCCGAGGCCGTCGGCGATGCGCGCTGGTTTATCCGCACTGCGTCCGACTATGCCAGGAGCCGTGTCGTGTTCGACCGCCCGATCGGGCAGAACCAGGGCGTGCAGTTCCCCATCGCCCGCGCCTTCGCCGAGACCGGGGCGGCGGAGTTGATGGTGCGCAAGGCGGCCGCGCTGTTCGACGCCGGCCGGCCCTGCGGACCCGATGCGAACATGGCAAAGCTGCTCGCCGCCGACGCGTCGTGGCATGCGGCCGAGGCTTGCCTCCAGACCCATGGCGGGTTCGGCTTCGCGCGGGAATATGACGTCGAGCGCAAGTGGCGCGAAACCCGGCTGTTCCAGACCGCGCCGATTTCCACCAATCTCGTGCTCGCCTACATCGCCGAGCACGTGCTCGGCCTGCCGCGTTCCTACTAGCCTCGCCCCCTCTTCCCAACCACCGCGATTTCGACCAAGCTGCGGCGCATTCGATCGGGCCCGGCGCGGCCCGCCGCAACGTGGAGACAGCCATGGCCGACCCCATTCCCGCCCAGAAGAGCCCCTACGGCGTCCCGGTCGAAGCGGGTCAGCGCTACGTCTGGTGCGCCTGCGGGCGCAGCAAGGCGCAGCCCTTCTGCGACGGAACCCACAAGGAATTCGGCCTGCGGCCCGTACCCTTCGTCGCCGAGAAGACCGAGCAGGCGTGGCTGTGCGGCTGCAAGGCGAGCGGCAACAAGCCATTCTGCGACGGCAGCCACAAGAAAATCTGAGCGCGCCGCGCGGATAGCGCGGCAAAGCGATGATCTAGGACGCGAATCGCCCGAAAACAAAGGGCCGCGGAGAGCTTTTGCCGACGGCGCACTCGGGTTATGATGCCATGGCCACAGCGGGGAATTGCCCATGTCGCCACGGTTTCTCTGGCTCTCCGTGCTGCCGATCCTGGCGCTTCAGCCGGCGCTGTCCCGGGCCGCCGATCCGTCCATGCCGTTCGTCGTCACGCCGATGGAGCAGCGCCTGCGCGAGGCCGGCGACCTCGCGCGCCAGGCGACGGACGCGTTGCTGCACTCGTTCGAGCAACTGCGCCGCGCGATCCCCGATTATGGCACGCCCTATGTCGACGAGAGCGGCAACATCGTGATTCCGCGCCGCCACAGCCCCGCCGCGCCGCGCGGGACGCCGATGCCGTCCCGGCGACAGAGCTCGGCCTAGAAGGCGGCACGTTCAGGGCAAAGCGGATGCGGTCGACACGCCTGGTCAAGCTCATCGCCCTGCTGCTCCTGCCGGGCGCGCTGATGGCGGCCGCGCCCGGAACCGACACGGCGCCGCAAGCGGCGGCGCCCAAGGACCCGCTGGTCGGCGACCTCCTCGTCGCCGCCCCGGGCATGAGCGATCCGCGTTTCGTCGGAACCGTGATCCTCATGGTGCGGCACGACAAGACCGGCGCCCTCGGCATCGTCATCAACCACCTCGTCGAGAAGCGCACCATCGCCAGCCTGCTCGCCGCGATGGGCAAGCCTGACGCGAGCGTGCACGGGACTTTGCCCGTCTTTGTCGGCGGACCGGTCGAGCCGACGATCGGCTTCGTCGTGCACAGCGCCGAGTATCACCGCGCCGACACGATCCCGATCGACGGCCACGTGGCGGTGACCTCGAACCCGGCCGTGCTCCGCGACATCGGCCACGGCGCCGGCCCGGCCAAGTATCTCCTCGCCTTCGGCTATGCCGGCTGGGGACCGGGACAGCTCGAAGCGGAGCTGGCGCAGCACGCCTGGTTCACCGAGCCGGAAGACCCCAAACTGGTCTTCGACGACGACCGCGACATCGTATGGAAAGAGGCGTTGGCACGCCGCTCGCGCAATCTGTGACGGGCGCCGGCAAGGGGGAGACGATGGCCAATGAGACGGCGCACGGCGACGACGGTCCGCGACCGGTGCGCTATGGCTGGCGCCAACGGCTCGGCATGATCATCCCCTCGGTCAACACCGAGGCCGAGCCGCAGATCGAGGCGATGCTGCCCCAGGGCGTGACGCTCCACACGACGCGCCTCAGGATGGTCGAGGCCGCGCCCGATCAGTTCCTTGCGTTCACCGAGAAGATCGAGGACGGCGCGGTGCTGCTCGCCGATGCCGGCGTCGATCGAATCCTGTTTCACTGCACCGCGGTGACGACGTTCGAGCCGGAAATGGCCGAGCGCATTCGCGACCGGATCGTGGCCGCGACCGGCGTGCCGGCGGTAGCCACGGCGGATGCCATCCTGGCGGCGCTCGCCGCACTCGGCGCGCGCAAGGTCGTCATGGTGACGCCCTATCTTCCGGAAGTGAATGAACGCGAGGCGGCGTTCCTGCGCTACAACGGCATCGACGTGCTGAGCGCCTATGCCGCGGGCCTCACCTATGCACGGGACTTCCGCGCGATCGAGCCCTATGCGTGGTACCGCACCGCGATGGCGCATCGCCGCGACGAAGCCGATGCCTATTTCCTGAGCTGCGCGCAGATCCGCGTCGCCGAGATCATCGCCCCGCTCGAGCGCGATCTCGGCCGGCCGGTGATCACCAGCAACCAGGCCGCGGCTTGGCACGTGCTGCGCACGGGCGGCATTTCCGACCGGAGCGCAGGATTCGGCGCGCTGTTCGAACGCTGCTGACGTACCGGCAATTGCCACGGCGCCGCCCGTTGGCCCACAATGGGGTCTCCATCATCCAAGAGGTGCCGCCATGGAACCGCTGCCGAGGGGTGCGAACTTCATTCGCGCGAAGACACTCTGGGAACTCGGCCTCCACATTGCTGGCAACCCCGCCACGCATTACGGCGGGAACCGCGACATGTGCATCGTCGTCGGCAGCGGGTCCGGCACGCAATTCAAGCCATGGCTGCGCATGGCCACCGGTTCGGCGATCCTCGCCGAGGACGTGGCCAAGGGCGAGATCGAGATGGCCTTCGTCAACCCGTCGGCGCTGCTGACCCAGGCCTATCGCGGTGTCGGCATTTTCAAGACACCGCTGCCGGTGCGCGTCATCGCGTCCTATCCGAGCTGGGACCGGTTCATCATGGCGATCCACCCGCGCACGGGCATCAAGTCGCTGCGCGACATCAAGGACCGGCGCTATCCGCTCAAGCTTTCGGTACGCGAGGATCCGACGCATTCGACCATCGTCCTCATCGACCAGATTCTGGCGAATTACGGCTTCACCCTGGCCGACATCGAGAGCTGGGGCGGCAAGCTCCTGCTCGCCGGGCCGCCGCACGATGCGCGCCGGATGGAGGCGATGCGGCGCGGCGAGCTCGATGCGGTCTTCGACGAGGGGATCAGGGTCTGGATCAACGAGGCGTTCGCCGCCGGCCTCGTGCCCCTGGAACTCGAGCCCGAGATTCTCGAGCGGGTCACGGCGCTGGGATGGCGGCGCGTGCTGCTGCCCAAGTCCCGCTATCCCCAGCTCGCGCGCGACCATGTCTGCATCGATTTCAGCGGCTGGCCGATTTATTCAAGCGCATCGCTGCCGGACGAGCTTGCCTATGACGTCTGCGCCGCCTTTGCCGCGCGCGAGGGCGAGATGCCGTGGGATTGGGATTCCTACACCGGGCTGCCGCAGATCGGCCAGGACAGCGAGGCGACGCCGATCGACGTGCCGCTCCATCCGGGCGCCGAACGCTGGTATCGCGAGCACGCGCGCGCGCGCTGACGACGGGGGCCGGCCCTAACGCGGCTGCGGCCGGGGGCCGGCGCTCCACAGGCGCAGGCTTGCGAGCGCCATGCTGGCGAGCGCGGGCAGGAAGCTCGGCCGCATCAGCCCGGCATCGAAGTCGCGCATGCGCCGCGCATTCTCGACATAGCAGTCCTCGAGGAAGCGGCGGAAGGTGAAGCCGTCGAGGAACATGCTCGCCTGGGTCGCCGAGAAATTCCGGCCGTCATTGACCGCAGCGCCGCGCCTGGCGGTGCCGACGAGGCGCTTCAGCGCGCGGATGTAAAAGCGCAGCGCGGTCGCGCCGCGGCGCCAGCGCGCGCCCCGTCCCGCCGCCACTTCGCGATACGCCATCCAATTGATGAAGAAGACGATGTGCCGCGTCTCCTCGAACATCAGCGTATCGAAGATCTGGAACATGGACTCGGGCAGGAAGCCGGACTGGCGCGCGATCTTGAACACGCCGAATCCCAGGAACGAATCGACGCATTCGCCGAAGCCGAAATCCTTGAAGGCGGTCTCGACATCCGCCGGGATCGGCTCGAGCGGCTGCTCGGTCGCGTCGATGCCATAGCGCCGGATCATGACGCGGAGCAGGTCGGCATGCCGCGCCTCCTCGAAGCCCTGCAGCGCGATCGCGTCCTTGAGCAGCGGGTCGGTCACGGTCTCGGTGAAGGCCGCGACGATCGCACCCGCGCGGCGCTCGGTGTGCAGCACCTCCTGCCAGAACGGCACCGCGCGCAGGCGCTGCAACGCGGCGTCGTCGAGCGCGGGCCAGGGCAACCGGTCCGGCACGTAATCCTGATAGCTGTCCTTGAATTGCCGGCAGAACAATTCCTTATGGGCCGCCGAACCGATCTCGATCATCACTCCGCCCTTGGCGCGGCGACGCCGGCGGATTGCCAGCGCCGTTCGCGCGCGTATCCCTCATTCTAATACGTGCGGCAGCGCCACGCACGCGGCCCGCCGCCGGGGCGCCGAACCGGCCGCCGGCAACCGGCGAACCAGGACACTTGCCGTCATGGAGCGTTCGGATTAGCGTCGAACCGAGCTAAGACACAAACCATCGCAGGGAGGACTGACTATGCGGATACCCCGCTTCGCGATCGCGGCCGTAGTGGCGGCGGCGCTGATGTCGCTGGCCTCGGTCGCAGCCACGGCGGAAACGAAGATCACGGTCGGCATGGTCATCGGCGGTACCGGGCTTCACCTCCCGACCTACGTCGCGATGGAACACGGCTTCTTCAAGAAGGAAGGGCTCGATGCCAAATGGGTCAAGCTCACCGGCAAGGGCCTGGTGACCGCAGGGCTCGCGGGCGAAGTCGACTTCGTGCCGATCCCCGCGGGCGGAGCGCTCGCCGCGCTGCACGGTGCGCCGCTCGTCTATGTCGTCGGACAGAGCCTCAGCTCGCAATGGGTGATCGTCACCCCCAAGGACATCGCCAAGCCCCAAGATCTGAAGGGCAAGACGCTGGCTTTTGGCCAGCCCGGCGGCGCCGATTACGACGAGGGCGCCGATGTGCTGTCGCGTGCCTTCCACATGGAGGTCGGCAAGGACTACAAGGTGATCTCGTTCCAGGGCGAACCGGACGAGCTCGCGGCGCTGATCAACGGCAGCGTCCAAGGCGCGCTGTTGACCGTCCCGACGGCAGTGAAGGCCGAGAAGGCCGGGTTCAAGATCCTGCTGACCACCAGCGACTACATCCCGCGCCTGGGCGGCCCGATCTGGACGGTGAAGCCCTTCGCGGACAAGCATCCCGACGCGGTCAAAGCCTTCGACCGCGCCATCGCCGAAGCGATCATGTATATCCGCACCAACAAAGAAGGCACGATGCCGATCTTCAAGACCTATCTCGGCATCGACGATCCGCAGGAGCAGGCGCTGCTGTGGGATGCGCTCCACAACACCTACGACGCCGAATTGCCCAAGGACGAGTTCCGCGACATCTTCGCGTCGCGCCGTCTCGACATGATCGCGGCACACCAGTGGCCCAAGGACAAGCCGCTTCCGGACACGGAGAAGTTCATCGACCGCAAGCTCCTCGACGAGGCGCTCGCGGAGGTGCATTACGTGCCGCCGCCCAAGCCCAACGCGGCGAAGAACTGACGGCCGGAACGGGGAAGGCCGCCGGCGCCGCGCGCGGGCGGCCTTGCGCCGGGGCGAGCCGCCCGCCCGAAACGACACCGGGCGGCGCGCTCGCCGCGGAAGCGAGCCGGGAGCTTTCCATTTGGCTCGAGCGGATGGCAACCGGCATGCTTGCCGCGGCAGGGCGCGACGGTTGGCGTCAATGGGTGTGCTTCAAAAGGTTACAGAGGGAGGATTGACCATGCGGGTAGCCCGCTTCGCGATTGCTTCCGCCGTGGCGGCGGCGTTGTTGCCTCTGGCCGCGGCCGCAGCCGGCGCGCAGACCAAGATCACGGTGGGGCGCGTCATCGGCGGCACCGGCCTGCACTTTCCGACCTACGTCGCGATGGACCGGGGCTTCTTCAAAAAGGAGGGGCTCGATGCCACATGGGTCACGCTCAACGGCAAGGCAATGGTGACCGCCGGGCTCGCCGGCGAGATCGACTTCGACCCGATCACCACAGGCGGCGCGTTGGCCGCCCTGCACGGTGCCCAGCTCCTCTATGTCATCAATTTGAGCCGCAGCTCGCAGTGGGTCATCGTTACCGACAAGAACATCACGAAGCCCCAAGATCTGCGGGGCAAGACGATGGCTTATGGGCAGCCCGGCGGCGCCGATTATGACGAGGGCGCGACGGTGCTGTCGCGCTTCTTCCATATGAATGCCGGCAAGGACTACAAGGTGATCTCGTTCCAGGGCGAGCCCGACGAGGTCGCCGCCCTCATCAACGACAGCGTCCAGGGCGCGCTGCTGCAGGTGCCGGCGGCGGTGAAAGCGGAGAAGGCCGGGTTCAAGGTGCTCCTCGCCACCAGCGGCTACCTCCCGCGCCTCGGCGGCACGACCTGGGCGCTCACGTCCTACGTGGAAAAGCATCCCGATACGGTCAAAGCGTTCGACCGCGCCATCGCCGAAGCGATCATGTATATCCGCACCAACAAAGAAGGCACGATGCCGATCTTCAAGACCTATCTGGGCATCGACGATCCGCAGGAGCAGGCGCTGCTGTGGGATTCGCTCCACGACACCTATGACGCGGAGATCCCCAAGAAATTATTCCGCGACATTTTCGTGTCGCGCCGCCTCGACATGATCGCGGCGCACCAATGGCCCAAGGACAAGCCGCTTCCGGACACCGAGAAATTCGTCGCCCGCAAGCTCCTCGACGAGGCGCTCAGCGAAGCGCATTACGTGCCGCCGCCGGCGGCCAAGACGAAGAACTGACCGGGGGAAAAACCGACCGGCCGCGCCGGCTTCTATTCGCCGCCGGCGCGCTGCGGCCGCCACCGGCTGAGGCGGCGTTCGAGCATCTTCACCAGACCGGTCATCGCCAGCGACAGCACCGTGAACACGATCATGCCGGCGAACACGATGTTCACTTTGTACTGGCTCGCCGCCTGCACCATCATCACGCCGAGCCCCTCGTTGGAGCCGAAGAATTCCGACACGACCACGCCCAGCACCGCGCGCCCGATCGCCAGCCTGAGACCGGTGATGATGTAGGGCATCGCATTCGGCACGACCACGAGCCTCGCGATGTCCCATTCCCGGGCGCCGAAGGAGCGCACCACGTTGATGAGGAGCTTGTCGGCGTTGCGTACCCCCTCATAGGTGTTGATGAGCAGCGGGAACATCGCGCCGAATACCACGATCACCACCTTGGACCACAGACCGAGCCCGAACCACAGCAGGACGAGCGGCAGGAATACGAGCCGAGGCGTCGCGTTGAAGGCGGTGACGAACGGATCGAACAGCGCGTTGAGCGTTTCCGACCGGCCGATCAGGACGCCGAGCGGCAAGCCTATGAGGATGGCGATCCCGAGGCCGACCCCGAAACCGGCGGCGCTGACGCCAAGCGGTGCCCAGATCGTTCCCGAGGCAAAGAGCTGCCACAGCGTCACCGCAATCTCGCTCGGCGGCGCGAAGAACATCTTGGTCCCGGCCTTCATCACCACAACGTACGGGATCGCCTGCCATGCGATGAGGATCACGGCGAAGGTGGCGGCACCGAGCATGGTCGGTTCGAGCCGCCGCCACAGACCGATTGCGGGTGCCGCGGTGTCGTCGGCGACAGCGATGGCAGCGGCCGCGACCGGCGCCTGGAGTGTCTTGGTCTCGGACATGAGCCTAGCGCCCCACGCGCCAGGGGAAGGCCGCACGCTCGGCCCACCTTACGCCCTCGGTGAGCGCGACGGCGATCACGGTGACGACCAGGATGCAGGCGAACATGCTGTCGAGCGCGAAGATGTCGCCGAACTTTGCGATCGCATAGCCGATCCCCTCCGACGCGGCGAAGAATTCGCCGACGAGCACGCCGATCATCGCCCTGCCGACGCCGATGCGGGCGCCGGCAACCACATAGGGCATCACGCTCGGAAAGATCACCTTGAGATAAAGGTCCTTCTCGCGGCCGCCGAGCGAGCGCACGACATTGATGAGAAGATAGTCGACCGCGCGCACGCCGGCATAGGCGTTGAACACGAAGGGAAAGACCGAGAGCAGGAAGATGATGATGGCCTTTCCGGCGACGCCGACGCCGAGAAAGATCACCACGAGCGGCGCCACCGCCACCAGCGGGCTCGCGTAGAGCGCGATCATGAGCGGATCGAGCGCGTAGCCGACGCGGACGCGCCAGCCCATGATGATGCCCAGCGGGACGCCGACGAGGATCGCCGCGCCGAACCCATAGCCGAACGGCACCGCGCTGACGCGCAGGTCGTAGAACAGCTCGCCGGACGCGATGAGCTGCCCCAGGGCGCGGAACATCATGGTCGGTTCGGTCATGAACAGCGTATTGAGCGGCACGAAGAGAAAGACCGCCTGCCACGCGACGAAGAACAGCGCAACCGACAGGGAGCCAAGCAGAAGCTTGCGATTCTGCCAAACGAAACTCGGGCGCGGAACGGTATCGTCTGTCATGCCTAGACCTGTATCTCGTCTTTGAGCTCGTTCCAGATCTCGAGCTTGAGATCGTTGAACTCCCGCGTCACCCGCATCTCGTAGTCGCGCGGCCGGGGCAGCTCGACGGCAAAAATGCGCTTGGCGCGTCCCGGCCGCCGCGTCATCACCATGACGCGGTCGGACAGATAGATCGCCTCGTCAATCTGGTGGGTCACGAACAGGACCGTCTTGCGCGCCTTGCGCCAGATGCGCAGCAGTTCGGACTGCATGATGTCGCGCGTCTGGGCATCGAGCGCCGCAAACGGCTCGTCCATCAGCAGCACGTCGGGATCGGTGGCGAGCGCCCGGGCCAAGCCGACGCGCTGCTTCATGCCGCCCGACAGCTCGTGCGGATAATGGCTCTCAAATCCGCCGAGCCCGACCATCTCGATGAGGCCCTGCGAAATCTCGTGCCGCTGCGCGGCCGGCATGCCCTTGAGCTCGAGACCGAGCTCGACGTTGTGCTGCACGTTCCGCCACGGCAGCAGCCCGAACTCCTGGAACACCATGGCGCGGTCCGTGCCCGGGCCGCTGATACGCTTGTCGCGCAGCCGGAGATCGCCCGATTCGGGCTTCATCAGGCCGAGCAGGATGCTGAGGAAGGTGCTCTTGCCGCAGCCCGACGGCCCGACGATCGAGACGAACTCGCCCTCGTTGACATCGATGTCGAAGCCCTGGAGCGCGCGAACCGGGAGGCGATTGGGCGGCCGAAAGGTGACGCTGACATTGCGGCCCTGGATATACGCTGTCATCCTGCGCGAAGCCTCCCTGCGGACCTCGGTCTCGGTCGTTCTGGCGCCGAGGGTCCTGATCCGCATTCGTCATCGGGGGACGATCCGGGCGCCGCCGACGGCGACCTCACTCCGCACCCCACCCGGATGAAACTCTAGACGGAGGCCCGGCGCAAGTCAAAGCAACGGCGCGCCCGATGGACCGCCGCTGCCGGAACCCCAAGGCTCGCTATCGGCGCGCGAGGTCGAGCGCGTCGGTCAAATCCCCCATCGGCCGGTTGCCATGTGCCCTGAGCGCCGCATCGCGCTCCGCCAGGCCCGGCAATTCGGGCAGGCCGAATCGCCGCGTGATGAAACGCAGGATCGAGGTCGTGTCGTACTGGGTGTGATCGACATAGCCGCGCCGCGCAAACGGCGACACGATGATCGCCGGAACGCGCGAGCCCGGGCCCCAGCGGTCGCCCTTGGGCGGCGCCACGTGGTCCCAGAAGCCGCCATTCTCGTCATAGGTGACGACCACCAGCATGTGCGCCCATTGCGGGCTCTTTTCGAGATGGGCGATGACGTCGGCGATGTGCCGGTCGCCGGCGAAAACCGCGGCATAGCCGGGATGCTCGTTGAGATTGCCCTGCGGCTTGTAGAAGGTGACCTGCGGCAGCGCGCCGGCGTCGATCGCCGCGATGAAGGCGACGCCGTCGAGCCCGCCGTCCCTGAGATGCTCCGCCCGGGCCGCCGTGCCCGGTGCCATGTCGGCGAAATAGTTGAACGGCTGATGATGGTACTGGAAGTTTGGCACCGGCCGCGCGTTCTTGCCGTCGAGCGCGACCTGCCACGCGCCGGCGTACCATGCCCAACTGATGCCCTTGGCCGAGAGAAGATCGCCGATCGTCTGCTCGGTCTGCGGCGGCAGCGTCGTCGGCGCCGCGGGATCGGCGAACGCCGGATTGCCGCCCGGCGCCGGCTTGTTGGCGCTCGGCTGATAGGGCGGCTCCATCGTGTTGACGGCATAGAAATCCGGCGTGACGGTGCCGTCGCGAGCGAATTTCGGAATACCGTCGAGCGCCGAGCGCGGCGAATTCGCGGCCAGCTTCAGGCTGGTGCCGGCGGCATCGACGACCGCGATCTTGTCCTTGGCCGGGCTCTTGTCGGCATCGGGGTATCTCGGCGTGCAGGCGCAGATGAGCCAGAAATGGTTGAGGAAGGAGCCACCGAACGCGCCCATGAAGAAATGATCAGCGAGCGTGAAGCGCCGCGCGATCCGCCACAACGGCAGGGTCGCGGCGTCGGCACGATAATGCCCCATGGTCAGCCCGCCGGAATTCGCATAGGCCGCGAACTTGTCGTTGCGGCCGCCGTCGATCTGCATCTGGTTCTCATAGAAGAGATGCCAGAGGTCGCGGGTGACGACCGCGAGCGGCGTGTTGAAGCCGTGGGGATCGTCGATCGCGAAGGGCCGGTTGGGGAGATGCTCCGTCTCGGCCTCGGTGACCGGCGGCACGACGCCCTTGGCGGTGAGCCCGGTCCAGATCGGCGGCAGTTCCCTCATCACCGAACCGTCGCGGTCGCGTTGCAGATAGGCGGCGCGGCGCAGATGCTGCAAGCCGTCGGCGCCGGGAAAGTATCCATAGAGATTGTCGAAGCTGCGGTTCTCGGCATAGATCACCACGACGGTGTCGATCCGATCGATCCCGGCTTGCGGTCGGACCGGCTGCGCCGCGGCGCCGACGCCGCCGATGGTCCCGAGGACCACCACCAGCGCCACGCGAAGAAGGCGATTGTTCATGTTGTCCTTGGCAGGCTAAAGCGAGGGAACAGGAATTTAGCAGCGCCTTCATGTAACTTTTGTGACGCCCGAAGTGAACAAGGATCGCGCGCCGGCGCCGGTCTTGGCGGTGGTGCTTGGCCATGCTGCGACGATGGTGCGGCGGCTGCTCATCATCTTGGTCTGCTGCCTGCCGCTCGCCATCGTCACCAGCGGCACGGCGGCGGCGGGCGGACGCTCGCGCGCCGAGGTCTATCGCGAGACGAAACTGCTCATGGCCGCCGGCCGCGTGCTGTTCCGCGACAAATCGCTCTCGGCCTCCGGCCGGATGTCGTGCGCGTCCTGCCACGACCCGGCGCGCGCCTACGGCCCGCCCAATGCGTTGCCCGTGCAGCGCGGCGGCAAGTCCATGCGCCGGAGCGGGCTGCGCGCCGTGCCGTCTCTAGAATACCTCCAGGCGGTGCCGCAATTCACCGAGCATTATTACGAATCCGAGGACGAGGGCGATCCCAGCATCGATAACGGGCCGACCGGTGGCCTCACCTGGGACGGCCGGGTCGATCGCGGCCGCGACCAAGCGAGGCTGCCGCTGTTCGCACCCCACGAAATGGCCAATGCCGGACCGGCAGCGGTCGTCGCCGCTGTGCGCCGGACCGCGGCGGCGGCGATGCTGCGCCGCGCCTTCGGCGCCCGCTTGTTCGACGACACGGCCAAGGCTTTCGACGCCGTCCTGCAGGCGTTCGAGGCCTATGAGCAGGACGCCGCCGCATTCTATCCCTACAGCAGCAAATACGACGCCTATCTCGCCAGACGGGCGACATTGACGCCTGCCGAGGCGCGCGGGCTCGCGCTCTTCAACGATCCGGCCAAGGGCAATTGCGCGCAATGCCACATCAGCGCGCCGGGTAGCGACGGCACGCCGCCGCAATTCACCGATTACGGCTATGCCGCGATCGGGGCGCCGCGCAACACGGCGATCCCCGCCAATGCCGACCCGGCCTATTACGATCTCGGCCTGTGCGGGCCGCTGCGGACCGATCTGCGCGACCACCCGGAATATTGCGGCATGTTCATGACGCCGACCCTGCGCAACGTCGCGACGCGCCAGACGTTCTTCCACAACGGCGTGTTCCACTCCTTGCGGCAGGTGCTCGAGTTCTATGCCGAGCGCGACACCGATCCCGCGAAATGGTATCCGCGCAACGCCGACGGCACGGTCCGCAATTTCGACGACCTGCCCGCCGCCGATCAAGCCAATATCGATGTCGATCCGCCGTTCGGCCGCCGCATCGGCGACAAGCCTTCGGCCGGTTGTCGCTCGGCATCGAGCGCGGCGACCCGCTCCGCATCTGGGAGGTGCGGGCTCTGCCGCACACGGTGGGCCAAGAGGACTGGGTCGACGGTGAGCTATCGGTGGCCGTCGTGCTGCGGCGCGTCGTGGTCACGCAGCGGCCCAGGGCCGCCGTGATGGACCGTTCGCACGTCGCCGCCACCGTGTCGCTCCACGCGCTCGCCCGCTCCCTGGAGCGCCAGCATCCGGCTCCTACGGACGAGACGATCGCCCGCGAGCTGCTCGCGCTCACCGACACGAGGCGATGGTGCAGCGCCGACCGCGGCACCGACGTTCCGGTCCCGGGCGGCACGTGGCGAGACACGCGGCGGCGGCAGTCGCGGCAAGGCCGCGCTCGGGGTCGGAGCGAAAGGTTCGAACGACGGCCGCCGCTTCGATCGTGTGCCATGGCGGCGCATCACCGGGCATTGTGGTGGTGCGCTCCCGCGTCATTGGCCGGAGATATAGAGAGCGTAGGAATTGAGCAGATAGACGACGAACAGGCTGAGGCTGATCCAGCCGACAGCCTTGAAGAGCCGCGCCTGCGGCCGATAGAGGAGGCCGATGATCGCGATGCCCGTCATGATCACGGCAGACATCGCGGAAACGGCGTGAATCGGAGAGACATAGGAGAGGATCGGCCCCTTGACGAAAAAAATATCGTCAACGGCGATGATCGCCATATCGAAAAGGTTGCTGCCGAACAGATTGGAGATGGCCATATCGAGCGCGCCCAGTCGGAACGCAGACAGGGTCACGACGAGTTCCGGCAAGGAGGTCACGGCCGCCACGAAAAGCGTGCCGACAAAGGAGGCCTGCCAGCCCATGACGTCGGCCAAGGCTGTCGCGACGAAGGGCAGCCAAGCGCCGGCGCCGACGATCACGGCCGCCGCCGCGGCGTAACGCAGCACGGCTCGGCGCAGCGTGATCTCGCGATAATGCTCGACGATCTCCTCGGCAAAGTCCCCGCGATGCTCCCGCTCGTATCGGAACACGGTGCGCATGGCCAGGAGGTAAAGGAGGAGGATCACCGGCGTGTAGATCCCGACATGTCCGGTCGCGATCCCGAGCCCCAGGCCGCGATCCTGGAGCAGCAGGCTCATCCCGGCATAACCGATCAGAATGACGCCAAAGCCACCCGACAGGACATGGCCTTGCCGCGCGCGGCGATAGACGCTCTCCCCTCTCTGAAAGAAATCGAGCACCACCAGGATGACGAGGTTGAAGACGCAGCTGCCGAAGGCATCGCCGATAGCGACGTCCGGCGTGCCCACGACGGTCACGGCGCTCACGCCGACGACGAGCTCGGGCAGCGAGGTGGCCGAAGCCAGCAAGACGATGCCGATCCAACCCCGCGACAGGCCGGTCTTTTCGGCAATCACATCGCCGCTGCGCGACAATTCCGGGCCCGCGACGCCAATCAAGGCGACGCAGGCGGCGAATTGCAGCCAGATCGAGACCAAAGCGCCCACGCCAAACCCTAGAAAAGATTCTCTCGCGACCGATTGATCTAGGTCATGGGACGACGCGGCGCGGCATTTACAATTTCTGCCGCGCTCAGGCCCGAGCCAGGGCGCTGAGGATTGGGAACGAACGCTGAAGCCGTTCGACGCCACCGGTAGAGGCGCTGAGATGAAAAGCATTCTGGTCGCGTTGGACAATACCCCAGCAGCAAAATCGGCCGGCGACGTCGCGCTGGGACTGGCGCAGCAGCATCAAGCGGCCGTGATGGCGTTGAGCGTCGTCGATCTCGACTATCTCGCGCCGCCGGAACCCGTTCCGCTGGGCGGAACGGCGTTCAAGGCCGCGGCGGATGCGGCTCGCATCGAGCGCGCCAGCCGCGAAATCGACAAGTTGCTCCATGAATTCGAGGCAAAGCGCCAACGCCACAAGCTCCTGGGCGAGGCGCTCCGCATCAATGGCGCCCCGCTCCCGGCTCTCACGCGCGCCGCCACGGGCCACGATCTCGTCGTGATCGGCCGCGACACGAGTTTTCACGCGGTCCCGTCGCGCGAGACGGCGCTGACCGTAGAGTTGCTGCTCAAGCGGAATCCGCGCCCCGTGCTCGTCGTCCCGCCACTCGAGTCGGTCAACGAGATGGGATCGATCCTGATTGCTTTCGACGGCAGCCTCGCGGCTGCAAAGGCGCTTCAGATTTTCGCGCTGCTGGATTTGGCAAAAAAGACCAAGCTGCGCCTCCTCAGCATCGCGCCAGACGAGAAGGAAGCCCAGGACCTTGTCGCCGAAGCCGCCGGCTATCTCGCGCTTTACGGCATCTCGCCCGAGCGTCACGGGATCGTCGCCACAGCGGACATAGCAGGGACGCTTCTTGCCGAGACCAAGCGATGGAAGCCCGATATGCTGGTGATGGGCGCGTTCGGCCACCGCGGCTGGCGCGAAGCGCTTCTAGGTTCGTGCACGAAGAGTTTGTTGCGGGCGTGTCCGACGAGCCTCTTCATCCATCATTGAGAGCGGTGCCATTGCCGTTGGCGGCGAAGAAACTGATAAATACAGCAATCGCTGAGTCCGCTTTATTCCGTGCCGCTCGCTGGAACATCGCCACCGGACGAGCGCGTCTCGTATGGAGACGTACGGTTTCCGAACGAAGAACACACAACTTGAATCGAATGTCAGCTTGCGGGATCTCCCAACCTGCGGTCTGGCGACCGGCTTGGGTCGCAAACGGTCACGACGCGGATCAAGGTCGGCACCGCGATCATGCAGATGCCGGCACGCACGCCCGCCATGACGGCGATGACGGCGATGACGCTCGACGCGCTCTCATGCGGCCGCTTCGTCCTGGGAATCGGCCCGTCCGGCCCGCAAGTGGTGGAAGGCTGGCACGGGGTCGCTTACGGCAAGCCCGTGCAGCGCACCCGCGAGTACATTGCGATCATCCGCAAGATTCTCGCGCGCAACGAACCGCTTACGCATGACGGCGAGCACTACCAGATTCCCTATGGCGGCCCGGACGCGACCGGCCTGGGCAAGCCGCTCAAGTGCATCATGCATGGCAATCCGAACCTCAA
Organism: Allostellaceae bacterium; assembly: GCA_035532935.1. Classification (GTDB taxonomy): domain Bacteria; phylum Pseudomonadota; class Alphaproteobacteria; order ATCC43930; family CGMCC-115725; genus DATJLY01. The sequence goes on from DATKQE010000060.1 coordinate 21,918, forward strand.
AATCTATACGGCGTCCATCGCGCCGGCGAGCATCCGCACCTCCGCCGAAATCGCGGACGGCATGTTCCCCATCTTCATGAACCCGGAACGGTTCGAACTGTTCGCGCCGCATCTCGATGCCGGCTTCGCCCGGGCCAGCCATCCGAAAAGCCTGGCGAATTTTGATCTGTGCCCGTTCGTACCGGTCTCGATGGACAACGACCTGGAGCGGGCGCGGCTGCCGATCAAGCAGCACCTGGCGCTCTATCTCGGCGGCATGGGCGCGCGCGCGAAGAATTTCTACAACGACTATGCCAAGCGCCTCGGCTACGAGGCGGCGGCAGCCGCGATCCAGGATGCCTTCCTCGCCGGCCGCAAGGCCGAGGCCGCCGCCGCCGTGCCCGATGCCCTGGTCGATGAGATCGCCCTCGCCGGCCCGGCCGAGCGCATCCGCGACCGGCTGCAAGCCTGGAAGGACGCCGGAAAGCGGCGGCACGTCG
>DATKQE010000061.1:0-61827 GCA_035532935.1 Allostellaceae bacterium
GAGCGAGCGCGGCCACGCGCTCATCGGCGACCAGACTTATGGCGGGCGCCGGCTCCGCCACGCGCTTGGCGCCGGGGCGGCTCACGATGCCATCGCCGCCTTTCCGCGCCAGGCGCTGCATGCGTATCTCCTCGGCTTCACCCATCCGGCGACCGGCGAAGCGCTGAAATTCGAGAGCGCCCTGCCCCGCGATATGGCCGAGTTGACAGAATTTTTAGAAAAACTCTAAGATTGCGTCGAGAGATACCATCGCATCGCCAACCGCTCTAGCATCTGCTCATGGCAACCACGCACGCCCTGCCGACCATCGCCTCCGAGGGCAATCTTGCGCGCTATCTCCAAGAGATCCGCAAGTTCCCCATGCTCGAGGTCGAGGAGGAATACATGCTCGCCAAGCGCTGGCGAGAGCACGCCGACCCCGACGCCGCGCACAAGCTCGTGACCAGCCACCTGCGGCTCGTGGCGAAGATCGCGATGGGCTATCGCGGCTACGGTTTGCCGCTGTCGGAGCTCATCTCGGAAGGCAATGTCGGGATGATGCAGGCGGTCAAGCGCTTCGATCCCGAGCGCGGCTTTCGCCTCGCGACCTACGCGATGTGGTGGATCCGCGCCTCGATGCAGGAATACATCCTCCATTCGTGGTCGCTGGTAAAGATGGGGACGACGGCGGCGCAGAAGAAGCTGTTCTTCAACCTGCGCAAGCTCAAGGGCCAGATTCAGGCGATCGAGGAGGGCGACCTCACGCCGGAGCATGTGCAGAAGATCGCGCGCGAGCTCGACGTGCCGGAGGCCGATGTGGTCAGCATGAACCGGCGCCTCGCGAGCCCCGATCATTCCCTGAATGCGCCGCTCCGGGGCGATGGCGAAGGCGAGTGGCAGGACTGGCTGGTCGACGAGACCGACAACCAGGAAACCACCCTGTCGGAGCGCCAGGAGCTCGGCGTGAGGCGCGACCTGCTGCGCGCGGCGATGACGCATCTCACCGACCGCGAGCGCGACATCCTGGTCGAGCGCCGCCTCAAGGACGAGCCGACGACGCTCGAGGACCTGTCGCAGCGCTACGGCGTCTCGCGCGAGCGGGTACGGCAGATCGAGGTGCGCGCCTTCGACAAGCTGCAGCGCGCGATCCGCTCGATGGCGCTCGAACGCCATCTCCTGCCAGGCTGAGCCGCGTCAACCGCGGCCGACGCCGGCGCCCCATTCCTCCGTAAGCTGTTCGGCCCGTCGCTCGAGGCGTCGCTCCTCGCGCTCGGCGCGCAAGTCGACGATGACGCGCGCGAGCGCCGGCATGCCCGCGTGGAGCATCCATCCGACGCCGGCCGTGCTGTAGATGATGAGCCAGTTGCGCGGATCGCCCAGCACTTGCAGCGCACCGGCGAGGCTGGCGCCGAGCTTCAGCAGCGTCAGCGTCGGGATCACCATGCCGGCGAGGTTGAGCAGCGCGACGGCGGCGGTGAGGTAGCGGTCGCGGTGGCGGTCGATCACGGCGGCGACGGCGCTCGGTACCATTCCGACCACGAACAGCGCGCAGAACGGGAGCGCGGTCGCGGCCAGGAACGCGGCGACGAAAACGACGATCACCCACGGCCAGCTTACGCCCGCGTTGCGCCCCCTGCTCGTTCCCTTGCCGCGCGCCATGCCTTAGCCCGCGATCACCAGCGATGCGAACGCCGCCGACCACGCCAGCACGACCGCGGCCGCCACGGCCATGCGCCCCCCAAGCTCGACGGCATCGCGCCAACGCGTGTCGCGACCGTCGCGCAATGCCGTAAGCGCACGACCAAGGGCAGCGACCTCGCCGCGCGCGGCCTGGAACTCCGCCTCATCGCGCCGGCGCTCGCCCGGACCGACGAGGGCGACCATGTCGACAAGACTGCCCTTGCCGCGCAGTTTCGCGAGCACCACGCCAAGACGCTGGCGTCGCGAATGGCTGTGATAGCGCTCGATCAGCTTCGGCAGGTCTTGTCCGAGCCGATCGCACAGCGACGGAACCCGCGCAGGCCCGTACAGGCTCTGGAGCCGCGCCAGGACCTGCAGCCCGGCCAGCGCGCGCTGCTGCGGATCGGCGCTGGCGAGATCGTCGTGCCACTCCGACACGGCGGCACGGCAGTGCACCGCGAGAAACGCAGCGACATGGCGGTCGACCGGGGCTTCGCCGATCCGGCCGGCGGCACTCGCCCGCTCCAGCGCCGGCAGGACCTCGTCCGCCGCGATCACGCATTCGTGCTCGATCGCCAGCGCCAGACAGTGCAGGCCGGGGTTGAGCTCGTAGAGCAACCGCTCGACGCCGCAGCCGGGACGGCGGTCGTCGAGGAGATGACGCAGCCGGTCGAACAGGCGCAAATGCGGCGATTGCTCCGGGCGGAAGCCGGACTGGACGCTGCACCAGAATTGCGGCAGCCGGGCCACGACGGTCTCGGCGATGATGGCAGCGCCGGCGCCGCTGCGATAGGCAGCGGCGAGCGCCGGGCCGAAGCCGTCAGGCGCGGCAGCGAAGCCGCCGAAACGTACCGGCGCGCGCGGGTCGAGCGCGATCGCGATGCGCGCCACCAGCCGCGCCGTGTGCGCAGGAGATTCCATGCCCTCGCCCATCGCGAGCGTCACCGCCGCCAGGCGCTCGGGATCGCCCAGGCGGCGCTGCAACCACACGTCCAACGCGCCGGAACGGACCAATTTCTCGGCAGCGGCAGGGTCGCGTACGATGGCCTGGGCCAGCGATCGCGCCGTCACGTGCAGGCTACCGCCCAGCTCGAGCGGGCCGCTCGCGCGTCGCGGTGGCGTGCATTGCCGGGCCTTGATTTGCCGCCGCGCGATCCAGCTTTGGAGCTCGTCGAGCGTCCAGCGCTCGCGCGGATCGTCCGCCAGCAGGCCGCGAAGAATCTCGATCATGCCGACCGGCACCCGCTCGCCATCCAGCAGTGCGACGAAGGAGCCGCGATTGATCTTGTCCGCCAGCAACTCGTCGTCGCTGCGGTCGCGCCCCGGGACGCGCCCCAGCAACACGTGGATGAGCGTGACGCCAAGCGCATAGAGATCGTCCGCCGGCGTACCGTCGCCGCGTCCCATGGGCAAGGCCATGCCGCTTTCGATCGGCTCGAAGGCAACCGGTTGCGCGGCGCCCGGCGGCGCGCTCACGCATTCGCCCAGCACGATCCTGCCGTCATCGGCGCGGCGGTAGAGATTGGTCGGACGGATGGCGCGATGGGTGATGCCCAGCGCGAACAGCGCCTTGAGCGCCGTGGCGATGCACGGGATGACGACGCCGAGCACGTCCGCCTCCGTGACCGGCGGAATGTCGTCGTCCAGCGTATCCGCGAGGCGCCTTCCCCCCGGGTCGGCGAAGATCACGGCGATGGCATGTCGCTCCAGGAACGGCCACTCGACCACGCCCAAGTTGCGCGGCGCCATCAGCGCGCCCACATGCATCGCCGACAGCGCATCGATGAGCGGCCGCCGCGGCGGCATGCCCGGATCGCAGATCAGCGCGAACAGCGCATCGGTCGGGCGGTCGGTGTCGATGACGCGATAGGCGGCCGCGGTGGGCGTGCGAAAGCCCTCCGCCGGCGAGCCCGGAAGAATGTCATATCTGCCGTCGAGGTGTACCGCCGGGATGCGGCCGGTGCCCGGCTCCGCGTCAAGGAGCGCCACGAGGCGATGATAGGCGCAAGCCGGTAAGGGAACGTTAACGCGGGTTAGCGGGCGCGGTGAAGGACGCCGCCGCCGGTCGGCGCGCGCACACCGGTCGTGGTCGCAACGCTGAGCGGCAGATGCTCCAGCGACCGTACCGCGAGATAGGCGAAGGCCTGCGCCTCGAGCGCGTCGCCGTCCCAACCCGCCGCCTCCACCGGCGCCACCTCGGCACCAAGCCGCGCCTTCAGCAGCGCCATCAAGGTGGCGTTGTGGCGGCCGCCGCCGGTGACGAGCCAGCGCCGCGGCGGCGCCGGGAAATGCGCCATGGCCGCGGCGACCGCCGCAGCGGTCATCGCCGTGAGCGTCGCCGCGCCGTCGGCGGGCGATAATCCGGCGGGGCGAAACCGGGCGAAGTTGTCGCGGTCGAGCGATTTGGGCGGCAAACGGCGGAAATAGGGATCGGCGAGGAACCGCGCCACTGCCGCGGCATCGATCCTGCCGCTGCCGGCGAGTGCGCCGCCCGGGTCGATCGGGCGCCCGGTGTGAAGCCGCATCCAGTCGTCAATGAGCGCATTGCCCGGACCGGTATCGAAGGCGAGGATGTCGTCCGCGCCATTGCCGATCCAGGTGACGTTGCCGACGCCGCCGAGATTGAGCACGGCGAGCGGCCGTGCCAGCGCGGCGGCGAGCGCACGATGGTAAAGCGGCGCGAGCGGCGCGCCCTCGCCGCCCGCCGCCACATCGGCGGCGCGGAAATCCGCGACCACGTCGATGCCGGTGAGCGCCGCAAGCCGGGCGCCGTCGCCGATCTGCCAGGTCCGCCCCGCGCGCGGCTGGTGCAGGATGGTGTGGCCGTGAAAGCCGATCAGATCGACCGGACCGATCGCGTGGCGCCGCATCAGCGCGCGCACCGCCTCGGCATGAGCCGCCGTCAGCTCCTGCTCGACGGCGGCGACCGGCCCGGTGCCGCCGAGCACGTTGCGCAGCCGCTCGCGAAAAGCGACGTCGTAAGGCACCGTCAATGACGGCCCGGTCTCGACCGCGTCACGCCCGTCGGTGATGATGAAGGCTGCGTCGACCCCGTCGAGCGAGGTCCCGCTCATCAGCCCGATCGCGCGACAGCGCCGAAACCCGGTCATCGCCGGCCCGCGAATTGTGGCGTCGCGGCGTTTGTGCTAGGACCGGCCCCGACCCCACGCCGCGCACCGCCGCCGATGTCCACCGCCCGCTCGTCCTTTCTCGCCGCCGCCGAAGAGCGCGGATTCGTGCATCAATGCACCGACCGCGACGCGCTCGACGCCCGGCTCGCGTCCGGGCCGCTCACGGCCTATATCGGTTTCGATTGTACCGCCGACAGCCTGCATGTCGGCAGTCTTTTGCAGATCATGCTGTTGCGACTGTGGCAGCGCACCGGCAACAAGCCGGTCGTGCTGATGGGCGGCGGCACCACCAAGGTTGGCGATCCCTCGGGCAAGGACGAGACGCGCCGGCTTCTGAGCGACGACGAGATCGCCGCCAACATGGCAGGCATCCGCCGCATCTTCGACCGGTTCCTCACCTTCGGCGACGGCCCCACCGAGGCCGTCATGGCCAATAACGCGCTGTGGCTCGACCGGCTCGAATACATCCCGTTCCTGCGCGAATACGGCCGGCACTTCTCGGTCAACCGCATGCTGAGCTTCGACAGCGTGCGGCTCCGGCTCGAACGCGAGCAGCCGCTGAGCTTCCTCGAATTCAACTACATGGTGCTGCAGTCCTACGATTTCGTCGAGCTGGCCCGGCGCTGCGGCTGCAGCGTGCAGATGGGCGGCTCCGACCAATGGGGGAACATCGTCAGCGGCGTCGAGCTGGGCCGGCGCATGGGCGGGCACGAGCTCTATGGCGTTACCTCGCCGCTCGTCACCACCACCTCCGGCGCCAAGATGGGCAAGACGGCCCAGGGCGCGGTGTGGCTCAATGCCGAGCGGCTGGCGCCCTACGACTACTGGCAGTTCTGGCGCAACACCGAGGACGGCGACGTGGGCCGGTTCCTGCGCCTGTTCACCGATTTGCCGCTGGCGGAGATCGCCCGGCTCGACCAGCTCGCGGGCAGCGAGATCAACGCGGCGAAGGCGGTGCTCGCCACCGAAGCGACGGCGCTGTGCCACGGTCGGGCGGCCGCCGAGGCCGCAGCGGCGACGGCGCGCCGCGTCTTCGCCGAAGGCGGCATCGGCGGCGATCTGCCGGTGACCGAGATCACGCGCGCGCTGCTCGAGGCCGGGCAGCCGGCGATCGATCTCTTCCACCGCACCGGGCTTGCCTCGAGCCTGAGCGAGGCGCGCCGTCTGATCCGCGGCGGCGGTGCCCGCGTCAATGACAGCGTTCTTACCGACGAAGCCCGCCGTCTCACGCTCGACGATGTGAGCGCCGAGGGCGTCATCAAGCTCTCGGCCGGACGCAAGCGCCACGCCCTGGTGCGGCCGACTTAGACCGCGCGCGGCCTCATCGCTTGGGGCCGCCGCCCGGCGGCGCCGCGGCGCCGGGAGCGGGGTTGGCAGGCTCGAACAGGAACAGCCGGCGCAGAAACCCGGGTGCCAGCGCGCTCAACGGATTGACCGAGATCTTGGGATCGTCGAGCGGCCCGGCGACGCGGTAATTGGCACCGAAAATGCCCTGGCCCTCGCCGCCGAGCAGGAGCTTCCCCAACACCGGAATGTTGCCGAGGACGGTGTTGAGCGTATAGGCGGGAATGAGCGTGCCCGACACGTCGAGCGTGCCCGCCGCGCGCTCGACCGTGCCGCCGCCGGTGATGCCGATGGCGCCGCCATAGGCACGGAAATTGTCGATGACGATCCGGTCCTCGCCATAGACGAAGTTGGCCCGAAGCCGCGTGAACGGAATCCCCTCGCCGCGCAGCAGCGCGCCGATCCCCGAGAGCGAGCCGAGCGACAACAGCCGCGCCAGGAGCGGCGCATCGACGATGCGGAAATCCGTGCCGTCGGCGGTCAGCTTGAGCCGGCGGCGTCCGCCCTGATCGACCGGCATGCCGGTGACGTGCAGCTTGCCGTCCTTGACGTTATCGGAAAGCCCGACGAGCCGCGCGAATCCGCCGAAATCATCGGTCTGGAGATCGAAGCGGCGGCGTCCCGCGACCTTGCCGTAGCGCAGGCGCAGCTTCGCGCCGCCGGCCAGCGCCGCGGCAATGGTCGCGACCTGCCAGTGGACGCCGTCGCTGGTGAGGTTCGCCCGCACATCGCGCGCCGTGCGCGCGGGGCCGAGAACGAGCCGGTCGAGCCGCACGTTGAACGCCAAGGGCGGCCCCGCCCCGACGCCGGGTTGGAAGCGATCGAGCCAGTCCATGAGCGGGCTCGCATCGAGGCTCGGGCCCGAGACCGCGATGCGCCAGGCGCCGTCCGCGCCGCGCGTTGCCGTCGCGCTTGCATCGGTCGCACCGACGACAAGATGCGCGATCTCCAGGCGCGACAGGCGCTCGCCGCCGCCAGCCGTGTCGAACGCGGCATCGAGCCGCACCGTGAGGCCGCCGCCGTCGAATACCGCGTTCGACACGGCGGCGACGCGCGCGCCGTCGAAGTCCAGCGCGAGCCGCGCCGTGGCGGGCATGCCTGCCGGCTTGTGCCAGCCGAGCGGCGCCAGCGCCAGCGCGCTCGCACCGAGATCGATCGCCACCTGCGCCCGCGCCGGCCCCGATGCCGGAACCGAATAGGTCATGTCGGCCGCGACCGTGCCCTTGACCGCGTCGGGAAAGAAGTCGAGGCCGAGCGCACGCCGCGCCGCTTCGTCGAGTGCCGCCTCGAGCGTGACGCGCCAGCGTTGGGCGGCGTCCGCGGCAAGATTCCGCTGCGCCGCGACCGCCATTCTCACGCCGGCCAGCGCGGCGGTGCCATCGAGCCTAAGCGCGGCGCGATCAAGCTGCAGCTCAAAATTGCCGTCGCTCAGATCGCGCCCGAGCACCGCGTTGGGGACCGACACACCGGCAAGTTTGGCGTCGGCCGAGACCGTCACCTGACGCCAGGCGAGATGATCGACGAGCGGGAACGCGACGTTGACGCGCGCGGTGAAATCCCCGCCGACGCCGCGCGCCTCCAACCCCAGCGCGCGCGCGTATCGCAGCGGCTCGGCGTCGAGCACGGTGATCGCGTCCGCGAGCGGCCCGTTGAGCGCCAGCGCGACGGCGATGCTGGGGTCGTCGGTATCGAGCTTGCTCAACGTGATCTTGGCGTCGGCGGCATGAATGCCGAGGACGGCGGCGCCAATCGGTGCGAGCGTCACGGTACCGAGATCGAAGCTTCCTGTGCCGTCGATCCCGCGCGCCGGCGGCAGCTTGCCGAAATAGTCGACCGTGAGCCCGCGATAGTCCACGGTGCCCGAAAGCTGGCGCACGGCGACGGCTTCCGGCGCCTGGAAATCGACGTCGAGACCGAGCTGCGCCGCCGCGCGCGGCGCCACGCCGGCGCGGACGTGCTCCGTGACCCAGCGCCGCGCATGGGGCGCAAGTGCCGGCGGCCACAGCCGCGCCAGATCGGCCACCGGCACGTCGCGCGCCTCGAGCGCGAGCGATGCATCGAGCCGCGTCGGCCAGGCGCCGGCAAGCAGGCCGCGCCCCACCCCCGCGATCGTGCCGCTCGCCGCAACCGACAGCCCGTCGAGATCGAGTGCAGCATGTTCGATCGTGACGCTCCCGGCCGCCGGGTCGTAGGCGGCGGCGAGCGTGCCGCTGCTGACGGCGACGGCGCCGCCGGGCAGTTGCGCCAGACGCAGCATTCCGGTACCGAGCCGCAACGCGCAGGACGCCGTGACGATGGCCGCGCGCGCCGGATCGAGCGTGGCCCGCACCACGCCCGAGACCGGCAACGCCAGCGCCGCCAGCGGCGCTAGCGCCGGCACCGCTTGCGCCCATGCGGCCGGTTCGAGATCACCGAACCCGAGCCGCGCCTCGAGCGCGCCGGTCGCGCGCACGTAATCGACGTCGCCGACGATCTGCGACCGGTGGCCGCCGCTCTCAACGGCAAGCTTGACTGCGCCGCGCATCCCGTCGGCGCCGCGATGCAGGTCGAGATCGGCGGGGCCGGCGCGCCACACCACGCCCAAGGCCGCATCGTCGAACACGAAGCCGGCGTGCCGCACCACCACCTCGGTCAGCAACCCGAGCGGCGCGCGCGGATTGGGCGGCGCGGCAAGATCGTGCAGAACCTGGCGCAGCCCGGCCTCGGAGGCGGCGACGTCGCTTTCGCCGATGCCGAGGTGAAAGGTACCGTCCTTGTCGCGCGCGAGATGCAGCACCGGGCGATCGAGCACGACGCGCGTCGGGACGATGGCGCCGCGCAACGCGGCGCCGAGGCTGAAATCGACAGCAACCTCGTCGAGCGCCATGTGCGGACCGGTTTCGCCCACGCGCAGCTCGACCCCGTGCGCGACCAGCTCGAGCCGCAGACCGGACCCGAGCGCGACCAGCACATGCTCGATCGCGACATGCACACCGCTCGCGGGGTTGGCGAGCGACGCGGCGAGATAGGGCGCCAGCGCATCGAGCGGAACCGGGCCGGCCGAAAGCCGTCCCGCCGCCACCGCAAACAGGGCGGCCACCACGGCGAACACCCCGCCGACAAGCTCGATCGCCAGTTTGACGTGTCGATTCATAGCGTTGGCATGGAGCCGGCCGGCCCGCACTTGACCGCTCGGCAGCGGTCGCGCAGTGTGCGGGGCGTTGCCTTGCTGCGCCGATGGTGCCGTTGCTGCTCGATCCGTCCTTCTACCGCGATCTGCCGCTCCCCGCCTCGGCGGCAGCCGCCGACACCGGCTTTGCGCGTTGGCACGATGCGGCGGCCGAGCAGGCAGAGGAGTCCTGCGCCGCCTTCATGCGCGATCTCGCCGACGATACGGACGGACGTCGCCTCTTGGCATCGCTGTTCGGCAACAGTCCCTTCCTCACGCAATGCTGCCTCAGCGAGCCCCCGTTCCTGATGCGGCTTCTGCATCGCGGCCACGACGCTACTTTCGCCGAACTGCTCGGCGGGCTCAATCACGATCTCGCCGGCGACGGGCGCGCGGCCGTGATGTCGGCACTGCGGATCGCGCGGCGCCGCGCCGCGCTGCTCATCGCCCTCGCCGATCTCGGCGGTCTGTGGCCGCTCGACCGGGTGACGCGCGCCTTGTCCGAGTTCGCCGAGGCAGCGCTCGGCGTCGCGGTACGCCATCTCTTGGCGGGCGCCGCCGCCGCGGGCGAGTTGGTGCCGCGCGATGCCGCCGACCCGGAGCGCGACAGCGGCTTCATCGTGCTCGGCATGGGCAAGCTCGGCGGCTACGAGCTCAACTATTCGAGCGACATCGATCTCATCCTGCTCTACGACGCCGAGCGGCTGCGCTATGCCGGCCGCCGCGGGGTCGAGCGGTGCTGCACGCTGCTCGCGCACGATCTGGTACGCATCCTGGGCGAGCGCACCGGCGAGGGCTATGTCTTCCGCACCGATCTGCGCCTGCGCCCCGATCCCGGCTCGACGCCGCCCGTGGTGTCGCGTCTCGCCGCGCTCTCCTATTACGAAAGCGCCGGACAGAATTGGGAGCGCGCCGCGCTCATCAAGGCGCGCCCCGTGGCCGGCGACCGCGCCGCCGGCGCCGCCTTTCTCGGCGAGCTCACGCCCTTCCTGTGGCGCAAGCATCTCGATTTCGCGGCGATCGAGGACATCCATTCGATCAAGCGGCAGATCGATGCCCATCGCGGCGGCGGCCGCATCCGGATCGCCGGACACAACGTCAAGCTCGGCCGCGGCGGCATTCGCGAGATCGAGTTCTTCGCCCAGACGCAGCAGCTCATCTGGGGCGGCCGCATGCCCGAACTGCGCACGGCGGCGACCTGCGACACGCTCGCCGCGCTCGCGCAAAGCGATCGCATCGCCGACGCGGCCGCCACCGATCTCACCGAGGCCTACGGGTTCCTGCGCCGGGTCGAACATCGGCTGCAGATGGTGGACGACGCGCAGACCCACACCCTCCCCGCCGATGCCGAAGGACTACGGCGCTTCGCCACGTTCATGGGGTTTGCATCGAGCGATGATTTCGCCGCCGCGCTGACCCGGCACCTCGTCGCGGTCGAGCGGCATTATGCGCGGCTGTTCGAAGAAGCGCCCACGCTGGCGGCATCGGGCAATCTCGTCTTCACCGGGGTCGAGGACGATCCCGAGACGCTCGAGACCATCCGCCGGCTCGGCTTCGCCGATCCGCCCGCCATTGCCGGCGTGGTTCGCGGCTGGCATCACGGCCGCTATCGCGCGACCCGAAGCCAGCGCGCGCGCGAGCTTCTCACCGAGCTGGTGCCGACGCTGCTCAAGGAATTCGGCGCCTCGGCCAATCCCGATGCGGCCTTCATCCGCTTCAACCGGCTGCTCGCGGGTCTGCCGGCGGGCGTGCAGCTCTTCTCGCTCTTCTACAACAATCCGCCGCTGGTCGCGCTGCTGGCCGAGATCATGGGCACCGGACCGCGACTCGCCGACGAGATCGCGCGCCGTCCCGGCCTGCTCGACGGCGTGCTTGCGCCCGGGTTTCTCGATCCGCTGCCGCCGCTTCCGGCGCTCGCTTCCGACCTCGCCCGCATGCTCGCTGGCGCGCGCCACTACGAGGAAGTGCTCGGCCTCGCCCGGCGCTGGGTCGGCGAGCGCAAGTTCCAGGTCGGCGTTCAGATCCTGCGGCACCGGCTCGACGGCGAGGCGGCAGGCGGCGCCCTTGCCGACATCGCCGAGGCTGCGCTCGCCGCGCTGCTGCCATGCGTCGCCGCCGAATTCGCGAAGAGCCACGGCCGGGTCGACGGCGGCGCGCTCGTCGTGCTCGGTCTCGGCAAGCTCGGCAGCCGCGAGATGACGCTGACGTCCGATCTCGATCTGATCCTGATCTATGACGCGCCGGCTGCGGTCGAAGCGTCCGACGGGCCGCGTCCGCTTGCCGTCCCCACCTATTACGCACGGTTGTGTCAGCGCCTCGTCAACGCGCTCACCGCTCTCAGCGAGGACGGCGTCATCTACGAGATCGACATGCGGCTGCGGCCCTCGGGCACGCAAGGGCCGATCGCGTCGAGCCTTGCGGCATTCCGGCGCTATCACGACGAGCTGGCGTGGACGTGGGAGCAGATGTCGCTGACGCGGGCGCGCGCGGTGGCGGGGCCACCGGCGCTGGCAACGCAGGCGATGGCGATCGTCATCGAGGTGCTGGCGCGGCCGCGCGACCCCGACCGCCTGGTGGTGGATGTCGCCGAGATGCGCGAACGCATTGCCGAGCAGCATCGCGTGCCGCCGCCCTTCGACCTGAAATACCGGCGCGGCGGCATGATCGACATCGAATTCATCGCGCAATACCTGCAGCTCCGCGAAGCCGCTCGCCGTCCCGCGGTGCTGCACCAGAACACGCGCGCGGCATTGCTGGCGCTCGAGGATGCGGATGCGCTGGCGCCCGCCGCGGCGGGCGCGCTGCTCGAGGCACTGGCGCTGTGGCGCGATCTGCAGAGCATGCTGCGGCTCACCGCGGAGGAGCCTTTCGACGCCGAGGCAGCGGCGGCGGCGCTGAAGGCGCTGATCGCCCAGGGTGTGGGCGCGGTTGACTTCGCCGCGCTCGAAGCGGATATGGAAGCAAAGGCGGCGCGGGCGCTGGCCTGGTACGACGGCATCGTCGCGACGCCCGCCGCCGCGGCGCGGGCATGGCTCGAGACGGCAGCAACCGAGGAGGAAGAATCCCCATGAGTGTCGCGACCGGCGCCAAGGCGCCCGATTTCACTTTGCCGACCGATGGCGGCGGCAGCGTGACACTGTCCAAGCTCAAGGGCCGCAAGGTCGTGCTTTATTTCTATCCCAAGGACGACACGCCCGGCTGCACCACCGAGGCCTGCGGCTTTCGCGACGCCCTTCCCGATTTCGGCAAGATCGACGCGACGGTTATCGGTGTTTCGCGCGACAGCGTCGCCGCGCACGACAAGTTTAAGAAGAAATTCGACCTGCCCTTCGCGCTCGCCTCCGACGCCGACGGCGAGGTGTGCGAGCGCTATGGCGTGTGGGTCGAGAAAAGCATGTACGGCAAGAAATACATGGGGATCGACCGCTCCACCTTCCTCATCGACGACAAGGGCGTGGTGCGCAACGAATGGCGCAAGGTGAAGGTGACGGGACACGTCGCCGAGGTGATGGCGGCGCTCAAGGCGCTGTGAGCATCGGCCTCGTCGATGCCGCCTGCGCGGTGCTGCACGCGGCGGCGCCTGCCGACAAGGTGGCGCTGACCCGGCGCTTCGCCGCGGACTATGCGGCAGGTGCGTTGCCGCGGGGCGGCAGCGCCCGCCCGCCCGATCGCCCGGCGCGGCCGGCGCGGCCGCTGCTCCTTCCGCCACGCGACATGCCCCGCCGCCGCGCCGCGGGCTCGCTCGCGGGACGGATCGCGCTCTTGCACGCGCTCGCGCATATCGAGTTGAACGCCATCGATCTCGCCTGGGATTTGATCGCGCGGTTTTCCGCTGCGTCGCTGCCGCCGGAATTTGCCGCCGACTGGGTCGCCGTGGCGTCCGAGGAGGCGAAGCATTTCGCGCTGTTGTGCGATCGTCTCGGCGATTATGAGGCGAGCTATGGCGACCTGCCGGCGCATGACGGGCTGTGGGAGGCGGCGCAGGCAACCTCGGGCGATTTTCTGGCGCGGCTCGCGGTGGTGCCGCTGGTGCTCGAGGCGCGCGGCCTCGACGTCACGCCCGACATGATGAAGCGCCTCGAACGCGCGGGCGATGGCGCAAGCGCCGCAGTGCTCCAGGTCATCTATGACGACGAGATCGGCCATGTCGCCGCGGGCGTGCGCTGGTTCCGCTGGGCCTGCGCGCGACAAGGCCGCGATCCCGCCGCCCTCTATCGCACGCTGGTGCGGCAGCACTACAACGGCGCGCTGAAGCCGCCGTTCAACCGCGCCGCGCGCGCGGCGGCCGGGCTCGATCCCGCCTTCTACGAGGCGTTGGCGTGACGTGGTAGAGTGGTGCGGCTTCGACGGAGGTCGGCATGGCGGGCGATAAGGCGAAGCGGCTGGTGATCTGCAACGGCACCTTGATCGACGGCACGGGAAGCGCGCCGCAGCGCAACGATGCGCTCGTCATCGCGGGCAACCGCATCAAGAGCGTCGGTCCCTTGCCGCCCGATCTAAGCCTCGAGGATCCCGGGCTCCGCGTGATCGACGCCGCGGGGCAGTGGATCATGCCCGGGCTGATCGATGCGCATGTGCATCTCTCCTACGGCTATCCGCAGCTTCCCGGCGAGGGCCGCGGGCGCGGCAACCTCCGGCCCGAGCTCAACGCGCTCAAGGCCGCGCGCGCCGCGCAGAAGGTGCTGCGCGCGGGCGTCACCAGCATCGCGGTGCCGGGTGGCACCTATTTCATCGACGTGGGCGTGCGCGAGGCGGTGCGGCTCGGCGTCATCGAGGGGCCGCGCATCCATTGCGCCGGCCGCATGATCGTGAGCTGGGGCTGCATCGAGGACGACGAGCCGTCGTGGGTAGGCACGCCCGATCATTCGATCGGCGTTCTCTGCAACAACGCCGCCGAGATGGTCGCCGAGGTGCGCCGCCAAGACAAGCACGGCGTCAACTTCGTCAAGATGGCCGACAGCCGCTCGGGCACGACGCAGATGCTGGCGCAGGAGGAAATCGCGGCCGTGGTCGGCGAGGCGCATCGCCGCAACCTCCGCGTCGCCATCCATTCGCGCGGCGCCGGCTCGACCCGCGCCGCCGCCGAGGCCGGGGTCGATTGGATCGTCCATGCCGATCTCGCGACCGAAGCCGATCTCGAGGCGGTGGCGAAGAAGAACATCCCGATCCTGCCGACCGCGACCTTTCTCCACACCGTCATCGAGGAGGGCAAGCGCGTCGGCGCCGAGCAGGTGCAACTCGACCTCAATCGCATGAAGCGGCATTTCGACAACATCGTCACGCTGATGCAGCGCTCGCGCGAAATGGGCATCCGGCTGCTGTGCGGCACCGACAGCGGCAACAACATTTTCATGCCGTTCGGCGCGCTCCACGCCAAGGAGGCCGAGATCCTGGTGCGCTATGGCGGGTTCTCGCCGCTCGAGGCGATCGCCGCCTGTACCAGCAACAATGCGTTCGCGCTCAGGCTCGAAGGCGAGGTCGGCGAATTGAAGCCCGGGCGGCTGGCCGACGTGATCGTGCTGAAGCGCGATCCCGTCGCCGACATCACCGTGCTGCAAGGCGGGCACCACCTCGCCTGGGTGATCAAGGACGGCACCGTCGTCGATCTCGGCGCCGCCACCGTTGAAGAGCCGGTGCGGTTCCACCACGCCGAGGCGTGAGCCCGCGTATTTCGCCAGCGGCGGGGTGCACGCTCAATCGCCGGTCAGAACGTGCCCGATGGCACCGCCGCCGGCCGTTCATGGGTGAGCCCGATCCGCACGGGCGAAGCGTCGGTGCCGACCGCTGTGTCCTTTCGCGGGCCTACGCGGTTCGGCCCTCCGCCGCTGCTTCGTCGGCGCCGGCGATGCGCGCGGCGAGCGAGGCTTCGAGGAAGCGGTCGAGATCGCCGTCCAGGACCGCGCCGGGATTGCCGGTCTCCACACCGGTGCGCAGGTCCTTCACCATCTGGTAGGGCTGCAGCACGTAGGAGCGGATCTGGTGGCCCCAGCCGATCTCGGTCTTGGCGGCGTTCATCGCATCGACCGCGGCCTCGCGCTTCTGCAGCTCCGCCTCGTAGAGCCGCGCCTTGAGCATCGACATCGCCTTGGCGCGGTTCTGGTGCTGCGAGCGCTCGTTCTGGCAGGCGACGACGATCGGCTCGGCATCGGGCGGCGCATAGGTGAAGCGCACCGCGCTGTCGGTCTTGTTGACGTGCTGTCCGCCCGCGCCCGACGAGCGATAGGTGTCGACGCGGAGGTATTTGTCCTGGACCTCGACCTCGATTTTCTCGTCGATCACGGGATAGACCCAGACCGACGCGAAGCTCGTATGCCGGCGCGCGTTGGAATCATACGGCGAGATCCGCACCAGGCGATGCACGCCGCTTTCGGTCTTGAGCCAGCCATAGGCGTTGGGTCCGTTGATCTTGACCGTCGCCGATTTGATGCCGGCGCCCTCGCCCGGACTTTCCTCGAGCCATTCGACCTTGTAACCGTGCTGATCGGCCCAGCGCGTGTACATGCGCAAGAGCATCTCGGCCCAGTCCTGGGCCTCGGTGCCGCCCTGGCCGGCATGCACTTCGACATAGGCATCGTTGCCGTCGGCCTCGCCCGAGAGCAGGCTCTCGAGCTCGCGTTTCTTCACCTCGGCCCGGAGCCGCGCGAGCGTCGCCTGGGCATCGTCGAGTACGCCCGAATCGCCCTCGGCATCGGCAAGCTCGGCCAGCCCCAGCGCATCCTCGAATTCGCGCGCGATCGCGCGATAGCCGTTGACGCCCTGGTCGAGCCGCGTGCGCTCGCGCATCAGTGCCTGCGCCCGCCGCGGCTCGTCCCATAGATTGGGTTGTTCGGCGAGCGCGTTCAGCTCGGCCAGACGCCGCGTCGCGTTATCCCAGTCAAAGATGCCTCCTCAGCAGCGCCAACGAGCGGCGAACCTCGTCGGCGACCGCCTCGATCTCTGCGCGCATGCGCTATTCCTCCGGCGTCTCGGTCGCTCTCAATAGGATCAATATAGTCCGCCGGTGCCGGTCGAGGGAGTCGCCTGCGGCGTTGCGGTCTTTCCGGCGGTCGAGGCGGCCGGCTCGACCCCGTGCGCGGCCGGCGAACCGGCCGCCACGCCCGCGGGCAGCGATCCGGTCACGTCATCGAGGACCGTTTCGGCTCCGCCACCGGTGGGCGCCGTGCCCAGTTTGAACGGCTCATAGATGTCGTCCCGGTCGCCCGCCTGCGCGAGCTTCCCGGTGGCGGCGTTGACACGGACCATCTCGATTCCGGGCGGGATGCGGAACGGGATGGCGGGCTGATCCTTGAGCGCGTTGCCCATGAACTCCTTGAACGCCGGCGCCGCCACCGTGGCGCCGGTCTCGCGCCGGCCGAGACTTCTGGGCTGATCGAAGCCGACATAGACCCCGCACACGAGATCGGGCGAGAAGCCGACGAACCAGGCATCGTTGGAATCGTTGGTCGTGCCGGTCTTGCCAGCAAGCGGACGGCCGAGCGAGGCGATGCTGCGGCCGGTGCCACGCTGAATCACACCCTCCATCATGGCGACGACTTGATAGGCGGAGCGCGGATCGGCGATCTGCTCGCGCGCATCGGGCAGGTCGGGCGGCGGCCCGCCATTCCAGTCCGCGGCGCGGCAGCCGTCACAGGGACGGTCGTCGGCGCGGTAGATGGTGATGCCGTTGCGGTCCTGCACGCGGTCGATGAAGGTCGGCGTGATGCGCTTGCCGCCGTTGTCGAGCATGGCATAGGCGGCCGTGAGCTTGAGCAGCGTCGTGTCCTCAGCGCCGATCAGCATGGCATCCTCGTGGGGCACATGATCGACCACGCCGAAGCGCTTGAGATAGCCACCGACGGTGTCGACGCCGACGGCGAGGCCGACGCGCGCGGTGACGAGATTGAGCGACTTCTCGAGCCCCACGCGCAGCGGCACCGGGCCGAAGAATTCGTGCTCGTAATTTTCCGGGGCCCATTTCGGCAGGCCCGGCCCCTGGTCGACCACGAGCGGTCCGTCGAGCACGATCGTCGAGGGCGTGAAGCCGTGGTCGACCGCGGCGAGATAAACGAGCGGCTTGATCGCCGAGCCGGTTTGACGCTCGGCCTGCGTCGCGCGGTCGAACTGGCTGATTGCAAAGCTGAAGCCGCCGGTCGCGGCAAGCACGCGGCCGGTATGCGGATCGAGCGCGACGATCCCGCCCGAGACCGCGGGGATCTGGCGCAGGCCGAAGAGCGGTGTGCCCTTGCCGGTGGCGGCCGGTTCGAGCGACGAAACCAGCACGACGTCGCCGCGCTTGAGCGCCGCCGCCGGATCGGCGGGCACCGGACCGAGACGGTCGCCGGACAGCACGCGCCGCGCCCAACGCAGCTCGTCATAGGGGATGAGCCCGCGCGTGCCGTCGGCGAGGCCGATCTCCGCACCCCGCGCCGGCACCGCCAGAACCACGGCGAGCTTCCAGCCGACATCGTCGGCCCCCGCCGGAAGCGGCACGGCCGCAAGCGTCACCCGCCAGTCGCCGCCCGCCACGATCCGCGTCACCGGGCCGCGATAGCCATGGCGCCGGTCATAGGCGATGAGGGCGTCGCGCAGCGCGTGATCGGCGAAACCCTGAAGACGCGGATCGAGGCTGGTACGCACCGCCAGACCCGCCTCGTAAAGCGTCTTGTTGCCATAGCGTGCCTCGAGCTCGCGCCGCACCTCTTCGGTGAAATAGGCGGCATGCACGATAGCGGTCGGATCGCGGTGGTGCAGCGCGATCGGCTGCGCCTTCGCCGCGGCGCCCGCCGCCGCGGTGATGAAGCCGGCATCGACCATCCGGTCGATGACCCAGTCGCGCCGTACCTGCGCCGCTTTCGGATGACGCTCGGGATTGTAGTTGTTGGGCGCCTTGGGCAGCGACGCAAGCATCGCCGCCTGGGCGATCGACAGCCCGTCGAGCGGCTGGTTGAAATAGTTGAGTGCAGCCGCGGCGACGCCATAGCTGCCGTTGCCGAGATAGATTTCGTTGAGATAGAGCTCGAGAATTCGGTCCTTGCTCAGCACCCGCTCCATCTTGATGGCGATGAGCGCCTCCTTGATCTTGCGCCGGATCGAAACCTCGTTCGAGAGCAGGAAATTCTTCGCCACCTGCTGGGTGATGGTCGAGGCGCCCTCGGGCCGGCGGTCCGAGCCGATGCGGGCGATGTCGGTGATCGCCGCACGCAGCATCGCGATCGGATCGATGCCGGGATGGGAATAGAAATTGCGATCCTCGGCGGCGAGGAAGGCGTGAATGACGAGCGGCGGCATGGCGCTCACCGGCACGAAGATGCGATCCTCGGTCGCATATTCGGCCATGAGACGCCCGTCGCCGGCATAGACCCGCGTAACGATCGGCGGCTGATAGTTGGCGAGCTGCTTGTAGTCCGGCAGGTCGCGCCCGAAATACCACACCGCGAGCGCCGCCACCGCCGCCCCGGCCCCGGCGGCGAGCACCAGCAGAAGCACTAGAAATTTAAGGATCTTCATACCCATGGTCGCAACCGGGTCAGCGCCGCCACGCGCAACGGTCACTCTATAAGGTGTCGCCGGTTTATGGCGCCTTCAAGGCATGGACGCAAATCACCGGGCGGCGCGGCGCAAGATGCGGTTGTCCCCGGGGCCTGCGACTTGTATGTTTAACGGTGCGAGAGACCGCGACCAGCCGGGCAGCCCCGAGGCCGCCTGGCGGCGACGTGGCGGGATTTTCGGTCGGGCGTAAAACGTGTCTGCCCATTCGACGGGCTGGCGCAACCAGGCGACCGCCGCTTCCCGTCATCACGCTTCTACCGTCGCGGTTTTGGTGAAACCCGAAGCCGATCCCGCCGTGGCGGGACGCGGCACCCTCGAAGAGATCCGCCATGGCGTCCCAAGTCCTGCCGTTCGTCGGATTATCCGAAGGCGCCGTCGGCTTCGCCCCACAGGGGACGGCGCCGCCCTCCGTCGATCGTGCGGAGGTGCGGGCGCGCCCCGGAGTTCCCGTCCATGGCAAAACGCATGATGCTCGTCGACGCGGCCCATCCCGAAGAGACCCGGGTCGTCGTTCTGATCGGTAACCGGATCGAAGAATTCGATTTCGAGACTTCGACCAAAAAACAAATCAAAGGCAACATCTACCTCGCCAAGGTCACGCGGGTCGAGCCATCGCTCCAGGCGGCGTTCGTCGAATACGGCGGCAACCGTCACGGCTTCTTGGCCTTCAACGAAATCCATCCTGATTACTACCGGATTCCCGTCGCCGATCGCCGGGCCGCGCTCGAAGCCGAACGCTTGGCCGAGCAGGCCGCGGCCGCCCGCGAGGACGCCGAACGCGAGGAAGCGGATCGCGCCGAAGCCGAAAACGGCGGCGAACCCGCGCACGAGGACCGGCCCTTTCCGCCGAACGACGAGACCGACGAGGACGATGACGAGCCGGAGTCCGAGGGCGGTCCGGAGCGGATGGCGCATGCCGCGCCGGTCGAGACGATTCGCGGGCCCGTCATCGAGCCGCAGGACGCGGCGACACCGGAACCGCCCCGCGACGAGACGCCGGCCGGCGGTCTCTTCGCCGCTCCGGACACCGTGCCGGCCATCGAGGCCGATCGCGCCGGCAGCGCGACAGAGGCCGCATCGGATGGGGAATTCGGTCCCGCGCCGACCGCCCCCGGCGAGACACCGGACGCCGCGGGCGCCGATGCCGGCGACAGCCTAGCCGTCCTGGCCGAGTCGGCGCACGAGGCGGCGGCGGAGCCTCATGGCGACGCCATCGAGACGGTCGGCGGCGACGAATTCGAGGAGACGACGCGCCCGCGCGCCCGACCGCTGCGCCATTACAAGATCCAGGAGGTCATCAAGCGCGGCCAGATCATGCTCGTCCAGGTCACCAAGGAGGAGCGTGGCAACAAGGGGGCGGCGCTCACCACCTATCTTTCGCTCGCCGGCCGCTACTGCGTGCTGATGCCGAACACGCCGCGCGGCGGCGGGGTCTCACGCAAAATCACCAATATGGGCGACCGGCGCCGGCTCAAGGAGCTGATGAGCGATCTCGACGTGCCGGATGGCATGGGCGTGATCGTCCGCACCGCCGGCAGCGAGCGCTCCAAGGCCGAGATCAAGCGCGACTTCGAATATCTCCTGCGCCTGTGGGACGAGATCCGCGAGCTCACGCTCAAATCGAGCGCTCCCGCCCTCATCTACGAGGAGGGCAACCTCATCAAGCGCTCGATCCGCGACCTCTATACGCGCGACATCGAGGAGGTGATCGTCGACGGCGACGAAGGCTATCGCATCGCCAAGGCGTTCATGAAGATGCTGATGCCGAGCCACGCCAAGCGCGTGAAGCTGTACCGCGACCCGTCGGTGCCGCTGTTCCACCGCTTTCAGGTCGAGGCCCAGATCGATGCGATCCACTCGCCCGTGGTGCAGCTCCGCTCGGGCGGCTACGTCGTCATCAACCCGACCGAGGCGCTGGTGGCGATCGACGTCAATTCGGGCCGCTCGACCAAGGAACGCAACATCGAGGAGACCGCGCTCAAGACCAATATCGAGGCGGCCGAGGAGGTCGCCCGGCAACTGCGCCTGCGCGATCTGGCGGGCCTCATCGTGATCGATTTCATCGACATGGAGGAGTACCGCAACCGCGCCGCCGTCGAGCGCAAGCTCAAGGAGGCGATGCGCCACGACCGCGCCCGCATTCAACTGGGCCGCATCAGCCCGTTCGGCCTGCTCGAGCTGTCGCGCCAGCGCCTGCGCCCGTCGCTGCTCGAGGCCTCGACCCAGCCTTGCCCCTATTGCAACGGCTCCGGTCACATTCGCTCGATCGAGTCGACGGCGCTGCACGTGCTGCGGGCGATCGAGGAGGAAGGGATGCGCCGCCGCTCGGCCGAGATTTCGGTGGCGGTTCCGACCAAGGTCGCGCTCTACGTGCTCAACCAGAAGCGCGTGGCGTTGCAGCAGGCGGAGGCGCATTTCGGCTTCCGCGTCACCATTACCAGCGATGACACGCTCGTGCCGCCAGCCTTCCGCCTCGACCGGCTGCGCGCCTTCACGCCGGCGGAGATCGCGGCGCTTCCCGCCTTCGTCGCGCCGCCGGAGCCGGAGGAGGAAGAGGAAGAGATCGCCATCGACGAGGAGGAGGTCGCGTCGATCGCCGCCAAGCCGGCACCGGCCGAGCCGGCGCCCGAGCGCGGTGACGGCGAGGAAGGCCGCCCGCGCCGCCGCCGCCGGCCCCGCCACGGCCGGCACGGTGATGAAGGACGCGGGCGCGAGGCGCCGGCGCCACAGCGCAGCGACGCCGCCCTGCCGCCGCCCGCTATTGCCGCCATGCCCGTACTGCGGGGCGAAGAGGCCGAGACCACGGAGACGGCCGAGCCCGCTCCCGCGCGCGAACCCGAACACGGCGAGACCGCGGGCGAGGAGTCCAAACGTCGCCGTCGCGGCCGCCGGGGCGGCAGGCGCCGGCGCCGCACCGCGCCGCAGCCCGGCGAGACCATGCCGGCCGCAGCCGCGCCCGACACGGAAACGATCGAATTCGTCGCGCCCGCACCGCCGTTCGAGGAACCGGCGCGCGAGATCGCGGATGCCTTCGCTGGCGCGCAAGCGTCACCCGAAACCGAGATGGAAGTCGCGAGCATCCCGATCGCCGAAGGCGACGAGTCACCGCGGTTCAGCATCGCGCCCGAGCCTGCGCCGGTCGCGCCGCCCGAGCCGGCCCCTGCCGCCGCGGCACCCCCGAGCGTGCAATACAACGTCCCGCCTGCACACGAGGTCGTAGCGACACCCGCCAATCCCAAGCGCGGGTGGTGGCGTCGCTAACGGCACCGTCGGCGCTACCGCCGCCATGCTCTGATCCGGCGCGCGGCCTCGGCCATGGTCTCGGTCGCGCCGGCGAAGCAGAGCCGGAGCGTGACGTGGCCGCGGGCCGGATCGAAGTCGATGCCCGGCGTGCAGGCGACGCCGATCTCGCGCAGCATGCGGGCGCAAAATTCGCGGCTGTCGTTGGTGCAATGCGCGACATCGGCATAGAGATAGAAAGCGCCGTCGGCCGGGGCGAAGCGCACGAACCCGGCCTTCGGTAGCTCCTCGAGCAGCAGCGCCCGGTTCGCGGCATAGCGGGCCACGTTGGCGTCAAGCTCGTCGCCGCAGGCGAAAGCCGCGATCGCCGCATGCTGCGACAGCGACGGCGGCGCGATGAAGAGATTCTGCGCCAGGCACTCGACCGAGCGCAGCATGTCCGCGGGCACCACCATCCAGCCGATGCGCCATCCCGTCATCGCGTAATATTTTGAGAAGCTGTTGATGACGATGGCGTCGTCCGAACGCGCGAGCGCCGTCGCGGCGGTCATGCCATAGGCGATGCCGTGATAGATCTCGTCGGAGACGAGGCGGATGCCCGCCGCCGTGCAATGGCGCGCAATGGCCGCAAGCTCGTCCGGCGGCAGCATGGTGCCGGTCGGATTGGCGGGACTCGCGACGATGAGGCCGGCGATGCCGTCGCCGAGGCGGCGCAGCGCTTCGAGCGTGATTTGGAAACGCTCCGCCGGCCCGGTCGGCAGTTCCACCGGTACCAGGCCGAGTGCGGCAAGGATGTTGCGATAGGCGGGATAGCCCGGCGCCGCCAGTGCCACTCGGTCGCCCGGGTCGAAGGCGGCGAGAAAGGCGAGGATGAACCCGGCCGACGAGCCGGTGGTGACGACGATCCGGCCGGGGTCGATGGCAACGCCATAGCTGGCCTTGTAATGCTGTGCGATAGCGTCGCGCAGCCGGGGTAGGCCAAGCGCATCGGTATAGCCGAGCGGATCGCCCGCCAGCGCCGCGCGCGCCGCCGCAAGAACGCCCGCGGGCGCGGACGTAGACGGCTGCCCGATCTCGAGGTGAAGCACATCCGCACCGGAGGCGGCGCGCTCGTTGGCAGCACGAAGAACGTCCATGACGATGAACGGCGCGATCTGGCCGCGCCGTGCGAGCTTGAGGGTCATGGCCGGCCGCCGGCGCAGGACAGGGCGCGGTTGCCGCCGCGATCGCGCGTCGTTCTCGTGGTCCTCGGCCTCATGCTGGTAGCCCGTATCCGCCTCGCCGCTGCACCATGCATATCTACATCGTCACCGATCCGACGCACCACCCCCTCGTCGCCGCCGGCCGCACCCGCAGCGGACCGTTGAACCGCGCCGGTCGCAGGGGGCAAGATGCGCCGGCGCACAACCGGCGCCGGGAGTTGCCATGCCTTTCCGCCTCTTCGTCCTGCTCGTCGTCCTGCTCGGCGCGATCGCGTCCGGCGCCCGCGCCGAGCCATTATCGGCCGAGCAGAAAAGCGCGGTCGAGGCGCTCATCCGCGCCTACATCCACAACCATCCCGACGAGCTTCTCGATGCGCTGCAATCGGCGCAGGACCAGCGCGACGCCGCCGCGGCGAAGGCCGCGATCGCCGCCGATCACGCGCAGCTCTATGCCGATCCGACCTCGCCCGTGGGCGGCAATCCGCACGGCGACGTGACCATCGTCGAGTTCTTCGACTACCGCTGCCCCTATTGCAAGGCGGTCGAACCGGCGCTCGAATCCTTGCTCGCGCAGGACCGCAATCTGCGCATCGTCTACAAGGAATTTCCGGTCCTCGGACCGACGTCAGTGTTCGCTTCGCGGGTCGCGCTCGCGGCGCACGCCCAGGGCAAGTACGGCGCCTTCCACCGCGCGATGATGGCGACCAAGGGATCGATCGACGACGCCGTGGTCACGCGCGTCGCCACCGCGGTCGGCATCGACATGGACAAGGCCAAGGCGGCCATCGCCGCGCCCGAAATCGACCACGTCATCCACAGCGACTATGCGCTCGCCGAGTCGCTATCGATCCAGGGCACGCCGGCCTTCGTAATCGGCGACCAGCTCGTGCCGGGCACCGCCGACATCGACACGCTGAAGCAGCTCGTCGCCGCCGCCCGCAAGCGCGGCTGAGCCGAGCGCCTCAGGCGACCCTGAGCGCGCTTCCCGCCGCACCGAGCACATCAAGGGCGAGCGCGGCGATTTCCGCGGCGGCGAGGCTTGACGGCGCCGCCTCGGTGATGCCCTTGCCCTCGGCGAGCGAGGCAGCCAGCGCCACCCGGTTCCCCACCCGCGTCCGCGCCAGCGGCGCGCCGAGCGCGAGAAACTCCGCGAGCATCGCCTCGGTGAGATTGGCGCGCGGCGGCACGCGGTTGAGCACGATGAGCGCCGGCACGCGCTCGGTCTGGGCGAGATCGAGCGTCGCCTTGGTCGCCCATAAATCCATCGGCGAAGGCTGAACCGGGATCAGCACCAGACTGGCCGCGCGAACCGCAAGCCGCGCTTCGGTTGCGGCATGTGGCGGGCTGTCGACCAGGACGACATCGTGATGGCGCGCTTGGCGTTCGACCTCGGCCGAGACGCGCCAACCGGTGATGGCGACGACATCGATGTCGCCGCCGGCATCGCCGCGCCGCTCGCGGCGCAGGCGGAACCATTGATGGAGGCTGCCCTGCGGATCGATGTCGACGACCGCGACCCGACGCCCCGTGACGGCCCAGGCAAGCGCGAGATGTGCGGCAAGCGTGGTTTTGCCGGCGCCGCCTTTCTGCTGGGCGATCGTGATGATGATGCCCGCCATGTGAAATGTCCCGAACGACGCGGCAACGACCATTCGCGCGCGCGACCTTGACGATTATATCGCAGTTCGTGCGCCGGCGTTGCCAAATTTCAACCCTCGCCCGTGTACGCCGCACCATCGGTTTGCCGATCGCACCCGCGATGCGCCCGATCAGCATGCCGCGACCGCCGCGCCCGGCGAATCGGATCGTGCCCGCGCAGGCTTGAACGGGCGCGGCACCGATGCCACTTTGCCCGCATCTTGACTCGTCATCCCGCGCCCCCATCCATCGATGAAGCCGCTTCGCTGCTGCGCGCCGGCGCGCTGGTCGCGTTTCCGACCGAGACCGTCTACGGCCTGGGCGGCGATGCGACCAACGACCGCGCGGTCGCCGCCATTTTCGCGGCCAAGGAGCGGCCGCGCTTCAATCCGCTCATCATCCATGTCGCGGCGGCGGAAGACGCGTTCGCGCTCGCGCGCTTCGATGCGCGCGCGGAGCTTCTGGCCCGGCGCTTCTGGCCCGGGCCGTTGACGCTGGTGCTGCCGCGCGCGGCCGGGTGCGCGGTTTCGCTGCTGGCGAGCGCGGGGCTCGACACGCTGGCGTTGCGCATGCCGGCGCATGCGCTGGCGTGCGCGCTGATCCGCCGCGCCGGGCGTCCGATCGCGGCGCCGAGCGCCAATCGCTCCGGCCGGGTGAGCCCGACCACCGCCGAAGCCGTGGCGGCCGAACTGGACGGTCGCATCGCCGCCATTCTCGATGGCGGTCCGTGCCGCGTCGGCATCGAATCGACGATCCTCGATCTCAGCGGCGTGCGCCCGTGCCTGCTCCGCCCCGGCGGCGTGACGCGCGAGGCGCTGGAAGCGGCCGTGGGTCCAGTGGCGCTGCCGGCGCTGGACGCGAAACCGCGCGCACCGGGCATGCTGGCGCGCCATTATGCGCCCCAGCTCAAGCTGCGGCTCGCGGCGCGCGCGGTCGCGCCGGGCGAAGCGCTGCTGGCCTTCGGATCCGATCCGCCGCCCGGCGCCGCGCATACCCTGTCGTTGAGCGCGAGCGGCGATCTGGTCGAGGCCGCGGCCAATCTCTTTTCGGCCATGCGCGCGCTCGACCGGCCGGAATTCACCGCCATCGCCGTGATGCCGATTCCCGAGCGCGGCCTGGGCGTTGCGATCAACGACCGGCTGCGCCGCGCCGCCGCGCCGCGGTGACGGGCTTGCAGGTCGGCGGCGGCACGGGTTAGATGCCGAGACCATCGCATCGCCGAGGACCCGCGCCCGTGAGCGTCGCCACCGCCCCCCGCATCCAGGACACGCTCGACCGCATCAAGGCGGCGCTTGGCGACCGCGGTTACATCGACGCGCCGGCGGCGATGGCGCCCTATCTGGGCGAGGAACGCGGCCTCTATCGCGGCGCCGCGCTCGCCGTCGCGCGTCCCGCCAGCACCGCCGAGGTGGCATCCGTCGTCCGGCTGTGCGCCGCGGCGCGCGTACCGATCATTCCCCAGGGCGGCAATACCGGGCTGTGCGGCGGCGCCGTGCCCGAGGCCGAACGCATGGGCGTCGTCCTGAGCCTCGGCCGCATGAACCGCGTGCGTGCGATCGACCCGGTCAATTACACCATCACGGTCGAGGCCGGCGCCATCCTCGCCGAGGTGCAGCGCGCCGCCGCCGATGCCGACCGGCTTTTCCCGTTGAGTCTCGGCGCCGAGGGAACCTGCCAGATCGGCGGCAATCTTTCGACCAATGCCGGCGGCATCGCGGTGCTGCGCTATGGCAACATGCGCGAGCTGACCTTGGGTCTCGAAGTGGTGCTGCCCGACGGCGCGGTCTGGGACGGGCTCGCGGGCCTGCGCAAGGACAACACCGGCTATGACCTGAAGCAGCTCTTCATCGGCGGCGAGGGCACGCTCGGCGTCATCACGGCGGCGACACTCAAGCTCTTTCCCCGCCCGCGCCAGCTCGAGACCGCGTTCCTCGGGCTCGCCCGGGTCGAGGATGCGATGGCGCTCTTCGTCCGCGCGCGCACCGCGACCGGGGATCAACTCACCGCCTTCGAGCTCATTCCGCGCATCGGCCTCGAGATCGCGATGGCGCACGTGCCGGGCGTGCACGACCCGCTGGGCGACGCGCAGGCGTGGTACGTGCTGATGGAAATGTCGTCGAGCCAGGTCGGAACCGGGTTGCGGGCTGCGCTCGAGGCGTTCCTCGCCGAGATGATGGAAGCGGGTCTCGTTGCCGATGGGACGATCGCCGCGAGCGCGGCGCAGGCGCGCGACCTGTGGCGCATCCGCGAGGGCATGGTCGAAGCGCAGAAGCATGTCGGCGCCGGCATCAAGCATGACGTGTCCGTGCCAGTGAGCAGCGTCGCGCGCTTTATCCTTGCTGCGTCCGAGGCGGTGACGCGGCGCTATCCGGGCGCGCGCCCCATTCCCTTCGGCCATGTCGGCGACGGCAACATCCACTTCAACATCGCCCAGCCGATCGGCGCCGACCCCGCCGGGTTCCTGGCGGAATGGAGCGCGATCAACCACATCGTCCACGACATCGTCGCTGCGCTCAACGGCTCGATCAGCGCCGAGCACGGCATCGGCCTTTTGAAGCGCGACGAGCTGCCGCGCTACAAGTCGGCGGTCGCGCTCGCGCTGATGCGGCGGATCAAGGCGGCGCTCGACCCCGACGGCATCATGAATCCCGGCAAGATCCTGGCGCCCTGAGATGGCGAGCGGCGAATACGTAGCCCCCCTCGCCGAGCTGCGCTTCGCGCTCGACGAGATCGCCGGATTGGGCGAGCTGATGCGGCTCGACGCCTATGCCCATGTGACGCCCGACCTGGTCGATGCCGTGCTCGAGAGCGCCGCCAGGCTTGCCGGCGAGGTCATGGCGCCGCTGAACCGCAGCGGCGACATCGCCGGCGCCACGCTCGAGAACGGCATCGTGCGCACGCCGGCGGGCTTCAAGGAAGCTTACGCGCGCTATGTCGAGGGCGGCTGGAACGCCATCGCCGCCGCGCCCGAGCATGGCGGCCAGGGCCTGCCGCAGGCGGTCGCTACCGCGGTGGCGGAGATGTGGTCGAGCGCGAACATGGCCTTCGCGCTCTGCCCGATTCTCACCATCAGCGCGATCGATCTCCTGCTCGGCTATGGCACGGTGGAGCAGAAGCGGCTCTATCTCGACAAGCTCGTCAGCGGCGCCTGGACCGGCGCCATGGACCTCACCGAGCCGCAGGCGGGATCGGATCTCGGCGCGCTGCGCACGCGCGCCGTGCCGGAGGGCGACCATTACCGGCTCTACGGCCAGAAGATCTTCATCACCTATGGCGAACACGACTGGACGCCGAACATCGTTCATCTGGTCCTGGCGCGGCTTCCCGACGCGCCGGAAGGAAGCCACGGCATCTCGCTCTTCCTGGTGCCCAAGTTCCTCGTCAACGCGGACGGCACGCTCGGCCGCCGCAACGACGTCCGCTGCGTCAGCCTCGAGCACAAGCTCGGCATTCACGCGAGTCCCACCTGCGTCCTTTCCTTCGGCGACAACGAGGGCGCCATCGGCTGGCTCGTCGGCCCGCCGCATCACGGGCTCGCCGCCATGTTCACGATGATGAACCGCGCCCGGCTCGATGTCGGGCTGCAGGGCGTGGCGATCGCCGAACGCGCCTATCAGCAGGCGCGTGCCTATGCGCGCAGCCGCATCCAGGGCCGCCCGGTCGGCGCCGCGGCCGAGGCGGCACTGCCGATCATCCATCATGCCGACGTGCGGCGGATGCTGCTGTCGATGCGCGCCGCCAGCGAAGCCAGCCGCACGCTGGCCCTCTATGCCGCCGGCATGATCGACCGCGCGCGCCACGCGCCCGATCGCGACGCCCGGGCGCGGGCACAGCGCCGCGTCGATCTTCTCATTCCGGTGGTCAAGGCGTGGAGCACCGATGTCGGGCTCGACGCCTGCTCGACCAACATCCAGGTCCATGGCGGCATGGGCTTCATCGAGGAGACCGGCGCGGCGCAGCACCTGCGCGATGCCCGGATCGCGCTCATCTATGAAGGCACGAACGGCATCCAGGCCAACGACCTGGTCGGCCGCAAGCTGGTGCGCGACGACGGGTTGGCGGTCGGCGAACTCGTCGCCGACATGCGCGCCACGGCGGCTTCGCTCGGCCGCGCGCCGGGCGCGGCTGCTGCCGCGCTTCATCCGCCGCTCATCGCCGGCATCGCCGCGCTGGAGACGGCGAGCGCCGATCTCCGTGCGGCCTTCGCCCGCGACCCGGCGCGCGCGCTCGCCGGTGCGGTGCCCTATTTGCGGTTGATGGGGCTCGTTGCCGGCGGCTGGCTCATGGCCCTGTCGGCACTCGCCGCCGCGCGCCGCGCCGCTGCGGGCGACGACGGCGATTTCTGTCGCGCCAAGCTCACGACCGCGCGGTTCTATGCCGAGCACATGCTGGCGCCGGCCCCGGCGCTGCTTCCGGCCATCGCCGGGGGCGCGACGGTGATGGACTTCGACCTCGAGCTTCTGTGATCAGGCCGGCTTGTCGTTGACGCAGCGCAGCAGCTTCCAATAGCCGAACAGGTTGCTCGGCCGGATCTCGCGCACCGTGAGCTTGCCGTCGAGGATGAAGTCCGCGAGCGGAAAATCGGCGTGGAAGCCGATCTTGCTCGCGAGCGGCGCAAGCCGCTGCTCGATATGCCGCATCACGCCGTTCTCGCTCATGAAATGATTGACGATGACGATCGTGCCGCCCGGCCGGCAGACGCGACGCATCTCGGCGGCAAAGCGCGCCGGATCGGGCACCACCGAGGCGACGTAGAGTGCGAGCACGGCGTCGAACGCGTTGTCCGCGAACGACATGTTCTCGGCGTCCATCTCGACCAGCGCCTTCACCTGGGTCAGCCGGCGCCGCGCGACCCGACGCCGCGCCCGGGCCAGCATCTCGGCCGAGACGTCGATCCCCGTCACCGCGGCATCTGCACGGAAGTAAGGCAGCGACAGCCCGGTCCCGACGCCAACTTCGAGGATGCGCTGCCCCGGCCGGTCATTGGCAATGCGCACCGCGTCCTTGCGGCCGGGATGGAACACCGGCCCGAACACGAGGTCATAAGGCCCCGCAAACAGGTTGTAGGTCCGAACGGTATCCTGGAGATCCATGTCATACCCCCATTTCTCTGGCCCCGGTGCAGCATCCGGCCGTCACGAACGTCGCGGTCCTCGGCCCTGTGCGCCGGCAGCGAACCCCCTCGATCCCGCCTCAGATCAGCGTAACGCGGTCGGCCTCGAGACCCCGCCGGCCGTCGACCACATCGATCCGCACGCGCTGGCCCGGCCCGAGCACGCCAACACCGCTCCGGCGCAGCGCCGCGGCATGGACGAACACGTCCTTGCTGCCGCCATCGGGCGTGATGAAGCCATAGCCCTTGTCAGGCTCGAACCACTTCACGGCGCCATCCATCGACTGCGTCGGCCGCGCTACCGGCGCGGCGGCGGCGGCGTTGTCGATGTGGAGCACGTTGACGACGAGCGGTCCCTTGGCGCCGGCGCCGATCTCGCAGGCGATCGCGGCGCCCTCCTTGATGTTGTCGAACCCGCCGCGGCGCAGAACCGCCATCGGCAGAAACGCATCAACGCTGCCATCGTCCGGCGTAACAAAGCCGAATCCCTTGTCAGCGCTGAACCATTTCACCTTCGCGTCAACGCGGCGGCCGGTCGTCTGGCCGTCATCCTTCCGGAAGAATCCGGGGCGGCGATCGTACATGCATCCTCTGGCGTGTGGTTTCCTCCATTTATGAGGATAGCGCCAAACCGCGGTCGCCGCTAGCGGCGGGTTCCCCTTCAGGACGCCGGACCAAAAGCCCATATCGAGGCCGAGGAAACGACGCGATGGGACGCCTCCTCGTCATCACCGGATTGGCCATTGCCGCGGTCGGGCTGCTGTGGCCTTGGCTCGCCCGGCTCGGCCTCGGCCACCTGCCCGGCGACATCTATGTTCGCAGCGAGCACGGCTCGTTCTATTTCCCCATCACCACCGGCATCGTCGTGAGCCTCGTGCTGTCGCTCGTGCTGTGGCTGATCAATCGCTGACCGCGCCGGCTCAGCCGTAGGCGACGACCCTCTGCCGCTGTTCACCCAGCCCCGCCACGGTAAGGCGCATCGTGTCGCCGGGCTTGAGGAAGCGCTTGCGCCCCAGCCCGACGCCCGACGGCGTTCCGGTCGGGATCACGTCACCCGGCTCGAGCGTCATGAAATGGCTGATATAGCTCACCAGCTTGGCGCAGCCGAAGATCATGTCGGCGGTCGAGCTTTGCTGCATCATCTCGCCGCTCACCTCGCATTGGAGGGCGAGCGCCTGGGGATCGGGAACCTCGTCGGCGGTGACGAGCCACGGGCCCAGCGGACAGAACGTGTCGCAGCTCTTGCCCTTGGTCCATTGCCCGCCGCGCTCGATCTGAAACTCGCGCTCCGAGACGTCGTTGACGATGCAATAGCCGGCTACGTATTTGTGCCAGTCGTGCTCGGCGACATAGCGCGCCGTGGTGCCGATGACGATGCCGAGCTCGACCTCCCAATCGCCCTTCTGCGAGCCCTTGGGCAGCACGACATCGTCGTTCGGACCGTTGATCGAGCTGGTCGCCTTGAGGAAGAGGATCGGCTCCTTGGGAACCGGCGAATTGGTCTCGCGCGCGTGCTCGCGGTAATTGAGGCCGATGCAGACGAGCTTCGGCACGTTGGCAACGCACGGCCCGATGCGGGGCGAGCCGGCGACAGCGGGCAGAGTCTGCGGATCGAGCTTGCGCAGGCGCTCGAGCGCCGCCGGCGCGAGTTGGTCGGGCGTGAGATCGCGGATCACGCCCGAGAGATCGCGGATCGTGCCGGCGCGATCGACGAGACCCGGCTTTTCCTGGCCGCGCGGCCCGTAACGAAGCAATTTCATGTCGGCTCCTTTCAGCAGCAGCCCACGACCTTGGGTCATCCGGCCTTGGCGCGCAAGGCCGCGAAATAGGCGCGGATGCGCGCGGCGTTGGTGCCGAAATCGCCGCGCCCGACCCGCGACAGCGAGCGCATGTCGACGCGGCTGCCGGCGCCATGGTCGGTGACGCGGATGACGACGTCGTCGGCAAACCCCATCCAGTAGGTCCGGGCGGTCGCCTCGATGCGGCCTTGCGCGGAATCGCTCGCAACGATGGTCCAGCGCGGCATGGACGTCGCCACCGCGAGCGCATCGGCGAAGGCGGTCGCGCGCGGCATCGCGAGGAAGAGCGGCGCGATGTCGGGATAGGCTTTCTTCTGTAGCGCCGCGAGGCGCGGTCCCGCATAGACCGCCGAGGCCGCATGCGCGGCTTCGCGCAGCGGCAGCACCGCGACGAATGCCGGCGGATTGTCGGTGTCGGTGGTGATGTCGTGGATCGAGGCGCCCGCAAGGAGC
Organism: Allostellaceae bacterium; assembly: GCA_035532935.1. GTDB lineage: Bacteria > Pseudomonadota > Alphaproteobacteria > ATCC43930 > CGMCC-115725 > DATJLY01. Next base: position 32,256 of record DATKQE010000061.1, read on the forward strand.
GTGTAGTGCCAGGGCATGTAGAAGATTATTCCCGAGCCCAGGAGCGCCACAATCGCCGCCGCGCGCCGCCAGCCGCCGAGCCGCCGCCAGGTGCAGAGCGCCACCGCCGCGGCAGCCGCGCCGGCGAGCGCGCCGACGCCGGCCCAGCGCATCAGGACGAAGGACACGCCATAGGACCAGCCGCCGAGCCGCCATCCGAGCGGCGCCGCCGCCAGCAGCGCCAGCGCCAGGACTGCGAGCGCGACGGCAAGGCGCAGCATCGGCGTCGTTGCCATCCGGGCGGCCGCACCGGTTCGGTTTTGCGGCGAAAGGCTCGTCATCGGCGCTCCCCGTGCGGCCGGGTCATGGCGGGACGCCCGCCTGGATCAGCGATTTCTGGGCATCGAGGTCGTCCGCGATGAAGGCGGCGACGATGGCGTCGATGTCGGGATCGGGCTCGATGCTGAGGCGGCGGGCGCGCGTCGCGGCGCACGCGCGCGGCCAGCCATCGACGATCCTTTGCACCGCCGGGTCGGGCCGGCCGTCGCGACCCGCGAGGGTGCCGCGCGCCAGCAGCCACGCCGCGAGACGCTGTCCGATGAAGCCCGCGCCGCCGGTGATGACGATCCTCACGCCGCGCCCTCCGCGCGGCGCCCGATGCCCCAGGGCGCGGCCCAGCCGAGCCCGTCGAGCGTCGCCGCCGCCGGGCGGTATTCGCAGCCGACCCAGCCGTCGTAGCCGAGGCGGTCGAGCAGATCGAGCAGGAAGGGATAGTTGATCTCGCCGCGATCGGGCTCGTGCCGCCCGGGCACGCCGGCGATCTGGACATGACCATAGCGGCCGATCAGGCGCTCGGCATGCTCGGCAAGCGCGCCCTCGGTGATCTGGCAATGATAGAAATCGAATTGCAGCTTCACGTTGGCGCAGCCGATCCGCTCGAGGAGCGCCGTCGCCTGTGCCGTCGTGCGCAGGAAATAGCCGGGGTTGTCCTGGGCATTGAGCGGCTCGATCAGCAGGGTCACGCCGCGCTCGGCCGCGCGCGCGGCGGCGCGGCGCAGATTAGCGACAAAGGCGGCCTCGGTCTCGGGCCCCGGCGCGACACGGCCGGCGAGAACATGGATGCGGCGGCAGCCGATCGTCCCGGCATAGGCCAAGGCGCGCTCGAGGCTCGCGTCGAACTCGGTCTCGCGCCCGGGCAGCGCGGCGAAACCGCGCTCGGCCGCGCCCTCGCCGGGCGGCACGTTGATGAGCGCCGCTTCGAGCCCATGACGTTCCAGGCGCGCAGCGAACGCCTCCGCCGGGTGCGGATAGGGAAACTGCGACTCGACGGCGCGAAAGCCGACCGCAGCGGCCGCGGCGATCCGGTCGAGAAATTCGTGCTCGGGGAACAGCATGCTGATATTCGCGGCGAGCTTCGGCATGGTTTCCTCCGCGGCGCCTTTACGCGCAGCCGTCCGGGCGTCTAGTGTTTCCCCGAACCGAACCCGAGACAAGAGCCCAGCGTTTCGCATCGCGTGCTAACCGCATCGGCCAAGCTGCCCGAACCGACGCCCGAGCGAGCCATGCGTTGGCGCGGCCTCGCAGCTTCGCTATTGCTGCATGCGGCGCTGATCGCAGTGCTGCTGGGTTTATGGCGGCCGCGCGCGCCGGTCGAGCCGCCGCCGCCGCGGGTCGCAGTGATTTTGGAAAAACCGGGTGCGGAGGGCGCTACCGGAGGTGGCGCGACAGGCGCGCCGCAAACGGGAACGGCAGCCGCCGCGGGCGGTGCGACATCCGCCGCAGCGCCAGCGCCGCAGCCAGCGGCGACAGCAGCGGCGCCGACACCGATCCTGCCCCAGCCCCCGCATGTTGCACCGACGAAGCCGGTCGTCGCTGCCGTGCCGCCGCCCCTTCCGAGCCGCAAGCCGCGGCCGCCGCAACCGGTAAAGCGCGTCCGCTCGCAGCCGCCGGTCGCACCGCCGCCGCGGCCGGTGGTCGCGGCCGCCCCGCCTGAATTACCATCCCCCGCACCCCCCGCGCCGGCATCGGCGCCGGCGACGGCAGCGTCGACGACCGGCGGTGCGACCGCATCGGGATCGGCCGGCGCCACGGGCCAAGGTGCGGGACAAGGCCAAGGCAGCGAAGGCGCCGGGCACGGCGTCATCGGCGCCGGGCCGGTCGCGGGTCCGGGCGACGACTATCTCGAGGCGCTGCAGCGCTGGCTTTCCAAATACAAGCGCTATCCGGCGGCGGCGCTCAAGAAGAAGGAGGAAGGCCAGGCCGTGGTCGGCTTTACCCTGAAGCGCGACGGCACCGTTCTCTCCGCCTGGATCGTGCGCAGCTCCGGCGTGCCGGCGCTCGACGCGGCTGCGCTCGAGTTGATGCATCGCGCCTCGCCGGTGCCGCCGGTGCCGGCGCGCTACCAGGGCAGCGAGCTCAAGCTCGCCATCCCGGTGAATTACTCGATCGGCTTCTTCGACCGCATGTTCCGCTGAATCTCACGCGGGGTTGATCGCGGCGAGGAAGCGGTCGGCGTAGCGCGCGAGTTTGCTCGCGCCGACGCCGGGTATACGCGACAATTCCTCGGGATCGCGCGGGCGGGCGCGCACCATGGCGACGAGCGTGGCGTCGTGGAAGATGACGTAGGGCGGCACCGCCTGTTCGCGCGCGATCTCGAGCCGGAGCGCGCGCAGGCGTTGCCACAGCGCCTCGTCCTCGGGCGTCGCATCCGCGCCGATCGTGCTGACGTGCACCGCGCCCTCGTGCCGCGCGCGCGCCGGCTTGAGCCGCGCGGCGTCGTCGCGAAACTGCACTGCGATCTCGCCGCGCAGCACGGCCGGTGCGCTCGCGCTGAGATGCAGGCCGCCATGGCCTTCGATGTCGACGCCGAGATGGCCTTGCGCCACGAGCTGGCGGAACACCGAATGCCATTCCGCCTTGCCGAGTTCGGCGCCGACGCCGAAGGTCTTGAGCTGGTCATGGCCGAAGCGCCGGATGCGCTCGCTGGCGTGGCCGATCAGCACATCGACGAGATAGGCAGCGCCGAAGCGCTGCCCGGTGCGGACCACCGCCGAGAGCGCCTTCTGCGCCGCGACGAGCCCGTCCCAGATGCGCGCGGGCTTGAGGCAGTTGTCGCAATTGCCGCAGGGCGGATGGTCGCGCTCGCCGAAATATCCCAGCAGCACCTGGCGGCGGCAGGACGGCGTCTCGCAATAGCCGAGCAGCGCGTCGAGCTTCTGGCGCTCGACGCGGCGCTGGCGCTCGTCGAGATTGGCGCCTTCGAGTAGGCCGATGAGCGCGGTCACGTCTTGCATCCCGTAGGTCATCCAGGCATCGGCCGGCAGCCCGTCGCGCCCGGCGCGGCCGGTCTCCTGGTAATAGGCCTCGAGGCTCTTGGGCGGATCGAGATGGACGACGAATCGGACATTGGGCTTGTCGATGCCCATGCCGAAGGCGACCGTCGCCACCATGATCACGCCTTCGCTGGTGAGGAAGCGGTCCTGGTTGCGCTCGCGCGTCGCCGCGTCGAGCCCGGCGTGGTAGGGCAGCGCGATCCGCCCCTTGCCGCAAAGCCAGGCGGCGACCTCCTCGACGCGCCGCCGCGACAGGCAATAGATGATCCCGGCATCACCCGGATGCTCGTCCGCGAGAAAGGCCAGGAGCTGCGCCTTGGCGTCCTGCTTGACCCGGACGCGATAGCGGATGTTGGGGCGATCGAAGCCGGCGGCGAAGACCTGCGCCGCGCCGAGATTGAGCTGCTCGACGATGTCGCGCCGCGTCGGGCCATCGGCCGTGGCCGTGAGCGCGATGCGCGGCACGGCGGGAAAGCGCGCGTGCAGGATCGAGAGCTGGCGATAGTCGGGGCGGAAATCATGGCCCCATTGCGAGACGCAATGCGCCTCGTCGATGGCGAAAAGGGCAAGACGCGCGCGCGCGAGGAGATCGAGGCAGCGCGGCATCGTCAGCCGCTCGGGCGCGACATAGAGCAGATCGATCGCGCCGGCACCGACCGCCCGCTCGATGTCCATTGCCTCGGCGCCCGACAGCGTCGAATTGAGATAGGCGGCGCGGACGCCGGCCTGGCGCAGCGCGTCGACCTGGTCCTTCATCAGGGCAATGAGCGGCGAAACGACGACGCCCATCCCGGGCCGCACCAGCGCCGGGATCTGATAGCACAGCGACTTGCCGCCGCCCGTGGGCATCAGCACCACGGCATCCCCGCCGCCGATCACATGGCGAACCACCGCCTCCTGCTGGCCCCGGAACGAGGGATAGCCGAACACCTCCTTAAGGATGCGCAGCGCCTCGTCGGACGCCACCGCAGCGGCACCGCGTTCTCCCGCCATCGCCCCGTTCGAACTCCCCCACGTGCCGCGCCATCCTACCGGGGCCGGTGCGGCAACGCGAGGGCATCACCCAGTGGCATTCATCGAAGTCACTGGCCGTTGCGGATACGTAAATTTGCTTCATAGTCGCCACTTTTTTGCCACAGACGTCAACAGCGCCATAGAAATTCGGCTTTTTCGCGACGACTCGGACCGGCCCTCTATTCCGCGCTTCTTGTCCTTCGCGTTGAACGCCGCGGTTGTGCTGGAGCATTAATTTCAAATCAACCGTAAGATCACAGGCGCCTTAATCTCTGTTTAACCGTTGCCGACGCAGAGTGACGGTGTTTAACGCCGATTTTCGGCCCCGCCCGACAGAGGAGAGAGGCCGCTGCCATGACCGCGCTGACGCGCGATATGGTTTACCGCTTCGCAGAGGAGCCGAGCTGGACCGTGCGCGCCAAGACGATCGAACGGATAGCGACGCGCTATGCCGAGGAAGCGATCGACGCCGACGAATGCGCGGTCGCGTTCGATCTCTTCCGCCTGGCGCGGTTCGATGCCGAGCCGCTGGTACGGCGCGTCCTGGCCGAAGCGCTCAAATACACGGCCGCGCTGCCGCGCGACATCGTGCGCGCCATCGTCGCCGATGTCGCCGAGGTCTCGGCGCCGTTTCTCGCGTGCTCGCCGCTTCTCGCCGAGGACGATCTCGCCGCCATCGCCACCGCGGGCTCACCGGCGCAGCGGATGGCGATCGCCCGCCGCGCGCGGCTGCCGCGCCGCGTGCGATACCTGTTGCAGGGGCGGATGGACGTCGCCTGATCAGGCGAAGCCGCGCGGCACCACCGCGGCCAGCGAAATGTCGCGGCCGAGCGGCACCGCCACGTCATCGAGCGGCACGCCAACCGCGCGGCCGGCTCGATAGGCCGTATCCGCCAACGCGTCGCTCACCGCCATCAGCGTGCGGTGAATGGCATTGGCGTCATATTGGCCGAGAAGCTGCGCGAACAGCGTGAGCTCGAGCACCAGCCGGTCCTGAACCAGCGCGGCATCCTTCGCGGCATTGTCGAGCAGGCCGTCAAGCCCGCTGATGAGGATATCGGCGCCCTCGCGGAACAGTCCGGTGCCGGGTTGCAGCGCAAGGCGCAGCGGCGGCGGCGCGATCTCGCCGGAGACCTCGAGCGCCCAGGTGCGCACCGCCTCGAGATAAACCGGCTTGTGGCGGGCATGATTGAGCGCCGCAACCGTGGCCAGCGACGTCGCGAGCGCAGAGAGCTGATCCTCCTCGCCGAGCTGGAGCGCGCAAAACTCGGCGACGATCTCGCGCAAGCGGGTCCCGGTCTCGGGCCCCAACCGCGCCATCGCCTCGCGGATGGTGTGCGCCAAACTGCTCATGCCCCGGCCCCCGGTTTGAAGGCGGAGAAAATACGAGCAAGTTCTTACGAGTTGGTTGCCGCCGCGCATGGCGGAGCGGCGGCGCGACCGGTGCCGGCGCGACCGGGCGATTACTGCCGCGTGCAAATGTCTGCGGCATTTGCGTCAGATATGTCGCGGATTTGCGCAGGTGTTATCCAACCATTAACGGGAAGGGGCGACACTGGCGATCGAACGCGGCGCGCCGCTCGCGCGCTACGGCCCGTCAGAAAGGCGGAATGCATGCTTCCCCCCTCGAATGCCCTTTCCGACCGCAATCTCGAGGCCGCGACGACGCTGTCCCTGAAGCGCGAGCCCGCCAGTTTCGCCTTCCTGTGCAGCCGCGCGATCGCACCGCCGCAGCCGATGGAGTCGATTCACATCGACCTCGCCTCGGTGGATTATTTCGCCGGCCGCGCCTCGCTGTGGGCGACGCTCGATATGCGCTCGGATGGAGGCGAGGGAAAGGTCACGTCCCTGCTTGGCTTCGACGAGAGCTTCCTCCGGCCGTTCACGCGTGCGCTCATCGAAGCGGCGGCGAGCCGGACGCCCTATCGCATGACGATCGTGCACGGTGCCGGCGAGCAGTCCCGCCACCGCGTCGTCGAATACGTGACCGGGCCCGGCGTGCCCTTGTCGGAGGTCGTCCTCACGCCGCAGGACAGCGTGATCGCGATCTCGGCCCGCGCCGAGGACGAGCGCACCGAAGAAACCCTGTTCCAGCTGCCACGCTCGGATTCCTTCCTGCGCGCCTTCGTCAAGGTCGCGTGCCAGGCCGATCTCGCACTCCACGAGACGCTCGCGCAAAGCGAGCGGCTCGCGCTCCAGAAGGCGCGCGGCGGCGCCTGAGGCGCCTTACAACAGCAGCCGGTCGGGACCGGCATAGAGAACGGTGCCGTCGGCCCGCTTGACGGCGCCCTCGGTCAGCCGCGCCGGCTCGGTCCTGCCAACATCGAGGATATGCGTCACCGTTTCGCCGGCGGCGATGAGGTAATCGGCGATGATGCGGCGGTGGCAGCGCCACCACACCGTCTCGGCGCACATGATCGCCGTCCGGCGCTCGCGCGCGCAGTCGAGCAGCGCGGCGAACGCCTGGCGGAAGGTTTCGCTTTCCGCGTAATCGGCATAGTTGCGGAAGGCGGTCTCGCGCCACAGCGTATGCGGCGACACGCCCTCGCGGCGCCGTGCGACGGCCGCCCAGTTCCGGCATGTGACGGTAGAGAATGCCTGCCGCGGCGAGCGACGCGGCAAGCGCCGGACCGCTGAAATGCGGATGGCGCCGCGAGGCCGGAAAGCGGCGGACATCGACCAGGCGTTCGATCCCGGACGCGGCCAGTGCCGCCAGGAAGGCGTCGAGACTGCGCGTCGAATGGCCGATGGTATAGACCGTCATGCCGAACGCTCCGGGCGGGCGGCACGATAGTGCCCGCGCCCCATCCTGGCGCACGGCACGCGCCGCCGCCAGCGCCGCGCCGCGGTCCCGCCGCCGCCGTTGCCGGCGCCGAAGCACCAGCGATAGAATCGGGCCAAGACTGAGGCGTGGAGCGGGCCATGGAATTCGGCATGCAGTTCTTTCCGAACGTCACGCCGGAGGAGAAATCCGGCGCGCAGTATTTCGACGAATGCCTGCGTCTCGCCGCGCTCGGCGATGCCCTAGGCTGGGGCCATGTCCGCACGGTGGAGCATTATTTCCTGCCCTATGGCGGATATTCGCCCAATCCGATCGTGTTCCTGACGGCGGTGTCGCAGCGCACCCGCGCGATGCGGCTCGTCACCGGCGCGGTACTGCCGGTGTTCAATCACCCGCTCAAGATCGCGGGCGAATTCGGCATGCTCGACTGCATCTCGGGCGGCCGGGTCGAGGCGGGATTCGGCCGCGCCTTCTTGCCGCACGAATTCGCCCGCTTCGGCGTCAGCCTCGACGAGAGCCGGGCGCGCTTTGCCGAGGGAATGGAACAGGTGCGCCGCCTGCTCGAAGAGGAGAACGTCACCAGCACAGGGCGTTTCCACAGTTTCCGCGACACCACGTCGCTGCCGCGGCCGGTGCAGAAGCCGCGGCCGCGCTTCTGGGTCGCGGCGACGGTGTCGCCCGAAAGCTTCATCGAGACCGGCAAGGCCGGGCACGCGGTCATGGCGATCCCGCTCGCGGGAAAGCACATGAAGGAGCTGATCGACCTCTACCGCAATGCCTGGCGCGCGGCGGGTCACCCGGGCAACGGCAGGGTGATGCTCGCCTTCCACATGTTCTGCCACGAGATGCGCGAAGCGGCCTGGGCGGCGGCGCGCGAGCCGATGCACCGCTATCTCAAAGCGCTGGTCGCGGCGGCGTCGGACTGGAGCACAGTGAGTTCCAAGGACTATGCCGGCTACGAGAAGATGGTGACCGAACTGTCGAAGGAGACGATCGAAAGCCAGGTCGCGAGCGGCGCCGCCTGGATCGGCACGCCCGCGGAGATCGCCGATCAAATCGCCCGTTATGTCGACGCGGTCGGCGGCTATGACAGCGCCTCGCTGCAGGTGAACTTCAACACCATCGGCTATGCCGAAGCCGAGCGCTCGGTCCGGCTCTTCAGCGAAAAGGTCATGCCGCTCTTCTCCGGACGGTAACGCTAACGCAATCGCAACCGGCCGGCCTTAGGCTCCCGCCAAGAGATACCCGGCGGAGAACCGCTCATGTCCGACATTCCATCCCCGCGCAAATCGTTGCGCGCCCGGCCGGCGCCGGCACGACGGCGCGAGATCAGCGACCTTCTCGGCGGGCGCGGCGAAGCCGCGGCGCCGGTCGATGCCAGCTACGGCGACACGCTGCGCCGGTTGCTGCCGCAGCGTCTCAGCACCCTGACACGCCGCGATCCGCGCGGCTTGCGGTAGCGCGCGACAAGCCGGCGCCGGAGGCGCGCGCCCCGGCCGCGTGCTATGCTCGTCCGCGTTCATGCGACGGGCGTTCGGTCTCATCCTCCTGGTCGTTTTCACGGTCGCGGCGCGGCCGGCGCCGGCGCGCGAGGCCGACGAGCTGGAGATCGGCATCACGCAATATCCCTCGACGCTCAATCCCGTGATCGATGCGATGGCGGCGAAGAGCTATGTCCTCGCCATGACGCGCCGGCCGCTCACCACCTACGACGCGCACTGGCATCTCGTCTGCATGCTGTGCGTCACCTTGCCGAGCTTCGCCAACGGGCTCGCGCAGAAGCTCGACCTGCCCGGCGGCAAGGTGGGCGTGCGGCTCACGTTTCAGCTCCAGCCCGGAGCGCGCTGGGGCGACGGCGTCCCGGTCACGACGGACGACGTCATCTTCAGCTACGACGTCGGCAAGGACCCCAAGACCGGCGTCGCCGATGCCGAGCTCTACCGCCGCATCATCGCGATCAAGGCGCTCGATGCGAAGCGATTCACGATCGATCTCGACAAGCTCACCTTCGATTACGCGGCGCTCAACGATTTCGAGATTCTGCCGGCGCATATCGAGCGCGCGGCCTTCGCCGATCCGGCGCAGTACCGCATCCGCACGCGCTACGACACCGACCCGACCGAACCCGGGCTCTATTTCGGTCCCTACCGCATCACCGAGGTCTCGCCCGGCTCGGATATCGTGCTCGAGCGCAATCCGACCTGGTGGGGAAAGAAGCCCTATTTCCGCCGCGTCGTGGTATGGACGATCGAGAATACGGCGGCGCTCGAGGCCAATCTCCTCGCCCACGGCATCGACATGGTGGCGGGCGAGCTGGGATTCCCGCTCGACGAGGCCTTGGCGTTCGAGCGGCGCCACGGCGGCGAATTCCGCGTCATCTACAAGCCGGGCCTGACCTACGAGCACGTCGATCTCGATCTCGACAACCCGATCTTGGCCGACCGGCGGGTGCGGCAGGCGCTGCTCCTCGCCATCGACCGCAAGGCGATCAGCGACGCGCTCTTCGCCGGACGCGATCCCGTCGCCAACAGCTTCGTGCCGCCGCTCGACTGGGTTTATACCGACAAGGTCGCGCATTATCCCTACGATCCCGCGCGCGCAGGCGCGCTGCTCGATGCAGCAGGCTGGCACCGGACGGGCGATGCGGTCCGTCGCAACACCAAGGGCCAAAGACTCGCGCTCGACCTCGCCACCACCGCCGGCGACCGCACCCGCGAGCTGGTCGAAGAGGTGCTGCAAAGCCAGTGGCGCCAAGTCGGGATCGAGGTGCGTCTCAGGAATCAGCCGGCCCGCATTCTGTTCGGCCAGACCCTCACCCGCCGCCGCTTCGCCATGGCGATGTATGCGTGGATCAGTTCGCCCGAGGGGGTGCCGCGCTCGACGCTTTTTTCCAATGAGATCCCGAACGCCGCCAACGGCTGGTCGGGCGAGAACTTCCCCGGCTTCCGCAATCCGGAGGCCGACCGCCTGATCGACGCGATCGAGGTGGAGCTCGACCGCGACCGCCGCGCCCGTCTGTGGCACCGGCTCGAGGCGCTCTATGCCGACGAGTTGCCGGCGCTGCCGCTTTATTTCCGCGCCGAGGCCTATGTCCTGCCGCCCTGGCTCGAAGGCGTCACGCCGACCGGCGACCAGTATCCCTCGACGCTGTGGATCGAGAACTGGCACCGCGCGGCGCCGGGAACGGCCGTCTCCCCTTGATTGATCACGAGCGCCGAAGAGACTGCACGGGAGTCCCCCGATGGTCGGATCCATGGTCCGCATCACGTTCGTCGTCTTGTCCTCCGCCGTCTATCTCGGCATTGCCGTGCTCGGATGGGGCGGGGTTGCGGCGTTCTTCTCGCACCCGGCGCTGGCCGCGCTGGCGGTCGTATTCGCCGCGATCGCCGGCGCGGCGGTGTTCGCCGGCGGAAACGTGAGCCCGGGGCTGCGCGAGGATCGCGGCAATCGCTGGGTCCTTGCCGTCGTCGGGGTGATCGGGCTGCTCACCGCCTATGTGCCGGCGTGGACCGACCGCCATGCAATCTGGGCCCTCGACGGCGACGTCATCCGCTGGTTCGGCGTCGTTCTCTTCGGCATCGGCGGCGCGCTGCGGCTGTGGCCGGTCTACGTGCTCGGCGACCGCTTCAGCGGGCTGGTGGCGATCCAGCCCGGCCACACGCTCGTCACGACGGGCATCTATGGCGTCATCCGCAATCCCAGCTATCTCGGCCTGCTCGTCAATTCGCTGGGCTGGAGCCTCGCCTTTCGTTCGGGGGCCGGCGTCGTGCTGACGGCGCTGCTGATCCCGCCGCTCGTCGCGCGCATCCATGCCGAAGAGCGGCTGCTGCGCACGGCGTTCGGCGGCGAATACGACGCCTACCGCGCGCGGACGTGGCGCCTGATCCCGGGGCTTTATTAGGCGCCGCGGTGGGACCATGACCCGGTTCATCCTGTTGCGCCTTATCCAGATGGCCGTGGTGCTGGCGGTGATGTCGTTCGTGATCTATGCGCTCATCGGGCTGATGCCGGGCGATCCGATCGACATGATGATCGCATCCAACCCGCATCTCACCGCCGCCGACGCAGCGCGGTTGAAGGCGCTCTACGGCCTCGACCGGCCGGTGATCGAGCGTTATCTCGCCTGGGCGCGGGCGGCGCTTTCCGGCGATTTCGGCTATTCGCGGCTTTATGTGAGGCCAGCGGTGGCGGTGCTGCTGCCGCGGCTCGGCAACACTGCCCTGCTGATGGGGACGAGCTTCGTGCTGGCGCTGGCGCTGGCGCTGCCCATGGGCATTTGTGCGGCGCGCCGGCCGGGCGGTTGGTTCGACCGCATCGCCAATCTCGCCGCTTTCACCTTCATCTCGGTGCCGTCCTTCTGGCTCGCGCTCGTGCTCATTCTCGTGTTCGCGGTGGCGCTGGGGCTGTTGCCGGCGGGCGGCATCGCCACCGTCGGCGATGGCGGCGTCGCCGACCGGCTGCGGCATCTGGTGCTGCCGGTGACGACGCTGACGCTGGCGAGCCTCGGCGGGCATGTGCGCTACGTGCGCGCGGCGATGATCGAGACGCTGCGCCAGGACTATATCCGCACCGCGCGCGCCAAGGGGGCGGGGGAGATGCGCGTGCTGTTGGCGCATGCGCTGCGCAACGCGCTCATCCCGGTGATCACCGTGGTCGCGCTGTCGTTCGGCTCGCTGTTCTCGGGCGCGCTCGTGACCGAGACCATGTTCGCCTATCCCGGCATGGGCAAGCTCATCTACGACGCGGTGATGGGGAACGATTTCAACCTGGCGCTGGCCGGGCTGATGCTGGCGACGGCGACGACGCTCCTCGCCAATCTCGCCGCCGACATCGCCTATGCCGCGGCCGATCCGCGGATCAGCTATCGATGAGCGCGGTCGCGATCGGCGTGGGTGCGTGGCGGCGGCGCCGGCTGCTGCTGCCGGCGCTGGTGCTGCTGGCGCTGGCGGGGTTCGTCGTGCTGGCGCCGGTCGTGATCGGGCCGCACGGGGCGATGGTCGATCTGCGCCATCGCCTGGCGGGGCCGTCGCTCGCCCATCCGCTCGGCACCGATGCGCTCGGCCGCGATCTGCTGCTGCGGCTCGGCGAGGGCGGGCGCGTGTCGCTGCTGGTGGGGATGGTGGCAGCGATCGCCGCTGCGGGGCTCGGCACCGCCATCGGGCTCGTCGCGGGATATTGCGGCGGCCAGGTCGATGCGGTGCTGATGCGCGTGACCGATGGTGTGATCGCGCTGCCGCTGTTGCCGCTGCTGATCGTGCTGGCGGCGGTCGATCTCGACAAGCTCGGACTGGGCTGGCTCGCGCGGTCCGAGGCGGTAAGCCTCTATCGCATCATCGCGCTGGTGGCGCTGGTTGGCTGGACTACCGTGGCGCGGCTCGTGCGCGGCGCGAGCTTCAGCCTCAAAGCGCAGGAATTCGTCCGCGCCGCCCATGCGCTGGGGGCCCGGCCGCTCCGGATCATGCTGGTGCACATCCTGCCCAATCTCGCCGCGCCGATCATCGTCGCCACATCGCTGTCGGTCGGCGAGATCATCCTGCTCGAATCGGTGCTGAGTTTCTTGGGGCTCGGCATCGCGCCGCCGATGGCGAGTTGGGGCAACATGCTCACCGACGCGCAGGAGACGATCGCGCTGGCGCCGCTGCTCGCGCTTTATCCCGGCCTCTTCATCCTGGTCACGGTGGTCGCCTGCAACTTCCTCGGCGACGGCTTGCAGGAGGCTATCGACCCGCGCGCGCCGCGGCGGTAAGCGCGCTCAAGTCTTCTCGAAATCGATCCGCTCGTCGACCGGCAAGCCGAGAAGATGCCGGCGCAGGCAGTCGAGCCCCATCTCGACCGCGCCGAGCCGCACCCAGTCGCGGCCGCCGACGATGCGCGCGCGGCGCATGGCGAGCGCCGCGGGCGCGGCGATGGCGATGTCGATCGTGCCGCCGAACTCGATCCGGTCGGCGCCCTCGTCGAGCGCGACGAGCACAGCGAGAGCATGCGAGGAAGCGGCCGTGCGCCGCGCCGCCTGGGCGATCGAAGCGGCCGTCTCGGCCGTGATCGCGCCCGGCTCGATCCCCACGGCGGCGCCGAGCTGGGCGAGGTCGCGGGCGATGACGCCGCGGCGGAATACCGCCTCTGCGCCGGGCAAATGGGCGATGCGGGAGGCGATCTGTCCCGCTGTGACGGTTTCGGCGACCGCCAGCGTGAAGCCGCCCCGCACCAGCGCGCGCAGCACGTTGCCTTCGAGCGTCTCGTCGTCCTCGGCAAGGATGAAATTGCCGAGCCGGCGGCGCAGCTCGGCCTGAACCGGCGCGAGCTTGCGCTCGACCTCGGCGCGGTCGGCGCCGCGCACCGTAAGCTTGGTCTCGAGCTGCGGGTAATGGGCGCGGAAGCCCAGCTTCACGCTGCCGTCGGGCACCAGTTGCTCGATGCCGGCGAGCAGCGCGTCGACATGGGATTCGCCGAGTCCGTAAGAATGGAAGCGCTTCAGATGGATGACGCCCGGCGCGCCGCTCTTGGCCAAAAGCCGCGGGATGATCTGCTCGTCCAACATGCGGTGGAGTTCGCGCGGCACGCCCGGGGTGAAGAGGAAGCGCGCACGGCCGATGTCGAGCGCGAAGCCGCAGGCGGTGCCGACCGGATTGTCGAGGATCTCCGCGCCCTGGGGCAGCATCGCCTGTTTGCGGTTGTTGGGAGGCATGATGCGGCTGCGGCGGCGGAACAGCGCTTCCATGCGCACGAGCCATTCCTCGCTCAGCACGAGATCGACGCCCGCGGCGCGTGCCGCGATCTCCTGCGAGAGATCATCGACGGTGGGGCCGAGCCCGCCATTGACGATGACCGCATCGGCGCGCGCGCCGGCGCGGGTGAACGCCTCCAGCAGCGTCTCGCGGTCGTCGCCCACCACCGTGCCCCAGCGCACGGCGAGCCCGACATCCTCGAGCTTCTGGCTGATCGTGCTGAAATTGGTGTTGACGATCTTGCCGGTGAGGACTTCGTCCCCGGTACAGATAATCTCGATTTGCATGCGCGCGGCGCCTCAGACCGGCCGCTCGCGCAGAATCGGAGCGCCGCGGCGCCACGGCATCATATCGGTATGGAAATCGGCAATGCGATTGATGACCGCCATGGCCCCGCCTCCCGCGGCACGCGGCGGCAGGATAAAGGCACGGCGGCGACGGTCAATCCTCCTCGCTCATGGCGAGATCGAAAGCGTCGGCGCTGCGCGTCCGCACCGCTTCGGCCAAGCGCCGCTCGTGCCGCAGCCGGCGGATCACCCGACGGCGGTACTCGGCATCGGCCACGACGCGGTCCATGTCGATCTCGAGCGGCATGCCGCCCTCTTCGCTCAATGCAATGGCCATCCCATGCTCACTGTCGGGAATTTTTTTTTGCAGCATCGGGGACCGGGCGGGAGCGCTCCACCGGATTCCCGCACGCATTGTCCAATCCTGGGGATAATGCTGTTGAAAAGGCTCGGTCAGGCAGAGGACGGGATTGAGCTATCCCGTCGCCGCCAAGGGGTTAACTGACCGAACCGCGGCAGATTGTCGCAGACCCACTCAAGGTGGCGCCGGCTTCCGCTTCCGCCGTTTGCGCGCGCGTGCCCGGGCGCGCTCCTCCTCGGCCTCGGCCCGCTCCTTTGCCTCGTCGCGCTGCTGGCGACCGATGCTGTGCTGGTAGAACTTGGCGAAGCCGTAGACAGTGTTGTCGTGCTGATCCCAGCAGACATATTCCCGGCAATCGCGCGGGCGTGCCGAATAGACCGTGCAGCGCCGGTTCGCATCGAGGAACTGACAGGTGTCGTAGCCGGACTTGATGAGCTTCTCGCCCTTGCGCGTTACTTCGACGACGTGCTTCGCCTCGAATTCGGTCACGGTGAGGCCGAGATGCTTGGCCAGGCGCCGGATGTCCGACCGCCGGACCTCGACATAGCCGGCGAGCTTGCAGCAGAAGCTCGCGCATTTGAGACAGCTCAGCGGCGGGTTCTCGGTGGTCACGGGCACCTTCACGGAGGCGAAGGGGATGAGTTCTAGAACTACATCGTCGCGCCGCTGCCTGTCATGGGTCGAATCGCGCGGTGGTTTCATTCGTCGCCTCCGCGAGGCATAGTGGCCGCACCCGCCGATGATCGTTGAGGGACACGCCATGGCCCGAGCCAACTCGGCCGCGAGCCGCGACATCGCCTACCACCTTCACCCATATACGAATCTGCAGCGCCAGGAAAGCGAGGGTTCGCTCATCATCGCGTCCGGCAAGGGCATCCACGTCTATGACGAGTCCGGCAAGGAATATATCGAGGGGATGTCCGGGCTGTGGTGCACGGCGCTGGGATGGGGCGAGGAGCGGTTGGTCGAGGCGGCGACTCGGCAGATGCGCCGGCTCGCCTTCTATCACGGCTTCAATCAGAAGACGCATGATCTTGCCGGCGCGCTCGCCGAACGCCTCATCGCACTGATGCCGCCCGGCCTTTCAAAGGTGTTCTTCAACAACTCGGGCTCCGAGGCGAACGACACCGCGGTGAAGCTGGTCTGGTACTACAACAACCTGCTGGGCCGGCACCGCAAGAAAAAGATCATCGCCCGCCAGCGCGGCTATCACGGCGTCACCGTGGCGGCGGCGAGCCTCACCGGCCTCGCGGCCAATCACCGCGACTTCGACCTGCCGATCGGGCCGGTGCGGCACGCCGATTGCCCGCATCACTATCGCTACGCCCGCACCGGCGAGAGCGAGGAGGCATTCGCCGACCGGCTCGCGGCCAGCCTCGACGACCAGATCCAGTGCGAGGATCCCGAAACCGTGGCCGCCTTCATCGCCGAGCCGGTGATGGGCGCGGGCGGCGTGATCGTTCCGCCGGCAACCTATTTCGCCAAGATCCAAAAGGTGCTGAAGAAGCACGACGTGCTGCTCATCGCCGACGAGGTGATCTGCGGCTTCGGCCGGACCGGGTGCATGTTCGGCAGCGAGACCTACGGCCTCGCGCCCGACATCCTGACGGTGGCGAAGGCCCTGTCCTCGGCCTATCTGCCGATCTCGGCGACGGTCATATCCGAACCGATCTATCGCGCGCTCGTCGCGGCAAGCGAGACGCGCGGGATCTTCGCGCACGGCTTCACCTATTCGGCCCATCCGGTGTGCTGCGCCGTCGCGCTCGAGGCGCTGGCGATCTACGAGGAGCGGCAGATTCTCGGCCACGTCACGGCGGTCGCGCCGGTGCTGCAGCAGGGCCTGCGCCGCTTCGCCGATCATCCCCTGGTCGGCGAGGTGCGCGGCGTCGGCCTCATCGGCGGGATCGAACTGGTGCGCGACAAGGCGACCAAAGCGCCGTTTGCCGCCGCCCCCGGCGTGGGCGCGCTGGTGCAGGCGCAATGCCAGGAGCAGGGCCTCATCCTGCGCGCCATGGGCGACACGATCGCGTTCTGCCCGCCGCTCGTCATTACCGCCGCCGAGATCGAGGAACTGCTGCGCCGCTTCGGCACGGGCCTTGCCGCCGCGACCGCAGCGCTGGCGCGGCAAGACGCCGCAGCACGCACCTGACCGGCCGCGCGGATTCGGTCTATACTCTCGCCGTGATTGGGGATCGACAGGCTAAGTCAATGGATTACGAAGGATTTTTCAAGAACCGGCTCGATGCGCTCAAGGCTGAGGGCCGGTATCGCGTGTTCGCCGACCTGGAGCGGCGCGCGGGAGCGTTTCCGCGCGCGCGCGACCACCGCAAGGGCGGCGAGATCACGGTGTGGTGCTCGAACGACTATCTCGGCATGGGTCAGCATCCCGAGGTGATCGCGGCGATGCACGCGGCCCTTGATGGCGCCGGCGCCGGCGCCGGCGGCACGCGCAACATCTCGGGCACGACGCATTATCACGTGCTGCTCGAGCGCGAGCTTGCCGATCTCCATGCCAAGCCGGCAGCGCTGGTGTTCACCTCGGGCTATGTCGCCAACGACGCCGCGCTGTCGACGCTGGCGAGCCAGTTGCCGGGCTGCATCGTCTTTTCCGATGCCCTCAACCACAACTCGATGATCGAGGGCATCCGTCACGGCCGCACCGAGAAGCAGATTTTCCGTCACAACGATCCTGCCGACCTCGAGCGCCGACTTGCCGCGGCCGATCCGTCGCGGGCGAAGCTCGTCGCCTTCGAATCGGTCTATTCGATGGACGGCGACATCGCCCCCATCGGCGCGCTGTGCGACGTGGCCGCGCGGCACGGCGCGCTCACCTATCTCGACGAGGTCCATGCGGTCGGGCTCTACGGGCAACGCGGTGCCGGCATCGCCGAGCGCGACGGCGTCATGGGGCGCGTCGACATCATCCAGGGCACGCTCGCCAAGGCGTTCGGCGTGGTCGGCGGCTACATCGCCGCCTCGACCGCGCTCGTCGATTTCGTGCGCAGCCATGCGCCCGGCTTCATCTTCACCACCTCGCTGCCGCCGGCCATCGCCGCCGGCGCCATCGCCAGCATCCGCCACGTCAAGGGCGCGGACGCGTTGCGGCGGCGGCACCAGGAACGCGCCGCCCTCTTGAAGCGCCGGCTGCGCGAGGCCGACCTGCCGGTGATGGCGAGCCCGAGCCATATCGTTCCGGTGCTCGTCGGCGACGCGCGGCTGTGCAAGGAGGCGTCCGACGAGTTGATGGAGCGGCACGGCATCTACGTCCAGCCGATCAACTACCCGACCGTGCCGCGCGGGGCCGAGCGGCTGCGCTTCACGCCGACGCCGCAGCACAGCGACGCCGATATCGAGCGGCTGGTGGCGTCCCTGCTCGACGTGTGGTCGCGGCTGCCGATCCGCCGCGTCGCCTGACGAGGCGCGATGTTCCGCGACAACTCGCTGATACCGACCGAGGCGATCCGGCTCGCCGCGCTCGGCCTGCTCGCCGAGGCGCCGCGGCGTTATGGCGATCTTGCCGCGGAAATCCGCCACTTCACCAGTTGCGTCGCCGGGCCGTCACTCGACCTGATGGGCGCGCCGCTCGAGTTGCTGCGCTATGAGGGACTCGTCGCGGCGGCCGAGGGCACGAGCATGGCCGACAATGCGCTGCTCGAGATCACGGTGGAGGGTCGCGTGGCGCTTGCCGCGCTGCTCCAGGCCCGACTGCGCGCGCCGCTCGGCGACTACAACCGGCTCGCGCTGCTATTGAAGCTCAGGTTCCTGCACCATCTGTCCATGGCCGAGCGGCGGTCGCAGATCGCGCTCATCGGCGATTCGATCGCGAGCGAACTGGCGCGGCTCAAGGATCTGCGGCGCCACCACGGCGGCGCTGCGCCCGGGGCGTTTCTCGCCTGGCTCGACCACGATATTGCTGCGCTCGAATCGCGGCTCGCGCTGCTCGGTGCCGAGCCGGCTCAATAGAGGTGCTGGCCGCCGGTGACGAAGATCTCGGTCCCGGTGACATAGGCCGAATCGGCGTTGCAGAGATAGAAGATCGCCGCTGCCACATCGTCGGGCGTGCCGAGGCGGTGCAGCGGAATGCGCGGGATCAGCACCTCGGTCTCGGGCGACAGCATCGCGGTCTCGATCTCGCCGGGCGCCACTGCGTTGACGCGCACGCCGAGCTGCGCGAACTCGACCGCCATCTCGCGCGTCAGCGCCGCCAGCGCCGCCTTCGACGTGGCGTAAGCCGAGCCGGCGAAGGGATGCACCACGTGCCCCGCGATCGAGGTGACGTTGACGATCGCCCCCTTGCCGCGCGCGAGCGGCGCCGCGAGGCCGCGCGCCAGCATCAGCGGGGTGAAGAAATTGAGCTGGAACACGGTGCGCCACTCGTCCAAGGCGCCGTTGAGGCAGCCGAGCCGCTCGTGAAACGGCGTCTTGGGCGACATGCCGGCATTGTTGACGAGCGCATCGAGCGCCCCGGCGCCGATGAGTGTCGCCACCTCGGCGACGAAGCGCTCGACCTCGGCGGCGTCGCCCAGATCGGCCGGCACGTGATGGGTCCAATTGGGATCGCGCTTGCACTCGGCCGGCACGTCCTCGCGCGAGGCAGTGATCACCCGCCAGCCGGCCGCGCTGAAGCGGCGTACCGTCGCATGCCCGATGCCGCGGCTCGCGCCGGTGAGAAGGAGTGTCTTGGGCCCCGCCGTCATGATGCGATTCTAGGGGAGATGCGGCCTCCGGCGCCAGTCTCTTGCGGCCGCGGGCGCAGGCCCGAGGCACACGGCAGCACCTCACGCCTCCGTCCCGAAGCTCGCGCGTGGCTCCTCGACGCCCTCGGGATCCTGGTGGATCAGCACGTCCGCGTAAGGGAAGGCGGCGCGGAGCTTGGCCTCGACGTCGTCCGAAATGCGATGCGCCTCGGCCAGCGTCATCGCGCCGTCCATCTCGAGGTGAATCTGGATGAAGGCGTTGGGACCGGCGGCCCGCGTGCGCAGGTCGTGCACCGCGCGCACTGCCGGGTCGCTCAGCGCAATGTTGCGGATCTGCGCGCGTTCGGCATCCGGCAGCTCACGGTCCATGAGCTGCGTCACCGATTGCCGCGCCATCTGCCACGCGCCGAAGACGATCCATATCCCGATCGCCGCGCCGCATATCGGATCGGCAGTGCGCCAGCCCGGCCCGCGCGTCAGCAGCAGCGAGACGATGACGCTGGCGTTGACCACGAGATGGGCGCGGTAGTGGAGCGCGTCGGCGCCGATGATGAGCGAACCGGTGCGCCGCACGACATGGCGCTCGTAGCTCACCAGCGCAACCGCGGTCACGATGCCCAGCACCATGACGGCAACGCCGAGATCGATATTCGTCACCTCGACCGGGCGCAACAGACGCTGCAGCGCCTCGAACAGCAGGAACAGCGCCGAGCCCGCGATGAAGGCGGCCTGGCCGAGACTCGCGAGCGGCTCGGCCTTGCCGTGGCCGAAGCGATGCTCGCGATCGGCCGGCGCGAACGCATGGCGCACGGCCCAGAGATTGACCAGCGCGGCGGCCGCATCGAGGAGCGAATCGAGCAGGCTCGAGAGCAGGCTGACCGAGCCGCTGGCGAGCCAGGCGAGAAAGGTCGCCGCGACCATCGTGCCGCCAACGGCGACCGAGGCCGCGGTCGCGCGCCGCATCAGCGCCCCTGCCTGCTCCGGCGGCAAGCGCGCGACCGGCGCCGCCGCCGTCATGGGAACAGCCTCTCGCAGCGCCAGCCGTCGCCGAAGCGGCGATAGGCGATGCGGTCATGAAGGCGGGACGGCCGTTCCTCCCAGAATTCGATGGTGTGCGGTATGAGGCGATAGCCCGACCAGTTCGGTGGCCGCGGCACCGCACCGGAAAAGCGCCGGGCGGTCGCCTCGACCAGATGCTCGAGCTCGGCCCGGTCCGTCAGCGGGCGCGATTGCCGCGAGGCCCAGGCGCCAATCTGGCTCTCGCGCGCACGGCTGGCGAAATAGGCATCCGCTTCGGCCGCGTCCGCCGGCGCGACCGGCCCTTCGATCCGCACCTGACGCTGCAGCGATTTCCAGTGGAAGCACAGCGCCGCATGCGGATTCTGGGCAAGATCGCGACCCTTGGGGCTGTCGATGTTGGTGTAGAAGACGAATCCGCGCGGGTCGAGCGCCTTCACCAGCACCATGCGCAGCGCGGGCGCGCCGTCGGTGCCAGCGGTGGCAAGACCCGCCGCCTCGGCCAGCGCTTCGGCCGCCTGCGCCTCGGCGAACCAGCGTGCGAAAACCGTGAACGGCTCGGCGTAGGCATCCGTTTCCACGACCCATTCCCCTTCCGGTCCCAAATGGGGACGCGAGCCTTGACGTTCCACCTTAATCCGGCCTGGCCGATTTTTCACATCGGCCATTGCGGCGTGCGTGCCGAGGCGGGCAAAATATGACGCAGAAAGGGTCGGCCCGATGACAGATCCCTACGCCGTGCTCGGCGTGCCGCCCGGCGCGTCGGACGCGGAGGTGAAGCGTGCCTTTCGCCGCTTGGCGAAGCGCCTGCACCCCGACCTCAATCCCGGCAACCGTGCCGTCGAGCAGCAATTCCGCGAACTCAGCGCGGCCTACGAGCTGCTCTCCGACCCGGTGCAACGGCGCCGCTTCGACCGCGGGGAGATCGATGCGGCAGGACGGGAGCGCCGCTCCGGGTTCCACGCCTCGGGCGCACGCGCACACCGCCAATCCGCCGACGGCTTCTCGATCGAGGAGGTGTTGCAGGAGTTTTGGCGCCGCGGCCGCCGTGGTGCCGCGCCGCATTCGGGCGCCCAACCGGTCGAGACCGCCGCCCAGAGCCTGCCGCTTACGTTTCTCGAGGCCGCGCGCGGCGGCCGCCGGCAGGTCGCGCTGCCGGACGGGCGGGCGGTGGAAGTGATGATCCCGCCGGGGATCGAGAGCGGGCAGCGGCTCCGTCTGCATGACGCGCGTGCGGGCGATTGCTATCTCGAGATCGCGGTCGAGCCGCATCCCGTATTCTCGCGCCACGATCGCGACATCCATGTCGAGGTTCCGGTCACGCTGGCGGAAGCCATGCTCGGTGCCACCATCACCGTCCCGACGATTCATGGCGCTGTCGCGCTCAAGGTGCCGGCCGGCTCGAACAGCGGATCGCTGCTCCGTCTTCGCGGCAAGGGGATCGTCGCTGGCGGGGCGAGCGGCGACCAGTATGTCAGGCTCACCGTGATGCTGCCCGACCCGCCGGAGCCCGAGCTTGCGCGCTTCGTCGAGCGCTGGACGCAGCGCCACGGCTACAACGTCCGGGGCAAGCTCGATACAGTGTGAGGGCGTGGGGCCCGTCCCATCCTCAGAGATGCGCTTTCCGCCCCCCTGCCCCATCGTGTAGGATGCCGGCGGTCGCATGTGCCACTCATGGGGAGCTTTCCACGGATGATCGATGCGAAGCCGCTCATGATCGGCAAACGGGGCCTCATCATGGGCGTCGCCAATGAACGCTCGATCGCCTGGGGCATTGCCAAGGCCGTCGCCGAGCACGGGGCCGAACTCGCCTTCACGCATCAGGGCGAGGTTTTCGCCAAGCGCGTCCGGCCGCTCGCCGAAAGCCTCGGCAGCAGCATCGTCATGGATTGCGACGTCTCCGACGAGGCCAGCGTCGACGCCATGTTCGCGGCGCTGGCGGAACGGTGGGGGCGGCTCGACTTCCTCGTGCACGCCATCGCGTTTTCCGACTCCAACGAACTGAAGGGGCGCTACGTCGAGACCTCACGCGCCAATTTCCTGCGCAGCATGGAGATCTCGTGCTTTTCGTTCACCGATCTCTGCCGCCGCGCCGAGAAGCTGATGGACCGGGGCGGCAGCCTTCTGACGCTGAGCTATCTCGGCGCCGAGCGGGTGATGCCGCATTATAACGTCATGGGCGTGGTCAAGGCCGCGCTCGAGGCGAGCGTGCGCTATCTCGCCGTCGATCTCGGCGCCGGCAACATCCGCGTCAACGCCATCTCGGCGGGGCCGATCAAGACGCTGGCCGCCTCGGGCATCGGCGACTTCCGCTATATCCTCAAGTGGAACCAGTACAACGCGCCGCTTCAGCGCAACGTTGCCATCGAGGAGGTGGGCAGCGCGGGTCTCTATCTGCTCAGCGATTTGAGTGCGGGCGTCACCGGCGAGGTCCATCATGTCGATTGCGGCTATCACGTGGTCGGGATGAAGCGGGCGGACGCGCCAGACATCTCCGTCGTCTAGCGAGGCGCCGTGGCGGGAAACAGCTTCGGAGAGATCTTCCGTTTCACGACCTGGGGGGAGAGTCACGGGCCCGCGATCGGATGCGTCGTCGACGGCGTGCCGCCGCGCCTGGCGCTCGCCGAATCCGACATTCAGCCTTGGCTCGACCGGCGCCGGCCGGGACAGTCGCGCTTCACGACGCAGCGCCGCGAGAGCGACCGCGTGAAGATTCTCTCGGGCGTGTTCGAGGGCCGGACCACCGGCACGCCGATCATGCTGTTCATCGAGAACGAGGACGCTCGGTCCAAGGATTACGACGCGCTGCGCAACGGCTTTCGCCCCGGCCATGCCGACTACACCTACTGGAAGAAATACGGCATTCGCGACCACCGCGGCGGCGGACGCGCCTCGGCCCGCGAGACCGCCGCGCGCGTCGCCGCGGGCGCGGTCGCGCGCCAGGTTCTCGGCCCCGAGGTCGTCATTCGCGGCGCCCTCGTCCAGATGGGACCGCACCGGATCGACCGCGGCAGCTGGGATTGGGACGCGATCGACGACAACCCGTTCTTCTGCCCCGATCGCCAGACGGCGCAGCTCTGGGAAGGATTCCTCGATTCGGTGCGCAAGGCCGGCTCCTCGACCGGCGCGGTGATCGAGGTCGTGGCCTCGGGCGTACCGGCGGGGCTCGGCGAGCCGATCTATGGCAAGCTCGACGCCGACCTCGCCGGCGCCATGATGGGCATCAACGCGGTGAAAGGCGTCGAGATCGGCGCGGGCTTCGCCGCAGCGTCGCTGTCGGGCGAGGACAATGCCGACGAGATGCGCATGCAGGACGGCGCGGTGGCGTTCCTGTCCAACAATGCGGGCGGCATCCTGGGTGGCATCGCCACCGGCCAGGACATCGTCGTGCGCTTCGCGGTGAAGCCGACCAGCTCGATCGCGACGCCGCGGCGCAGCGTCGATCTCGACGGCAACGAAATCGAGCTGCGCACGACCGGCCGGCACGATCCCTGCGTCGGGATTCGCGCCGTGCCGGTGGGCGAGGCGATGATGGCGGTGGTGCTCGCCGATCACCTGCTGCGCCACCGCGCGCAGTGCGGCTAAGCGAGGCGGCGATGCGGCGTTTTCTCATGCGGTTCTTCGCGACGATCGGCATCCTCGTCGTGGTGTTGGTGCTGGCCACCGCCGGCCTCTTTGTCTGGGCCCGCACGCACGGCCCGAGCATCGGCGACAACACCATACTGTCACTCGACATTGGCAGCGGCTTTCCCGACGCGCCGCCGACCAGCGCGCTGTCGCAAGTGCTGTTTCCCGGCCGGCCGCCGCTGCGCGACGTGCTCGACGCGATCGAGCGGGCGGGCGACGATCCGCGCGTGAAAGGCCTCATCGCCCGGGTCGGCGACGGCGAAATGGGGCTGGCCGAGGCGCAGGAACTGCGCGACGCGATCATCGCCTTCCGCGCCAAAGGCAAGCGCGCCGTCGCCTATGCCGACAGCATCGGCGAATTCGCGCCGGGAACGCGCAGCTATTATGTCGCCGCCGCCTTCGACACGATCTGGCTGCAGCCGATGGGGCTCGTCGGACTGGTCGGGCTCAGGGCCGAGGAGCCGTTCTTCCGCGGCACGCTCGACAAACTCGGCATCCTGCCGCGTTTCGACCGTCGCGAGGAATACAAATCGGCCGCCGATCCGCTCATGGAAAAGGCGATGACGGCGCCCGACCGCGCGCAGATCCAGGCGCTGCTCGATTCGGTCTATGGCCAGATCGTGAGCGGGATCGCCGCCGACCGCAAGCTCGACCCGGCGACGGTGCGCACGCTCGTCGACAAGGGGCCGCTGCTCGCGCACGAAGCGCTCGCCGCCCATCTCATCGACCATATCGGCTACAGCGACGATGCCCTGAAATCGCTTGGCGTCGGGCCCGGCGGCAAGCGGCGTCCGCTGCCGTTGATGCGCTATCTTGCGGCGGTCGGACGCCCGCACAAGAGCGGACCGACGATCGCGCTCATCTACGCCTCCGGCCTCATCGCCCGCGGGCGCAGCGAGGACAGCCCGCTCGCAAGCTCGAGCGCGCTTGGCGCCGACGATGTGATCCACGCCTTCCGCATGGCGGAGCGCGATCCCGCCGTGCGCGCGATCCTGTTCCGCATCGACAGCCCCGGCGGTTCGGCGGTAGCGTCGGAATCGATCTGGCGCGAGACCGTCCGCGCCAAGGCGGCGGGCAAGAAGGTGATCGTCAGCATGGGCGACGTAGCGGGCTCGGGCGGCTATTACATCGCCGCCGCCGCCGACAAGATCGTGGCCGAGCCGGCGACCCTCACCGGTTCGATCGGCGTCGTCGCCGGCAAGGTGGTGCTGACCGGCCTGGCCGACAAGATCGGCGCCGCCGTCAGCGCCGTCCAGGTCGGCGCCGACGCAGGGCTGTCCAGCGCCTTCGAGGATTTCACGCCCGCGGGCTATCAGCGCTTCGAGACCTTTCTCGACGACGTCTATGCCGGCTTCAAGGAGCGGGTGGCGCAAGGCCGCAAGCTCGACGCCGCCACGGTCGAGAGCATCGCCAAGGGCCGCATCTGGTCGGGCGAGGACGCCAAGGCGCACGGGCTCGTCGATGCGCTCGGCGGCTACGCGACCGCGCTCGCGCTGGCGAAGCAAGAGGCGGGGATCCCGGCGACGAGCGACGTGACGGTCAAGCTCTTTCCCCCGCCCGAGAGCGTCGCAAGCCGCGTTATCGCGCGCCTGACGGGGCGGCGCCCCGATGCCGGCCGCGACGATGCCGTGATGGCGCGTGCCGTTTCAATGCTGGCGCCGCTGGTGGCACAATTCGAACAGCTCACCGCGCACCCCGGCGCGCTGGTCATGGCGCCGGTCGAACTGCATTAGCGCGGCGCGGCGGCACGGTCGAAGCGCGCGACCAGTTCGAGATGCGGCGACCAGACGAAACTGTCGATCGGCTGTACCGTCGCAAGGTGATAGCCGCCGTCGATGAGTGTGCGGGCATCGCGCGCGAACGTGGCGGGATTGCATGACACCGCAACGATCCGCGGCACGGTGGAAGCCGCAAGCGCCTGGGCCTGTGCGCGCGCACCGGCACGCGGCGGATCGAATACCGCCGCATCGAAACCGGCGAGCTCCTCGGGCGTGAGCGGCCGTCGCTCCAGGTCGCGGCGCGCGCACGCGACGCGGTCGCCGAGACCGGCCCGGGCCGCCGCGGCCGCCAGCGCGGCGATGGCCGCCGCATTGCCGTCGACCGCATGCACCCTCGACGCTCCGGCGAGCGCGAAGGCGAAGGTGCCGATGCCGGCAAAGAGATCCGCGATGCGACGCGGCGTGCCGGCGGCGGCGAGCACCAGGGCCGCAAGCTCGCGATCGGCCTCCGCGCTCGCCTGCAGGAAGGCATCGTAGGGAAGATCGACGGCAACGCCGGCGAAGACGACGCGCGCCGGGCGATGCTGCGCCACCGGCACCGGCGTTTGCGAGGGCGTGCGCCAGGCGAGGCGTGCCAAGTCCTGTTCCCGGGCGAACGACGCCATCGCCTCGAGCGCCGCCAGCGCCGGCGGCGCCGCGAGATCGATGAGAAGGTCGATGCCGCTCTCGGCGCGTGTTGCGGTTGCGGCGGCCGCGCCGCCCGGGGCCATCAGATCGGGCGCGAGCGCGCGCAGCGGATCGAGCAGCGCAACGAGCGCCGGATGCAGCACCGCGCAGGCGCGCATGTCGACGACATCATGGCTCGCGCGCGCGTGGAAGCCAATTTCGGCCGGCGACACCGCGGGCCGCTTGCGGCGAATGGCGAACCGGGCACGGCGGCGCGTTCCCGGCGGAAGCAGGCGAAGCGGCAGGACCGCATCGGCCTCGACCCGATGCTGGCGCAGCGCCGCCGCGAGAAACGCCGTCTTGGCGTCGGCATAGGCGCGCGCGTCGAGATGCTGCAGCGCGCAGCCGCCGCACGCACCGAAATGCGGGCAGCGCGGCGCCGCCCGCGCGCCCGCCGCCAGAAGCTCGAGCAGTTCGGCGCGACGCCCGTCGGGACGCCGTTCGCCGAGCCGCGCGCGCACCACGTCGCCGGGCGCCGTCAATGGCAGAAAAACCCGCTCGCCGTCATGGTGCGCGATGCCATCGCCGCGAATGCCGACGCTCGCGACGACGAGGACGACGTCGCTCATGCGCTCTTCCGCGCCAGGATCAGGAACTCGACATTGCCCTCGGGGCCGCGGATCGGGCTTTCGGTGAGTCCTTCGACGCGCCAGCCGGGCTGCCGGTCGAGCCAAGCGGATATGCGTTCGCAGACCTCGCGATGGAGCGCCGGGTCGCGGACCACGCCGCCCTTGCCGACGCGGCGCGCGCCGACTTCGAATTGCGGCTTGATCAGGGCGATGAGGCGCGCGTATGGGGCGGCCAGCGCCAGCGCCGCCGGCAGGATCGTCTCGAGGCCGATGAAGCTCGCATCGCAGACGATGAGGTCGGGCGGCTCGGGCACGTCCTGCGCCGTCAAATAGCGGGCATTGCAGCGCTCGCGCACGACAACGCGCGGGTCGTTGCGCAAGCTCCAGGCGAGTTGCCCGTGCCCGACATCGACGGCATAGACGCGCGCCGCGCCGCGCCGCAGCAGCACGTCGGTGAAGCCGCCCGTCGAGGCGCCGATGTCGAGGGCGACCGCGCCGGCGGGATCGATGCCGAAATGGTCGAGCGCATGGGCGAGCTTGACGCCGCCGCGCGACACCCAGGGATGGTCGCGCCCGCGCAGCTCGAGCGGCGTCTCGGCGGCGATGCTGACGCCGGGCTTGTCGAGGCGGCGGTCGCCGCTCCATACCGCACCGGCGAGAACGAGTGCCTGCGCCCGGGCGCGGCTGTCGGCAAGGCCGCGCTCGACCAGAAGCGCATCAACCCGCCGCTTGCCGCTCATGCCTCGCTCTCCCGCCGTGACCGCGCGCCCAGCAATTATTTATCATTGCGACCTATAAGAGCGGAGGCAGAATCGGGGTCCGGGACCATGTTACAGCGCGTTACCATCAGCGCGAAGATCTTCAGCATCGCGATCGGGCTCGTGTTGATCATGGCGACGGTAGCCGCCGTGGCCGCCCACATGACCGACGTGGTCAGTGGCCAGCTCGGCATCCTCGCCTCCCACTATATGCCGGCTTATGCCGCGTTGAGCGACGCCGACGGCGCCGCCGGCGATCAGGCGCTGTGGCTGCATCGCCTGTTCACGACCTATGACGGCGGAGCCGCAGCCGACGGCGCATCCGCGGGCACGATCAAGGCCGAGATCGTGCGGCAGGGCGCGATTCTCGACACGGGGCTGGCCGAGGCGCGCCGCCTCATCAATGAGCAGATCGTCAACCCGCTCGGCTTCGACGACGACATCGCTTTGGCGCGGCTGGACACGCGCCTCGAATTCCTGCAGGCCGACCGAACCGCCTACCACCGCCTCCTGCCGCAGGTCGTCGACGCGATCGACGGCAACCAGCGCCAGCGCTTTCTTGCGCTCATGCCGCAACTCGACCAGTCGCGCGACGCCTTCAACGACAAGATCGACGCCGCCCGAGCGGAGATGAAGCGGCTGGCGCAGGCCGCGGCGCAGGGGACGCGGATCTATCAGGAACGCACCGTCTCGATCAGCTCGGCGCTGTTGGCGATCGCGGCCGCGCTCGGTCTCGCGGTGGCGGCCATCATCACGGCCGGGCTGGTGCGGCCGGTGCGCCGGCTGCTCGAAGGCACCGCCGCAATCGAGGGCGGCAGTCTCGACCTCACTCTTCCCGTCACCTCGCGCGACGAGATCGGCCGGCTCACCGCCGCCTTCAACCGTATGGCGGGCGAGCTTCGGGCGAAGGAGCGCATCCGCGCTACCTTCGGCAAATATGTCGATCCGCGCATCGTCCAGGGCCTGATCGATCGGCCCGACCTCAACCGCGCCGAGGGCGAGCGCCGCGTGATGACGATCCTGTTCTGCGACATGAAGGGCTTCACCGCGTTGAGCGAGGGCTTGACCCCGACCGCGCTCGTCAACGTCATCAACCGCTATCTCACGCTGGTTTCTGCGCCGGTGCGCGAGCACGGCGGCATCATCGACAAATATATCGGCGATGCGGTCATGGCGTTCTGGGGCCCGCCCTTCTGCCGCGCCGAGGACCAGGCGCGCCAGGCCTGTCTCGCGGCCATCGACCAGATCGATGCGGTCAGCCGCCTCAGCGCGGAATTGCCGGAACTGCTCGGCATCAAACGCGGCCTGCCGGAGATCACTGTGCGCATCGGCATCGCCACCGGCGAGGCGGTGGTCGGCGATATCGGCTCCGATGTCGCCAAGAGCTACACGGTCATGGGCGACACGGTGAATCTCGCCTCGCGGCTCGAAGGCGCGAACAAGACCTACGGCTCGCACATCCTCATCAACGAGCAGGCCGCGGGCATGGCGGGCAACACGCTCGAATTGCGGGAGATCGATTCGATCATCGTCGTCGGCAAGACCGAGCCGCAGCGCGTGTTCGAGGTGCTGGGCCGCAAGGGCCAGGTTCCAGCGGCGCAGCTCGAACGGCGCGACAGCTTCATCGCCGGGCTTGCCGCCTATCGGCGCCGCAAATGGGATGATGCCAAGGCCGCCTTCGGCCACTGCCTCGCCGATGGCGCCCCTGACGCGCCCGCGACCGTCTTCCTCGAGCGCCTGGAGCGCCTTGCTTCCAATCCGCCCGACGAAGGCTGGAACGGCGTCTGGTCGCTCGCCACCAAGTAAGGTCGGCTTCCGCTCAGGCGATGGCCGAGCGCTCGGCGCTGCGGCCGATGGCGTCGAGGGCGGTTTGGACGATGTGGCGGGCGTTGAGGCGGGCCTCGTCGTATTGCTTCATGGGCTGGTCGTGGTCGATGAAGCGGTCGGGCAGCACCATCGGGCGGAGCTTGAGCCCGTGCT